>CAJUID010000001.1 GCA_910585905.1 uncultured Lachnospiraceae bacterium
ATGTGTTATGGATAACTGCAGAGTATCTCTTCATAAAAAATGGGGAAAGTCAAAACCTGGCAAAACGGAACAGGGCAACAGCATTTTTTTTTGACTGTGAATTATAAAAAACAAATGCTGTTGCTCTGCAAGAAGAACCCTTGCTGCATTTTTTTGCAGCAAGGGTTCTTTTTTATGTTGTTATTATATTTATTCTATGATGATGGGGCAAACAGTTTTTTGCCCCCGACTTGGTGCTACGGATTGCTACATTGCTACTCAATTTTTGCATCATTTTATTACTCTAAATCCAGATTGTGATTTAGTCTCCAAAGAATAATCGTAATCAAGATAACTGCTACAATTACGTTTAGGCCAAACGCTATGCCAAGTACTCCCTGGATATAGGACATTACTGCATCTCCAGTCTGCTTTTCCACTAGGGACTCCATTTGGCTTACGAATTCCGAGCTAAACGGGCTTCCAATTGCAATTACCAAATAAACCAAGATACATATTAGTGCAAATGCCTGCTGAACCATATATAAAATAATATATGATGCAAAAGAGAGCAGATCCCTATTAGTATGATTTCCAGAATTTACTTTCCATGTATACCCAAGAACCAGTGAGGCATAAAACTGGCACAAGGTAACTGGTATCAGAAAAATCAGTATAATAACAGATAAAACAACCGTCCCAGTCTCCTGCACCCCGCTCTCCTCTAACATATCCAAAAATATACTAATATAATCCCAGCGCCTTGTCCCGATACATGCACATAGGCAGGCAACAAGGATGGAAAGATACACACTAACTGTGCTGGTAATTAATTTACTAAAAAACAACTGCGCCTTTGTGACTGGAAGCGTATGCGTTAAATATCCCTCATCGCGAAATATATTTTTCCGAAAATAAATTACTGCATAAACAGTATTTCCAAATATCATCGCTATAATAGCCAGTATGCTAAACCCTAATGTTAATGTGCTGAATATTCCAAATACCATTACATTCGGATATGCCTCGCATAACCATCCCATTCCGCCTGCAAACAAACTAATCAAGACAGACACAATGCATAAACTACTTAGAAACTTTAACTGAATTTTTCCATCATAAAATACTAATTTACCTAACATGCGAACACCTCCCGAAACAGTGTATCCACTGATTTTTTCTCGTCCATCCTAATTTCATCTACTGTCTTATGAAGCACCATTTTCCCCTGCTTAATAAAAAGCACATCATCCAATACTTTTTCCACATCACTGATTAAATGGGTAGAAATCAGTACGCTGGCGTCTTCATTATAATTTGTTAGAATTGTCTTTAATATAAAATCCCTTGCCGCCGGGTCAACGCCACCCATTGGCTCATCAAGCAGATATACTTTGGCCTTTCGGCTCATCACAAGCACTAACTGAACTTTTTCTCTCGTCCCCTTTGACAATGACCCAATTTTACTATTTTTGTCTATCTGCAGAGTCTTAAGCATTTCCTCCGCAGTCCCACGTTGAAAATCACCATAAAAATCCTCAAAAAACTTTAAAGTATCTTTTACCTTCAATGCACTAGAAAAATATGGCCTTTCTGGAAGATAGGAAACAATCTTTTTACTCTCCACCCCAATTCCTTTTCCATCTATTTCTATTCTTCCTGCATCCAGCGTTAAAATGCCGCTAAGAGACTTAATCAATGTTGTTTTCCCGCTTCCATTTGGACCTAAAAGCCCTGTAATCCTCCCTGCTGGAATCTCTACTGAAAAATCCCACAACGCAGCTTTCTTCCCATATCGCTTTACCAAACCTTCGCATTTTATTAAATGAGCCATCCTAATTCTCCCCCTTTCCATATCCTTGTAAAATCTCCACTACCTCTTCTACCGTATAACCAAGCTTTTTCATATTATCTAAGAACGTTTTAACATATCCCATCATTAATTCCTCCTGTAGACCCTTCTTGATTTCTTTCTGTTCTGCAACAAAGCGCCCTGCAGTGCGTTTTGAATACAAAAGCCCCTCCCTCTCTAATTCAGCTAATGCTTTCTGCATTGTATTTGGATTTACGCCTGCAGACAGCGCCATATCCCGGACGGATGGCAGCTTTTCCCCGGCAGCAAGCTCTCCACTTGCAATCTGCTGTTTTATGATATCCATAATCTGCTGATAAATAGGAATGTCATCCGTAAACTTCCACTCCATACCGCCCCTCCTTTCTGTATTACTGTACTATTGTACTGCTCTAGTAATACAATAATACACTTTTACCAAAATGTCAACTATTTTTTATGTAACCATTTTTTTCTTCCAAGGCGAACCAAAAAGAGTATCCCCCGAAAACACAATTCTGTACACATGGCAATCCATACGCCAGTTAGCCCATACGTTTTAGACAAAATAAGAGAAAGTGGCAGACGCACCGCCCACATGCTAACAAAATTCATAATACTTGGAACCAAAGTATCCCCTGCCCCGCGCAGCACGCCGGTAGCCACAATAGACGCACCATACAATGGCTCTGCAAAGGCTTCTATCCTTAACACTTTAATGCCCAGCGCCTGTACTTCCGGATCTGGTGTGAGAATCCCTATCATCAGCGGCGCAGCAAAAAACATCAATACACCTGTACCTGCCATCATACACATTCCAGCCCCTACCGTAATCCTGCCAAAAGAGACCGCCAGCCTATCCCGAACCGCCCCAATACTCTGCCCAACCAGCGTTGTTGCCGCATCTGCAATCCCATACCCCGGCATATAGCAGAAACTTTCTGCTGTTATCGCAAAAGAATTTGCGGCAATTGAAACAATACCGAGAGGTGCAACTATTTTTGTTGCAGCAATCATTGCCCCACATACAACACAATGTTCAAAGGCAATCGGCAGAGAAATGCGCACTGCCCGTTTTATATATTCCAGCTGAACGTGATACTTCTCTCCCCGTTGCAGACGCAAAAGCGGTGAACGGCAGCACAAAAAATACAGCATCAAGCACGCTGTAACAAACTGCGCCAATGCAGTACCAAGTGCCGCACCAAGCACACCAAGCCCCGCACCAGGAATTGTAATCATGAGACCGAACACTGAAAACGAACTCCCCTGAAAAATAAAACATGCATTAAATACCACATCCAGTATGCACATCATTGAATTTAACATACTTGGTATCTTCATATTTCCACTGCATTGAAGCATACTGCCTGCCAGACGGTTCATCCCCATAACAGGAAGCGAACATGCATAGACTAAAAAATACACCGATGCCTCCCTACGGATTTCCTCCGCACCTCCTAGCCATTCTGGAAGAAAAAAACTAACCAGCCCTCCGATTGCGGCAAGCACAAATGTAAATATGAGAAGCGCTGTAACAGCCTGCCGCAGCACTTCTCTGGCTTTTTCATACTTCTTAGCCCCGATATACTGGGCTGCCTGAATAGAAAAACCTGCTGCCCCCGAAGAACAGATCCCCCCAAAGAGCCATACTGTTGTTGAAACCAAACCAATTGATGCCGATGCACCAGCCCCCATCCTGCCTACCATAGACGCATCAATATACTGCATCATAATAGATGTAATCTGGGCCAAAACTGCCGGCGTGCTTAATGTTGCCACCAGACGAAGCTTTTGCTTCAATGTAAGCTCCTGCCCATTCCTGATATATGACAATAAATCCACTTTTTCTTTCCTCTTTTTCATACTCTGTATCCTCTCATTTCTGATACGATAAAAGGGCAAAACTTTTGTTCTGCCCTGCAAAATCTAAATCTATTCCTTTACCCAGTTTCCCTCTGCCTTTTTGTGTTTCCACTGATCCATCTTTTGATCATATCCCCGAACCAGCAGATACTGCCATGTACTTGCTGTCTTTAGGGACTTATATATTTTCCGAAGCGCAACCCGCTGCCCATTGTGCTCTGGGTCACCTGAGTCCGCCAAAAACACATTATCATGCTCCTTATCATATAAAAAAATGGTTACATAATGACCTGGCGTATCTTTCCAATAACACTCAGAATCTGCACTGCTCACTAATACAATAGCGCTCTGTACTTCTTCGATTTGCTTCTGGAATTCTCCATAAGAATCCGGCTTTTTGGCAACAGCACAGTCAAAACCAAGCGAGGTCAGAGATTGGCGCATATATCCCCATTCAATCGCCCCGCCTCCTGCATAATCTGTTTTTCTCTTTGCGTAGCGGTAAGCATCAATCGGCGTGCATTGATACTTTGTCAGTGAGGAATAAACATTTGCAATGCAACACAGGCCACATCCAAATCCCCCAAAAGAACCACCGTCATAAAAATTCTCACCCCATTCTCCTGACCACTTCAACCGTTTTCCCCAGGACTTTGGCCCCTGCAAAAATGTGTAAATATCTTTCTCCGGCCTTGCTGTCTGCACAGGCTTTTCCGTCACATCAGGCTTTAAAGCATCAGGACGATGTACTACCTTTTTATTTGAAAAAGTCTCTGTACTTTTTCCTCTTTTAATCCCCACCTGCATTCCCAGAAAAAAAGCAAACACAGCAACTGCAGCCAAAAAAAATGCTGCAGCTATCTTTTTATAATGCAGTGACAGCCATTCCAAAATATTTCCCATGATATTTTGGAATGCCCGCCTGCTATGCTTCGGTTTTCTCATCCACTCCTCCTCTCCTCAAGGAAACGCGGACCCTGCTCATACAACATTTAATAACCGTAAAAAACTATTGTTTTCCACCATCATCACTTTTGGGGTTCCCCAGCTCCTTTACCAAACACTTTTCACAAACACCATAAAACATCGTTCTGTGAGGATTAACATTAAAATGATGTTCCTCCAGAACATGGGAATATAATTCCTTCATATGGCCACAATCCATATTCATGATATCGCCACAGTCTTCACACTTCAATAAAAACTGATTCTCCTCGTCATCCTTTTTGCCAATATACTGATAGCAGGCGCCGCTATTGCCGTCTAATACTATCTTCTGCACAATGCCCTCTTTCTGAAAACGCTCTAGATGCCGATAGATCGTTGTTAACCCTACTGCCTCACCTTCCCTTTTGAGGTTTTCTGCAATCTGGGCCGCTGTAATATACCCCTGATCCATATGTTCCATACATTTCAGAATGACCTCCTGCTGTTTTGTATGATATGTCTTCGCATGATTCATGACAATAAACTCCATGTTGTCCCCTCACGGGTATCCTTAATCTCTATGCCTTTCTGCAACAGCTCATCACGAATGGCATCTGCCCTTGCAAAATCTTTTTCCTTGCGGGCAATTTTCCTTTTCTCTATCATTTCTTCTACATATGCTGCCAGGCGAACATCCACTTCTTCCGACTCTGTTTCCTTTGTCAGATCTAAGGACAGCACAGCATCAAACTCATTCAACAATGCCCTCTTACTCGCATCATTTAAATCAGCTTTTAATACATCATAAACTACAGTTAGCGCCTGAGATGTATTAATATCATTTCCAAGCGCCCCGGCAAATGCCTCCCTATACTCTGCCATCCGTTCATTCTCTAGCTCTCCAGACTCTCCCAGGGAAGCAATCTTTTTAACTAATTTTTCGTAAGTTGCTTTGACATTATCAAGCACATCATAACTAAATACCAGAGGCTTGCGGTAATGTGACTGAAGACAGAACAAACGGTATACCAAAGGATGATACCCTTTTCTTTCCAAAAGGGATACTGTCAGAAAATCTCCTTTTGATTTACTCATCTTTCCAGTATTGTCGTTCAAATGAAGAACATGGAACCAGTAATTACACCACTTATGCCCCAAATATGCCTCACTCTGGGCAATTTCATTTGTGTGGTGTGGAAATACATTATCAATGCCGCCACAATGTATGTCAAGCTGTTCTCCCAAATGTTTTATGCTAATTGCAGAACACTCAATATGCCAGCCAGGATATCCGGTGCCCCATGGACTCTCCCATTTTAGCTCCTGGTCATCAAATTTAGACTTCGTAAACCATAGCACAAAATCTGTCTTATTCTTTTTATTGATATCTTCTTCCACATCATCCCTGGCTCCAACCATTAGCTCCTCTTCATTTTGATTTGAAAGGACATAGTACCTTTCTAATTTTTCAGTATCAAAATAGACATTTCCTCCCGCTGTGTACGCATATCCCGTTTCGATCAATTTTTCGATCATCTTAATAAACTCTGGAATACAATTTGTCGCAGGCTCCACTACATCCGGCGTCTTAATATTAAGCTTCCTGCAATCCTCAAAAAATGCATCCCGGTAAAATGCTGCAATCTCCATTACAGATTTATGTTCCCGTTTTGCCCCCATTAACATCTTATCTTCACCGCTGTCTGCATCGCTTGATAGATGCCCCACATCTGTTATATTCATTACACGTTTTACATCATAACCGGCATAGCGAAATGACTTTTCTAGCACATCCTCCATAATATAGCTTCTAAGATTCCCAATATGCGCAAAATGATATACGGTTGGTCCGCAAGTATACATTTTTACTTTGCCCACTTCGTTTGCCACAAATGGCTCTATTTTTTTTGTCAAGGTATTATACAGATTAATTTCTTTCATTTCAGCCCTCCATCAGCCCTACAGATAATATGTTTTATCGCCTGACAAACAACAAAACACATTTTAGATTCTGCAATATTCTTATTTCATACTTTACAAGATTTTGGGGCATTTCGCAAGCATTCTTTAGAAGATAATCAGGGCAGCAGCATTTACTTTTTTATTTGCAGTCAATCCTATTGATATTTTCAGTTATCCATCACTTTTTATCATATATGCCTGCATTCTTTTGTCTGTATCATGTTTTTTGTTTCAGAAAATGACAATGTATTCCAAAAGAAAGTGCAGACATATTTTACAACATTACACCTTATAGTTAAGTATATTTTCATTGTAGTTGTTGTACAATTACGTTATAATTATGGCAAAAAGAAATGGAGAATTGTTATGTATATTGCGAAGGAAAACCGATATGAGCATATGAAATATTTGCGCTGTGGCAGGAGTGGAATTTTATTACCGAGAGTGGCTCTGGGATTATGGCACAACTTTGGTTCCGTTGACTGTTTTGAAACTATGAAAGAAATGCTGTTTACTGCGTTTGACCAGGGAATTACACATTTCGACTTGGCAAATAATTATGGACCAATCTATGGTAGTGCGGAAGAAAATTTTGGACGCATTATGGATAGTGATTTACGTCCATACCGTGATGAGATGATATTATCTACTAAAGCAGGATTCGATATGTGGCCGGGACCATATGGAAATTTTGGTTCAAGAAAATATTTGATGGCAAGCTTAGACCAGAGTTTAAAACGTATGAAACTGGACTATGTAGATATTTTTTATCACCATAGGCCGGACCCTGACACGCCATTGGAGGAAACTATGGGAGCCTTGTCTGATATCGTCAGGCAGGGAAAGGCATTGTATGTAGGGATTTCAAATTATCACGCAGGAGATCTAAAAAAAGCTGCCAAAATTTTACAGGATAATGGTACACCGCTTTTGATTACCCAGCCCAATTATAATATGTTTGACCGATGGGTAGAAGAAGACGGGCTGCTGGATGCAGCTGAAGAGACTGGTTGTGGTGTGATATGCTTTAGCCCATTGGCACAGGGAATGCTAACCGACAAATATCTGAGCGGAATTCCAGAAAATAGCCGTGCAGCAAGAAACCACTTTTTAAAATCATCCAGCATTACCAATGAAAAGCTAGACATTATCAGAAAACTAAATGAGCTTGCAAAGAAACGCGGGCAGAGCCTGGCACAAATGGCATTGAGCTGGGTACTTAGAAAAGATAAAGTAACAACGGTGTTAATTGGTGCCAGCTGTAAGGAACAGATTCAAGATAATGTAAAGATCGTAGATCATCTTGATTTTACAAATGAAGAACTTGAAGAGATTGAACGAATTATCAGTATGTGATATTAAATATTATGCGGTTAGAACCATAATTAATGAGAGAGCCAGGGGATAAGGCGATTTAGCCCCCTGCTTGTACCTCCTATATCTATAAGAAATGCCCCGGTAAACCGGGGTATTTCTTATTCCGTTTTGCATCAAACATGATATGCAAACCTGCCCAAATAGAATAGGCGAAATCCAACTTGAATATTTCCAGACACTTTATTGTCCCTTTTTCCCTTTTCTGGAAGACAGTATTCCCCCTATCCTGCCGCTTTCTCTTGCTGTCAGGGATTTCCAGCCGCTTTCTACTACCTTATCAAATAGTCCAAGCTCCAATGCAATTTCCCACTTAGCCTGGTCTTTTAATTCTACCTTTTTGATATCCTCTGGTGTTTTTACTTCAATTTTCTTTTTCACAATCTGCCTCCACTCTACTCAATTCATTTCAACATATTTTCCCCTACCCACCCAAAAATATGTACCGTTCGCTCCAGCTACTAACAACACTGCCAAAAGCACTGAATGCACACATTTTGAAAAATCTCCTCCTGCACTTGTTGACTTTCTTTTTATTTCTCTATAATATGAAGCAAGATCAAAAACAGATTGCAAAGTGGGACATTCGTTCGGGAAAGATTACCTTTTGACACCAGCACATATTGTCCTTTAAAAATAGATGGAGGCGGCTTATGAAAAAAATATTGGTTGTAGAGGATGACTGGAATTTAAACCTTGGAATTTGCCATGCATTAGTAAAGCAGGGATATGAAACAATTGCTGCCCATTCTCTTAGTGAAGCAGATACCTTCTATTCCCAAAATAATACGGATATGATTTTACTAGATGTAAATTTGCCGGATGGAGAAGGCTTTTCCTTTTGCAGAAAGGTAAAAGAAAAACAACAGATACCTATACTATTTCTCACAGCAAGAGATTTAGAAGAAGATGCACTGGAAGGATATGACGCCGGGGCGGACGACTATATCACAAAACCCTTTTCCATCAAGGTTCTACTCAAAAAAATGGATGTTATGTTCCGAAGAGAACACAGCGAAAAACCTGCTATTTTTCAGGATGGCTATTTGATGGTCGATTTTGACAGAGCCAAGGTAGAAGTTTCTGGAACAGAATGCTTGCTAACGCCTACAGAATTTCGTTTGCTCCGGCAATTAATTGATCACAAAGGGCAGCTATTAACCTATTCCGTCTTGCTTGACCGCTTATGGGACCAAAATGGGCAATTTGTTGATAAACATACACTTGCGGTCAATGTAAATCGTCTGCGTGGAAAAATAGAAAACGAAGAACACAAATATATATCAAATGTATATGGGATGGGATATCAATGGCTTGGATAATTATATGGACAGCTTGTACGGGCATAGCAGTTATTTTTCTGCTTTGGAAACTATGGTATTTCAAAAGGGAAGTCTATGATTATACTGAACAGCTGGAACAATGGCTGGATGATATTATTTCAGATAAGGAAATCACACAGGTAGATGAGGATACCCTTCAAAGCAAAATTAGTGAAAAAATAAACCGTATTAACCGTATCTTTCAACGAAAAAAGGAAGAAACACTAAAAGAAAAGAAATCGATCCAAGAAATTATTTCCGATATTTCCCATCAGACAAAAACACCAATTGCCAATATGAAGCTTTATCTTGAACTTTTAAAAGAGGAACCAATATCGGAAAAAGGAACTATATTTATTGAAAACTTAGAATCCCAGACTGACCGGCTAAACTTTCTTTTTCAAAGCATGGTAAAAATGTCACGGATGGAAACCGGAATCATCAAAATCCAACAGGGGCAGGCAAACTTATCCGAAACACTTGGAAAAGCAGTAGCAGCAATTGTTCCGAAAGCAGAAAAAAAACAGATTCAGCTATTTGTACAGTGCGGGGAAGACATTTTAATCAACCATGATAAAAAATGGACAGCAGAGGCTATTTTTAACATTCTTGATAATGCCGTAAAATATACCAATGCAGGAGGGAATATAAAAATCACCGTGACTGTCCTTGAAATATACACCAGAATCAGTATTCAGGATTCTGGGAAAGGAATTGCCATAGAGCGGCAGGCTGAAATATTTCAACGGTTTTACAGAGAACCAGAAGTGCATGATCAAGAGGGAATCGGAATTGGATTATATCTTGCCCGAAAGATTATTGAACTGCAAAATGGTTATATTGAGGTGCGTTCTCAAAAAAATCATGGCTCCAATTTTCAAATCTATCTATTAAATGAATTTTCACAGTAGACACATACAGTCAAATACCCCGCTGCAGAGCAACGGGGCATGACTTAGCTTCTCTAAAGGAACCATTCGGTTCCTTGGCAACATCCGCCCCAAGTGCAAAGGAACTTTCCGTTCCCTGCAAGCATTGCGTTTGGCCCGTTGCTTACGCGAGAATAAAAATCGACCGTGAATAGCGACAATTGATAAAAAAATCATCAAAGATAATCACACTCGCTCTTGAAAGAATGGCAAAAATTCGTTATACTAATATAAGGTAATGACAAATTTCTGTCAGCTCGCGGCAAAAATAAAAATATTCCGGACACAACTGTCTCGGATAGCAAGGAGGTATATGATGAGTAAAAATAAAAGCTTTTCACTTTTGAACCAGCGGGAAATCGACACGTTAGTAAAGTTTCTTACCGAATCAAAAAATACAGTTAACAGTGATGTAATGAGCCAGAACAGCATTGATAAATTGATTCGTCTGTTTCAAACAGATAAGGATCGTTTGTCATTAAGTTCTTTTCTGTCTTTCCAGGATTCTCAAGCAATTGTTTTGAAAAATCTTCCATTCAGGAATGACATCAGCGAATTGTGTGAACTGCGTTGCAGTATCAATGATGACACACATTTTGCCGAATTATCTATTTACAATACTGTAACGGAAGAGATTCATAATCTTACACCAAATACATTTGATGAAGGCAGCACTGCTGACTGGGGCCTTTCTATTCCGCCGTCCTATTTCAGCCAGATTGCACACTGCCTGTCACTGAAATACACTCAAGCTACATATGATTTTGTTTGCAGTACCTTTGCAAAACATAATTTCGGTTCTGAAAACCACATTATTCCTGAAATTTACCTGCCTGAAAATCAGGTTCTTTTGGAATCTATTATGTAATTGATAAAAATATTTTACCCCCGGCATTTCCATGTAACATGCCGGGGGTATTTTTAATAGATTACCTTAGATGGATTTCCTATAGAGCAGACACCCTATCTTTCCAAAGCTGCCAGCTCTTCCTCCACTTTTGCCATCATACTGCTGTATTTCGCAAGCTTTTCCTTCTCTTCTGCAATTTTCGCTTCAGGTGCCTTACTGATAAATTTCTCATTGCCTAACATCCCGTTGACACGCTTTAACTCACCCTCAAGGCGTTTCTTTTCTTTTGTCAAGCGTTCCCGCTCTTTCTCAAAGTCAATCAGATCGACAAGCGGCATATAAATAGTTGCCTTATCAATCACAACAGATACCGCATTGTCTTCAATCCCCGTCTTATCTGTCTGTACCACTACCTCAGATGCAAATATCATATGGCGGTAAGAATCCTCCAATTGTTTCAGCGTATCACAAGTTTCCCCATCATCTGCTACAAGGTATACCTTTGCCTTGCGGGAAGGCGCTACATTCATCTCTGTGCGCAGATTACGGATTCCACGGATTAGATTCTTCATCAGTTCTGCCTTCTGCTCTGCCCTAGTATCGCTCCACTCTGCCTTATATTCCGGCCAGCTTGAGATCATAATAGACTCTTCTTCGGACTGCAATGTGCAGAAAATTTCCTCCGTAATAAACGGCATATATGGATGAAGCAATTTTAACGAATCAATCAATACTGTTTTCAACGTCCAGAATGCAGCATTTGCAGATACCTTATTCTCCTCCTTCTGGAAGAGTCTTGGCTTGACAAGTTCAATATACCAGTCACAAAATTCTGTCCAAATAAAATCATTAATCTTCTGAACCGCAATTCCCAGCTCATATTTTTCCATATTTTCTGTAACTTCTTTTGCCAGTGTATTGACTGCTGACAATATCCAACGGTCAATTACTTCTAATTCCTGCTCAGCCGGTTTTGAGATCACAGCATCCCCTAAATGCATCATAATAAAACGTGACGCATTCCAGACCTTATTGGCAAAGTTGCGGCTTGCCTCAACACGCTCCCAGTAAAAACGCATATCGTTCCCCGGCGCATTTCCTGTCACCAGGGTAAAGCGAAGTGCATCCGCACCATATTTTTCAATAACTTCCAGCGGGTCAATACCATTTCCAAGTGATTTACTCATTTTTCGGCCCTGCGAATCACGTACCAGACCATGAATCAAAACCGTATCAAATGGAACCTTCCCCATATGCTCCAATCCTGAAAACATCATTCGGATTACCCAGAAGAAAATAATGTCATAACCTGTCACCAATGTACTAGTTGGATAAAAATAATCTAATTCTTCCGTCTTCTCCGGCCAGCCAAGCGTTGAGAACGGCCAGAGGGCAGAGGAAAACCATGTATCGAGCGTATCTGGGTCCTGGCGCATCTTTTTGCCGCATTTTGGGCAAACGACACTTTCCTCTTTTGTTACTACCATCTCCCCGCAGCCATCACAATAAAATGCCGGAATCTGATGCCCCCACCAAAGCTGTCTGGAAATACACCAGTCGCGGATTCCCTCCAGCCAGTGATAGTATGTCTTGTCAAAATGAGGCGGCACAAACTTGGTATCCCCTTTTTTCACAGCCTCTATTGCCGGCTTTGCCAAATCTTCCATCTTAACAAACCACTGTTTTGACACACGCGGCTCTACCGTTGTACCACAGCGGTAACAAGTCCCTACATTATGGCTGTGAGGCTCTACTTTTAGCAATGCCCCTTCTGCCTCCAAGTCCGCTACTACTGCTTTCCGCGCCTCATAGCGATCCATCCCCGCGTATTTCGGATAATCCTCCACAATCTTTGCATCTTCTGTCAGGACATTAATAATCTCCAGATTATGGCGCAGCCCTACCTCAAAATCATTTGGGTCATGGGCTGGGGTAATCTTTACCACACCAGTCCCAAATTCCATATCAACATAGTCATCTGCAACAATCGGAATCTGGCGGTGTACAAGCGGCAAATCTAATGTCTTCCCTATCATATCTTTATAGCGGTCATCTTTTGGATTGACAGCCACAGCAGTATCTCCCAAAAGAGTCTCTGGACGCGTAGTTGCTAAGTCAATATGCCCTGTGCCATCCGTCGTCTTATAACGCAGATGCCAAAAAGAACCAGCCTGATCTTCGTACTCCACCTCAGCGTCTGAAATCGAAGTCAGACAATGTGGGCACCAGTTAATAATGCGCTCTCCTCGATAGATTAAGTCCTTGTTATATAATTTTACAAAAACTTCCTTTACCGCCCGATTGCAGCCCTCATCCATCGTAAACCGTTCCCTGTCCCAATCGCAGGAGGAACCGATTTTCTTTAACTGCTCCACGATACGTCCGCCATACTGCTTCTTCCAGTCCCAAACATGCTCCAAAAACTTTTCTCTTCCAATCTCTTCCTTAGAAATTCCCTGCTCTTTTAATTTCTCTACTACCTTTGCTTCTGTGGCAATTGATGCATGGTCTGTCCCCGGCACCCAAAGTGCCTCATACCCCTGCATCCGCTTAAAACGGATTAGTATATCCTGCAGTGTATTATCCAGAGCGTGCCCCATATGAAGCTGCCCTGTAATATTTGGCGGCGGCATCACAATAGTAAACGGCTTCCTATCCTGGTTTACTTCCGCATGAAAATATTTCCGCTCCTGCCACTTATCATAAGTTCTTTTCTCAATGTCCGCAGGATTATAATTTTTCTCTAACTCTTTTGCCATGATCCTCGTCCTTTCTGCGTCTGCCTTGTTATTGGTTTCTATAGTTACCTATCACTCTCTTAAAATAGCTTTGCCATAATTCCACATAAAGCAACAGAATGATTTTATTATTTATAAAAAACAAAAAGCCCTCTGCCTAACGGCAAAGGGCGAGTCAACGCGGTACCACCTTTGATTCCAACAGCCTTTATAAAAAAGGGCACAGACTTCGCTTGTGCCCTAGCAAAAATGCTAAAGAAACTTTAGTTCTTTGCATTTCTTGTTGATCCTCCACCACTTAACGAGAACTTTCCTATAAGTTTAAAAGGGGCACAGACTTCGGCTTGTGCTCTAAAAAGCTGTCTCTCTCCATTGATAACGGGATGAACCGATATTTCTCAGAAGCTACCTTCCATGCCAAACTACTTAAGCGGCCTTACAGCCCATGAACCGCTCTCTCTTCAAGCTTTGTACATGTACTCCTCTTCGTCATAGAACTATGCAATCTTAGATTTTGCTGTCTCTACTAATGCTGCAAATCCTTCTGGATCACTAATTGCCATCTCAGAAAGCATCTTTCTGTTAATGTCAATCTCAGCTAACTTTAACCCATGCATAAATTTGCTGTAAGAAAGTCCGTTGAGACGTGCTGCTGCATTGATACGCGCAATCCATAACCTTCTAAACTGTCTCTTTCTTTCCTTTCTTCCAACAAAGGAAGAAGCAAGAGCCCTCATCACAGACTGTTTTGCTATTCTATACTGCTTAGATCTTGCTCCTCTGTAACCTTTCGCAAGCTTTAATACTCTATTATGTTTCTTTCTTGCATTTAAACCGCCTTTAACACGTGCCATCTTTACTTTCCTCCTTTATTATTTATATGGTATCAGCTTTCTTGCAACCTTTACATTTGTTGCATCCATTTCTCTCTGCTTTCTCAGATTTCTTTTCCTTTTGGTAGATTTCTTATTTAAAATGTGGCTCTTATTTGCCTTCATTCTCATAATCTTACCTGATCCTGTAACCTTATAACGCTTTGCTGCCGCACGTTTTGTCTTCATTTTTGGCATAATATTTTCCTCCTTAATGTTTTGCTAATTTATCAGGAATAAACATCCCTCTGAAAGACTCACCTGTCTGTACAGGCAAAACTTTACTAACGCTTTTCTGATAAGAACATAACCATGCTCCTGCCTTCCATCTTTGGCTTCTTATCGACTACTGCAACATCCTCAAGCATCTCACAGAAACTGTCTAATATCTGCTTGCTGTAATTTACATGAGCCATCTCACGTCCGCGGAAACGGAGTGTAACTTTTACTTTGTCCCCTTTTGTCAGGAACTTTCTTGCCTGATTTGCCTTTGTGTTCAAATCATTCTTGTCAATATTTGGAGAAAGACGTACTTCCTTAACTTCCATCGTTCTCTGCTTTTTCTTTGCCTCTTTCTCTTTACGCGCAAGTTCATAACGGTACTTGCCGTAATCAATAATCTTACAGACCGGCGGCTTTGCAGTTGGAGCAATTTTAACCAAGTCAAGATCTGCTTCCCTCGCAAGTTTCATGGCATCCCTGGACGACATAATGCCTAACTGCTCTCCATCCTGGCCAATCACACGAACCTCTTTGTCTCTAATTCTTTCATTAATCATTAACTCGCTAATGGTAGTACACCTCCAAATTTCTTATCATTTTTTCATTTCCTTAGTTCCGCCATTGCAGAAGCCTGCCAGAAAAAATAGATTGTCACGATTCATGGTAAGAATACATCCACCAACATAAAAGAAAACGCGGACTACAGAATAATCCACGTTTATCGAAATTACATTTATATAAATATATTCATCAATAAAAACCCAAGTCACTTATCTGTGCTAAGGTGAGAGTGGATAACTCTGCTTTGCTCTGGCTGCTCGCGCAACAATAGTAACCATACCACAGTTATTGTAGTGTGTCAAGTATAAATTTCTTTGACTTTCTAACACGCAGCGACTACAGCGTTACTATTCTTCCCTTACAATCTGATAGCTTTCCACAATTTTTAGAATTTCTTCCTTATTTTCTGGATTTTCCTTTAATATTGCATCTATACCCGCCACATAATCTTTCTTTACATTCTCATTGTACTCAATCCGGTCTCTTAAAATCTGGCGCTGCGCATTTAGTTTATGGCGGATTTCTACCATCTCCCGCTTATCTGCAATCGCCAATACCTGCCCAATCCAGATATCACAGTCCAGTACCTCCTGAGCCTTTAAGAAATCAATTAATTCATCACAATAAAAATTTAACTGTTCGGTATTTTCGCGGAACCTTCTTTCATATTCTTTGGCCCTGATATATTCATTCCAGTAACGCTCAAATTCAGCAGCATCCTCTACGCCGAATTTCTGCTTGTTGTAATCCAAAAGATTTAAGTTATTGACACATTTAATCTTTACTCTATTTAAAAGGCTGATTGCCTTGTCCATTTTACGCTCGGAAAGAGCCATATCACGGCGGTTCCGGTTTGATTCCAGGAAAATAACAGTCGATGAAATGGCTGCCAGAAGGATTGTCCCAAGATAAGGAAGCGTCATATCCACATCAAGTGCGTAATAAATTGCCAAAAATAGTACAAACAGCGAAAGAATCAGGACAATTAATATCTTTGCCATCCCTTTTAACGAATTCTGTCTTTCTATTATCTCCTGCTTTTCTACGCGCAGCTTCTTCTTTTCCCCGTGCAGTTTATCTAGGTCTCCATCTAGGGCGCTCTGGTAAGCCTCCGCATCATACATCTTCTTTATCTCATCAACCAGCTCATTTTCGTACGGCTCAAAACGGCGTATTACAGCATCCGAAATCGTCAGATTGCGGTTTTTATACTGATTCCGCTCCTTTGTCAATTTCACAATATTTCTGGCAGCATTTAACAGCCCTTTGCGCTCTTCCCCTTCCATCCGGTCAATTTTCTGAATATCCATCAGAGAATCCGTTACTTGCTGATATTCTCCCCGGATGCTTGCAATCTGGCGGTCTACTTCCTGAATTGCCTGACAGCACTCCTTTACATAGCGCTTCTGGTCCTCTTTATGCGCCGGTTTTACAACCTCCGGCTGATACTCCTCACTGTCCAGGTTTCTTTCCTCCGCCTCAAATAAATCACTGGAACCTTGTAAAGATTTATTCTTTGCGGCCTTCTTCTGTTCCCGAAGCTCATCAAGACGCCTTCTGGCCTCCCTCTCCAGCCTTTCGTTTTCTTCTTGCTGCTGCTTCTTTCTTCTATTCCAAAATGCCATACTTCTCCTCATTCCCGCAAGGCTGCCTATTTCCCTTGCTTTGCCACGTATATCCAGATTATTACCTTATCTATTAATCCTTCAAGATTAAACGAACAAAAGCAATGTTATCATCTACACGCTAATTTGTTTGCGATACTCATTTTTCCACTCTACAATATAACTATGCACCTTGTCATAATACTCTTCTACCGAACCGCTCCTAGAAAGGTCACGAAGCTTGCTAATCTGCTTGGAAACCTTACTAAGCGCACTGTTTTCCACTGCCCTCTGGTACTCCTTTTCCCATTTTTCCTGTTTTTCTTCCGAGACCTCCAAATCCTTAATCAATTTTTTAAATGTCTCTACATCCTTACAGAGCCTTAATGCAAACAAACACTGTGCCAGAGAACCATCCCTGCCATTTTTCTCATATGCCTTTAAGAAAAGCTCCGACGCTTTGTGGAATTCTCCCATATTTACGTAGGCAACCCCCATATTGTGAAAAAGATCACCATAAACTGTAATATCTGCCTGAAGTATCTCATCGCTCTCAAAAATCTTCTCATACTCTTCTAGCGCCTTTTCATAGGACCTGCACTGGAGATAATTATCCCCCTTAAGCTTCCTTCTGGCATATTTGGGCAACTGCGCTGTCTCGTCCATAATCTTGATTAACTCATGAATCTCTTCCTCCTCATAGTAATCACAGCTGCAGCAAATTGTCACAACAATATCTTTAATATTATGATGGTCCTGAATCAGATGCTCTAACTTATCCGCCGTTTTATCCATATGAAGTTCTGAGCGTATCCACATAGCAAATTCTCTGTCAAAGACCTCCTCCTGCATCATATAAATATTATGGCGGATATAATAGCACACTTCCTCAATGCTATAGACATTTGTCTTGGTCAGCCGGAAATGATAAGGCTTTTTTGCAATCGGGCTGCTGCACAGAATTAATTTTCCCATGATGATATCCTGCCTTTCTAAATTAGAATGCTTATCACATAATAGTTATGCCTGTGGTCAAACAGTAATATACCGTTCCCACACTCTGTTGCTGGACGGACAAAGCTCACCAAACCCATTATCCTTTAATGTCACAATGCAAGTATGGCTGTCTGCAAAGCGGATGCGGATTGTAAACCGCGTCATCTTATTTTTCCGTCCCGCAAAGCCGCTAAGAGACAGCATATGCGCCTTCGTCTCGTGCTTTAGCACATCCTGTATAGTAATCTGCATCTCATCCTCATCATCCGGAATCACATCAACGCTGCTGTCAATCTCACTCCAAAGGCTTCCCGCCTTTGCCAGCATAACCTCCTGCATGGAAGCATCCCCATAAAGCCGGATTGACACATTACATGCAATCATCTCTTCATCCAAAAGAAGGCAGTGGTCCAGTTTTCCTTCACCGGACAATTCCCTTGCCGCATAGCAGGCTCCCTTTGTAAAAAGATTCTGCCCCCGGAACACCCTTCTGCCAACACACAATTCCTGCAGCGCATGATTTGCCCATGATTTTTCAAACCCTTTTCCAGTAACATACACTGTAGTTACTAATTGCTTATGGAGCGCTGTATTTGCTGCATTAATAAAAGCATACGAAATATGGGCGTCCCCATCCCGCTCCAACTCTTCCCAGTGAATGCCATCCGAAATATCCCTGCTTACTGCGCCGATAATGCAGGGTATCGTCTTGCGGTCAATATTAATCTGGGTATAGAGCAGTGTATTGCCATTTAATTCAAACAAACCGACATTATTGTTCCAAAGCTCTTTCGGCTGGCTAACTGCATAATACATATAACTCTGGCGGTAATTCTGCACAACCATCCCGTTTTTGGGGATTCCAATCTCCTGACAAATTTTCGTTAGATACTCTGTCAGCCTGTCCTCTTTTTTTGACACAGCAATAACTAATTTCCGTATCATCTCAGCCGGATAATATTCTTTTAATAAACTAAGCACTTTTACAATAAAACGTTTTAGCACCTGGTAACTCTCAACCGAATACCTTCCCACTGTAATCATATCTTCCCGCATCACATCCGCCAGAAGATAATTCAAGCAGATTACGCCGTCACGTTTTGCATATTCCTCATCAATCCAGTACCACTCCCCTCGCTCTGGATTGACTGCAAGGGCAGTTGGAATCTCATACACACGCTCTCCATGCACCTTTCTTCCAATCGGCACTGGTTCATAGGACGTAAAATCAAAACAATGCATCTGCGTGATTTCTCTCCCCAGATCAATTCCCACCAACAGCTTTCTATCTTCTTCCACAGCTAGCCTCCTGTATCTTCAAGTCCCCTAAACATCCTCGTTTTCCAGCGGGCCAAAGAGCATTTTGACACTCTCATTTGTCTCCACATATTCTTTCATCAGGTCAATCAATGTACTCTCATCATTCATTTCTTGTGCAATCATCATTAGATTGAGAAGGTGGTAACGGCTGCTGGTCCGCTCACTGTCCATCGTCTCATCAAACCTGACACTGACGCTTTTGGTAATCACTTCACCCTCCGGGCGCATCTCCGAGATATAATACTGCAATATTTCATCCTGAAAAAGGACAAACTCCTTGACACGTATTCCCATAAAGATATCGCGCATTGTCTCTGTGATATACTCTCCTTTTTCATACCCGGAAGAGATTAGATAATGTATCCTCACCTCATATTCTGGATCTGCCGTATATTCTACATAGTATTCATCCAGAATATGAATTGGCAGTGACAGTTTTCCATAAAAATCCCGGAAAAAAGGAAAAACCATTTTCTTCTCATATAATTTATTTATATTATAGTCCGCAAACCTTGTCTCCTCTTTTGCCAGCTCTTTTTTCTGGCTTAGAAATTTCAAAGCTGCTATCAGGCAAAATACATTGTCCTGCACCTGCACTTCCCTGTAAAAATAAGAAAACACCTTGCTTGGTATCATCCAGCCATGCACCAGATATTTATACGAAATAAACTTCATAAAGGCCCAGATAAGCCGTTTATCCTTACCTGTCTCATAATAATCAAAAAAGACTTCATATGCCTCTGGCGCCATTTCCTCCGAAAAAACAACCTGTGCCAAAATACGCTCTGAAAAATCTGCCATATCAATCGAAAACCCTTTGGCATATTTCCATATCTGCACCATCTCATGCAGGCTGCCGGAATAATAACGGCAAAGATAACGCATCATTTTTTCATCAAAATTACCTGTGCAGAATATATGCCACGCCAGCTTTACAAGCCAGGCATCTTCCTCATCAATCTGCCTGCCAAATGTATCGGAGGATATTTTTAAAAGTCTTTTGCCATCTATAATATCGTATCCAAAATCCTTGATTCCCTCCATTGCTTTATCAAAAAAGCGCCGCACAGCACAATATTCTACAAACTGCGTACGGTCTGCCGGATTAACAAGCTCCCAGTCAAGCCGCTCCAGCGTAGCATCCAGAAGCTCCCCTTCAAAATTGTCATAATAGTAACGTATGAGCGAACTAAATGCCTTTTTATAATGGTAACTGCTAAGCTCTGGAATCTCTAAAACACGCCGGCGTATATCCATAACATCTTTGCCATGCTGGTTCATCCGCTCTGCTTTATCATACAAGTACAGCAAAAGACGGTAATCATCGCCATTCTTCTCCATGCACTTTTTTGCAAGATGATCCAGATGGAGCAGTTTATTTACGGTATAGTCGATTGACGATGCATAACGGTTATCCATCTTATCCGCAAGAAAAATCTGATAATTTGCAGTAAATATCCGAATAACAGCCCTGCCATTCTGGAACGGCACAAACTCCTCGCCCTTTAATTCCCGATGTGTCACATAGACACCAACAATATCCGGGTTCTCACATAAAACTTCATGGCAGAACATAACTGACGGGAGCTGCTTTTCCAACTGCTCATTTAGGCACTTTTCGCGGATAAATTCTTCATATAGTACCGCCAGGTTACTGCTAATCCGCCCAGAGGCAAGCTGACGCAGCGTAAATTCTTCCATCACCGGACGATACGATTTATAAATCTCACCAAGCCTTGATTTATTTCGTATTACATAAGCATATAACATCGCCTTTTTATTTAATGTTAAATGATTATCATACATAAAATATAAAAGGGCGCTGTCTTTTAATTCAATCTCTTGGTTTTCATCCATAGAATACATATAATACTCATATAGATCAGTCAACTTCAAGTTATGTTCCACGCCAAGATGATACCAGTGAAATGCATCTTTCCCTGTAAGCTGCCCTAGCATCAAAATCTTGCAGAGAGAGGTCAGTATCTCTTCATCGCCATACTGTTCATAAAAACTGCACAAATCCTTGCGCACTACATTAGAATAATCCCTTAATTTGCCGGCAAGATAACTATAACGCAATGCCGTTTCCTTCGCGATAAATTTATGCTTACATCCCCAATGAATTGCCTCACAAAGCCCCTTGGTAAGTTCTGTCAAAAGCTCCGGCGCATCGTTTAAAATGCTGCACACCTCCAGAAATAGTATCGGGCTGTGGCAGCCAAATTCTAATTGTTTCACGATATCCTCATATTTCCTGCGCTCCGACTGGTAAGCCGGGGATAGATACAGCAAATACCAAAGAAATTTCCAATTTTCGCGATCTTTGTTCCGATATTCCTGGATAGACCGGACACATTCTTCTATCACAACATCATCATCCGCCCACAACCCCCGCAGATATTCATAAGCACAATACAGCACTGCGTCTGTTTCTTTTAGCGCTTCCGCCTGTGTCTCCAAAAACGCCAGGCCGCTCTTTACCATCTGCTCCCTATGCTCCATAATGCCAAGATGAATTCGGAATAATTGTGTCACTAACGGCAGTTCTTCTTTTTCCATTGTATAGACAATGTCCCCTACATTGCGAAGGTATTCCCCACTCGTAATATGTCCCATACAGAATTCAAGATACAAGTGCATAAGCTGGTAACGGTTTCTCTGCTCATTTCTACGGACACACACAAGCTCGTGGTCAGCGCCAGTCTTATCCGCAATCACAGTGATTTCTATTTTTTGACGGACGGTAGAAACCGTAATCCTTGCATAATTCCTACCAGGCAGCATTTTTTCTGTATCTACCAGAAAAGGCATAGAATATGTATTCCCCGCAAAATTATCTGTCCAGATAATTTTGTGTTCCGGCACAATAAAATCACTGTCTGATCTAATATGGTACTCACCAAATCCCCAATTATTTTTAGTAATAAGAAATTTATCCGTAAACCTGCGCTCACAATCTGTATAATGAAAACTATTTTTATTGACAGATAACTGGATTGGAAGCTTTTTATGGATTGCGATCAAAAACTCCTCCATCGCCATACCCTTGCTGCTCCCTTTTGACAACCCGCGGTATAGCGCAATATTAACATTATCCCGGTATAAAAATACCTCTTCAAAGTGTTTATTGCGGAACAATGCCGCTGCTTCCTCAGACTTCTCCCTCGCAAGATTTGTAAAATGAAACAAGTCTCTTATCTTACCGCTTGGTACCTCACAGGAAGGAACGCCAACCGACACGGAAAATGGCAATTTTTTTGTACCACACTCAGAAATAATGAGGATATTTCCCCTAACGGTATCTCCTGGAAGCAATGTCTCCCCATGAAAAATATATCGAATCTGATTGACTGTCCCCTGAAAAAAATCCTCAGCAAACTCCATAAAATGGCAGTCTGTGCTTACCGCACCGCGTATTGGCTCCTCTGCCCTGCCAGAAACCTCAAATACTCCTTCCACCAATTCTCCGGCATTCACATCAATATGAATCTCCTGTGTTGCAAAATGCAATGGGGAAATACTATATTTAAATATACCTTTCGCCGCCTGATTGATCTTTTCTCTCATAGAGCCTCCCGAATGTATTTTATAGTCTGAAATTCTTCGAAATGTTTCGTACCCTGTCATTGGGTACAATTGTTACTAGTATAACACTTTTTGCCCCTATCTTTCAAGTAACTGCCACACGTTTTGCATCGCAGCAACATTTACTTGTTACTGCCCGCGGCTAATTTCAAAAAATAACCAGACTTACCGTACTTGCACAGAATAGGATAGCTATTTTCTAGAATTTGCAGATCGGTTGTTCTAAGCAGCATAAGCAAAACAAAAGCTGCTGATTTTGCAGCGGCAGACAGCATAGTTGGCTGGTTTTTAGCCAAAATGAGCATTTACTATTGACAAAATCAATACGTTGGAATATTATAATGATATCAAAATGATATCGTACAAACACCGAAGGAGGGATTTATTATGGAAGAAACGAAAAAGAAAGAGATTGAAGAAAGAGTCATTACAAAAAATAGTGGATTTAAGATGCTGTTTCTTATTATTGCAGGGTACATATCAGCTATACTCTGCTTTATCTGCTGCTATTATCTTAGTACGGATATTACTTCTGATAACACCATTTTGTGCGGAATTCTAATGATTCTTGGCATTATACTTGTAGTTCTATTCACATTTCTGCAAAGAGGCTTCCATATTCTCACTCCAAATGAAGCCATTGTATTGACACTATTTGGCGAATACTATGGAACGATTAAAAAGGAAGGCTTTTACTACACAAACCCATTTGCCTCCTGCATGGCACCTGGAAAGGAAAAGAATACCGCAACGCAAAAGAAAATTTCTCTTAAAACACTAACGTTAAATAACAAACAGCAAAAAGTAAATGACCAACTGGGCAATCCCATTATTATAGGCGCTATCGCAGTGTGGAAAGTAGTAAATCCCACCAAAGCTATCTTAAATGTGGAAAACTATCAAACATATCTCTCAATACAGTGCGATTCCGTTATCCGAAATATTTCCAGGCTTTATCCTTATGATTTGCTGCAGGAAGAGGAGGAAAACAGCCACGAAAAGACCCTGCGGGGCAGCAGCCAGGAAATTGCAGATAGTATGAAGCAGGCTCTAGAAGAAAGAGTAAAGGAAGCTGGTATCGCAATTGAAGAAGTGCGTATCACCCATCTGTCCTATGCCGAGGAAATTGCGGCAGCTATGCTTCAAAGACAGCAGGCAGAAGCTATTATCTCCGCCAGAAAGAAGATTGTAGAAGGCGCTGTAGGTATGGTTGAAATGGCACTGGAGAAACTGGACGAACAGCAAGTAATTGCACTGGATGATGAAAGAAAGGCGGCAATGGTAAGTAATCTTTTGGTGGTACTATGTGGCCACCAAGAAGCACAGCCCATTATAAACAGTGGTTCCATATACTAAACAACATACCACCTGTTAAAAAGTGCACAAATTTATTAACTCTGGCAATTTAAAATGTTACTGGAGTCATCATGATGTTGGGGTCAATAAGTATTTTGCCCCCAACATCAGAACATGCAAATAGAAAGCGAGGCCAAGATGGAAGAAAAAGAAATTGCCGGAAAAGAGGCCAAACTAAAAGAGCGTTTGAAACAGTTGGAGCAGCTAGAGCAGGATATTAAAAAGCGGGAGAAAACGGTAAAAGAGAAGGAAAAGGCAAAAAAGCAGGTGCTTCTCCGCCTCTCCCCCTCCCTCTGGAATGAACTGGCAAAATGGGCCGAAGATGATTTCCGGTCAATCAATGGCCAGATAGAATACTTGCTGTCTGAGGCAGTACGGAAAAGGAAATCTAAAGTTTTTTGAAGAACCACCCAGTCACAGAGCAATGTTAGTGAAACTCCCCTGCAAAACATATCAGCCTTGCAGGGAAAGTGTTCAATGATTGATTTGCATAATTTCTCTTTTCAAATGCCAAATGTTATGCGCCAATAACAACCCACTATACAGAAGGATAGAGATAAATATGATAAGTGAAAGATCACGGGGTAGCGAATACGTTGTCCAGTTAATACCAGAAACGATGCAGTGGCCGATAATGTAGGCAACCGGATACAACCAAATGCGTTCTACCCACACACGCAGCTCCGTTTTTTTCCGTGTCACAAACCACACAATACCCAAAGCAGCTAATGCTATTATTGCAAGCATGAGGCAGTATCCCAGAGACAATCTCGGTAACAAAACTGTACTCTCAAAGTGCACATTTCTCTCTATTGGATCTTCAGCATTTGGGTCATACTTCCCAATGCAAACCGTTTCACTTCCATTATTCGGAACATAAACCGCAAGAATTGGTTTCACTTGCCTTGTTGTAACCGTTACCGACAAATTGTCTTTCCCTTGTGAAAACCATATGTCCCAAAGAGAAGTCCACGCCTCAATATCGCAGTAATAAAAGTTTTCTCCATCGGGATCGTCATAAACTGTATAGTCAAAATCCGTCACTTTTTTATCGAAAGTAAGAAGCATACCCTTATCACCTAATTTTTCAGGCGTAACAATTCCTTTAGAATAAGGAAAGTAAATTGGAGCATCCAACACAGCAAAGGCAGAGACAAACAATGCTATCACAAATACAGCTGTAAGTGCAATCGTCTGTAATCTCTTGATTTTCATTTTCCGATTTAGCTTTTGCAGGGGCATAGCGCCAGCTATTTCCTGTGTTGACTGAGGCACTTTGCTATTTTCGTATTCTTTTCTGCAAAGCTCGCAGTCCTTCAAGTGTTCTTCTACAAATTCTGCTGTATCGGCACTAACCATACGCTCAATATAGAGAGGTAAAAGGTCTCGTATAATGTTGCACTCATTTCTCATAGGCTTTGTCCTCCAATCTCGATTGAATCTTTGTTTTAGCTCGGTGATAGGTTACGCAAGCCCAGTTTTCCGATTTGCCGAATATTTGTCCGATTTGTTTGAAGCTTAATTCTGCGAAAACCCGCCACATAAATACCTCTTTGTATGGCTCCGGCACATTATGCAAAATCGCTCTGATCCGTGCAGCTTCTTCATGCTTAATGCACTGTTCTTCCATTGTAATTTCTTCAGATACAAATTCTGACAGTTCTACATCAGTAACACTATCTGTTTTCTTTGACTTTTTTAGATATGTGTAATAACAGTTCTTTGCAATTTGACAGAGCCAAACACGAATGTCACAATCACCACGAAAACTATGAATTGCACGCATAGCCTTGAAAAATGCTTCGCTCGTAATTTCTTCTGCTATATTTTCGTCACCTGATAATCTGCGGATATAGCGGTACACATCATCAAAATAATCTTGGTATATCTTCTCAAACTCCGTCAATCTATCACCTCCCTTCAACTATAAGACCTCGCAGGAGGCAAAACCTTACAAAGTTTTTTGAAAAATTTTTATATGTACAGAAAGAACCAAGCGACAATTACTTGTTTGAAATTTTATGCCAATCGATAATTATATTATCTGCTTATGATATTTATTAATATTAGCAGATAGTTCCTTTGGAATGCGTAACGTTGCAAAACATGGCTTCAATTTCTTTTGGAATACCCTTTCATTCCCTCTCCTATCCCAGATTTAAATATTATAATGTTAAGGTCAAGCCAGTATGTTTTCAACAATGGCTATTCACTATTTTGCTTTTGTCATCATATTATATTTCGATTATTTTAACAAGTGCAAAGGAACTTTGTTCCTTGCAAGCGTTGCGTTTAGCTCGTTGCTTACGCGAGAATAAGTATCCAAATATTCTATTTTTTAAATGCAAAGGCCAAACTTTCAGGAATTCTCCTAGAAATGAGGAAAGTCAAATCTTGAAACGGATAGAAAATTTCTCATTTTTATGCTATGATTATTTATGTTTTTTGTATTCAGAAGCAGGATAGCCTGGTTCGATAACTTTGACTGAAAGATATTCAACTACTCAGAAAAGCTTGGAGATTCAATGCAGCATTTTGCAGACGTGTTGGAGAATGAATTAGCATGAAGGAGCTGAATATAGGAGAAAAATATGATACTGCTTACAGGATTCAAGGGAAATGGCAATTCGTCCAAGATACTGCTGGATGGTGTTACTGATGATAATGTTAAGAAAAAATTACTCACAAATAGTTTTGAGGTTTGTGGAAAAGAAATGATTGAGGCAGTATCTCTCCTTCAACCAGAGTATGTAATTTCTTTTGGACGGAAACCAGTTATAAACAGGCTCTATATTGAACCAGTGGCGTGTAATAATGGTAAGTGCATTAAATCAGCGTTTGATATTGCAATCTTAGAACATAGTTTGTCAGAACATAATCTTCAATATAAACTATCTTCAAAGCCAAGTAATTACTTGTGTAATCATGCGTATTACTGCGGATTGAATTACGTTGAGAAAAATATATTGAAAACAAAAATAATCTTTCTTCACGTTCCCGACATGAAGAACATACAAAATATGGATTCACTCATTTTATGGTTGAATGATTTATGCAGGAAAATGAATGATGTTTGTAGCCAATTAGCCAATAGATAAATGCTGTCCCAGTCAACAAAAAAATGATGGATTGACTTTCAGATTAGGGAAAAAATAATAGTGCTATACTTGTGATGCACAAAATATAAGTAGAAACGAGGATTAATATGATTGAACAAAAAGAACATTTTCATGGAAGCGATTTAGAAAAAATCGAAAAAATATATGGAATAAAAAAGGAAACAATTATCAGCTTTTCCGCCAATGTAAACCCACTTGGCATCTCATATAAACTAAAAGAAGAACTTCCTTCGCATATTGATGCCATCTCAACCTATCCAGACCGGGAATATACTGCCCTCCGAAAGGCAATCGCAAATTATATTAAGGCAGATCATCAGGATATTCTGGTTGGCAATGGCTCTACAGAACTTATTTCTCTAGTGATCCAACTTCTTCACCCCAAAAAGGCACTGATTGTCGGCCCTACCTACTCCGAATATGAACATGAGATTTCACTTGGCGGCGGTCGGTCCCACTATTTCCGGCTCAGAGAATCAGAAGATTTCCTGCTAAACGAAACAGCGCTATTTGAAACATTGACGCCAGATACCGATCTGCTCGTAATCTGTAACCCAAACAATCCAACCTCATCACAGATTACCAGAAGAACCATGCGAAACATTTTAGATTGCTGTAAAGAAAAGGGGATTTTCGTAATGGTAGATGAAACTTATGTAGAATTTTCAGAAAACTGCCAGGAAATTACGTCTATCCCTCTCACAGAATATTACAATAATATCATTATTCTTCGCGGAATTTCGAAATTCTTTGCAGCTCCTGGCCTGCGCCTCGGCTATGCGATCTGCGGAAACCGCAAATTAATGCGTGAAATGGATGGCTTTAAAAATCCTTGGACAATCAACTCCCTCGCAGCCATTGCTGGAGAAATTATGTTTACGGACGAGCGCTATATCGAAGATACTAAGAGACTAATTTCGACGGAACGCTCAAGAATCTGCAAACTCCTTGACAACAATCCTGCAATAAAATACTATCCGCCCCATGCAAACTTTATTTTGCTGCAGATTTTAAAGGAAGAAATTACGAGCTATGATTTATTCGATCTGGCGATCAGAAAGGGATTTATGATTCGTGACTGTTCCTCCTTCCCATTCCTTGATAATAAATATATCCGTTTCTGCTTTATGAATCAGGAAGATAATGACGCGTTACTTGATGTACTCCAACGCGCAGTTGGATATACAGAACCGTAATTCATTTTATAAAGCGTACTCTATCCCAATTTAATTTTCAATTCCTTCCGAATTTTTTGCTTGCCGGATTTTCTGCTAACCATGTATATCACCGTATCTCCAGATTTTTTCTTTAACAATTCCTGATAAAGGTCAATCATGCTGGAGATAGCGGTGTCATCTACTTTTGTAATGACATCTGCTACCCGCATGCCTCCTTCATATGCAGGAGAACCTGCATAAACTTCCGTCACATAAGCCCCCACATCCAAATCATGTGCTTTTGCCGCTGAAATACTTAAGCTAATGCCCTCTATGCCCAGATTTGGCGCATTCTTCTTCCTCTGCAGCAACTCCATCACCGGCACAACGCCAGATAACCTCACAAAAGACAATCCCATAACTCCCGTTTTCTCTGGAAAAGCAGTTGTCAGAATGCCGATCACCCGTCCTCTAGTATCAAGCACCACACCATTGCCACTCTCTGCATATGGAATGTTTGTACAATAGAGCTGTACCTCCCCGTCAGTAATAGAGGCTCTAACCGAATCATTTATAATCTGCCCCGTCACAACAGACCGCAATACCCCGTTCGGGCAGCCTACCGCAATAATATTAGTCCCATCAATCATTCCCAGCCCATTTCCAAGCTGAGCAACTGTCATCTGTGCCAGAAGGCTCTGCTCTATATCCGATTTTTTCACTCGGACCATCGCCATATTAAGCTGGTCATCACTCCCTAACACAGTCCCATCAGCTGTGGTATCATCTAAAAGCTGTATCTGCACGGCTGACTGTCCCTGCACAACATTATGCGTTGTCAAAATATAATAAACTGTCGATGTTTCCTGCACGATCAGACCGTACTCTAGTGTCTGGCTATTTCCCCTACCTGCCATCCAATCCTTTGCCCTGCTTTTTGCTTTCACCCCCACCAGAGACGGATTTAATTTATTGCCCACTGCTGCCAAACGCTGTGAGATTTTATCTACCTTGCTCAGTGCAATTTCCTTCCCTTCCACAGCCGCACTAGTTGCAGTCGGCTCCGGCTCCTCAGAAAGTAAAGGAGGACTTGGAAGGCTTGAGCTAAGGTTTCCTAACCCTGCCTCTTCCTCCGGCTTAGAAAAATGATTCTCAATATAAACAATCATGCTTCCGGCAATGGCCCCAAAAATACAGGCAGCAACAATCAGAACAAAAAAACGCTTTGCCCACAAAATAATCTGTCTTCTCTTTTGAGGGCGGACCTGCTCCCTGATAAACCGATTCCTCTCTTCCCTCGAAGCCGCTAAATCATTCTCTTTTTCCCCATGAAACATAATTAACCTCTTTTCTATGCCTACCACCCTGTTTACCACTATGCATATATAAACGCAAATTATATTACACTTTTTTGTATGCCGCTTTGCAGCTTAAACTTTTCAAAGATTAAGTTTATCACAAAATTATGAATATTTTATGAATAAGCTGTGACAATTTTTATGCATTTTTAATAAAAAAAGAAGAGTTTAGCTAGATAAAACTGTAAACATTTACAGCAAATTACCATATATCGTATAAATCATACTCAATTAAGGAATGATCTTAAATATTGAACCAGCTATGCTTTCTATCATATTGAACCTTTTACTCAAATCCCCGAATCCTCTCCACTAATGACTCTCTTCGTTCCATCTGCCTATAGGCTGCCCATGGTACCATAATACACAACAGCAGAACCACAAACACTGCAGCCAAAATAGGCAGAACAGGAATCTGAAAAGCAATTCTTCTGTAATTCATTGACCTATATAAAAAATAGGTGACCGCAAGGCCAATAGTCATAGTAAATATAAGTGCCATGCCGGCATATAAACATCCTTCCCGAAACAAAAGCTTTCTTAATTGATTTTGCGACATACCGATACTTTCCATAACAGAAAGCTCCATCTGACTGCCTTGGAGATTGCTAATTGAAGTATTAATATAATTCATAATGCCTATAAAGGCGAGAAGCAGAACAATTGCCATTCCAATTCCCATCATATTTCCTTGTGCCTTTTTGACCCTTTCCAACTCCTCTATTTTAGAGCTATAAGAAAAATCCTTTTTATCCTTACTGGCATCTATTAAGCCCTTAATCCTTTCCTCGGCCTTTTTGTCATACTCCTGCCTATATTGTATACTAACCCTTGATATATAAGCATTCTCTGATATTCCTTTCAAAAACGTATCACTTACAATTAAAGTTGGGGTAGTGCCTAGAAGATTGGCATAATAGCTTTCATTCACCATTCCCTGAATCGTCATCTGGCAGCTCTTATCTGGATCGTCAGACAGATAGTAAGACACTTGTTTTCCTTTCACTCTTTTAAAGTCTAGCCCCAAAGCATTTTCATACAGAATACAAGCTTTCCCCTCCAAAAAATCCGCTTCCTTTATTTTATTTTCCATAGAAGAATTAATATAACGAAATTCTTCCCTATCAACTCCAACCAAAAAAGAATAATATTTCTCAGGATGTTTCTGGTAATCCTCTTTTATATCCTCATAACTATCCTCCATCCACATATCATAAAAATTACTCATCCAATATTCCAAAAAATCTGCCTCCCAAGGAATGACAATCTCCTCATTGAGAATCGGATGAATATCTTGAATCGCCTCATCTTCTTCTAACTTCTTTATAAACGATGTATCCATGAGCGGCTTCCATTTGCTTTTTTCTCTCATCTGCATCGTATCATTCTTGACAACTAAATCTGTTTCCATATAATTTGACACAATCGTCCTGGCTCCATGGCTCTCAATTAATGTCACCATACACAAAAATACAGACAGGGAAATACCAAGAGAACACACAACCATGGCAGTTTTCTTTTTGTCCCTGCAGACCCGCTCTCCCGCCAATCTCCAGATAAGGCTGAACCGAACAGATTTACAGACTTTCCCTTTTATATAGACGGGCAATGCTCTGGCTCGGACAGACCCCTTATTACTCCTGCGATAACCCAATGCTTCGATCGGCGAGGACATGGATGCCATCCTAACCGGCCTTCTGCTCCCAATTTTCACTGTAATTGCGGCGAAAAAGACGCTCAAGCAGATAAATAACGGGTGAAATGCAATCTCAATATTCTTTTCACGCACTCCCAATACCTTTACAATAAACGGAATCAATGCAAAGGATGTAAGTATCCCAGACAGAAGGCCAGCTCCTATACCGATTCCTCCAACAAACTGCATTTCCTTTTTTACCATCTGCTTAATCTGCTCCGGCGTCATGCCTATTGTCTGAAGTAAGCCATAGTATCGTATATTGCCGGAAACAGACAAATACATAATATTATAGATTAATAAATAGGCACTCAGGCAAGTAACTCCAATCAGCCCTAACAAGCCTAGCAGCAAAGATATCATGGCATCTGACGAGGTAGATGTCAGCAGCAATTTTTGTTTTTTCCCAACTTTCAAATCCCTCTCCAAGCGTTCATACTGCTTATCCGTTATAAAGGAACGCTTTAACTGTAAATGCATAAACGCCCTTCCATAATCCTCAAAGGTATATCCTGACTGGTCAAAGAAATCCTTAGATACATAAAATGTTTTTTTATCTCCATAACCTTCCCACAAACCAGTTATCAAAAACTCCTTCGTATGCTCTCCTAAATTATCTCCATAAGTAATAGTAAAAGAATCCCCAATCTCAAGATTTCCTATACCGCAATCCTCTAACGCCTCCCTGGTTGCCATAACCTCATTTACATTTTGCGGATAAGTGCCTCTCACCCACTCTCTTGCAGGCTTCATAATATTTTCCCACTGCGTCTCATCTGCCCACATAAATACAGAATGCAGAGTACTATCCTGTTCTGTTTTAATCCCCCAGCCAGCCATACCTTCTAACCCTACTTCACTGACCTCTGGATGATTTTTACTTATTTGAACCTGTTCCTCTGTAAATCCTCCATATAAAAAGGCATCATAATCCCCGCCCTGCAGGTGAATCTCTTGAACCTTCTGCATATGGAGCCATGTTCCCCCTACCGTCAAAATGGTAAACAGCATAAACGCAGATAACATCACAGCCAGAATCAAGACTATGTTTTTTCTCTTATTGCCAGCCAGAGAGCGCTTTGCCATTTTTGTAATCGCTGCACTATTGTTATTCTTAAGCATCAACACCGTCCCCTTTCACAATCTTTCCATCCTCAATCCGAACAATGCGGTCCGCCAGCTGCGCAATATCATAATCATGAGTAATCAAAACAATTGTCTGCTGATACTGCTTTGCCACCATTTTTAATAACCCCAATACACTGTGACTGCTCTCTGTATCAAGATTTCCCGTTGGCTCATCTGCCAAAATAATAGCTGGTTTCGAGGCAACAGCCCTTGCAATCGCTACTCTTTGCTGCTGCCCACCAGACAGCATACTGGGAAGCATATCCCTTTTCCCCTGAAGCTTAAGCATGCGCAGCAACTCCTCCACAAATCCGAGATCAATGTGCATCCCGTCCAGCTCAATCGGCAATACTATATTTTCATATACATTTAAATTCTGAACCAGATTATAGTTTTGGAAAATAAACCCGACCTTTCTTCTCCGAAATACTGCCAACTGCTCCCTATCCATTCCGGCAAGCCTTTTTCCGTCTACAAACACTTCACCATCCGTTGGAATATCCAGACCACCAATCATATGCAAAAGGGTACTCTTCCCGCTGCCCGATTTCCCAATAATCGCCACAAATTCTCCTTCCTCCACACAAAAATCTACGCCGTCCAGAGCCTTGACCATAACCTCTCCCGCTTGATAGTATTTTTTAATATTTTTAGTTTCCACTATATTCATTTGTCTTCCCCCTTCCTTATATGATGCAATCATACCATGAAAAAATCACAAACCATTCTCACTACCACATTATCACATTATTGTGACTAGTGTAACACCCATCCCACCAGGGCAACAGCATTTTTCTTTTTTAACACAGCCAAAGAGATAGCACACTGCTACATGCTGCCCAGACATGCTTTGGGGCGCATATTCCATTGAAGTTTTACAAAGCAAAGACCTTCAATCAACAACCCCGCTGCAAGCAACGGGGTATCAAACTTGCAACGCTGCAGAGCAGCGGGGTATGTGACCCGCGCGCAGTCGCCAAGTGCAAGCAAGCTTGCGTTTGGCTCGTTGCGTACGCGAGAATCAAAGCTAGTTTTCTGGCAATGAGGCTGCATTCCTGATTATTCCACCTAAATCTTTTTGGATCATCATGCAATCACAGAGTAAAATTGGCGAAACTCCGCTGCCTATTAATAACATCAAATTATCCTCTTCAAAAAATGGGGAAAGTCAAACATAATCATAGCTTGCTATCTGATGGCAATATAGTGTATGATATAGTTGCTTTTCATTGCAATATAAAACGTGCAGATTTTTCTGTACAGAAATGGAGGCTTAACTATGAATGAAAAAGTATTCCATACCCTTGAGTATGATAAAATAATCCAAAAATTGGAACAGCATGCAGGCTCTCCCCTCGGAAAAAGCTTCTGCAAAAAACTGCTGCCAGAAACAGAAATTACAGTGATTCAAACAGAGCAGCGGGAGACCTCTGCTGCCCTGACTCATATACTGACTCAGGGCAGCATCTCCTTTCAAGGAGTGCTAGATATTAGGGAAAGCCTAAAACGTTTAGAAATCGGCTCCATTCTTGGAACTGGTGAACTGCTTGCAATCTCTAAACTGTTAAATGCTGCCGGGAGCGTAAAAGCTTATTTTCGGAAAAGCCTAAATGAGCAAGATGAGACTGGAGACTCTCTAAACGAGTATTACCAATTGATTGAGCCACTCTCCCCGTTAATGAATGAAATTCGCCGTTGTATTTTGGCAGATGATGAGGTAGCAGATGATGCCAGCCCAGGACTTGCAAAAATCAGGCAGAGCATGAAACACGCCAGTGACCGTATTCACGAACAGCTAAATAGCATCTTGAGCGGTTCACAGCGCAATATGCTACAGGACGGCATTATCACGATGCGCAATGGCAGATATTGCCTTCCGGTTAAAGCAGAGTACCGTTCTTCTTTTCACGGTATGCTCCATGACCAATCGGCTACCGGTTCCACGCTTTTTATGGAGCCATCTTCTGTCGTAAAATTAAATAACGAAATTCGGGAACTTGAACTAAAGGAACAGGAAGAAATTGAAAAAATCCTTGCCGAGTTAAGCAATCAGACAGCAGAGCAGGCATTCTTTATTGAGCAGAATTTCCGCACTCTCTCTAAACTGGATTTTATCTTTGCAAAAGCATCCCTATCCCGCGAAATGAGAGGTACAGAACCAAAATTTTCAGAAGACGGATACATTCTTATAAAAAAAGGACGTCACCCTCTGATTCCAAAGGATAGGGTTGTTCCAATCGACCTGCATCTTGGAAAAGATTTCTCCCTGCTTGTTGTCACTGGGCCAAATACCGGTGGAAAGACTGTTTCCTTAAAAACAGTAGGACTTTTTACCCTAATGGGGCAGGCCGGCCTTCACATCCCGGCATTTGACGGTTCCTGCCTGCGCATTTTTCATGAAGTTTATGCCGATATAGGAGATGAACAGAGTATAGAGCAAAATTTAAGTACCTTTTCTTCCCATATGGTCAACACTGTGTCCATTCTGGAACAGGCGGATGAAAACAGCCTTGTACTCTTTGATGAACTTGGTGCAGGAACTGACCCAGTAGAAGGGGCGGCTCTTGCCACTTCTATTCTGTCAAACCTGCACCAGCGCGGCTCTATCGTTATGGCAACAACCCATTACAGTGAATTAAAGCTGTATGCCCTACAGACACCGGATGTAGAAAATGCCTGCTGTGAATTTGATGTGGCAACCCTGCGTCCTACCTACCGCCTACTGATTGGTATTCCTGGCAAAAGTAATGCCTTTGCTATTTCACAAAAACTTGGACTTTCAGAAGATATTATCCAAGATGCTAAACACCGCGTCACATCCGATGCCAAGGCGTTTGAAGATGTCCTGAGTGATTTAGAGGAAACACGGGTTAAATTAGAGCAAGAACATGCAACCATTGCAAAAAACCACAAAGAAATCTCTGAGCTTAAAAAGCAGCTTCGGGAAAAAAATGAAAAATTAGAAAATTCAAAAGAAAAAATCATTTCAAATGCGAATGCTGAAGCCAGCAGGATTTTATCAGAGGCTAAGGAATACGCCGATGAGACTATCCGAAAATACACAAAATGGGCAAAAAGCGATACACATATCCGTGAAATGGAAGCAGAACGTGCAAAGCTGCGCGAACAGATACAAGATAAAGACAGCAGACAGCAGGCAACCGCACCAAAAAAAGCAGCCAAAAAAATAAATATGGCAGACCTGATGGTTGGTTCCGATGTCCGCATCCTGCCTCTCAACTCTGTCGGCACAGTAAGCACATTACCAAACGAAAGAGGGGAACTCTTTGTGCAGGCTGGCCTGCTCCGCACAAAAGTAAAATTAAGCGATATAGAATTAATCAAGCAGCCAAAAAATAAGACAGAACCTAAGAAAAAATCCGGCAGCGGCCGGATCCGCATGGATAAGGCATCTAATATCCATCAGGAAATCAATCTAATTGGTATGACAGTAGATGAGGCAATGATCACACTTGGCAAATATCTGGATGACGCATACCTCGCCCATCTGTCACAAGTTACTGTAATCCACGGCCGCGGCACTGGCGCCCTGCGAAAAGCGGTGCACAGCCACTTAAAACGAACAAAATATGTCAAATCTTTCCGCCTTGGAGAATTTGGCGAGGGTGATATGGGAGTTACTATCGTAGAATTTCATTAGAAAAGAAATGGAGGCAGCTATGATAAATAAACAACGAATCCTCATTGTAGATGATGATGAAAATATTGCAGAACTCATCAGCCTATACCTGATGAAAGAATGTTTCGACACCCATATTGTTGGAGACGGCGAAGCAGCCCTAAATGCCATAAAAACATATCAGCCAAGTCTGATGCTTCTGGACATTATGCTGCCTGGCATTGATGGCTATGAAGTGCTCCGGGAAGTCCGTAAAAATTCTAACCTCCCGGTTATTATGCTCTCCGCCAAAGGTGAAGTATTTGATAAGGTGCTTGGCTTAGAGCTTGGCGCCGATGATTATATCATAAAACCATTTGATTCCAAAGAAATGGTTGCCAGAGTAAAAGCTGTGCTACGCCGTTTCCAGACAGATACACCTGCCAATGCTATGGCAGGTGATGACCTGCCAATTGAAAAGGTAACATTCCCTGGTCTGTCAATCAACCTGACCGACTACTCTGTCCACTATAACGGCACTGTAGTAGAAATGCCGCCAAAGGAACTGGAGCTGTTTTATTTTCTGGCATCTCACCCAAACCAGGTATTTACCAGGGAACAGCTTTTAGACCATATCTGGAGTTATGATTATATCGGAGATACCAGAACTGTTGATGTGCATATCAAACGCCTCCGGGAAAAATTTTCTGAGCACCCAGCCTGGAATCTTACAACAGTCTGGGGAATCGGCTATAAATTTGAATACCACGCAGATAGGAGTCCCCTATGAGACATACGCTAAAGTTTAAATTTATATTTTCCTACCTGATCATTTCACTTTTTACACTGGTTTTGTTAAATACCTATGGCCACAGTGCCATATACAATAAATTAGTTGAATATGAGAAAGCAAAGCTGTACGAAGAAGCAGAATTGATTGCCAGGGAATATGTACCAAACATCCGTATTCTTGATAGTGTTGACGTCACATTGTTAAAACATTTTAGCGCCTTGGAGACATTGACAAATATGCGTGTATGGATTGTATCTCCCTCTGGCAACATACAGATGGATTCTAACCTAAGCAATTCGTGTCACGGAAAAAATATTAACCAATATGACTCTTCCTTTCTGTCTTACCAGTCTATCGTGGGAAAACACCCCAAGGGGCTATTAGACGATGAAATGATCTCTGTGATCTACCCAATTACGGAGTCACTAAACACAAGCGGCTACCTTGTACTTATGTCGCCTGCCAATGCACTTGATTCCAGTGCGACAAATTATATTGATTCTATCGTTATCTGCGGCTTTATCATACTTAGCATATCATTTGTTATCTTTATCTATCTGTACCGCCATAGCGTTATGCCGCTAAGAGCTATGACAACAGCGGTGAGGGCATATGCCGATGGGCATTTTGATTATCAGATGGAAAAAATGCCCTGCCAGGATCAAGCAGAACTGGCACATGCCATCTGCTATCTGGCAGAGCAGATGAATGGCCTAAATGAGTATCAGAAAAACTTTATTGCCAATGTCTCACATGACTTCCGTTCCCCCTTGACCTCAATCAAGGGCTACACAGAAGCGTTGGCTGACGGCACAATTCCAGCCGAGATGCAGGAAAAATATTTTAATATCATCCTTTTTGAAACAGAACGGCTTACTAAGCTTACTGGAAACCTTTTGGAACTAAACCAGCTAGACCATGGAAGCCTTGTGCTAGAACAAGATAATTTTGATATCAACGATGCCCTCAAAAAAACCTCCGCTTCCTTTGAACAGCGCTGCATCAAAAAACAAGTCTCCCTAGACTTAATTTTTGAACAGAAAGAACTATTTGCCTACGGAGACGCCGGGCGGATTCAGCAAGTCATCCAAAATCTTTTAGATAATGCAATTAAATTCAGCCCGCAGGATTCCAATATCCAAATCCATACCCTTCAGAAAAACCAAAAAATCTTTGTATCAATCAAAGACCATGGCATCGGTATTCCAAAAGATAGCCAGAAAAAAATCTGGAACCGATTCTATAAGACAGATATCTCCCGCGGCAAGGATAAAACCGGAACTGGGCTGGGTTTATCCATCACAAAAGAAATTATCGAAGCACATGGGGAAAATATCAATGTAATCAGCACAGAAGGCGTCGGTACGGAATTTATCTTCACACTCCCAGCCGCCAAAAACCAATAAAATAAAGCAAGGACACCTACACAATGTGCCCTTGCTTTATTTTGCTTTTACCTTTAGATTTCCTTATAATCACATCTCGTCCCCAAAATGCTGGCCACTTCATATTGATAGTCATCAATGGTTTTTTCCATCTGGAATGCCTCTTCAATATCTACATCATAAACTTTGCCGGCTTTATATCCAACCAGCCTGTTTTTCTTGCCTTGGTCTATAATATCTACTGCATAGGCACCCATAACAGAAGCATACACGCGATCCCTTGCAGAAGGGCTTCCGCCGCGCTGCAAATGCCCCAGAACCGTAGCCCTTGTCTCAATGCCTGTTGCCTCTTCGATCTTCTTTGCCAATTCCTCCGAATGGCCGACTCCCTCTGCGTTTACAATAACCTGATGCGTCATCCCCGCCTCACGGTTATTCTTAATCTGCTCAATCAAACGGCTGTAGTCATTATTGTACTTTTCCTGCAGCAAAATCGCTTCCGCACCATTTGCAATACCACACCAAAGTGCAATATAGCCTGCAGAACGACCCATAACCTCAACGACACTACACCGTTCATGTGAATTTGATGTCTCGCGCAAACGGTCGATTGCCTCCATTGCCGTATTGACAGCTGTATCAAATCCAATTGTATAATCGGTATACGCTATATCCAAATCAATCGTTCCAGGAATTCCAATTACATTGATTCCATATTTTGATAAATTCTTGGCTCCGGTAAAAGAACCGTCCCCGCCAATTACAACCAGCGAATCAATTCCCAGCTCCTTGCAGATTGCAGCAGCCTTGCGCTTCCCTTCATCCTTTGCAAATTCAGCGCTGCGGGCAGTAAACAAAAAAGTGCCGCCGTGCTGAAGCTTTTCAGAAACATCCTGAAATGTCATTAACTTTATTTCTTTATTCAGAATACCATTATATCCTCTTCTGACACCATATACTTCATATCCCTTTGCAATACCAGTACGCACAACAGCACGAACTGCAGCATTCATTCCTGGTGCATCACCGCCGCTGGTTAATACCGCTATCTTTCCTTTACATTCAATCATAATGACCCTCCTATATTTAATCAGAGGTTTTATAATTCCTACTGATGTATATTGTACAAACACGCACTGTTACTATTCTATTATTTTCCACACTTTTTTTCAATCATTTTTTGGGAATTTAGCATTTTTCGCTATTTTTAACAAAAATTTGCTGTCTATGCTGTCTATATTGTACCAAAGATTTGAAGTCTTTCTTAATATATACTTAACAATCTTTCCGTTTTCTAATATTCCCATTTAGGTAATTGACAAATAATATTATATAACGTATAGTATGTGTACCAGGCAATACTATATGTCATATAATATTATAGAAAGGAAGTGACAGGACTATGATATTTAACACGGGTGCCGCCCTATTAGATGCCATCGTATTAGCAATTGTTGCAAGCGAGGCAGAAGGCACATACGGTTACAAGATTACCCAGGATGTTCGGTCTGTTATTGAAATTTCCGAATCAACACTATACCCCGTGCTGCGCCGTCTTCTAAAAGACGATTGCCTTGAGGTATTTGATAAGGAATATGGCGGCAGAAACCGCCGCTACTACAAAATTACAGAGCGGGGCAGGCGTCAGCTCTCACTATACCAGTCGGAATGGGGGAGTTATATCACCAAGATCAATGCCATTCTTTTAAAAACATGTATGTAAATGGAGATTGAAACCGCAATAAAATGCGGCATGGAGGATAGAATGAATAAAGAAATTTTTTTAAGGGACTTACGCCGCTTCCTGGCAGATATGCCGGAGGAAGAAAGGGAGCAGGCACTTAAGTATTATGAAGATTATTTTGAAGATGCCGGACCTGAGAACGAACAGAATGTGATCCAGGAACTCGGTTCTCCAATTGAAGTTGCAAAACAGATTAAAGGAACCAATCAGGAAAATATCGCCTATGGGCAGGGAAATGACTTCCAAAAGGACAGAATTTATCCAAATGTGTATGAAAATGTAGAACAGGCCCGACAGGACACAAATAGGGCGCAGGGCGCGGCAGGAGGCTCCTACCAAACACATTCAGGAAGCTATAGTGACAGCAATTCTTATACACAGAACTCTGAAAATTATTATAATGGCAGCTCTGCCGGAAATTATGCAAATGGAGCATATCAAAACCAGAACCAAAAGAAAAGTTGGACACAAGATTCTTCAAAAATAGCTTTGGTAATCGTTCTGGCTGTACTAGCAATTCCCGTCGGGATTCCAATCCTTTCAGCTATTTTTGCACTTTTAGTCGCCTTTGCAGCAATTATCTTTTCATTAATTATCGTATTTTTTTCACTGGGAGGCGGCCTGGCTGTCGCAGGGATTGGCACTTTAATTGGAAGCTTCTTTACTGTAGGCGGTATTGCAAATGTACTGACCATGATAGGGATAGGGTTAATATTAACTTGTGTTGGAATTTTTATTTTCTGGTTTGGAATTCTTTTTTGCATTAAGTTTTTTCCTGCCCTCGTTCGGACAACTGGAAAATTATGCTGTTCTATTGCAAAGGGGATTCGCTCAATCTTTAGCTAATTTACTATACAGAATGGGTTGTTCCCAAAAACTTCCTACTACAGATTGTAGCAATCTAGCCAAATACCCCGCGCGCAGCCGCCAAGTGCAAAGGAACTTTCAGTTCCTTGCAAGCATTGCGTTTAGCTCGTTGCTTACGCGAGAATAAAACAGTCCCATGCTTATGAGATTTAAACATTTGTTAGTAATTAGGTTTTTAGGATGAAAGAAAAAAAGAAGAAAGGACGAAATGCAAACACACATCTTTCACCCTTTGTGTTTGCGCCCCAAATGAAAATGCAAACATTTTCGCTTGAGGCTTGGTGTAAATTATGAAAAAGAAATCCATATTTTTTGCCATCCTCGGTTCCCTCCTTGGACTGGGCATTATTTTAACCATTGTAGGTTTCTTACTTGGAGGAAAAGTTCATTCTCTGTCCATCGGCTTTGATAGAAACAGCACAACTCTGTCCAAAGAACTGCAGAATATGACAATGACGGGACAGGATATTCAAAACCTAAATTTTGACCTGGCAGCTAGTTCCATCAAAATCCGCCGCGGCGATACATTCAGCATACAGGCCAACCGTCTGTCAGAAAACAAAATTAAGAATGGCATCTGGACAGTAGAATCAAACCTATCCGACCATTTTAACACAATAAACTTTTTTGGACTTGTTAAAATTCCAATTCCGTTCCACGAAAACCGCCGTAACAATATGGACGATATTATTATAACCATACCAGAAACCGCCTATCTGGATGATATTGACATGGAACTAAATGCATCTACTGTCACCATAGAAAACTTAAATGCAGGAAGTATTGATTTGGAACTTGCTGCTGGTGACTTAACCATTGACTCCATCACAGCCAAAGAAGCTGACATGTGCGTATCAGCTGGTGATATTACCATCAAAAAATACAATATTTCAGAAGATATTTCCCTTGACTGCAGCTTAGGCACAATTAGCTTTGGTTCCCGTAAAAACGCTGAAAACAACATCTGCAATAATCTAGAGGCAGACTGTTCTATGGGGGATATTGATGTCTACGGTAAACTGACCGGGGACAATTATCTGGATTGTTCCATGGGAAATATTTCCTTAAACCTTGTTGGCTCTAGCGCAAACTACCGCGTTAAAAACAGCGACAGCGCCTTTGGCAGTATAAACTATACAACAGAAAAATTTAACAGTGAACCATCCCAACCAAATGACACCACAATCAGCCCAGATACTGATTTCTATGGCACCCTTGATTTTGATTGCTCCATGGGAAATATAGATATCTGCTATCTGTACGCTGCACCTTATTCTAATTAATCCATTGTACTATGGAACCCCCATAGATTCCAAAAAGGGCACTGCCTGCTTATAAATAGCAGGCGGCGCCCTTTTTATTTATATACATTTCTTACTTTTTCTGTCCATCCTCTTCTACTTCAACCGGACGGATTCTCTTAGTACGGATTTCCTCACAAATCTCATTGATAAATACAGATAAATCCTTCTGCCCCTCATCACCGGCAAAACGGCTTCGGACAGAAACTTTCCCCTCCTCTTCCTCTTTGCCGCCAACTACTAGCATATACGGAAGTTTGTCAAGGCGTGCTTCACGGATCTTATATCCGATTTTTTCTGAACGGTTATCAATTCCCGCATCAATACCATTTTTCTTTAACTCTGAAAGTACTTTATTTGCATACTCCTCATACTTTTCTGAAATCGGCAGGACACGTACCTGCTCTGGACAGAGCCAAGTCGGGAATTTTCCGGCATACTTTTCAATCAGCCATGCCAATGTGCGCTCATAGCATCCCATAGATGTCCTATGGATAATATATGGACGTTTCTTATCGCCATTCTGGTCGATATAATACATATCAAAACGTTCTGCAAGGAACATATCTAACTGAATCGTAATCATCGTATCCTCTTTGCCATATACATTCTTAGCCTGAATATCTAATTTCGGTCCGTAAAAAGCGGCTTCTCCAGCCTCCTCCGTATACTCCAAGCCAATATCATCTAAAATTTCCCTCATCGCACTTTCTACACGGTCCCATTCTTCTGCACCGCCCATATATTTATCTGGTTTTTCAGGATCCCATTTAGACATACGGTATGTTACATCTTCTTCTACACCCAATGTCTGCAGGCAGTATCTTGCAAGGCGCACACAGTCCTTAAATTCCTCTGCTATCTGTTCTGGTGTACAGATTAAATGTCCCTCGGATATCGTAAACTGGCGCACACGTGTCAGCCCATGCATTTCCCCGGATTCCTCATTGCGGAACAATGTTGAAGTCTCACCCATGCGATATGGCAGATCACGGTAACTCTTCTGTGACGCTTTATAAACATAATACTGGAATGGGCAAGTCATCGGGCGGAGCGCATAGATATCCTTACCAGATGCACTAACCCCGTTCTCATCCTCATCATCCTCTCCAAGAAGGAACATTCCATCCTTATAATGGCCCCAATGGTCAGAAATCTTATACAGATCAGACTTTGCCATAAGCGGCGTCTTCGTGCGCACATATCCCCACTCGTTATCCTCCAAATCCTCTATCCAGCGCTGCAATTTCTGGATCATCTTAACACCCTTCGGCATAATAAGCGGCAGTCCCTGCCCAATAACATCAACCGTAGTAAATAATTCCATATCCCGTCCTAATTTGTTATGGTCACGGTTTTTTATATCCGCCAGATATTCTAGATATTCTTCCAAGTCCGCTTTCTTCGTATATGCTGTTCCATAAATTCGGGTCAGCATCTTATTCTTTTCATCTCCCCTCCAGTATGCACCAGAAGAAGAAGTCAGTTTAAACGCTTTGATTGTCTTGGTGGACATCAAATGCGGCCCTGCACAAAACTCTATAAAATCCCCCTGCTGGTAGAATGTCAGGATATCCGTATCTGGATGCTCCTCAATCATCTCTACCTTATATGGCTCATTCCGCTCCGTCATTAACTTTACAGCCTCCTCCTTAGAAAGCGTAAAGCGTTCCAGAGTATCTCCTTTTTTAATAATAGCTTTCATTTCTTTTTCGACTGCATCCAGTGCTTCCCTGTCAAGGCTTGGCATATCAAAGTCATAATAATAGCCATTGTCAATCGCTGGCCCGATTGTCAGCTTTGCGTCGGGATATAAGTTCTGGACTGCCTGCGCCAAAACATGGGCACAAGTATGGCGGTATGCCTTTTTTCCCTCATCCGAATCAAATGTCAAAATATTTAAAGTACAATCCTTATCAACCATCGTCCGCAAATCTAGTACATTTCCGTCCACCTCTGCCACGCATGCTGCCCTGGCAAGTCCCTCACTAATATCTTTTGCAATGTCAATTGCTGCCATTGGCTGCTCATACTCTTTAAAAGAACCATCTTTTAATGTTACTCTCATGTTAAAATACCTCATCTTTCTCGGTTTGATTATTGTTATCTAAATTCAGAAAAAATCTTGCCAACATTTCTATCCATTTGGAAAGGGCAAAACTAACGTTTTGCCCTTATGGTAGTACAAGCAATATTCTTTGTCAAGTAAACCTACAATTTTACAAAAATTTCTGTCTCCTTTTTTAGAAGCCCCGCAATCTGCAAATTGTCCTGCGTTTCTTTTGAGATGTCCTGGATATCTGATGCAAGTACCTGCATACTTTCTGCAGTACCTGTTACCCCTTCTGTTCCCTCGACAATTGCCTGGCTGATAGAATGAATCGATCCGGCAATGTCAGAAACCGTATCTTTTAACACCGCTGTCTTACCTGCAAAATCATTCATCACGCCTTCGATGTATGTCGCATTTTTCTTATATTCTTCACCAGCTTCAACGAAACTTTCAAAGTTTTGCAAGATAGAATTGTTCATATAATCCACTAAATCATTCGCATGATCTGCAAGGTTATGGACTGCAGTCGTAATAATACTGTTGATTTTTTGGATATTATTTGCCGTCGCACCGCTGGCATCGGCCAATTTACTAATTTCATCGGCAACAACAGCGAATCCTTTTCCCACTTCCCCTGCCCTTGCCGCCTCTATAGACGCATTCAGGGCAAGTAGATTTGTCTGCTCTGCGATATTTAAAATTTCCCCAGTCAATGTGTCAATCTGGTCGATACTATTACTGTCCTCTATTGCCTGATTTAAGACCACTAATATCTTATTCACTTTTTCCCTTGTAACAGACATATTCGTACTTGCAGCATCCTCAATCTTCTCAGCATGGTGCTTCATTTCTTTTGAATATTCACTAATTTGATCTGTTTTAGTCGCCATATCAGCAACTTCATTGCTTACTGAGGACGCATTCTCATTAATTAATTCTGCATTCCTCCCAACTTCCGTCATTGTAGCAGAGAGCTCCTCTGTCAAGGCAGACAAATCTCCGACGCTATTATTGGACGTAATAATGCGCTCAGAAATCTCTCCAGCCCCCCGCTCAATTTTTCCAGAGCTATCTGATACAACCCTAAGAATGCCCTGCAATTTGCCAATAAAAGAATTTATACCATCCCCAAGCGCTGCGATTTCGTCTTTTGCAAAGACTGGAATCCTCTTGGTCAGATCACCGTTTCTCTCATCAATTTCCCGAATAATAACGGATAGCTCTTTTTCTGCTGCTGTAATCGGATGAATGATTTTTTTCTGCACCACAAACACGGCAACTAAGATAGATAAGATGCTGATACAAATTGTCACAGTATTGCTCACCAAAGCCACCTTATACACAGATGCAAGCTGTCCCTTTGCCTGATCTGATGCCTTTTTTGAGGCATCAATCTGCGCATTAATCTCTTGGTACATCCCCTCCGCATATGATTTTAAATCTGTATTTGCAACAGCGAATGCCGTTTCATTTTGCGTATCAGCACTGAGTGCCATCATACGTGCAATGGAATCCTTAAACCCCTGATAATTTTCCTGAATCTTTTTATAGTTGCCGTTATGCGACTCCGACACATATTTCTTAAATGTATCTAACTTGTCATCTAACAATTTTTTCTGATCATTTATTGACTGAACAAGTGAAATCATTGTCTCCGCATCTGTCGCCACAATATGTGACAAGCCCATATTGTGAATATCTTTCATCACGCCCTGTATATCTGATAATTCTGTAATGCCCGTTAGATATGTATCAGAAATCGTGGTAGCCTTTTTATTGACATTTCGGATATTGTTTACAGCCATTACATTAGATACTATGGAGACAACCCCTAATAAAAGCAGTGGGATAAAAATCCATAATTTTATACTGGAATTTATTTTCTTATTCATATCCTATCTCCTCCTATCTTTACTGAATGGTTGACGCAGTAATCCTTTTTACCATCCGGTCCAACATTCCTTGTAAATCCTTCTGCGCCTTTCCAGATGCCATAGTCGTCCCGAATTCTGTAGTTGGCGTCCAATAGTTGCCTCCCAAACGCTGTAACTGGGAATATTCTGATTGTGCCAGCACTGCCTGCACCGCCTGCGCCTGTTCTATTTCTGGTGACTGTGCTGCATTGATATTAGATGGTCCCTGCCCTCTCATCTGGAAACGAAGCTTCTGATTCTCTTCCCCCGAAATGTAGTTTGCTAATTTATGCGCCCACTCTTTATATTCAGAATATGGATTCACGCCGATCATCTTATATCCAAAAAAGCAAGACATCTGTACCTGCTTGCCGGCACAGGTATAGGAAGGCAGTATTGCAGCGCCATAGTCTTTGCCCATCATTTCTTTGATAGCGCTCTCGTCCCACACACCGCTGACGCAGGCAATCACCTTTCCTTTCCGAATACCATCAATCCACTCTGTTGTATTTAAAAATCCAGGATTTCTTCCAATTTTTAGCAATGCCTCTGCCACATCAATTCCTTTAATATCATTCTTTTTTGAATTCCAGTCACAAAAATTTGTCACTCCATCCTTATTTAGGCCAACCTTCAATCCAGTCTGCCCATAAAAGGAATACAAATACCAGCCAGAAGTCCAGTCCATTGCAAATTTCTTTTTCTTCTTTGCCGCAATATCTAACATCTTATCCAAACTTTTTATATCTGACTCATTGAAATATTTTTTATTGTAGTATAAGAAATATCCATTATCTGCAGTAATCGGATAGCCATAGATCGTATTATTTACCGTGACTGCATCTACTGAAGCTTCCATATTATTTTTCTTAATTTCATCTGGATTTACCACTGGGTCGGCTGCCCCGCCTGCAACAATTGCCTGAATATCTCCATCTGTTGTCGTATAGACATCCGGCGCATTTAAGATATCGCCTAACATCTCTGGCCGACACTGTCCTTCTATCATTGGCGACCAGTCAATTGTAATCTTTGCCTCTTTTTCATGCTCTGTTATAAAATTCTGTGTGACTACGGCAATATATTCCTTATCTTCCTCTCCTGCCCAGATTTTTAGATGAACCTCTTCCTTGCCCGACTGTACTTTTTCCGCCTTCTGCTCCTGGTTTTTAGGAACCGTATCTTTACCTGCACAGCCCACTGCGGAACACCCAATTAACATCATTACCGAAAAAAATGCAATAAATCTTTTCTTCATATTTTTGCTAGGACTGCCCCAAGACAATCCTTTCCCCCTTTCCTTTTCATTCCAGGTAAGATTTGACCACAGACAAAGAAGAAAAGCTGCCATGCAAAAGACACCCCTATCCCCTGCACAGCAGCTTCTCTAAATCTGTATTTCTGGTAAAATACATTAATACTTCATATTATTTTCCAACAAATTGATATTCGGCTCGCTGTATTCCAATGTATGGGATGACATATTGCCAATCACGTCTTTTAACTGGAACCTTGACAACTCTTCCTCTAACCCCTGAGCCTGCCCTGAAAGCTCCTCGCTTGCAGAAGCACACTCCTGACTTGTTGCCGAGTTTGTCTGTACAACTTGTGATACCTGTACAAGCGCCTGGTCAATCTGTGCGATTGCAGATGCCTGCTCATTGGAAGCCTTGGCAATATCCTCACTAAGCCCGGTAATCTTTTCTGTCATCTCAGAAACAACATGCAATGCCTCTGCTGTCTCCTTTGCAAGCTCCCCGCCGCGTCTTACTTTATGTATAGAATCTTCTATCATTTCTGCCGTCTGGCTAGATGCCTCTGCAGAACGGCCAGCAAGATTGCGAACCTCTTCAGCTACAACTGCAAAGCCTTTTCCCTGCTCACCGGCACGGGCAGCCTCAACCGTAGCGTTCAGTGCAAGAATATTTGTGTTAAAGGCTATATCATCAATAACCTTGATAATCTTCTGGATATTCTCAGATGCCTCATTAATCTCACCCATTGCACCAACCATTTCCTGCATACGTCTGTTGCCTTCCAGGACACTTTCCTTTGCCTGCAATACAATCTGATTTACTTCGTCTGCCTGGCTTGCATTGTTCTTTGTCTTTCCTGCAATATCTGAGATAGATGCTGCAATTTCCTCAATCGCACTTGCCTGCTCTGTAGAACCTTGTGCCAATGTCTGACTGGCTGCTGCAATCTGGCTGGAACCATGGCTAATCTGATTTGTAGCGCTTCGGATTGTGCCAAATGTTTGGTTATCATCCCTGATAAGCTTAGACAAAGCAACACCAACCGCATCCTGCTGAGAATGTGCAGTAATCTCTGCCCGCAAATCTCCCTGTGAAATACGGTTCATCACATCAGCCTGATTCTGTAAATTATTTGTCATCTGACGGAATGAAGCTACCAAGTCATCCATTTCCGTTAAAGAGCACTCCAAAGAAAGCTCTACATTAATTTCACCCACCGCAATCTTCTTTGCAACACCTGCAATCTTAATTACTGGAATCTGAATGTTCTTAACAAGATATGAGATTACGCAGATACACACAATCATACTAAATGCACACATAACTAAAAGGATAATCTGCTCTCTTGACACCTGTGAATCAAAATCATCCAGAGCTGATTCTGCCGCATTTTCAAGCCATGCAATTACCTTTACAATACAATCTGCCGTCTGGTCTGCCGTCGCAATCCCGTAGTCGTTCAAATGCTGCCTTGCCTCTTCCAGTTTGCCTTCTTGTACCAATTTTACGCATGTGTCGGTATCTGCCGCATACTTATCCATTTTGTCACGGGTGTCCTCCAACAAATCCAATGCTTCCTGACTCTTTAAGGCTGCTTTTGCATCATCAAACTCCTTGTACATCTTCTCCTCAGTATCCGCAATTGTCTCAATGGCAGATTTCTGCTTTTCTGGATTATCTGCATAGAGATACAAAACATTACGTAGACTACATCTCATTTCCTGGAAATAGGAATACCCCATACCAGCCTGCCCCTGGGACTGCCCATACTCATGATACAATTGGTTTCCCATATTGCTTGCCTTGGTAATCTGACTATAACTCAATGCTACAATGCCCAGCAGCAGAATTAATATCAGACCAAAAGAAAGAATGATACAAGTCTTGATTGAAATTTTTCTTTTCACTTCAGTTCCTCCTCATACTGTGCTTTTTTATAACATCATACCACATTTTAGAAAAAAAGAAATCCTTATCTGCAAAAATTTTTATTACCGATTATTTCCATTCTTTATCCCACCCTACCGATTATAAAGTTTGCAGAATTTACAGAGCATTTTAATATGTTCCTCCGTAAATTGGCCTGGAAGCATACGCCAGCGCCAGTTGATTCCCACTGTTGACGGCAGGTTCATCCGCGCGGAATTATCTAGCTCCAGAATATCCTGCATCTGGAAAATTGCCGTATTTGCTATGCTGGCATACCCCGCCCTAAGCATTGCCTTTGGAATCTGCTCTTTCTTCTGGATATCCAGATAATTTCTGACATATTTCGTCTCTTTTTTCGACTTATCTTTATAATATCCTACAATTGTCTCATTATCATGGGTTCCTCCATAGACAATGCAATTTTTAGATGAAAAGTTGTGAGGAAGATATTCGCTTTTATTGTCCCCATCAAAAGCAAACTGAAGGATTTTCATCCCCGGCCACCCTGTCTCTTTGATCAAGGCACGCACCTTATCACCCACTACACCTAAATCTTCCGCAATAATAGATGCCCCTGCTGTTGCCTTTTTAATTACCTTTGTCAGTTTCTTTCCTGGTCCCTTGCGCCATTTTCCATTCTTTGCACTCTCACTGCCCGCTGGAATGGACCAGAAATTCACAACTCCTATAAAATGGTCAATCCGAATCACATCATAGAGAGCAGCATTGGAACGCATACGCATCTCCCACCAGCGGAATTTATTTTTTTCCATCTCCTTCCAATCATATAACGGATTACCCCATAACTGGCCATCTTCACTAAAACAATCTGGTGGTACTCCTGCCACATTGATTGGCTTTTTGCGATCATCCAACTCAAATAAATCACCATGTGTCCAGACGTCCGCACTATCCAATGCCACATAAAGCGGAATATCCCCAATGATTTTTATACCATTCTTATTGGCATACTTCTTTAACGATCTCCACTGCATAAAAAACTCATACTGACAGAAATTCCAAAAATCAATTTCCTCTTTTAAGAGGCGGCTATAATGTTTTACTGCACTTTTTTTGTGCATCCTGATATTCTCTTCCCAGGATAGCCATTCCTTGCCTCCAAAATAGAACTTTAATGCCATATAAAGGCTGTAATCCCCCAACCAGTATTTATTCCTTTTGACAAAAACCTGATATCTCTTTTCTTTCCGAAAATTACTTGCACGATATGCTTTGTGCAAAATTACAAAACGGTTATTGTACATCTTTTCATAGTCAATATCAGAAGGGTTGTCTCCCCAGTCACCAGAAACAGCATCCTCTTTTGTGATCAGCCCTTTCTTCATCAAGATTTCCAGATCAATAAAGTAAGGGTTCCCAGCAAATGCAGAAAAAGATTGGTAAGGACTGTCACCAAAACTTGTCGGTCCCACCGGAAGAACCTGCCAAAATTTTTGCCCTGCTGCTTTTAACTGGTCAACAAAACGATACGCCTCTCTCCCCAATGTTCCAATGCCGTATTTGGACGGCAGACTGCTGATTGGCAATAAAATGCCCGCTGCTCTTTCTTTCATTCGTTCCCTCCATTTTTTATATTCTTTTCTAGGCATTTGTGAACAGATTTACCTGCACCTCGCTGCCCTTTATTATACCCAGTATCCCCTATTTGACTCATTCCCCTTTAATAATACCTCATTTAGGGAACCTTTTCCATAGGTGAGCCCAGCATAAATTTGCTGTGTATTTTCCATTACTGGTCCAGAATGGTCTTCTTTGGCCACTTGGATAAAGGCTTCCTTTAATTTCCCCATTACCTCTTTTACTGTCTCACCGTTCACTAATTTCTGGCGAAGTACAGAAAAAATCAATTGCTCATAAACATAACGATATAGACGCATCAATTCCTCAGCTATGGCATAACGGCGGTCCAGACTTCCCATCAGCTCCTGCACAAAGCCCTCTGCCCGCTTTACATACCTTACGCCTTCCGACAATTCCCCTTTCGCGAAGCTTTGCTCAGCATCTTCCATTGCCACTAAAAAAAGCTCATATATAATTACCACCAACTCACTGCGGTTCGCCTGTGCAATCCTCGCAGTATACTCTTTCTTCTGATTTTGATCCACTATTAACCTCATTTCTGCGCCTTTCATTGCACCAAAAAAATAGTTTCCAATAGAGCGAAAGAAACCCGGCGGCCAAAAGGCCGTCAGGCTTTCCTAAATTCTACCATACGAGAAACGCCTCACAGCGTTCCCACCATACTTCACTTCCCGTCAACAATACCCTATCTGTTTATTGCTGTTTAACTCTGAAGCAGGCTCATTACCTGCTGCGGCCTATTATTCGCCTGCGCTAACATAGATGTAGCTGCCTGCGATAATACACTCATCTGTGTGTAATCCGTCATTTCTGCTGCCATATCTGTATCTCTGATCCTCGACATAGCATCTGTCAAATTCTCCACACTGACATCAAGGCTGGACATTGTGCTGTCCAAGCGGTTCTGATACGCTCCCAGTGTTGAACGTGCGCTGGAAACCGAACGAATCGCATCATCAAAAACTGATATCGCCCTTCCAGCTCCCTCCTGAGAACATACATTAATCAGGTTTGTGCCATCACTTTCCCTAAACTTAAGCGTGCGGCAAGATACCTCCATAAAATCAATGCTAACATCCTGATGCTCATTTGCACCAATCTGAACCAGCATGGAACCTGTATCATATACAGTCATATCTACCGTGTTACCTAGTGTAACGCTATCTTCTATTGCAAACTGCATTTTAAACCCTGAATTATCTAATATCGTAACATTGTTTCCGTCATAAACGCAAGTCGGCGCGGCAAACCCAGAACCTGCCCCAACCACTGCAGTCACGTCTGCGTCGGTTCCCCTGACAATTGGCTTCGGCGGCTGCCCTGCCTCCTGCACCTGAATAAACTGGCTCTTACCATTGGCATCGGTAGTCAAGTCAAACGCATTGCCTGGACCATTATCTGTAACATTAATCCCAAGTTTATCACAAACATCAACAACCTTCTGCTTTACAGAAGCATGGGTATCGGTTGGCTCTATGGTAATGCTTGCCTCGTTTATGCAAATGGTACTTGTTCCCTCAGCAGGAATCGTATAGCTAATAGAATCCTGTGCCGGTTTTGCTGTCTGATTTACAACAACCTGGTACACACCTGATTTTACCTCACTGGAAACAGAAAGAGAACTGAATCCATTTTCGCTGTATGTAACAACCCTTGTCAGCGTGCCGTCCAGCAAGCCATGACCGTTAAATTCGGTTGTACTGGCAATACGATCTACCTCATCCATCAGGTCATTAATTTCTTTCTGTGCCGCATCACGGTCTTCTATCGTATATACATCATTTGCTGCTTGAACAGAAAGCTCACGCATACGCTGGATCAATGCCTCAATCTCAGCCAATGCTCCTTCTGCAGTCTGAATAATACACTGGCTGTCTTCTGAGTTTCTGGATGCCTGATCCAGTGCATTAATCTGGGCACGCATTCTGTTTGAAATTGCCATTCCAGATGAGTCATCCGAAGCTTTATTAATTTTATATCCTGAACTAAGGCGCTCCAAAGCGGAAGCAGTCCTTGTATCAGCTCTTTTTAAGTTGACATTTGATAATTTTGCTGAAATATTGTGGTTTATTCTCATGAAATCCCTCCATACCGCTAATGCGGCTCAAATAATGATAATTCTTGCCATCGGCACTGCTGCAATCTTACAGATACCTATAACAATCATTCGCTAATTACTGCTGCGACCGAACGCACCAAAATCTTAGAAATCTGATACAACTGGCTGGTATCTGCCTCCTGATGGCCTGCGGTCCCATTTAACAACTCATTTCTTGATCTGAAATCCATTCCATAAGAAATGTTTTTGACAAAATATCCGGCATTCTCCAAATCATGCTCCAAAGCAGCACCTCGCTCCTGCAGCGCCTCATAGCCCTGCCTCTGGTCACATAACACCAGTCCTTTTATATTTCTATCTGAAACCTTTAAATCAACAGAAATATTGCCGAATTTCTCATCCTCCATGCTGATCTGTATCTTCCCTGATTCGTCTGCACCATGGATAATCGTAAGGTTTAACGAAGTAATTTTGTCTCCGGCCATTATCGGAATATCGTAGCTTCTGGACTGACGAAGCATACCTTCCAGATGAATCCCCTGGCCAAGTTTACGGAGTTTACTCAAATCCTCAAAACTAATATCGGCTTGTTCGTACGATTTCGTGAGAATTTCCTCCATAAATTTTTCAGCTTCGCCAAGACGGGCATTTAGAGCCTCTTCATCCCCGATAGAATCACTGACTTCCTCAAAGGTCTCCTGAAGCTCTTTCTGACGCTCTTCCGACAAAATATTCCGACGCTCATAACCATCCTTATATGGCCGATACCCCTCTTTTAACATGACTCCTGCAGCCATAATATTTTCTACTGTAGTTTTAATTCCTAGCTTTGACAAATATTCTTCCACCTCCTCACTAGAGGTAAGTGCCTCTCGGAGCTGTTTTGCCTGCTCGTCGAAATATTCCCTTTTCACATCTGGATTGCCAGAAGCCTGCTTTAAGTCCTCATAAAACTTTTCAAGAGATACATTTAAAAGCTTCTCCATATCCCCATCCGTGATTTCCTGCAGCTTAGAAGGCGTAAGCTCCGATAGTGCCTCCGATGCAAGATGGCTGTAATATGACTTCTCCTGTACCTGCTTCCCTGTCTCACCAGTAAAACCTGCATGAATCTGATCTGTAATCGAATTCTGCATTGTTTTTGCTTGCTTTACACCTGTGACATCATCTACTTTGGAATCAATGCCCTTTCCTTTTCTGGTTCTCACCTGTGTAAGAAGGTTACCAAGCGTCAATTCCTGTCCGGTTCCCATTACCGCCCCAATTGCTGCGCCATCTGTTTTCTGAACCTGATTAAGCAGGCGGTAAACACCTATGTATCCCATGCGCTCCTCTTCTGAAATCTGGCCTGCTTTTTCCATCTGCCAGAGGAAACGGCTATATCGCTCCTCTGAATTGATTCCCTTTTCCTGATTAATCTCTTCCAGTTCCCGGTTTAATTCATCCAATGGCGTATCTAAAGGATTCCCGCCGCGGCGTATCAATTCTAAAACTGCGGACGGTTTCATATTCTCAATAACCTGGTTTACCTTTGCATCAAACATTTTAATTTCTTCAAGATTCTCTTCTGTAATTTCCATCCGATTGTAACCAAGAATTCGAACTGCCCTCTCATTTGCCTCTGTATCTTCCAGCCCCATCTGCTCTAAAATGGACGGAACTCCTGCAAATGCCTTCTGGATAGAATCTCCCAGGTCAGCCCGAACTTGCGTGCTAACTGTTTCATATACGCTGTTCCACTCGCTCCGCCCAACATTTCTGCTGTTTGCCGCAGCGTGAAGCTCATTCACTGTAAGAAGCTCCTGCTGCCTTACTTTGGAGCCAAGGAGTGCTGCATGGGCATCTGCAATATCAGCAGTTTTCCGTAATGACTCCTGCAGCAGATCCAGCGCCCCACTGTCAATTTCCGCGCCTTCTCCAACCTGGCTGCTGTAATATGCATTTTCCATCTCACGCAATGCCTTTATTATATTATCTAGAGGCTCTGTCTCTATATGAATCCCTTTCCGCTCCATAGCTGCCGCTGACTGCAGCGTCATTTTCTGGCGAATTTCTTCTAATTGACGCTTAAGCGTAACCTTCAAAATGTCTGACTCACCCATATTAGACGTATAAACCTTTGGAATTACAACATCTTTAGAATACGAAGATACCGTATCCTCCATCTCCTGCACCTTTCGGAGCATTTCTAAAGTAACAGCAGAACTATCCCTTGAATCTGACTCTCCCTGCTGCGCACCTTCCCCATTGCCATCCAGGGGATTTTTAGCCCCATTCTGTAATAGAATGTCCGCCACATGAAGAATTGTACTGTCCTCTATATTTTGAAAATCTCTCAACACATCCTTCGCCACAACAAACTGGCTGTCATCCAGGACTGCGTCTCTAGGTGAGGACCCCGCCGAAACTGCAAACACAATCTGCTCCAGCACCTTATCCATTGTCATACGTCCTGAAATCCCATTTAACATCTCAAGCTTTGCCAAAGTCCCCTCATTAACTGGAAGTTCATTGGCAAATAACCACTTAGCATTCTGTATGCCTGTATCATCTAACTTGCCGCACCCTGCCAAAATCTTTTCTATCTGTTCTTGATATTCCCCAAAATCCTGCTGTAATCCGCCTGATGCCGGAGGCGTAGACATACTATATTTCCCCTGATAAAGATTTTCTATGGTTGGCGCTAAATCCTGCCCCACAATATAAATCTTTGACTGGTCTGTAATATCTAAAGCAGACTCACTCATATGAAGTGCTGTCATCACTTTCCCAACTATGTCATCCGTCACTGGAATCCCTGCATCCTGAAGAGCCTGCCGAATCCTTGCCTCACTTTTTTGCGACAAAAAACCTGCGGCCTGTATTTTCTCCAACCCTTCCTGCATTTCTTCCCGAAGCATGGCGCCTTCCTGCATCCTGTTCTCAACCCATTCCCTGCGCTCCCTGCTCCTCTGGGCAGCGCGCTCCACACATTCTTTTGTGGCTTCCATCAGAGAACCTTCTTCTTCCTCTATCCGCTCATAATCTTCCCCATTTAATATTGCCAGATTTTCCCCTGCCTGGGATTTTGCCTGGGCTGTCTCTTTGCTTGCCTCAAGACATTCTGCAAACGAATAACCCGATGTGCCTACGCTTGTATTTACCATACCGCGCACCGGCTCTGCCTGCTGCTTCGTATCTACTTCTCTTAGGACAATACTGTCCTTTGAGACATCCGTAATCTGGAAACTCCTGACTTCCCCCTCTTTTGCATTTTTTACTGCTCCTCTGGCAACCGCAACTTCAATTCCATTGAAACTGATAGAGATATCATCTCCATTCTTCAAAATCGTCCCCTGCACTACCTGCCCTTTTTTCCCAATATTTAAATAAGCAGACCCAAACTGTTTACCAGAATCCCCCTGCCCATTCCATTTATCGCTATATATAGAAATATTTTGAATACTCATACCCAGCCTCCGTCTCCTGCTAAAGCGTTTATTAATATTAAGCAAAACGCAACCGCTAAATAGTATACGTGATTAGCACACAAAGCGCCTTTTCCTAACGCACATGTTATTAATTACTTCGACAAATCTCACCTTTCTCTTAACAGAATGAAAAGAAATTTCTTCCCCAAGCCCCTTGTATATGATATACTAAAATACAGAGAGTATAATCGGCATATGAAAGTAAACTACACAATTATATGATGCCAGGGTCAAAAGGTCATGTATGACATGCTTGCATGTCGATACATGACTTTATGACCCAAAAACCACCGAAAAGTAGCCATTTTTTCGAAGAAAAATGAGCGGATTTGAGGTGTTTTAGGATTGCGGGAGCATGAAATGCGGAGCAATCCGTTGGCATCAGGGGTCAAAATACCTTTTGACCCCAACATCATTATATGGGGGTATCTATGGCAGAGGAAAAGCTGCGAAAGAAAATCGCAAAGATGGAGAAGCAGATTAAGGAACTGCAGATTGAGGCAGATGCTGTAAAAGAATGCCTGCAAAAAACAGAAACCAACCGGGATGAATACAAAAGCAAGTATTTGCAGTTTAAAGCAATATTTCAGCGGCAAACGGCTACATTCTACCAGTACCAGGGACTGTCTGAACAATCCAAAGATGCTTTGAGCGGCATTTTCATGGGAGATTCTTTTGAAGAATTTCTTGCCTGCGGCGTACAGCCGGGTAATATTGATACTTTATGGGAGTTTTCACGCAATCAGGCTTTGAAGGGAAATCTGGAAGATACTGCTATTTTAGAGCAGATTATCGCTTATTTTGTGCGCTTATATAATGGGACGAATAAATCACCAATCCTGGCTTTTCAGAAAGTGGCGGTTGGTGATTCGTTCGACATTGATCTACATATACGCACCCAGTCAAGCAAGGCAGCCGGAACGATTTCAAATATCCTAATCACCGGCCTGACAAATGCCTTTACCGGGGAAACCATCAAAAAATCTGTTGTCGAAGTTGAATAATTATATTTATAGGAGGTACTCATGAATATAGCAACCAAACAAGTAGACAAACTTGCCATCAGCGAAGAACTCTTTCACGAAGTGGTAGAAGAACATATTCCCGTCCTGATCAAAAAACAGTCTGCGCTTTTAACATCCTTCCTGGAAAATATGCGCAGTTACATCGTCAGGCATACCCAGACATCGGACTGGTTCTATATCAGCAACCAAGATATTTTATATAATAATGCAGTGGCAGCGCTTTTCCCAAATTTAAATAACTTTGACCTGGGACACTGCACGCTAAACCGAACCTATGACCCTGTCACATTTCATAATGAGTTTGGTACATACAATGGAACCCTTATGACACCAAACGAATTTAAACGTGCATTTGCAGGAAAATTTGACAAGCTCTATGAATTCTGCCCGGAATACCTTTTTGATGGATATTTTACTGTAATGGATTTCCACAAAGCATTCCATGCTGACGGCATCCATTCCAAACGCTGGAATGGCTTTTCAAAACTTGAATCATACCATATTCCGTTATACCGTTTAAACGGTATGGACAGCGAATCTATCTCCCCGGCAAAAACTCTTTTCTTTTGGTTTGACCGGGAACTGGTTCCAAATGACTTACCGCAGGAATTAATATCAACCTACAAACATGTCCTATCGCTTTACAAGGCAAATAAGGATTGCTTTGCATGGATAGAGGACACTATAAAAATTCGCGAAGATGTTATTTTAGAGAGCATAATGGATGGAAAGGCAAATTTCTTTTCTGAAGACTCCTACCGCTCCTCTTTCCTTTATAACGCGGACGAGCAGACAATCTCGCTGGACAACCTTTCTGAATCAACGATGAAGATATTAAAAGAACATCTGCTTTCCTGCGACCAGATACGTGCAGACTTTGACCGGTACGATGATAATATCCTAATAGACCCAAACCGCGGCCACTGGTCACTGTGGCAAGATGACAATACAACTTATAAATATACTGCAAAAATTAATAAACCTATGATTGCAAGAAATCCGGCAGCGGATATCAACCCAAATGGCATTATTGGCATTGATTTTGGTACAAAGAGTACAGTTGTAGCATATCAGGACAACACAGAGCGCATTATCCCGATGCGAATCGGTACAAGCCATTATTCCAAAAAAGCAGACATTATGCAGTATGAAAACCCTACGGTAATGGAACTGATCAACCTGGACCGTTTTATGAAGCTTTACCACCAAAAGGAAGGGCGTCCTGATACCATGTGGCAAGACCTTACTGTATCCCACAGTGCAGTGAGCAGCATGATGAACAGTATAAGCAATGATTATTATTCCTTTTTTAATGAATTGAAACAGTGGGCGGGCAACCAGAAAAAACAAATCCGCTTAAAGGACAAAGCAGGAAACGATATCTCCCTTCCTCCGTTTGCAGAGATTGGAGAAGAAGATTTTAACCCAATTGAAATATATGCGTATTATATAGGGCTTGCAATTAACAATATGAATAACGGCATTTTTTTAAATTACCTGCTGTCTTTTCCTGTTACATTTGAACATGCAACCTGCGACAAAATTGTTGAGAGCTTTTACCGGGGTATTCGAAAATCCCTGCCAGAGCCTTTGATTAATGACCCGGAAATCATGAAAGAATTCCGGGTTATGAAAGGAACTTCCGAACCAGCGGCTTATGCAATCTGCGCCTTGGAAGAATACGGCTTTGACTTAGAAAGCGGGGAAAAAGAAGTCTATTATGGCATCTTTGATTTTGGCGGCGGCACAACGGACTTCGACTTTGGACACTGGCATGCACCAGATGAGGCAGACAGCAGACGTTACGATTATGTTCTGGAATGCTATGGAAGCGGCGGCGACCAATATCTTGGAGGCGAAAACCTCCTGCAGCTTATGGCACATGAAGTATTTCGTTCCAACCAGGACAAGCTGCGTGAGGATAATATTACATTTTCACTCCCTCCAGAATGCCATCCATTTCCGGGAAGCGAATCCTTGATCAGCAATTCCCAGGAAGCAAAACTGAATACAAGGCAGTTAATGGAAAAGCTGCGCCCATTCTGGGAACGCGACGCAGACTATGCCTCTTTGTATCAGGCCGGGATTATTAAGCTTTCCCTATTCACCCGCTCCGGCGAACAAAAGTTAAACTATGAGCTGGAAGTCAATATGTCTGCGCTGGACAAACTGCTGCACAAACGGATTGAACTTGGAATCGCAAACTTTTTTGAATGTTTGAAAGCTACATTTAAAGACAAATTGGGAAAGGATATTAAATGTGTCCACATTTTCCTTGCCGGAAATGGAAGCCGTTCCCAGATTCTTACAGAACTATTTAAGACCTACATGATCACCTACACTAATGACCTGCAACACCGTATTGGAAATGGCATCGGGGATGACTTCTTCCAATTGCACCCAGCGCTTGGCATGACTGAGGCTGCGGGTACTATGAAAAAAGAAGAGACGGAGACAGCACAGGCAGAAACCGGAAAGGTATTATCTGGCATCGAAGCTGCTAAACAGGCCGTTTCCACCACCAGCAGTTCCATTGCAGGCATTGCAAATGCAACAACGGGAAGCATTTCTTCCATCGGCAGCCTGGCGCAGAGCGTATCCAATATTGGGAACCTGGCGCAAAACACACAGCCTTCCGGCCCAGAGAGCGATATCAATACTATTACAAAGCCAAATGGAAAAACCGGAGTTGCTTTTGGCCTCCTGGAGGGCAGGCCCGGCGGACGGATCAAAATCATTCTTCCGCTCAGCCAGGATGTCGCAAAGGATAGTTCCGATATCCGTTTCCGCTTCTATGTCGGCTATAAGAAAAAAGGAACATTCCAGATGATATCTGGTCCATCCCTGCCATACAATAAATGGACTTACTTATGTGATGCCTCGACGGAAGATTTTGCAATATATTATACACCTCGTTCAGAGGCTGCCAACGGCACATTAAGCATATTTGATGTCTATAAGAAAAACTGTCATTTGACTAAGGCCTATGACAATGCCAGTATCTACTACCGGGCTGTGGCGCCGGATACGATTGAGTACACAGTAATTTCAAATGATAACTTTGATTCTGCAAAGCTTTTAGAAAATGTAGTAAAAGTGGAACTCAGTTATTAACCATATAACAATGATGTTTGGGGCAAAAAATATTTGCCCCAAACTGATCCTTCGGAATTGCTACATTACAACGCAATTTTCGCACATAAAAAAGGGCACAAGAAAATCTGCGCCCTTTTTTTGTGGGAAAGTTAATCCCAACTTAATCTGTGTAATTCCCCCTCCGTCTGCATAGAAAAGAAATGATTCTGGCGTAGCGCCTCATAAAGTACAATTGCCACTGAATTGGAAAGATTTAGCGAACGAATCTCCTCATTCATTGGGATACGAATTGCCGTCTCCTGATAATCTATAAGAATCTCCTCTGGAATCCCTGCACTTTCCTTGCCAAACATAATATACGCATCCTCTGGGTAGAGGACATCAGAATAGTTTTGCCTCGCTTTTGTCGTTGCCATAAACATACTTCCTTTTGCACCCGGATTCTTCTCAAAAAAATCTTCCAAGCAGTCGTATATGGTAACATCCAGTTTATCCCAATAGTCAAGCCCCGCCCTTTTTAATGTTTTATCATTTACCTTAAATCCCATCGGCTCTATCAGATGGAGCCTTGTACCAGTGGCACAGCAGGTTCTTCCAATATTCCCAGTATTTGCCGGCATTTCCGGCTCCAGTAAAACTATATTTAGCATACTAATATATCCCTTTCCATGCAAAACCGCAGCAAATCAGCGAGTCTACCAACGTTTATGCTGCTTGCTCATAATGTCCACGCTTAAATGTCAGAGGGCAAACAAGCTTGCCGCTCTCACGGCTTCAATCATACTTATTTTCTGCGGTGATTATCAAGGAACGCCTGCAGTCTTGCTAACGCCTCTTTTAAATCTTCAATCGAATATGCATAGGAAATCCTTAAAAATCCCTCGCCAGAAGCTCCAAACGCTGTCCCTGGCACGACAGCAACTTTTTCCTCATGCAGAAGCTTATCTGCAAATTCTTCTGATGTCATGCCAAACTCTTTAATACTCGGAAACGCATAAAATGCACCAAATGGCTCAAAACACTGCATTCCCATTTCCTTAAATGAACGCATCAGATAATTCCGTCTCTGGTTATACGCTTCACGCATTTTTTCCACATCATCATCCCCGTTGCGCAGCGCCTCAACAGCAGCGTATTGGCTAGTGGTAGGCGCACACATAATCGCAAATTGATGAATTTTTAACATCTGTTCCAAAATCATTCTTGGCCCACATGCATAACCGAGACGCCATCCCGTCATAGCATAAGATTTTGAAAAACCATTAATCACGATTGTTCTTTCCAACATTCCCGGAAAAGAAGCAATGGATACATGATTACCGCAATACGTCAACTCCGAATAGATTTCATCTGAAATAACATACAAATCTTTCTCAAGAACTACATCAACAATATCCTGCAAATCTTCCTTCGTCATCACCGCGCCTGTAGGATTATTCGGAAATGGCATCACCAAAATCTTCGTTTTCTCTGTGATAGCATCTAATAGCTGCTGTTTCGTCAGCTTAAATTCATCCTCTTCTTTTAACTCAATAACCACCGGAACACCGCCCGCCAGCACAACACAGGGCTCATAGGATACAAAACAGGGCTGCGGCACAATTACTTCATCTCCTGGGTCTATCATTGCCCTGATCGCCCCGTCAATCGCCTCACTTCCGCCCACCGTAATCAAAACCTCATGCAGAGGGTCATATCTTAAACCAAACCGACGTTCCAAATATTTTGTGATTTCTGACCGCAATTCCTTTAACCCGGCATTGGAAGTATAAAAGGTCCTCCCATGCTCTAAGGAATAAATACCCTCCTCGCGGATATGCCAAGGCGTATCGAAATCCGGCTCGCCAACCCCAAGGGATATCGCATCTTTCATTTCACTTACTATATCAAAAAATTTTCGGATTCCTGAAGGTTCTATCTTCTTTATCTTATTTGATAATGGGTCTCTCATGGCGTAATCAACATCCTTTCTGATTCATGTTGCTCTTTTGACATTACAAGACCGTGTTCTTTGTATTTTTTCAGCACAAAATATGTGGCTGTACTATTTACATACTCCAAAGTTGAAAGCTTTTCAGAAACAAAACGTGCCACTTCTTTCATACTCTTTCCCTGAATATTAACCATCAGATCAAAACCGCCAGACATCAGATACAAGCTTTCCACTTCTTCAAAACGGTAAATGCGCTCTGCAATCTTATTAAATCCCATATCACGCTGAGGTGTCACCTTGACCTCAATCACTGCTGTCACCTTTTCGCAATCTGTCTGGTCCCAGTCAATCAATGTGGGATAGCCACAGATTACATTGGCATCCTCCATTTCCTTGATTTCCTTCTTAACTGCCTCTTCCTCAACTGCCAACATCGCTGCCAGGTCTTCCGTAGAAAAACGGCTGTTTTTGCTAATCGCATCTAATATCTGTTTTTTCATGTTTCCCTCCATACACACATATTTTTCCTGCATATCAAAAACCGACATTCTGAACCTGCCCGTGATAACTCTAATGGCGGTAAATCTTATACAATTCATCACTGCCTGCAGGCTCCAAAAAACGGGTCTCATATTCATTTACAATTACACGGTCATTTGTATCAGTTGCTCTCCCTATTACTGCCGCAGGAATCCCATTCTTTTCCAACTCCTCTGCCATAAAATTGCCGTTCTTGCACCCAATCAGCATAGAGCCGCTTGACATCATCCGATACGGATTGATTTCAAATACCTCACAGACTTCAATGGTCTCCTGTCGAATTGGTATCTTCTTCAAATCAGCAGTAATTCCAACACCAGACGCAGCGCCCATTTCCCACAATGCCCCGAAAATACCACCTTCCGTTACATCATGCATCGCACTTACGCCGGTGCCCATGGCGACTGCGGCCTCTGGAACTACTGACAGATACTGATAAAAGCCAGCCGCCGTATCTACCAGTTCTTTAGGCAACGTTTCCAGCAATTTATCGGCCTTCTCTGCCGCAATCACTGCTGTACCCTCCAAGCCGGCCCATTTCGTCATAACCAGCTCATCACCTGGCTGTAGCCCCCCAGTTGAGACAAGCATATCTTTTTTTGCTTTTCCGATTCCCGTTACTGTAATGACTGGGCGGTTCACGGCATCCGATATCTCTGTGTGCCCACCTATTATTTCCACATTTAATTTACCACATGTTATCTCAATTTCCTGCATCAGCTCCCGCAGCCTCTTTTCCCTGGTGCGGGGCGGCAGAATTATACTCGTCATAATCGCAACCGGCTCTGCCCCGGAAGATGCCAGGTCATTTGCCGTAATATGTACCGCAAAGACTCCGGCTCCCTTCTCTGCCGCTGTTATCGGGTCCACTGAAAAAACAAGTACCTCGTCCTCTCCGACTGCCATAGCACTGCAGTCTTCACCTATTCCTGGATGAAGCAGTACCTCCGGACGGCGACGGCGTATCTGCTTGAAAACAGCCCGTTTCAACACATTTTCCGGTACTTTTCCTATTTCCATGCTGTGTCCCCCTTTTATGTTTATTCTACAGGCGGTTCCGTCTCAAGAGGCTTCTCTGTTACTACTGGCTCTTTCGTGGCCTGTGGTTTTTTTGTAGCCTGAGGCGCTTTTGTTACCTGTGGCTTCTTTGTGGCTTTCGGTTTTTTACTTACTTTTGGCTTCGCACTGTTCTTAGGCTCTGCCGAAGCCGACGGTGAAGGCGTTGGCGTTGTGGCCTGCTTACCAACAGTAATATGTTCTGGCTCTGCTGAATATACACTTGAATTTATCTGCACCCTATCAGTCTCTTTATCATCTATATATATAATCTTCCAGAGCCTTGCCTTATACCCTACATGTGCCGACTGTGTAACTACACGGTAAGATGCTGGTTTTGTCGGATCTTCCTCAATCTTTGGCTCCCCTGGTTGAATTGTCTCCAGAGTTTCTGATTCAAACTTTATTTTACGGTTAGACGGTCTTGTCTCCTCACCATAAATACGGAACGACAAGGTACTGCCATCCGCTGTCGCTGCAATATAAACCGGGACATCTGTATTATTTTTAAACTTAAAATCTTTGTAATCCCCGGCAATCGCTGCATCCCTTGATACATCCACATAAGCAACTACCATGGAATGCGGAGAACGCTCCACAATTTCAAGCTCTGCATTAATTACTGCATTATATAAAGTTGTTGACACCTGGCAAACTCCGCCGCCAATTCCATCCACTACCTTCCCGCTGGAATACTCTGCCGCTGACTGATATCCATTTTCTATTGTCCTGTCTTTAATTGTCTTTACAACAGAAAACGTCTTACCCGGATAAATAATTGAGCCATTAATATAGTTTGCAGCCACCCTCACGTTTGTGGCGCGCGCAGCCGTAGAGGTAGAATATGATGTGGAATAACTTCCAAGTAAGTCTTTACATTTTTCTACTTGTTCTTTTGTATATTTTGCTTTTGTCACCTTAACAACTGCAGTGACATCCATATTTTCCCCGCTGGTGTCCTTTAGCAATGCACTTTTTATAACTGTCATAGTATCTTCTAACTGTAATTCCATGCCAGTGCGTGATTTTGTCGCTTTAAACTTTCCATTTACCAGCTTTAACTTTGAGTTCTTTGCCTTCACATCATACTTTGTGCAATTTTCCTCAAGGAAGCTCCGAAGTATTGTTTCATCCACTGCGCTTTCCAACGGAAACTCTTTGTCCTTATTTTCAATTTTCCCGATTGCTGTAAACCTTGACAGAAAGTTTCCTGATTTACCAAGCTTATATGCCCTCTCTACTGTATCTTTTGCATCACAGGAATAACCTAGCAAGGACGCTGTTGTCTGAAGCTGTTCCTCGCCTATGTTAATCGTGACCTGACGGTTTTGAAGCTTATCCAGATACTCATTCACTTTTCCTTCTGCTTCCTCCTCCGTCAGCCCTCCAACCTCTATGCCTCCGATTTTTACGCCACTTAACATCTCGTTACTGTCTTTCATACCGCCCGTAGCTACAAAAACAACCGCACCTACAACCACAATAATCCCAAGACAGCCCAAAATAAAGAGCGCACTTAATTTTTTGTTCTTTTTTGTCATAATTATCCCCCTGCCGCTCTCTGCGGTCCTAATAGGAACGTAATAATTCACGTTTTCCTTCTAAATTTTATCGCATCCTTTATTGTATCACACCAAGCTGGATTAGCAAGTCAAATATTCCCAGCAAATTTGACATTTTTTCGTATATTCTGTATATTATTTTATAAGTTAAAAAGGGCACAGACTTCGCTTGTGCCCTAGCAAAACATGGCGAGAACTTTCCTAATACAAGCTAAAAGGTGCACCGCTATAGAGCTGTGCACCTTTGCATACCAATTGTATTGTTTAACCGGTACTTACCCGGCAACCCCTAATACCATTGGCACAAGCATTGCGATAATTACTAAGATACAAATAACTGCTGCTATTTTACGCTGGTTTTTTGGGTTAAAAAAATTCATAAATTACCTCCTTACGATCGTTCTGCATGCCAAACATTAAGTATGTTTATGTAAAACAACCTAGTATCCATTATTTTCTTGTTTACAACTTTTACAGAAAGGACTAAAAAATATGCCTGTTTTTTTCATATGTTTTATTGTATTCATAATATGGTTTCGCGTCAAGATGCGAAAAAGTAATTCTACTATCTCAGAAGAAAATAAATCGTTCTGGGAACGGGAAAACCAGGCAAACTTTGCCCGCACACGCGATATCAGCACCCTTGATTACCTGTCTGTTGCGGATGGTGAGCTTCCTTTTTCAACCTCTGCCACATCTCTTGATGAAAGAGAGGCTGAACTAGAACAGCGTGTCCGTGAAACTTCCCAGCGAAAAATGATTAATCTTGCTGCCTACTCTAATACCGATTTGAAAGAGCAGTATGGGGTTGCAAACCTCGAAGAATTAAGCAATTGTGATCAGAATTTCTTATTCTTTATACGTGCCCTTGCAAACTGGGGAACCTATCTCTATGAAAAAGAAGAGTATGCCCGTTCCAGACAGATTATGGAATATTCCCACACGATTGGAAGCGACATTTCTTCTGTTTACACTGTCCTCGGTAATATTTATGCCATGGAAGGTGACATCGCAAAAGTAGATGAACTAATTGCCGAAGTGGAACAGTCCGATTTTTCCCTCAAAGCTTCCATAATTAAAAAATTAAAAATATGTAAATTAGAATACTAAGATACATTTAGCCTGATGACTTAGGGGATTTCTTTTTAAATAGTCAAAAAGAATAACCGTTTCTTTCTTTTCAAGCACTCCCCTTGACAAGAGAGCCATAATGTCATACTGGAACCATTCGACATGAGTCATGCGCAAACGCTGTTTCCACGCATATTCCCTATATTCTGGCAAATACTTTTCCATTAATTCTTCATTTTGATAAAATTGGCGCAGCCATTCTTTCTTTTCTTCTCCAATCGTCCTGTTTCCCAAAAAATCTGGTTCTCTTTTTAGATTCTCCCTAACATATAGGTCAAATATAAGCAGCTCTTTCAAAAGCTCTAAATCAACGCCCTGCTCTGCAGAAAACTCAAATAATACCTCATAGTTCTGCAGCCTTGACTGCTGTAATCCAAAATATCCCTTCCTTTTAAAGTGCTTTCCCAACTCATCATAAAAAGTAAACGCATCTGCAAACTGCTGTACAAGATAAGTTATAGCAGCTTCAAACTGCATACTATTGTAGAATCGTTCCACCATTTCCTCAACTAGCTTCAGTTCTCTTAATTCTTCATAGGAAATCCAATTCGTGTAAAGCACTTCATAAGGTGGTATTGACTGGTATGCCATACCAAACTCTTTCGCCTGTCCATGAATTGGAGAACCCTTTAATACCTTTAAGAACCCCAATTGCAATTGATCAGGTTTCATCTCGTAGACAGTATTAAACGACTCCCGAAAAGACTGCAAATCCTCGTACGGAAGCCCTGCGATCAAATCCAAATGCTGATGAATATTTCGTGCTTCTTGTATCTGTGCTACCTTTTGACGTAACAAACCAAAATCCATTTTTCGGTTAATTGCCTTAATTGTCCTTGGATTTGTAGATTGCACCCCTATCTCAAACTGTGCCAGACCTGGACGAAACTTTTGCAGCAGCGAAATCTCCTCCTCTGTCAAAAGATCCGCCGAAAGCTCAAAATGAAAATTCGTTATCCCATTATCATGTTCATAAATATACTGCCAGATTTCCATTGTATGTCTAGGATTACAGTTAAAGGTTCTATCCACAAATTTAACCTGTGGCACCCTCTGGTCTAAAAAAAATTGCAATTCCCTCTTTACTAAGTCCAAACTGCGGAAAGATACCTTTTTTTCAACAGAGGAGAGGCAATAACTGCACCGATATGGACAGCCCCTGCTTGTCTCATAATAAACAATCCTATTTTGAAGCCCTATTGTATCATGGTAGGGAAATACTGCCTCATCCAATGAGCCAGGCTCCCTTTCTGGCGTTATGATTATTTCCATTCCCCGACGCACTGCAAGACCTACGATCTCTTCAAAGTCCCCATAAAGCCCTTTATTTTGATAACAGCATAATACTTCATAGAAACTTCGCTCACCCTCCCCAATTATAATGCCGTCAACCCATTCATTTTCTCTAAGCAACTCCTGTGCATCATAACTGACTTCCGGGCCGCCAAACCAGATCATACAATCTGGAAGGATTTTATGAATCTCCCTTGAAACTTTTTTTACTATCTCAATATTCCAGATATAACAGGAAAAGCCAATTAAATTTGGCTTCTCCTCATAAATCCCACTTATAATATCCTCTGAATTTTGATTAATTGTAAACTCGCAGTAAGCAAGTTCTTCTGGCAAAATCCCTTTTGAAAGACTGTAAGAATACAGACTGTAAATCCCAAGATTAGAATGGATAAATTTCGCATTTACCGCTACGAGTAATGCATGCACAACCCTTCGCCCCACTTTCTGCCTCTTCCGCAAATATTATGGTTCATACCAGCTAACATTTTTTTCTAAAGTTTCTGGTGCCTGCCCAAAAAAAGGACATTCCTCCCATTTTTCACATTTCCCAGACAAAACATTATGGCATACCATTCCCTTTTTGCGGTATTCCAAAATTGCCCCATTCTGTTCCGCTGATTCATACTCCACAGGCATTAGGCAATGATAACGGTCAGTAGGACAAAATCCCTCTACAAGCCACTGCTTTTTCACGATCACTCCCCCTAACTCAAAGCACACCATCTAAAGGAAAATCCCTGGCATGTTCCCAATGCACTCTTTCCTCCTCATATATATCGCACAGCCATTGATACGCCTCGTCAAGTCCTTGTTCTGAATAACCAAATTGCTTTCTCTTCTTTTTGTCCTCTGCAGTCCTTTCAAAACAAAATGGTTCCGGCCAGATTGTTACCACAAGACAAATCTCCTCCCCATCTGCTGCCTGTTCAATCTGATAACGCATCCCACCATAACCAGCCTTTAATACTGCTTTCTTGTCATAAAATGACTTGATATCATATAAGGATTTTCTTGTATTCATAATCCATCTCCGTTCTCTATAATCAACAACCCCGCTGCAAGCAACGGGGTATCAAACTTGCAACGCTGCAGAGCAGCGGGGTATGTGACCCGCGCGCAGTCGCCAAGTGCAAGCAAGCTTGCGTTTGGCTCGTTGCGTACGCGAGAATAAAAGACGCATTGCTATTTTCTAGTGATTGACACTGCTTTACTAGTCCCAGCCTCATTTTTCACATAACAGCTAAGATTTCCCTTTCCTTTTGGAATATCAACCGAATACACGAACATCTTTTTCTTTATATTATAGCGGCAATCTGTTACCTTGATTTTCTTTGCGCCTGCTTTCACAACTACCATCGCTTTTTCAACAGATAAAACAGATATTGTCTGCGCTTTCTTTGATACCGTCTTTTTTGCAACTGATGGCATTTCTGGTTTCTTCGTCTTGACTGTTATCTTCTTTACCTCGTCAATCTCACCTGTTGTCTTATTATGACATGCAACATAAAGACTGCTGCCGCCTTCCAGCGGGCTTGGCAAAGTATAGCTAAATGAACCATCTCCATTTAAATCTAACTGGGCACATGTATCGCCATAATTAAGGTATACAATCCCCTCTGTTTTTGCCTTTCCCTGCACAACAGTCTGACGGTTATTTAATGACTTTATAGAAATGATACTTTTGTCAGACGCAGCAGTATGCTTCTGTTCTGTACTAACAACGCACTCCGTCACCGCACTGGTGCGGACTTTGCCATCCTGACTATCAGACGCAGAAACCTGAACAACCGTCCCTGCTGAGAAGCCCTTTGTCTTCACGAAAAATTTTCCATTCTTTTTACTTTTTGCCTTAAAACTCTGTCCCCCAGCTTTTACTGTTACATCACAGACCTTTGAATTTGACGGTATCTTTCCTGTCACATAACGCTCTACTTCACAGACAGAATTTACCTGCGGTTGGTTTGGAGCCTCCTCCTGCGCAAACTGCTGTGCTGTCAAACTGCACTCTCCTGCATTATCTACCGCAAAAATAGTTATTTTCTTCTTTGCCTCTGGCGCAGGAACCTTTATAAAATATTTTCCATCCTTTACCGAATAATCTAACGCCTGCTGCATCGTTTTTGTCTTAGAGTATTTTGTACAACCTTTATATATAGAAGATTTATTTTTCGGCACATATACCTTATTCCCTATGTACGCAATAATAGTAGTATTTGTATTGTTAATCTCACCGGATAACATCATTGTCTTGTTGGTAACAGAATTCAGGCTTGGCGCATTTGGACCGCGTCTCAATACTTTCATTTCTACCTTTGCGCTAACCCTTCCTTCATTATCAGACACATAAACTGTAATCGCATCTCCCGCCATCTGCTCGCCAACTGTACATGAATATGACCCATCTGCTGCAGCTGTCGTATTAAATGTTTTGTCCCCAATCGTAACATGAACGGTCAATCCCGGCTGTGTTTGCCCCGTTACTACTGTCTTTTTATTTGTAAACTTATCAACCGTTGGAACATGTAATATATCTGGATTAATATTTGAAATCTCTATATTTTTTACTGTCCTATTTCCATTGTTGTCAACAGCACAGATAGAATAAACACCATTCTCTGTCACCTTTAGCTCTTTTCCACTCAGTTCCTCAGCGGAATCCCATACAAAGTCTTCCTCTCCATACTGCCCGTTTAAATAACACAATTTTGCGACCCCGGAAGAATCGGAAGCCTGTATATAAACCACAACTTCTCCACTTGTTTCCTCTGTTGTAGAAGGACATAAAACCAGAAGTGGCCCATCCTGATCTCCCATCCTTACCGCCTGCGGCAAATTGGCCTGATAATATGCATACTCATCCGTTACTTTTAAAGTGCGGCCATACCACGGCTTAATCGCTGCATACATCTCTGAGAGAGAACTAGAACGCAGAATCCTATTTGCTGTCCCGCCAAACGTGACAGACCAATTATTATCTACTTTATCTGATAATGGCCCAAAACTCCCTAATTCCTTCACATAATTTTTCAAGTAAACCACTGACCGAAATTCCTTTTGGGTAAGCCTCTGATTATATAAAGGATTAATCACCGCTGTCCCAGAAGACACGTAATTATTTACAACAATAAATTGTGTTGTATCCGTAACCTCCTTGCCGTCACAGGTCAGTTTGACAATCCTGCTAGAATCCATGTTGATAATATCACCATCTACATTATAACGAGGCGGCTTCGATGCATCTATCTCATATTCCAATCCGTCAAACACCGTAAAATTCTGCCAATTATCCAACCACTGATCTGATACAACAGAGGATGCACCATTCTGCTGAATCAACTCAGCCAGTGACTTGTCAGCCTGAATCAATTCATCCTTCTGGGCATAGATACTTGCTGACCATTCCATCCATTCTTTCAACTGTGCCCCGGTAATCCAATATGCATAATTATTATTGTGTTGATACTCCTGTGTATTTAACACATCTTTCATAGTATAATTACTGCCCACTTCGACATAATCGCTTCTTCCCTCGCTGCCATCCAAAAAATACTGGGTCGCGGCGATAACAGGGTAATCTGCATATTTCTCACCTGCACTGCTATGGACATAATCCATCCCGAATCGAATTTTGGCCTCGTTACCTAACTGGATTGCATAATTATCCTCCAGCATACCAAAATAACCAGTAATATGAGTGCCTTCCTTAACACTTGCTAAAATTTCACCATATGTATTTTTAATAATCGCATCCGCATCCGCGACAACCCCGGCAATATCGGGATCCTCCAGCACAAACTGGTTACTCTTACGCACCTCCGCTTTTGCCCCAATTACGGAAACCTTATCTCCACTGATTTTTAGAGTCATATCCGCAACCCCGATGCCTGCGGCATGGTCTGCTACCATAACAACCGGTTTCCCATTGGTAAGCCCTGTCGCTATATCCGTATTTGGCAGCTTATAGAATGAACGCACATTTGCATCGCTTGATGGATAATTTTTATGCTGATGTCCCAACATAACACAATCCACATCACTTAACTTTGATAGAGCATATCCAACATCATAGTCGGCATCTGAGGCATTTTCTTTTCCAAAGCCACAATGCGCCAAAACTACTACAATATCTGCCCCCTGTTTCTTTAATGAAGCAGCTTGCGTGCGAACCGTTTTTAAAACACTCTCTCCTTTTAAAATGCCATTATAATCATAATATGTAGACAGATCCTGCCGTGTCACACCCACAACACCAATTTTAATTGAAACTTTATTCCCCTTTGATGTGGCCAGTTCTTTTGTAATCATTTTTGTCTTTTTCCAGGGATATTTTCCGCTATCCCATTCCCTTACATTTGCCACAACACATGCATCTGTCAATCCAGCTTTTTCTATCTGGTTTGTAACAAATGTATACCCATAATCAAATTCATGGTTACCTAAAGTAAGCGCATCATATCCTATCCTGCTCATGGCTGCAAAAATAGGCTGCAGATCATTATTGGGTGTCAGCTCGCCTCCCATAATTGTCTCCGCACCATACCCGTAGACAGAATCACCAACATCAACTGTAATACTGGCTCCTTCCGTCATCTCAGCTCTGGCACCCTTTATCATTGTATTAAGGCGTGCAAGTGATTTTGTGTTATTTTTTCCAGCTACATCATAATCTTCACTATTAATCCGGTTATGGATATCTGTCGTCGAAATCACGCGAAGTGTAGTGGTCTCTGCTGCCTTTGCACGTTTTCCGATTAGCATAAAACAGGTCAGCGCAGCAACTACTACAAGCTTTTTAGCACAATAAACCACTTGTTTTTTCATTTCTATCTGCCTCCTTTAAAACATTAAACGCATCACCTTTAAATATAACATTTTTAAGGATAAAAGTAAACTTTTACAATCCCAATTTCTTATCAGTTTACAGATAAATTTTGTCAAAAAAGTTACCTTTTTATAACATTTCAGAATCAATTTCATAGTATCCAAAAAAAACTTGACAAGTTACATTATGTATTATATAATTTCATAGTCACTTGCAGAAGTGATGCTTACCTTATAGGGGTGTAGTTCATCGGTAGAATAAGAGTCTCCAAAACTCCAGAGCCGGGTTCGATTCCTGGCACCCCTGTTAATAAACACCCCTAGAATGAGCATTCTAGGGGTGTTTATTTTTTATACCCATTACCATTTTAAATACTATCTCTGCTCTGCTTTTGGAACTTTGGCGATATGGATTATTTAAAACCTGATTCGAATATGCCTAAATATATTACCCTATTTTTAAACAAGCCCAAATGCTGTAATTACCCAATCATACTGGAACATATCCATCCTACCGCCACAATACTCGCAATGTCCACCATTTAATAGAGAGACGCTTGCACCGCAGGACCGACAGGCATACGCCGTAACATCGTTTACTGCACATGTCTTCGCAGCCGGGCTCTTCGTCAGTCTTAACCTGATTTTCTCCTCTCTCTTCCCCGCACCCTTCTCCATCAGTGCCAATAATTGCACGACCGCCTGTACCTCAAGCGTCTGGCATGTATCATCCTGCATATAATCCATTAGCACACACTCTAACAGATTGAATCCAAATATATTCTTGTTTCTGGCAATGTAGGGAGAAATATCGCAATAGGTAAACGCAATGATCTCATCCATTCTATCCGCATAATAAATGCTTTCCAGCTTGTTTGTCAGATTCCCAACCAGAAATTCCTCAGAAAACAGCGTGTCCACCCTTCTTATCTTTGCCACAGTCTCCCTGCTTCTTCCTGGTCCATCCTTCATGCTGCGGCTCGTTGCCCTCGTCAAATACACAGTCAGAAATATAAAAAGAGCCAGAAAAATCAATGGAATTCCCAAAACCGGAATAATGATAAGAATCGGGAAAAGAATCAGTACCACAATGAAGTCAAATACCCCGCTGCAGAGCAACGGGGCATGACTAAGCTTCTCTTTAGCAAGTCCGCCCCAAGGGGCGGGGTATTAGACCCGCGCGCAGTCGCCAAATGCAAGCAAGCTTGCGTTTGGCTCGTTGCGTACGCGAGAATAAAGAACTGTATTAAACTTTTTAAACGGATTGTTGCCACGGCTTCTCTTATTGTCATTCGGCATATAAATAGAAGAAACTTTCCCATCAAAATCCTGTATATGAAACTTCGTATGGCAGTAATCACAGCCATCTATCAAATTTTCTATGGCATCCTCATATCCACAGTTTGGACAAACGCACCTGCCTGTGACTGACTGCGAGCGCACCACATAATATTCACATTCCCGACCTTCAGAACCATCCCTGCCTATCTGTCTGCCGTTCTGAAAATAAATCTTCTGATACCACAATGGTTCTGTAATCTTGCAGATCAAATTTTTCCCGTCATGTGTATATTCAATATATAACCGCTGGTTTTCAGCCGGCGGATAGGACGTCATCCCCATCTTTTCACATCGCGTCCCAATCCCTAGATTGCGCAGCCTCTTTTTATTCAAGTAATGACTATACCACAGGCTCTGAGTTGTGGAGGGAAAAGCATTTTCCGTAACACCTGGCTGGTTGTCCCAATTTGCCCTCTGCACTTTATAAGCATTGACAACATCTGTCATCTCCTTATTATAGATGCGGCACGTTGTATTCAACTGGCTTTTCTGCAACATCTCCCCAAAAACTTCTCCAACTCTATTGAAATCATCCTGCACTGACATCCGTTTTTTCACTCCTCTTTGCTCTCTTTTATTTTCGTATGGACTAAATACTGATTTGCCTTTTAAATTTTCAACAATCTTCAGACAATAATTATACAAATACCTGAAAACTTTCCTTCCTAGCAAAATCTGCTCTTCAGCGAAGCCGAAAGAAAATTTTTAATGATAATCGCATCATTCCGTTTTTTCTGCTTTTTTATGGAGTAAAAAACTCTTAGAAAACCAGTAAAACAAATTTTCCAAGAGTTTTTTGCTCTCCCCTATATCATGCTTGTCCTATATTAAAATATTTAAATACCCAGATTACAGTTTTGAATAACCAAAACCATTTACTACTGCCTCAATTTTCATCCCTTTTTTGCAGAATGGACAATCAGCCTTCGGAAATGCCTGATAACTTGTCACAACATCGGCATCAAATAAAGTATGCACCTTGATACCGCTTACAGAATCTACTGTGCTAAAGACGGAACCAATTCCTTCTATTATTCCGCCGTAGTATTGAATTCCTTCCATACTCCTCTTAATCGTTTCTCCCGTCGTGGTAGTTGCAAGCAAAAGGACAATATGTTTTCCAGCAATCATATTTTTGGTATTATCGCGGAAAATAATCTGATTGTCACGGCTCTGCTCCGGTGAATTAACGTAAACTGTCTTATGCTGGTTTGTAGACATAATATGCTCTTTCTCAAATTCCTTTGCCAAAAAAGCTCCAATCACTTCCGTACCATCCATACATACAACCGTATCCACATAATTCAGATGCCCAAGCTTACGTGCCAAAATCTTTGCTGCTTCTTCGGCTTCACCAATACGCGACCGGATTCCTGTCACATCAATATAAAAATTGATATGGGAATTGCTTGTTGCAAAATGTCCTGGAATAGCATGTAAGGCAAGTTTATTACTCTCTCTCGCATAAAATTTAACAATTCGATTTTCCATAATTTAAATCCCCTTTCAAATATAAATATTTTATATTACAAACAATCATCTAGAGCATGCTTCAAAAATACTAAGCCCCCCTACTTATCTTATTCTTTTTTTGTAAAGATAGCAAGCATATATGCATATTTTTTCCATTCTTAGCTTCCAACATTACTATTCACGTTCTATTTCAAAATTGAGTAAAAGCATTGTACCTGTACGCAACATTCTGGTACTTATCCTAAAATAGGCTGTAATTTATAGAAGCTTTCCATCCCATAGTTCAAAAGCGGGTTGGCCAAAAGAAAGAACCAAATATAAACAATACCCGAAGTATTGATTCCGGCTCAGATTATCCAGCCATTAATTCGCACAAAGCACCTTCACATTGTCAACTGACACAAGCGATTGTGTACATCCCCATCGCAGATAAAGCCCTTCTGGAATTCCCTTTCCATTTACCGCCACTTCCCCGCTAAAATAAATATTGTCTTCATCCTGAATGATTATGGCAGCCTTTGAAGAATCCGGGTCTGCAATAGCAGTCACGTTGACCCAGCTATGCGGAAGCATAAAGACATCAGCCGAATCATTAATACTCCACTCACTGCTGTTTGCATCAGCCGATAACTTAAGAATATATCCACTGCCAAGCCCTACATTCGTATTTCCCTCTTTGTACTGCACATCCGTGCCAGTCAAAGCAAATTCCGTTGCCTCTCTGGTTCCTGATTGCAATGCAACATCAAAAGTAACTGCATAACTTCCGTTTATTCTATCAGAAATGCCAAAAAGTGTTTTAGCTCCCTGAGAAGTCCCAGTATTTCCTCCTGCAAATTTAATAAAGCTATCATGCGATTCATCCGCTTCTACATAAAGGCAATTTTGTTTATCTACAGATGTCCATGTCGTTGCAATCGCCGCATCACTTACCATACTGCTGTAGTCCTCTTCATAAATTGCCTCTCCAAAACTCTTTGGCAGCACAAGAACCGAAAATTCCTTTTTTATTCCGCCAAATTCTGCAGTCATCACAACCAACCTATAACCACTCTCTGGCTGTTCCACCGTTCCATCATTTGTAATCACACTCGCATCCGAGGATGACCAATTTATTGCATTATTGTCAAAACTTGCCGGCAGTTCTAACTTGTCCCCCTGTACAACTGGTGCAATCGTCAATTTCTGCTTCTCTACCTGCACTTCAAACTTTTTCGAAATATTACTGCTGCCCTTTGAAACAGCAGCGGTTAGTGTTACTTTCTTTTCCGCACTTCCACAGTTTACTTTTGCAATTGAGCCATCAAATGAAATTGCAGGATTATCCGACGTCCACGAAATCTTTGAGCCAAATAGTCCCTCAAGGTCCAGCACAAAGTCTTTTGAAACCTTATCCTTCACAGATAATTTTGCTGCATCATACTTCACTGCATCTTCATCAGTTTTGTGCATCTTGCTTCCCCAGATTGCACGGTTATCACTGCCAACCGCAGTAAATACAAATACCTTATCGCGGTCTTCCGTCTGCTCATATTGCTCCAGGACAACGCCCTTATAGGTCTTATCATTTATCTGGATTGTTACATTATGCCCATCTAATTTCCATGTCCCTGCATATGCACCAGAAACAGTTCCATCCGCATTTAATACGAGCCGTTCTGATTCTATATAATCCATATTAGAAATCGTTGTCTTTGCAAAATAATCCCTGTGGTAAATAAATTCATAATCGCCGGCAACATCTTCGACACCATAACTCTCTGCAATTGTCTCCCCATTATATTCAAACGGGACAGTGACAAGCCACCCATCTTCATTCAAAAATGTCTGGTGCGTGCGGAATGTAAAACTATCCGAATCACTTGTCCTCGTATGGAACTGAATAAATGTCTTTCCATTTCCATCTTCCACAGCAGAATTGCCTCCCTGCGATACATAGGCAGAATCCATAAAAGAAAACTTGTAATTGTCCATGACACGCAGCCCCAAGGCATATTTCTGCAAGTCTTTTACCGCTTCATTCCCTTTCGTATCACAATATGGGCCTTCTGGGTTCTCAGCACGCACTACACGCATATTATAACCGCCATAATACTGTAGGTTCCCTACAGAAGTCCAGAGATAATAATAATATCCAGTAGAAGAATTTTTATCAGCAAGCATCTGAATATACGGCCCCTCACCATTGCTATTCGCAATTTTCTTTCCATAATAAGGGTCGTCCGTACTTAACGTCTTATCTGTGCCATCTCCACTGTCCGCATAATTTTCACCACGCATTCCCGTATCTGGATTTAGCTTTAACAGGCGGATGCCTCCTGCTGTTGTAAAGGAACCATATACCATCCACAATTTGCCCTCATGGTCGTAAAACACAGTAGCATCAATACAATCTGGGCTATTCGCTCCAAGTGATGCATATTTGCTCGCCTTCGCCTCACCTGCACTTATCCCCAATGCATCTGCAACATTTGTCTTCTCAATATCACTGCCATCTGTCTCCATGCCAGAACAGACAATCATCCCCTGATAGGCATATGGTCCATCCGGGTTTTTAGAAGACGCCATCGCAATGCAGCACTTTGTACTTCCATCAACAATAGAAATATACATACAATATTTTTTCATCGTAGGATTATAGATAACATCCGGCGCCCATGCATTCTGATTTGCCCCCTTCGGCATGGTAAATGCATATGGCTCAGCAAACTCTTCTGTATATTCTTTCGTAAAAAGAGTGCTGATCACACTATAATTAACTCCAGAACCTGCCGCATCACTCCAGCCAATGAGGTTAGACGATGTCGCTGTCATTAGGTGAGAACCAAAAGAATAATATTTTCCAGAAAACGGGTCCCTATATACCGATGGGTCATGGATTGCCTGCAAAAGCTTTTGCACAATTACTTTGCATGTTACCGCTTTCCCATTTGATACCGCAGTAACCACTGACTTTCCCATCCTTTTTGCTGTCACCTTTCCATTTGAATCAACAACTGCTACATCCTCATTGCTAGAAGAGTACGCAACCTTTCCTTTTGCCCCGTATAACTTGAGTTTTTGCTCTGTCGTATCCGAAGTCCCAGTTAAATGAATCGTAACCGTTTTGTTTGCGAATCCAAGGCTATGATTCTTTACTGTAAATCTTATTTTCTTTTTTAATTTCTTGTTACTCTTTGAAGTAATTGTAATTACAGCTTTGCCAGCCTTTACCGCTGTAACCTTTCCCTTTGCCGTCACTTTAACTACGTTCTTATTTGATGACTGGAATGTTACATTTTTTGATGCACCAGACGGCTTTACAGATACCTTTAATTTCGTAGTCTTTTTCTTAGCTGGTCCGCCAACATACAATGTTTTTGTAGCAGCAGTTACCGTAAGTTTTTTTACCGTCGCTGAAGCCGCCGATACCTGCATCCTACTTGCCGGCAAAAGACTTCCTGCCAGGGCAACGGACAAAATAACTGCACCCATTTTTCTACATAATTTATTCATACTTTCTCCCTTTCTGCGCTGCTCTTATCTCCCCTTGAGGTTTATGCAGGCAATGCACAGACACATACTTGCCATCCAAAACGCAAGATGTCCTGCTCTTCATATTTTAATTCTCTGCCCCTGCTACCAACAACTGCTCCACAATCTCGGTATACCCTTCCTCTGAAGCATAATACAACGCACTGTGCTGATCATTATCCACTCCATTTACATCTGCACCCATCTCAATAAGCATCGCTGTAAAATCATTTTTGCCATTTCTGGCTGCCAGTATCAAAGGGGTCTGTCCATCCGAAGCCTTTTGGTTAAGACCCGCACCTGCGTCCAGCAAAGCTCTTCCCACAAAAAGATCTCCTTTATCGGCTGCAATATGTAATGGCAAAACTCCATCGGTATTGGCACAATCCGGCTTAGCGCCCGCGGCCAACAACAATTCTACAATCATCAGATTAGATTTTTGTACTGCAAGTATCAGAGGAGAATCCCCATCATCATTGAGCTTATTCACGCTGGATAAATCTTTTTCTAACAAAACCTTAACCACTTCACTTTGTTCATTCCAACATGCATGATGGAGCGTTGTGTTGCCATAAGTATCAGCATGATCCCCTTCTTCCTGCGAAAGAACCTCTACCAATTCCCTCAGCCCAGCTGAAGTTGCATAATCAATAGCCATTTGTCCACTGTTATTCTTAATACTGATATCAATATCTGGATTCTTAAGCAACTTCAGGGCGGCATCTGTTTTTCCATTTTGTGCCAACAGCATAAGAGGTGTCACTCCATCATTATCTGTGCAGTTCACATCCGCCCCCGCATCAACCAACATAGAAATAATCTGGATATTACCAACCTCCGCCGCAAAATGCATTGGCATTCTGTTTTTCTGATTGCCCAGTTCAGCCTCCGCCCCATTATCCAACAACAGCCTCACAATATCCCTGGCACTTTTTAGGCAGGCATAAATTAACGGGGTATTGCCAGAAGTATCCCGTTTATTCACATCAATGCCGCCACGTTTCAAAAAGGTCTGTACTACACCCTTCTGATTATTTTTACAAGCCTGCAGCAACATATTGTCCAATTGCATTATTCTTCTCCTTCTATTATCCGATACGATACTAATTTCATCCTACCACCATACAAAAACAAAGTCAATGAAAAGACAGATTCCCTGATATTGTTGAATCACCCTGATTATTTATTGTACCATTTTCCAAAGAATGCTAAAATATTTATGTGAAACAAATGTACTTTAAATCAACAACCCCGCTGCAAGCAACGGGGTATCAAACTTGCAACGCTGCAGAGCAGCGGGGTATGTGACCCGCGCGCAGTCGCCAAGTGCAAGCAAGCTTGCGTTTGGCTCGTTGCGTACGCGAGAATCAAGATTTAAGGAGTGAAAAAAAGAAGAAAGGACAAAATACAAACACACATCTTTCGCCCTTTGTGTTTGTGCCTCAAATGAAAATATAATCATTTTCGCTTGGGGCTTGGTGTAAATTATGAACCTAAACGAACTTACCGAACTTTTAGTAACTTCCAGCCAGCAATTTAACCAAGCCAAATTTATACCCTGGTGGGAGGATAACTATGAAAACAGCCTATACAGATACAATATTTTGACAGAAGAAACAGTACAGGATGCCAGCGAGTGTATTGCAGCGTGCAGCAAAGAGGAACTTCTCTCCCCAGTCGGACGTTTTGGGCTTACCCTGTTCCATCTTTTAGTATGGCACAATTTCTATGATACAGTGGAAAATCTGCTCTGTAAAGGAAACATCACAGAGGAAGACATTAATGTACCAGACCATAAAGGCTATGGGCTTACCCCATTCCTTCTGGCATGCTTTTGCGGAAATCTATCTATGACAAAACTTTTGCTGGAACATGGTGCTGACAGCTCCGCCTGCGACAAAAGAGATATGAATGCATACCATTTTCTTGCATATCCCAGATTTGAAGGATTATCACTTGCCCCTAGCTGCAACGGACGAAGCGTGCAGCAGCGCGCAGAAATTGCCCGCCTGCTAACCTGTGATATCAATCACAAAGAAGAAAATGGCCTAACACCCTTTGCACGTATAGTAACCACGGAGTACAGTTCAGATTATACCTGGCCATTAATCGAAATTTTCCTGGAAAAGGGGGCTGAAACTGATTACGTGGATGAAAATGGCAACACACTTCTAATGCTGGCCCTGATAAACAACCATAAAACAGCAGCCCTAAAGCTGATGGAACAGTGCCCGGAAATGATAAATGTGGCAAACCAAAAGGGAGTGACGCCAATCAAACATACCGTTTCCTTCCATAACGAGGCTATGTACATTGCCCTAAAAGACCATGGGGCAAAGCCTGATAGCGATGATTCCCTAGAATTATTTCCTTTACGCCAAATTGCAAGTAATACCTTTGCTTATGTCCATGAGAATGACATGGACGGCCTTAGCATTGCCTTGTATCTAGCCAAAAAGCTGGTCCAGCAGGCAGATCCAGATGATGACGACGAACTTGGCGAAGTCACAAACCTTCTCCACAATGCCTTGCTATCTGACCCAAACGCCAGCTTGCTGGAAATTATCAAAGATACTGGATTCGATTTCACCCTTCCAATCCATTATCACGGTGAAAGGCTCTGCCTAAGGGATGAATGCCTCAAACCAAGCTATGGTATTGGAACTGTTAAAAAACTAATAGAACTAGGGGTAGACATGGATACCGCAGTGGTGAGAGGGCGAACTCCAGCCAATATTATAGCGTCAAAAGAACCTATGCGTGACGCAAAAGATAACACCTATTTTGAAGAAGCAGCAAAGCTTTTCTCTAAAGAATCGATGGAAGAATTGGACACCCGAGGAGAAGCCGCCGTCCATAAGGCCGCAAATAACGGACATACTGGTATGCTTAAAGTCATGATAGAGAAAGGAGTAGACGTCAACCTTCCAAAAGACGTGCCTGCGCAGGCAGGGACAACACCTCTCCATGAGGCATGTGCTTTTGGCCATGCAGATGTAGTAAAACTCCTTATCAATGCTAATGCAGATGATACCATCAAAAACTTAGATGGTGAGACCCCGGCACATTTTGTCCTTATGAACAAAAAATACGGCAACCAATTAACCCAAGAGCAGAGAGCAATGCTCCTAAGAGAACTTAAAAATATTGATATTCCAAGGAATGATGGGAAGACTCCTCTAATGCTGCTAAAGAGAGATTTAGAACTTCTTCCTATATTTTTAGAAAGAGGCGTTGATGTCAACCATGTTGACAATAACGGAATGACTGCTATGATGCTCCATCCAGGCAAAGATATAATAAAGGAATTACTAAAAGCCGGGGCCGACATCAGCCTGGCAGATAACGAGGGAAATACCGTACTGCATCATGCTTTAATGAATTACGACGAGAGCACAGCAAGATTCCTAATAAAAAAAGGCGCTAACTATAACTACCCAAACAATAACGGAGAAACTCCGGTACAGATAGCAGTAGAAAAAGGATTCGACGGTGTACTGGAATTAATGACCGATATCAAATAACTTCAAAATTCTGGATATGTATTTTTGCACACAAACAATTTAAATACATCACTCAATTTCTACATAATTAGAATGGTATCCTGTAGTTATTAAATATCAGAATATAAAAGTAAACGAGGAACTGCGTTGCAGTTCCTCGTTTGGAGAAGGTATTTTTGTTACTTATGGGGTGTAGCAAAAACTATATAATGTATTGGGGTTTACGATGATTAGTATAGCAGTGATGCCCGATGAAATGTTAACAAATCTGTATTTTATTTCAAATAACTTTTGTGCATGTTTTAGTCTGCATCTAAAAAGCTGCCGGATTTGGTTTGCAAATATACCAAAATCCCGACAGCTTTTACCTTTTTTCTATCGTGCCCTCTTTATATAATAGAAAACTCCTGCCTCGAAGCCCCGCCATCATGCGGTTGCTGCCAACAAAAATGCTGAAACTTTTTACTGCTTCCCTTCTCCAGCATGATCATTGTCTGCCTCCATCTGTGCTCCTATTCCATCTTCCATACTTTCAACTTCCGCCATTGCCTGTGCCACAATATCTTCTGCTTTATCTTTCTTCTCTTCCACAGCAGGCTTTGGCTGAAAAAGCCCTTCAAACTCCGTACGGTCAATACGCTCCTTTTCCATCAGCAGATTTGCACAATCGTGCAGAACCTGTATATTGTCCTCCAAAATCTTCTTTGCCTTGGCATACGCACCATCAATAATCTTTTTTACCTCGGAATCAATTGTCTTTGCAACCTCTTCGCTGTAACCACGGCTAGTATGACCATAATCTCGCCCAATAAACACCTCATTTTCATCGGCATAATTAATCATACCGAGATTTTCAGAAAATCCGTATCTCGTAACCATATCCTTAGCGGTAGATGTTGCCTGCTTAATATCCTGTGATGCACCAGTTGTCACATCATCAAAAATCAGAGACTCCGCAATCCGCCCTCCAAGGCTTGCAATAATATCCTGCAGCATCTTACCTTTTGTGAGGAACATCTCATCACGTTCTGGCAGCGGCATCGTATAACCTGCTGCTCCAGTTCCCGTCGGGATAACCGATACCATATGCACCGGACCTACATCAGGAAGCACATGAAACAAGATTGCATGGCCTGCCTCATGGTATGCTGTAATACGTTTATCCTTTTCCGAGATGATTCGGCTCTTCTTTTCCTTTCCAATACCAACTTTAATGAAAGACTTGCTGATATCCTCTGACTCAATAAACTTTCTATTTTCCTTTGCACAGACAATGGCCGCCTCATTCAACAGATTCTCCAAATCTGCTCCTGTAAAACCAACCGTTGTCTGGGCAACTTTTTTCAAATCCACATCATCTCCCAGAGGTTTTCCTTTGGAATGCACCTCCAGAATCTCTTCACGGCCTTTCACATCTGGACGTCCAACAGTAACACGGCGGTCAAAACGACCTGGACGCAAAATCGCCGGGTCCAGAATATCTACGCGGTTTGTTGCCGCCATAACAATAATTCCCTCATTGACCCCAAAACCGTCCATTTCCACAAGCATCTGGTTCAAGGTCTGCTCGCGCTCATCATGTCCGCCTCCAAGACCAGAACCACGCTTTCTTGCTACTGCGTCAATCTCATCAATAAATACAATACAAGGTGCATTTCTTTTTGCCTCGGCAAACAAATCTCTTACTCGGGATGCGCCAACGCCGACAAACATTTCCACAAAATCCGAACCAGATAAGCTAAAGAACGGAACACCTGCCTCCCCGGCAACAGCTTTGCCGAGCAGCGTCTTACCTGTTCCCGGAGGTCCCACCAGCAAGATTCCCTTTGGAATGCGTGCCCCGACGCCAGTGTATTTCCCAGGATTTGCTAGAAAGTCTACAATTTCCTCCAACTCCTCCTTCTCTTCTTTCAGCCCAGCCACATCGCGGAATCGCTTCGCATGTTCGTCCGGGTCAATACGCTGTGCACGGCTCTTCCCAAAATTCATCATCTTGGCATTACCGCCGCTCGCTCCGGCTGATTGTGCCGACATAAAGGAGAATAAAAAGAAAATAGCAATAATCCCCAAGCCATATGGCAGAAGGGTTGTCAGTACCCAGGATGGCTTCTGGATATCCGCCACACTATAGCGTCTTGCCATATAAGAATCATTCTGCATGATCTCCTCAACCTCTGTCACATCTGATACATAAAAACGCATTGTACTTTTATCTTTATATACAATAGAAATCTCGCCCGTCGGCACCTCCTCATTAGGGCGTACCTCCACAGAAGCAATCCTTCCTTCCTTTACTTCCTGCTCAAACGAGACAATATTGTATCCATTTTCTGAAACCTCATCAAAAACACCCGAAAAATATACTGCTGTAAAAATAATAATAAGAATCAGTATATAAAAACCGGTCCCTCCTGTTTTCATCTGTTTTCCCATGAAAAATCTCCTTTAACTATTCTTCTATAAATTCCAATACCCCAATATATGGAAGATTGCGGTATTTTTGTGCATAATCCAAGCCGAATCCTACAATAAACTGATCCGGTATTTCAAAACCAATATATTCTACCTCCACATCTGTTTCCCTGCGGGCAGGCTTATCCAGTAAAGCACATATCTTCACGCTGGCAGGATTCCTTGCCAAAAGCATCTTTTTGACCATACTTAATGTATTGCCAGTATCAACGATATCCTCAATGATCAGACAATCGAGCCCCTCAATCGCATCATCCAGATCCTTTAAAATTTCCAATTTCCCAGAGCTAACTGTATCATCACCATAGCTGGACGCAGCCATAAAATCTATTGTAACCGGCATAGTAAGCCTCTTTGCCAGCTCTGCAAAAAAGAAAACACTTCCTCTTAATACACAGATTAAACGCAGAGATTTTCCGGCATACTCTTTATTTAACTCTTCTGCAATGGCTAAAACCCTTTCCTTCACTTGTTCTTCTGAAAACAATTCATGTATTACCTCTTTCATGATGTCCGCCTTTCTCTTATAATCAATGCCCTTTCCAGTCATTTTCCCATAAGCTTAAGTCTGCCTGAATAATTTCTGTTGTATCTTCTGTAACATAATAATAAGCACTGCATCGGCCTAGTGCCGGAATCCATAATATATGATGCCCCTCTGCCAGAACCACCATTTTCCCACGCTCCTCGCGGGCAATCTTTTCATCAATAAACAGACGGCTTAACTTCTTGACTCTGCCTGCACAGTCCAGCCAGAGAAAATCACCTTCCTCTGGATACCTGAACATTGGCATACTATCCATTTTAGCATAATCAAAACATTTCGTACAGTGCTTTTTCAGATTGAGTTCTTCTAATTTTTTTACACTCTTTTTATTAAAAATAATATAACAGCATTGTCCCTGGCTTGATGGAATATTATATTCTCTCCCCAGAGAAATTATTTCCGGTGTAAAATATATATTTTCTGGTTCTCTATCCTCTCCCGCCTGGTACAGCTTCAACTTATCATATGACTTCTCAGCCACAAGGCCATAAGGGAGCATATACCGCTTTCCAGTCTCCCCCTGGAAAATTGATGCTACAGCTTCCACATGCGCCGATGTAATATCCTGCCGTATTCCCGAAAGCTCCTGTATCATCTTTAAAATCAGTTCCCTTCCAATCACAGAAGGGATATTCAAAAATATCCCTGCATCCACTATAATCCCACTGGCATCTCTTTGGACAATTTCATCATATGTCCTATCTCTCTGCCAATCAATATATTCCATAACCTCCTGCAACTGCGCGCCAGTACCCGCTATATGCTCCGCCGCCATTGGCTGAATCTTCTCACGCAAATACGGCATCACGCGGTTGCGTATTAAATTTCTCGCATACATGTCCTGTCCATTCGTAGCATCTGTGCAAAATGGAATTCCCTTTTCCTTTAGAACCCGCTCAATCTCCAGCCTGCCCGTCTCCAAAAGCGGCCTTACAATCCTCCCCCTCTGCGGCCGCATGCCGCCAAGCCCCCGAAGCCCGCTGCCCCGGAGCAGTTGGAACAAAATTGTCTCTGCCTGGTCATCCCTGTGATGAGCCACTGCGATTTTATCAAAACGTAATTCTTCCCGTATCTTTTCAAAGCACTGATAGCGGAATGACCTGCCTGCCTCTTCCTCCGTCATCTTCCATACCTTTGCAAGAGACGGGATATCTGCCCTCTCTGCCCTGCAGGGAACGCCAAGACTCTCCGCAAAAGACACTGCGTACTCCTCGTCCCGAAATGCTTCGTCCCCCCTGATCCCATGATTAATATGAACCGCCTGCAGACGCAGCTTCCATCTCTCTCGAAAACGTACCAAAAGCCAGAGCAAAAAAACTGAATCTGCCCCTCCCGACAGACCAACCACCACACCCTCCCCTTCCCGAAAAAGCTGGTTCCTCTCACAATATATTGCTATCTGCCCACAAATATCACTGCCCATGTAATTTCTCCATTAATACTCAAGTAATTAATATAAATATTTAGTAGTTTAATACCTGCCACACGCTAGCCGAGCACAATTAAGCATCTTTCTAACACTCCTGCTCTGTCCATCCTGTCAACTAAACAATAAACCACCTGCCGGACAAATATTATCATATACTTTAACTACCATAATGCTCAAGTCATCTCCCGGTGCCATGTCCCAATGCGATACGGCATCATCCAACAGCCTATCTGCCATATCCTGCGGACTTAGGTTTTCTTCTAGATACAACTGGATCAATTCTTCCAGCTCTCCTTCTTCCGCCATAAAACTGTCCGACACGCCATCCGTCATCATTATAACATAATCGCCTGCTGATATGCCAGATTTTCTCATATATGGCTCAATCTCACTCATTACACCAATAGGCAGCGCTTCCCCCTCAATCTGCTCAATCTCTCCTTGATGGCAGAGATATGTTGTGCTGGCACCGCATTTTACAAACTGGCAGCTCTTTTGATATAGATTTAATACTGCAATATCTGCCGTTGCAAACCCCCTCGCCTCCTCACCAGATGTATAAATTGAATTAATCAGCCGCAGCGCAGAGCTTTCTGAAAAACCTGCCTCCGTCATCTTCTCCAAAAGCTCAATCACTTGCTCACTCTCCTCAGAAGCGCTATCTCCGCTCCCCATACCATCGGAAAGCGCCATCAAAAGTTCACCACTCGGAAGGTACATGCAGGAAAAAGTATCCCCAGAAATTTCCTCTCCCTCTTTCGGAAGGCGGCTTACCCCTGTAACCGCCTTAAGCCTGGCACTTTCCTCAAAGATAAAGTCCTCCTCTTCACGTGGAAATACCTTGCGGCACTCTTCCCGCGGCATCATATGAAAGCCTAGCACCTCTGAAACTGCCTGTCCGACTTCCCTCGTAGTCACATACCGCCCTCTCCATGTCCTGCCCCTTAGGTGTGCTTCTAACCTTCCGTCGTACTTCTCATAAAATGCAATATCTGACAATATCACCCTTCGTTTCCGCAGCTCTTTTCTTAGCTTCTCCTGCAAATCTGCCGGAAGCTTCTGCACATTTGGCAGCTTTTCCGATAATTCCCCCACAATATCACCCACTTCGCGCATCTGTTCTGCGATTACGCGCTGATTCTGCATCATTTTATTCTGAAATCCCATCGCCATATTTGCCAAATGGATATTCTGGTTTGCCTCAGACAAAAATCGCTCCTGATGAATGCATTCCCTCGTAAATTCTGAAGGCATCTGATCTAACATAATCTGTCCCTGCTCACATGCGACCGCCATCGTCCCAAACATTTCCGGGCGCAGCAGGGCAATCTGCCCCCTACAGCTCTCACAATTCTCACAGCGGCTGCACACTTCTCCCGCCATCAGCTCCATAATACTGCGCACATCTCCCTGTTTTATTGAAACATCCTCGGAATTCTTTGCAAGCGATGCCGAAAGGTTCCGAAAAGATTCTGAAAAATCTTTTAGCTTGTACTTCATTAGATTTTGAAGCTTCTCACTCTCCCAATTATCTTCCCAGCTTCCGGCGTGAATGCGGATTTTCCCCAAAAAACGCTCTGGAACCAAAAGGAATATAGCGCCCGCTATTCCAATGCCCTCCAACTCCCCCATCTCCGGTATACTCTGCTCCACCAAAAAACTGAGTGCAAAAGCCAGCATAAAGAAACTAATGCAGGACATCAACCGCCCCTGTTCCCTGAGCATCCCTGCACAAATCCCCATCAACGCCAGTGCCCCGATCATACTGCTTTCCCAGCCACAAAAAAACAACACACATCCTCCAACCGCTCCGGCAACTGCACCCGCACCGGTCCCATAACAATATCCCATTGCAAGAGTCAAAAGATAAACTATAATCAAGACAATGGAAATTTTAGCAATCATTACATTTGGAAGCCCCAATACCCCAAATGCGCCTAACAGTACCAGGCTGATAATCTCCTCATTCCCCAGGCTCTGCCCCTTCTTTGCATGCAATAAAAAATGCAGTCCATCATATAGTGCCCTGGTTGACACCAATGCAAGTACCGTCTCCAAAAATCCCATCCAGATTTCCGATGTACTGTGCGGCATCAAAGACAGCCGAAATGCAGTAAGCACCCCAACCGCAGCACACAGTAATATAGCCGCATGTCCCATGCGCACAGTCAGATTTCGCTTTTCCAACAAGTCAACGGCCAAAATTACGGCCAACATCGCCATTGCACTGCTAAGTACATTTTCCATAGGAAATACTGTAAGCATCCCCAGAATCACACTGATTCCAACCGATAATTTTGAACCCTCCTCCGTATAACTGGCTGCAAAATAAGCAATTCCAATCGGATTGATGCCAAAGAGGTTTACCCGCCCCAGTAAAAAACCAAGCACAATCTGTAACAATATCCTCTTGTGAAAGTTTTTCATAATTTGCACCAAGCCTCAAACGAAATGTGGACATTTCCATTTGAGGCGCAAACACAAGGGGTGAAAGATGTGTGTTTGCATTTTATCCTTCCTTCTTTTTTTCTTTCACCCTTCTCCATTCCTGCCAAGTGAACATAGTCCCCGTAAGCCTTTTTTTTGCATTTCGCAATATATGTAATAACGTTGCAGGAACAAAGTATAGAAAAGGTATTTCGCAAAATTTGTCAAATCATAAGTTCAAAGGAAAAAAAATATTCGACACAAGGTGCAAGTTTCCTATTCGGGTTCAAGTGCCTAAAGGTCTGAATTTCCTTTGCATGCCTATTAACATAAAAAAATAGAACCCGACTTCGCTTAAATGCTCCATCAGGTTCTACTCTTCTGATTCTGGTTCAAATATAATCTCACCCTTATATACTAATCCAAATTTCTCTCTGGCAACTTCCTCTGCATACTCATCCGTCTTAACGTACTCCTTAAACTGTTCCAGCCCTTTTTTATCTTCATCCAGTTCCTTCTTCTGTTTTTCCAACTCTTTTATCTGGCTAATGCATTCCTCCCTCTGCGTATGCAAAACACTCTGCTTGTAAAACAAAGTTCCACAAACTACCAGCGTCACCACAATAACACCAAACACTGTTGCCGGGCTTAACCGCTTACGGCGCTTCCTCACAAATCTCACCAGCTTTCTTCTTTCTAAAATTTCACAATATGGTGTATATATTAATTGTTTTTTACACCACATGTTGTGCAATCCCTTCACTCCCCAAAAGTCCTGCAACCCCTTATTTTATAAGGCTTTGGCGCTATAAGGGTATTTCCTATGATATACTATTTGCCAGACTTTTGCAATTGTTTTTTCTTCTTGATTTCTACTTTTCGGAGCATTTTTCTGACACTAAAATGTCGTTTTATTTTAGAAAGAAAACCAAGGAATCTGCGCTTAGGCTTTTCCAAATAACGACGCCCAAATCTGCTCAGCATTCGGCTGATTCCCCCTTCATATAGAAGCCCTCCTAGGATTACAGCAAGAACACCATACCAACGGATTTCCCCATTATTATATAGAAAAAACACAGCATACACCGGAATCGACACCAAAGACCAGTATAAAATGTCCTCTGCCCAGATTACCACTTTGTGGTGCGGAACCAGCCAGCGCAGAAAACGAAATAGGTCGTATCCACAGATTAATGCCATCCCAAGGCAAAGCATAACCAACAGGAAACGAACCTGTCCCATGATAATTTCGCTCACTGGAACATCCTCCCTAAAAATGAGGTCGCTTTCTTTTGTGTATCCTCATGGTCTGAGTAAGCAAAACTATCAATCCTTCCGTCTACATCAACCTCGCCTTTTTCTAAGGACAGACGGTTTACATGAAGCTCATCTCCCCGAATCAAAAGAATTCCCTGCTCTGTCTCCAAGTAAACTTCCTTCGCATCAAAGGAAAGTACATCACGCACTCCCGATAACACTGCAGTTTTTCTTGCATTTAAATATACCTTATGTACATTTACCTTTCTATTTTCTTCATACATTCGCTCATCCATTCAAAAAGCCTCCTCCTACACTTTTTATCCAAAATATATTAATAATTCTTAAGGATATTAAAGTATATGAGAAAGCCTATCATTTTATCACTGATACTTTCACGCAGTGAAAGTTTTACTAAAAAAACACTCTTTTACAGCACCTTATATAGTTCCTTTGCCTCTTCTTTCTTATAGGTTTCTTCGATACTCAGAACTTCTACTTTTACTGTCTTATCACCAAATGTAATTTCAATCACATCCCCTACCTTGATATTTAAAGACGCTTTTGCTACTTTTCCATTCACCATAATTCTTCCTGCATCACAGGCTTCGTTCGCCACCGGACGCCTCTTAATCAACCTTGAAACCTTTAAATATTTATCAAGCCGCATTTCAAATCCCTCCTATCATCTTTCTTCATCTATGAAATCTAACAGATTTAACTTCCAATTATAATAATAACTCAAAAACAGAAAAGAGGTTGTCCAGAACAACCTCCATTCAACTCATAATAATATAAACTCCATGCTACTCGTTCACTGCATCCTTTAATGCCTTACCAGCCTTAAACTTAGGAGCCTTGGATGCTTTAATCTTCATCTTTTCACCAGTCAATGGGTTTCTACCCTCTCTAGCTGCTCTCTCAATCACTTCAAATGTACCAAATCCAACCAACTGAATCTTTTCACCCTTTTTTAACTCATCGGAAACAACATCGATAAAAGCCTTCAAAGCCTTCTCAGAATCTTTCTTAGAAAGCTCTGCCTGCTCAGCGATTGCTGCAACTAATTCTGTCTTGTTCATGGATAAATCCTCCTCAAATAATAATTTCCGTAAAAACTTACAAATCTATTTATACCCTCATTATGCCTATTTGTCAAGAATTTTCGGTAATTCTTTCCCTTTTTTTCTGCATAATTCCAGTTATTTTTCTTTTTTCGGAATATCAACAATTATTTTCTTCTTTTTAAACCAATTTCTCATATTTTGCGCGTTCTTCCAACAATTCCTGATACTTGTCCAAAAGACCTTCGTCTGACCCTGCACGCAGCGGCTCCACAATTTCTGAAATAATATGAAACAGCGACGTCAAACCCAGATTTGCAATAAGTCCCTTCAGCGTATGTGCATTCTCAAATCCTTTTTTAATATCATGTTTCTTAAGCGCATCCTCTAACTGCGGAAAACAGGGATCTTCCATCGCTTGTGTATAACACTCAAAATAAAACTCTTCATCATCTAAAAAACGCTCCATCACTTCGTCAATATTACATCCCCATGATCTTAATTCTTCAAGCCTGCTATCCATAATATGCCCCCTTTCTTATTTATAATAATTCGGGTGCCTGGATACCTAACCATGCTGATACCTGACAACCAAAACAATAGTAAACGGATTCTCCCAAATGCTGATGTATCACTGGCCGTGAAATATATTCAAATATAACGACAGAGAAAGTCCCTTTGTTAAATTATAACAAAGGGACTTTCTCTGTCAAGGCAGTGGTTACGGCAATTTTCGTCCACAAGCAACCTTTTTTCAACCTACTGTTCCATCTGCTTTCCAAGAAAATTAGCAGCAAAAGTGACTAGATTTTCCTCTGCAGCACCAAATTTCTTTTCATTATTTTTAGTAAGCAGTATCACACTCCCCATTACATCTCCCTCTACAATAATAGGACAAATAACCTCGCAGGCGTATTTCTTTTCCTCATTTGCCACTGGCACATAATCCTTTGTGTCATCTGTCATAACCTTCTCTCTATTTGCAATCACCTTCTCCATTTCCTTACTGATTGGCTTCTGCAACAGCTCTTTCTTCCCGCTAGAAGAAACTGCAATAAAATGATCGCGATCTGTTACAGCTACAATCCCACCGGAAGTCTGAGCCAGAGAATCCACATATTGCTTTGCCAGTTCTCCCAACTCCACAATAGGCGAATACTTTTTTAATATAATTTCCCCCTCTTTATCTGTATAAATTTCCAGTGAATCCCCTTCTCTGATGCGCAAGGTCTTCCTGATTTCTTTTGGTATCACTACGCGTCCTAAATCGTCTATACGTCTTACAATTCCTGTTGCTTTCATTCATTCTTCCTCCATTACCATAAATTTATGAGTTTTCTCATGTTTTTCATTTCGCTTGATTGGCTATGGAGTTATTATGTGGAAAAAAAGCAATAATATTCAAAAGTATATTTTGGCAAAACACATTAGAAAGCCTTAAAATCCGCCTAATTGCAATAAAAACAGTATAAAATTGAAATTCTCCATAATTATGCAATTCTTATCCTGAGCCTTAATTTCATATTTAAGTTAAAAAATGAAATTAAGGCTCAGGATAATTCTCTCAAAAAGACTACTCTATTTGCTCTCTTTGACTTTCCTATTGACATCTTCACTATGGCATGGTAATATATAGAAAATTTATATATAAAATTTTTATATATGGAGTGACGATATGTACTATCCAATTTCTTCATTACTAATTGAATTCCTGATTTTATCTATGTTGGCTTCGAAGGATTCCTATGGTTATGAGATTAGCCAGACCATTAAAATGGTCTCACAGATCAAAGAATCCACCTTATACCCAATTCTGCGCAAATTGGAAAACAACAGTCATGTAACCACATATGTCAGAGAATATCAAGGTAGAAAACGAAAATACTATACCATAACAGATAAAGGGAGAGAACAGCTTATCTTCTTAAAATCAGAATGGCAATCCTATCGCGATACCATTGATGGAATTATAGAGGGGAGGATAAAACATTGAATCAGACAGAATATTTAAATCAGTTGAACCGATATCTGAAAAAATTACCAAAATCTGATTATGAAAATGCGATGGACTATTTTACAGAATATTTTGAAGAGGCTGGGGAACAGCGGGCAATAGAGGAACTTGGGACACCCAAAGAAGCTGCTGCCGAAATTCTAAATAATCTCCTAAAACAAACTGCCAGAAATGACCAGTCCAAAAAAATCAACGGTCATTCCTTTAAACGAACAGCACTGATCTCTTATATGTCAATATTAACATTGCCCTATGGACTTCCAGCAACCATCGGCATGATCTTTCTTATCATAGCTGTTACACTTATTATATCCTGCATAGTGCTGGCAGCTCTAATCTGCAGTATGATGCTCCTCTGGCTGGGGGCAAAATATCTGCTGCGTGGAATCATTGCACTGCCCCATTCCCGGTCTGGCGCTTTTATACTGGCCGGGACGGGCATTCTTGGAATCGGCCTATGGCTTCTTATCTCGCTATGTATCATTTGGCTTTATCAACGGACAATCCATAAAGGCATTCAGATTCTACAAAAATTTATCAAAGGGAAACGTAGCAGCGTATAACAAGATGCTGCGGAAATGGAGGGGAATATGAAACAATTAATGAAAATACTAGGTATCATAGGGATCATATTATGCATTAGCGGTCTTAGCATGTTTGGTGTTGGCTACGCATTTGGCGGCAGTGACTATATTGCGACAACAGATTATGAAAATTACAAAAAAGCCCTGCACCTGACAGAACAAGCGGAACCAGAAGATACTGTAAACAATAAAGTTTCTTCTGATAATACAAAGACCGCAAAAAAAAATTCAAATAATGTAAAGACTTATAAATTAAAAAGCAAGAAACTTGGCTCTTTTTCCAGTATATCAGCCAACTTAAGCTATGTTGACCTGGTAATACAGCCATCAAAAGACCAAAACGCTTACTTATCTTATGAATTATTCTGCAAAAACAGCAAAAACCCATTCAGTTATAGCATCAAAAATGGCTGTTTATACTTAAAAGAATCTAACTTACAACCATGCTCCTTAAAAGAGGCAGTTATCAAAAAAAATAATATAGTCTTTGTGGGTAACAAGTCCGTATTTTTTAACAATACAAATCCGATTATTTTGTATGTTCCATCTAAAAAATCCTTTAAAAACAGCTTTTTCAATATGAAGGATGGCGATTTACATATGAATGGGCTTCATTGCCAAACCGCAAAGTTAAACCTAAAATATGGTGATACAACCATCAAAAAAACCTCCCTTGATAAAGCATCTATTACTACAATAGATGGCGATATTAACATGAATAACTTAACAGTTTCTAAAACTATCAACATAAAAACAGAAAACGGAGATATCCTTGCTTCCAAAATGAAAGTTCCAGGGACGCTTTCATTAGACACGATAGATGGGGATATTAATGCCTCTAACCTCCATGTATCCGGCAATGTAAAAATTGATACAGAAGATGGGGATATAAACGTTTCTAGCCTTAGTGCATCCGGCAAAGTGCAAATTACCACAATAGATGGCGATATCAACGCCCCTAACCTTGGCATATCCGGCGATTTACAAATTACGGTAGAAGATGGAGATATTAATATGCCAAATCTCCATGCATATGCCTCCGGAACCATAAAGATTGAAAGTGATTATGGTGATATCAATGCTTCTAGAATGTATTCTTTAGGCAAAGTCCAGCTGGACAGCAATGGTGGTGATATCCTGCTCCAGATTAACAAACAATGCATAAACCGCATGTCCATTACTTTGGATGTAATGGATGGAAATATGTCCATTGGCAAATCACTACATGGCAGCAAAAAGAGGAGAGGGGACGGCTGGTCTTATACAAAAAAAGCAGCCAAAGGGAAAGCCAGTTTAAAAGTACGCACAAGAGAAGGGGACATCTCTGCTCAATAACACCATTTCGATACATTTGATTCACACACGTATTCCTAGAGCGTATTAAAAGATTTTTTAAACATGCTCTAGGAATTTTTAGCTATCTACAAGTTTTTCATCCGGCCACTATATATGCAAAAATTTATTATTCCACTTTTATTGTTACTATTCACGGCTAATTTTCGAAAACAGCTAGACTTTGTCGCGCTTGCAAGTAAAAGATAACTATTTTCTGAAATTTGCGTATAGGCTGTTTTAACAACATAAACAAAAGCTGCTGTTTTTTGCAGCGGAAGACGGCATAAGCGCCTGGCTTTACGCATGATGCTTAGAATGACTGTGAATAATATCCTTCTAATCCCTTGCTAAAAAAGAATACTACAGTTTTTACTGACTTTTCCTCCTAATTGTGGTAAGATATTGCAAAGTCATTGTAAACCAAAAACATTTCATACATTTTACATTATTATTGCATCACTTAAAAAAAATTGTAATACTATATATATTAAACCAAACAGGGAGCAAGAGGATGAAAGAATTTTATCATGCAGCAAGACAAGTAATCAGCGGCAGAAGAGTAATAGATAATAAAATTAAATATAGAGCCATCGGGGTATGCATCGCACTTGTTCACCTCTTATTTACACTTGCCTTTTACTCCATGCAAATAAAACCACTCTTTCTGTACAATATGGGAATAACCATATTTTATACTTATCTCTTTATATTTATAGTCAATAAAGAACGATATATCTCAATGTATATTGCTTCTGTAGTAGAGATTCTATTCCATTCATCTTTGGCATCCATGTTACTTGGATGGAACTGGGGATTTATGCTCTATACCATCACATTGATCCCAGTAGCTTTTTATCTCACATACACATTACCGCAACTTAATCGAAAAGTCTCCGTTCCCGCCATAGTATCACTGATTGTAAGCTTAACATTTATTATAGTGCGCGTGGCCTGCGAACGGATTGAACCAATGTATACCAGGGCAGTTCCAGAAAATGCCCATACTGTTTTTTATATTATTAATTCTATGATTGCTCTGGATATGCAGATTATATTTTCTATTCTATTCGCATTAGAAATACGGTATATGCAACATCAGCTTGAAAAAGAAAACCGTATGCTTGGCAAAATTGCAAACTACGACCCACTGACCCGCTTGTTAAACCGCCGTAGCATGAGTGAACACCTCAAAAATGTATATGCAAAAGCCGCCAAGACCAAACAGTCCTTTTGCCTGGTCTTGGCAGATATAGACGATTTTAAAAAATTTAATGATACCTATGGGCACGACTGTGGAGACGAAGTGTTAATCACTGTTGCAAACATGATATCCGGCAATGTGCGCGAAAGTGATTATGTTTGCCGCTGGGGGGGAGAAGAAATTCTTACCTTGCTGCAGGCAGACTTAAATGCATCGGTTCAAATTGCGGAGCGAATTTGTCAAAACACCGCTTCCAATATTATGCAATATAAGAATGTTGATGTTAGAGTAACACTAACTATGGGAATCTCAGAATACCAGCCCGGAAAGACAATCCGTTCCATGATAGAAGAGGCAGATCAAAATCTATATCGTGGAAAGCGAAACGGAAAAAATCAGGTAGTTTACTCATAAAAAAGGGCACAGACTTCGCTTGTGCCCTAGCAAAAAAGCCTGCGGCTTTTTTATTGGCAACCACCGCACCATGACAGGCAGTGCTTCCAATATGTTAAAAAGGCACACAGGCTGCAACACTATTTTTTACTATTTTCTGAGAAACTCTGCAATTCATATTCGAGAAACCAACTAGGTTCTACCTCACATAAATCTGCAATACTAAAAATCAAATCTAAAGAAATCTTTCGATCTATATTGGGCGCTTCAATCGCGCCAATATGCTGCCTGCTGACTCCAAGCTTCTCTGCAAGCTGTTCTTGGGTCAAATTCATATGTTTCCGACAATATGCAATCTTATAACCAATTTCACGATACTTTTCTGCATAGCAACTTTTCTTTTTAACTTTTTCTTCCATAGCCAAACCTCCTTCGTATACAAATCATTTTATCAACTATGCGCATAATTTAAATAATTTATAACACGACAATTGTTTTATATGGAATAACACACTATAATTATCAAGAAAAGATTGACACATCCCTTTAAAACAAAACTCAACCATTAACCGCACAAAAAATACAAAAATCATCTACAACAGGGAATTTTGTTCTCATTTACACCAGCAAAGATACCGAAAAATTACGCCGTAATATCTTTTCTAATAAATTTTATCCATGCCATAATGAACGCAGCTACTACAATAAAAACACCAATGCAAATCATTTCCAACTCTACCTTACCACTCGTAAAGATGTCTGCCGCATTTGCATAATAGAATGGTGTAACATACTTAACCTTTTCGATCGCTGGTATGATACGGCACATCAAATCCGCCGCAAATAAAATAACTGGCACACCAAGCCCCGCACCAATTAAACTCCGCTTGGAAAAAACTGAGATCAAAAAGCAGACTGTTCCAATCTCCAAATGCATAAATGCCTGCGCAAAATGATACAACAACATCTCTTTTCCCTGCATGTCTTCCTTCATCCAAAGAAATCCAAGCACATAAAAAGCTGCACAAATAATATTAAACAACAAAATATTACTTGCCATAGCAAGATATTTTTGCCAAAGGATTTTAGTTCTCTTAACTGGAAACACATACAAAAATTCCGCCGTATGTCCTGCCTCCTCCTTTGACACAATCCCTGCCCCAAGAATGGCAGCAAACATTGCTCCTCCAAGGCCATGCATCATCCCAATCTCTGTCGCGTAAAAGCCAGTCAACGTTGCAAGGCTCATCTTATCCATCCCAAGTGCAGTAGACATTGCCCCCATATTTGAGTATACATCAGCAATATCCTGTAGAGAATCTTCTAAGCTTGTATAAAGCAAAATACATCCAAAACATAAGCCCCCAACACAGATTGTCCAAACCAAAAGGCTTTTTAAATTCATTTTCATCTCATGCCTAAACAGCGTCATGATTCCCCTCCTCATAATAATGCATAAATATTTCATCCAACTGCGGCTCTTCAATAACAATATCCGCAATATCATGCCCTATAAAACTCTCAAATAATTTATTAAGGTCCCCCTGATAAACAAACTCTTCTTCACGCCCATCTTTTATTATCCGAATATGTTTGGTATTTGTCCTGGCCAGGTTTTCCACTGTATCCGTACAAACCAACCTGCCTTCACGAATAATAGCGGCATGATGGCAATATTTCCTTATTTCTGATAAGACATGAGAAGATAAAAAGCAGGATGCCCCCTGCTCATTATACTTAAGAACTAGTTTAAAAAATTCAGCTTGCATCAATGGATCTAGCCCGCTAGTTGGTTCATCAAAAATAAACAATTTTGGCTTATGCTGCATTGCACAAACTATGCTGACCTTTTTTCTGTTCCCCAGCGAGAGCTCCTCTATTCTTTTCTCTGTATCCACCTCCAGACATTTACAAAGCATCGCAGCCTCTTTCGCACAATCCATTTTTCTCACATCTGCAGCAAACCGGATAACATCTTTTACTTTCATTGATGGATAAAACATAGCCTCTGACGGCATATAACCGACCTGCCTTAGAATCTCCACCTGCTGTTTTTTGACATCCATTCCTAATATCTCCACGCTTCCCTGCTGATACCCAATCAACCCCAACATACACCGGATTGTCGTCGATTTGCCCGCACCATTTGGCCCCAAAAAGCCAAAGATATCCCCGTCTTTGACGCCAAGTGTCAAATCAGTTACCCCTCTATTTTTGCCATACAACTTTGTCAAATTCTCTATTTTAATACAATACTTATCACTCATATTTTCACTACCTATCTAATATATTCTTCTAGCATTTAATTGCCTTCTTGCCCCTCCATCAATTCTTTCCAATTTATTCTATCACAAATTTAACTTCTTGTACATTTTCATAATATATATATAAACGCACACGAAAAAAACCCCTTGAAACACTATACTTTCAAGGGGTTCATAAAATCCTTTATTATATCTGTAATTATCTCTTAGAGAACTGTGGAGCTCTACGCGCTTTCTTAAGACCGTATTTCTTACGCTCTTTCATACGTGGGTCACGAGTGAGATAACCTGCCTTCTTCAAAGTCGGACGGAAGTCAGCATCTACTGTAAGAAGCGCTCTTGCAATACCATGTCTGATTGCACCGGCCTGTCCTGTAAATCCACCGCCACGAACAGTAATTTTTGCATCATACTTATCTGCTGTATTTGTTGCTTCTAATGGCTGACGGGAAATAATCTTTAATGTTTCAAGGCCAAAATAATCATCAATATCTTTCTTATTAATTGTTATTTTACCAGTACCTGGTGCTAAATATACTCTAGCAATACTGCTTTTTCTCCTGCCTGTCCCATAAAATTTTGCATTTGCCAATTTTTTTTCCTCCTCTCAATTATGCTCTCTCAACTATCTCTAAAACTTCTGGCTTCTGAGCCTCATGCAGATGCTCTGCACCCACATAAACATGAAGCTTTTTCATCATCTGGCGTCCCAGCGGACCCTTTGGAAGCATGCCCTTAACCGCATGATTAATAACATACTCAGGCTTTTTAGCGAGCATATCTTTGAGTGTTGTCTCTTTCATTCCACCTACATATGCAGAATGGTTATAGTAAATCTTCTGGTCTAATTTCTTACCAGTAACTTTGATTTTTTCAGCATTTACGATGATAACATTATCACCAGTATCCATATGCGGAGTATAAATAGGCTTATTCTTACCTCTTAATACATTTGCAACTTCTGATGCGAGACGTCCTAATGTATGTCCTGTCGCATCAACAACATACCATTTTCTTTCAATTGTGGATGGGCTAGCCATAAAACTTTTCATCCCAGTACCTCCTAACTTATTCGTATATAATTTCAAACTAACTGCGTCTGATTGCTTATACCGGGGCTTATGGTCAGCTTTCACACGCCACATTTGATAATTATATTACACCAAGTGCAGCTTGTCAAGAATTTTTTCCCAATTGTATTTATGGTTATTCTAAATATGGGTTCCAAAAAAGCTAAGAAATAACGTTTATCCCCACTTTTACTTCTACATAATTTAAAACGAGAATACCATATAGTGAATACTTATTCTCCTGCAACTTTGCGGAATGGAGGCAACTGTGCAATTTCGAATTATATCCTGTGAAGTGTTAGAGCAATATTTAAAGCGTGATGATATTCTTCTTTTTGACCTGCGAAGCAGGGACAATTATGAGCAAGGGCACATTGACCGCGCTATATGGGCGGACTGGGAAACTTTAGAAGAGACGATTCCTTCCTATCTTGCAGGCCTTCCCTACAAGCCTAACTGGATCATTCTGTACTGTGACCACGGCAATACAAGCCTTTTAACCGCCAGAGACCTTGCCAGAAATGGCTATCCTGTTATGAGCCTTGGCGGCGGTTACGCCTATTGGAAAAAATATATTGAAACTTGAACCTATGCCAGCCCTATGATAAAATAATTTTTACAGTTATTGCTCTTAAAATTAGGAGTTTAAAACAACTAATTGTATACATGTATACTTCGGAGCTGTTGAGCTATTTTTCATACAGTTCCTTACTCCCATGCACACGGGATGAAGAAAGGGTGTGCAGAAATGAGGTTATTCGATGAGTCAATTTACAGAAGCACTTTCAAACATTCTTACCGCAATTGATGACTTTGTATGGGGACCGGTTATGCTGATCCTTCTTGTAGGAACTGGTATCTTTCTGACAATCCGCACAAAAGCACTTTGCTGGCGGAATCTCCCATACGCCGTTAGCAATGTATTAAGTAAAGAAGCCCGCCAGAAAAAAGGGGACGGGGATGTATCTCCTTTTTCAGCCCTGACAACGGCACTTGCGGCAACCATTGGAACAGGGAATATTGTCGGCGTTGCTACTGCCATGGTTTCCGGGGGGCCCGGCGCATTAGTTTGGATGTGGATTTCCGCTGCTTTCGGTATCACATCCAAGTTTAGCGAATGTATGCTTGCCATTAAGTACCGGGAAGTAAATGAACGCGGAGAAATGTCAGGCGGACCAATGTACACAATGAAAAAGGCGCTGAAACATAAAAAACTTGGTGCGGTTCTTGGATGGTTTTTTGCACTGTTTGCAGTGTTTGCCTCTTTTGGGATTGGAAACTTGACGCAGGCAAACTCCATTTCTACTGCCCTAACTGCTACCTACAATGTTCCTTCTTATATTACTGGCATCATAATAACGATTCTGGCACTTGTTATTATTATCGGAGGAATTAAATCAATCTCTAAAGTTTCACAAGTCGTTGTCCCTTTGATGGCTGTATTCTATATTGTCGCCGGACTTGCTGTAATTATTGGAAACATTTCTAATATACCGACAGGAATTGTAATGATTTTTAAAATGGCATTTTCCGTTAAAGCGGTCGGCGGCGGTCTTTGCGGAAGCATTGTGGCTTCCATGATGCAGGGGCTTCGGTTTGGCGTTGCGCGTGGTGTATTCTCAAATGAAGCCGGGATGGGTTCCGCTGCGATCACCGCTGCTGCTGCAACAACAACAGACCCAGTCCGTCAGGGCTATATCAACATGACTGGCACCTTTTGGGATACCATTGTAGTTTGTACGATCACAGGGCTTTGCATTGCAAGCTCTGGAGTCCTTGGAATGACAGATACATACGCACAGGGAAGCTACTCCTGGCAAAATGAAAATCTTGTGATTAGTTCGACAGAAGAAGGATCCACTGAGACACTTGCCACAACTTACACCGCTTCTCTCAACGGAGACAAATTGACTTTAAAAGCTCAAGGGAAAGAGGAAACACTTACATTAACTAGGAATGACAAAAAGCAACCGAAAATAAAGAAAGAAGACTCCCTTTCAATTACTGAAAATTCCAATACAGTTGAAAATTCAACAGACATTATAGGCGTTTGGAATGATACAGCCGGAAATGATTATATCTTTGACAGCACTTACAAATACCAGTACCGTAAATTGGTAGAAGGTTCTGCCCTCACAATTAAGGCATTTGAGACCGTACTTGGCGGTCTTGGCGGTACACTCATCACAATAGCTATTACTCTTTTTGCCTTCTCAACCATTCTTGGCTGGGAATATCATGGGGAAAAAGCCTTAGAATACCTTTTGGGCACACACCGTTACAATATGGTTTACCGCATCTTCTTCTCATTGTTGGCATATTTTGGTGCCACGACAACCCTGCAGATTGCATGGACATTTTCGGACATTGCAAATGCTTTGATGGCAATTCCAAACTTAATCTGCATGTTAGCGTTAAGTGGTGTAATTAAGCGCGAGATGGAACGCTACCAACCGATATTGAAAGCGGAAAAGGAGAAAAAACGCTTAAGAAAATGGAATAATTAATACATATTGAAAATAGAAACGGAGAAATACCATGGATAGCTTTGTCTATAGCCTAAACGCCACTGTACCAGTCTTTGTAATTATGATCATAGGTAATATACTTTACCGGATTGGGCTGATTGATTGGCACTTTGCCAATATTGCCGACCGCTTTGTTTTTAAAGTATGCCTGCCTTGCATGCTTTTCCTGAATCTAGCAGATACCAATATCCGAAAAAACTTTGATATGCGGTATGTAGGCTACTGTCTTTTGGTTACTCTGGTTTCCATTATGGCAATCTGGTTCTTTTCGAAACATCTAATGAGAGACAAAACTATGGTAGGCGCATTTGTACAATGCTCCTACCGAAGTAGTGCAGCAATCCTTGGCATCGCTTTTATCCAGAATATTTATGGGACATCTGAAATGGCTCCACTTATGATTATTGGTTCTGTACCTTTGTACAATATTTTCGCTGTAATCGTCCTAACAATGGAAAGCAATACCGGGCAGGCTCAAAATACACGAGCCAATCTCAAAATGGCATTGAAGGGTATTCTAAAAAATCCGATCATAATCGGAATTTTTCTTGGACTTGCCGCCTCATATTTTCAGCTGTCCCCACCGCAGATGTTCCATAAGGCAATTCAGAATCTTGGGACCATGGCCTCTCCTTTAGCATTAATTTCCATTGGCGCATCCTTTGAGGGACGCAAAGCGGTTGCAAAAATCAAGCCAACTGCAATTGCCTCTTTCTTGAAATTAATCGGTCTCTGTGCCATTTTTCTGCCTATTGCTATATGGCTTGGGTTTAGAGATCAAAAACTCCTTGCTATCATTATTATGTTGGCATCCCCCTGTACTCCTACTGCCTATATTATGGCAAAAAATATGGGCGGCGACGGTATACTGGCATCCAGTATTATCGTCGTCACCACATTTTTATCTTCCATTACCCTGACAGGCTGGATTTTTATTGCCCGGCTAATGGAGCTTATTCAGTAATTTCTGCATTTCAGCCTGCTTCTTTTCCAGAAATTCCTTTAAATCTCCCGTATTCCTATCCACATACTTAACAATAATCTTTGCAGCCATTGTCGTATTATCATTAATCGCAGTAGTTAGCTTGTCCAGTGTTTCCTCTGAAACCTCTGCAGGAGGAACCTCAATCGGCGGAATCTCGATTGGCGGAATTTCAATCGGTGGAATCTCCGGCGGCTCTGGCGGCAATACTGGCTTAGATACTGCCTCTGCCATATCACTTTGAGCTGCCTTTATCTCCTCACTAATCTGCTGAAGCATTTTTACCTTTTCAGTAATCCCTTCTATCTCAGATGGTACGGCGGCCATTGGAACTGCCATATTATCCTGCGCTGCTTTTATCTCCTCGCTAATCTGCTGTAATGCGCGCACTTCTTCATAAATCTTGCTAATCTCCCCGATTTCCGGCGGCATCTCAACCGTTGGAATCTCAATTTCATTCTGGGCATTTTTAATCTCTACACTCATCTGCTGTAATGCACGCACTTCCTTATAGATAGCCTTTTCAAACTGCAGAAGCTCATTTAATATGGTGTAAATGCGCTGTTCGTATTCCCCCTGCTGCTTCTTCTTGTCCTCCCCCCGGCCTTCTTTTAATAAAGAATAAAAACCATCTAATGCAAAATACGCCGCGGATAAAATAATAATTGCCAAGAGAACACTTAATACAATTCCAACAACCGAAGTTGTAAAAATATCTTGGAATACAATTTCTGCAAGCACGCCTGCCACGCAGACCAGAGCTGACAAAAGCGTTGTTTTCTTCATTTCCATGGCTGCCTCCCGTTTTCTAAAGCGTTGAACTATTCAGATATTTTTCCTGGAAAGGTGTTAAGGTATCTATCTCCTTGTCCAGGAAGCGCAGTTTACGCTTTGCAACCTCCAGATCAACTTCGCGTGGCACATCAATTAATTTTTCGGATAAAGAACCTTCATGTTCCACTAAGTATTTTGCACTCAATGCCTGAATTGCAAAGCTCATATCCATAATTTCAGCCGGATGCCCATCCCCTGCTGCCAGATTGACAAGGCGTCCCTCTGCCAGAACATAAATCCATACGCCAGTTGGAAGTTTATAACCAATAATATTATTGCGCATCTCACCCTGCTCTACAGCAATTTCACGAAGGCGCTTCATATCAATTTCTACATCAAAATGACCAGCATTGCAGAGTATCGCACCTTCTTTCATTTCCATAAAGTCTTCCTCGTCAATAACTCCCGCACATCCTGTAACTGTGATAAAGAAATCTCCATACTTGGCAGCTTCTTTCATTGGCATTACCTCAAAACCATCCATAACAGCCTCAATTGCCTTAATCGGATCAATTTCTGTAACAATAACTCTTGCGCCAAGAGCCTTTGCGCGCATAGAAACGCCCTTACCGCACCAACCATATCCAGCTACTACAGCAATTTTCCCCGCAACAATTAAATTTGTCGTACGATTAATGCCGTCCCATACAGACTGCCCCGTTCCATAACGATTGTCAAATAAATGTTTACAGTCAGCATTATTTACCATAACCATCGGGAATTCCAACTGTTCAGCCGCTGCCATTGCCTGCAGACGGATAATTCCTGTTGTCGTCTCCTCGCATCCGCCAATCACATAAGAAAGCTGGTCTTTTTTGGAAGTGTGCAGCATATGGACCAAATCACCGCCATCATCAATAATAATATTTGCCTGATGGGAAAGAGTCTCAGAAATATGTGCCTCATACTCCTCATCTGTTGCACCGTGCCATGCATAAACATTTAACCCAGCCTTCACCAATGCTGCCGCAACATCATCCTGTGTTGACAAAGGATTGCTCCCTGTAATATACATTTCGGCACCGCCCGCTGCAAGAACCTTGCAGAGATATGCTGTCTTTGCCTCCAAATGGATGGAAAGTGCAATTTTCTTTCCTGCAAATGGCTTATCCTTTGAGAAATCCTCCTCTAAGCTCCTAAGAAGAGGACAATTCCTGCGCACCCACTCAATTTTGTGCTCACCGGAAGGTGCTAAATTAATATCACGAATCTGACTCATAACAAAACCTCCTATTTTTTATCCAAACCAATATTTTTTATTATAGCATATTTTTCCATAAAATTCTAAAAAAATCACTGAAATCAATTTCTAATTTCTCCTGCACATCCTCTAATAGCTCTAAAATATCCATCTCAGACTGATAGGCAGCCATGTCGCCGCTGTCATTCAAATCATAAACTGTATCGCTTTTTGACGGCTTTGTTGTCCCTAATTCAACATCACTATTCATCGTGACATGAACCGTAACAAATGGCTCCTTACCTGCAAGAATTGTAATTTTCCCAGAGGACTCTTTCATATCTCCCCCACCCTCAATTTTCAAGAAATAATTTGCAAGCGAAGCCACTGCCTCAGTAGAATACGTAATTGTGCCGGACATCTTTCCCTCCGCATACTTTGAAAGGTCGTAATCTTCCATTGTTACTATTAACAGTTTCCCTGCAGAAAGCAGAGAATTATCAGTTAGATTCAGCGAGCCGTTAGTATCCAATGTAAATTCACCATTTACAATGCCTAACTTCTCCGTTCCCCTTCCATGCAGGCTTAATATTTCTTCCCCATCCGCTTCCACTGAAAATGTCAAGCCAAAATCATCGCCATCCCTTGGACATCTCATATCAATAATGCGTTCTTCCTGTTCGGAACCATCCTTCCAAGTTAATGTAATCTTACGCCCAATAATCCTGTCTTTGCTGTCAACCTGAACATCCATTACTGCCTCTATCTCACCAGCTTGTGTCCCCTCTATGCTGTCTAGCTCACGTTCTAACCTATCAGTATATTCTTGGTACGTATCCTGGCCCATATTTTCAACAATCTCTTTTATTGTTTGGTCACTTTCTAATGTTTCTACAAACTTCTTCGCTAATGTAGTAACTTCTTTATCCTCCAGAGTAACCGAATACTGGTCTGCTTTTTGTGAAACACCTTCTGCCTCACACCCTCCTTCCGATTTTTTCACATTATTTGCACTTTTAATCAGAAGGTCAGTATAGCGCTCATAAATCTCCTTTATGTCATCTGTCTCAACTAGTATACTATCCAAGTCATACAAAGGCAAAAATGTCCCCGCCAACGCAATATTCAAATCTTCCACACTGCTGTCAGCCTCTGCACCGTCCAAGCTGCCTCCCTCCTGGTCAACTTCTGCTGTCTTTTCGCTGCTAAGTATGTCAGATATATCAAGATATGATTGACTAAGCTCTGGAATCTGATAATACGCTTTTTTATCTTTCCAATCCATATAAGTATTGAAAGTAAGAAGGTCACTTCCATTTCCCCTAAGCTTCATCTGATTAGAATATGCCTTGCCCTCCTTACCTGTAAGAAGGTTTAATTCCAGGTTCTTAACATTAGTAATATCTAGTCCTGTTAAAGACAGAAGCGACTTTGCAGTATTAGAAGCCTCAATCTTCATTTTGATTTCTTTTGCATAGGAATCCCCTGCGAAACTTTCCCGAAACTTATCATAATATCCCAAAATAAGCTTTTCGCCGCTATCGCGGTTCTTTGTTTCCACATACTGATAATACTCCGCAGGACTCATACCTGCCTTTTTTATCATACCAATAACTTTCGCCCCGGCAACTGTTCCCAAAGCAAGTACAGCAATCAACGCTATTGCAATCCCTATTTTAAACCCGCTGGATTTTTTCGGTTTTTTCACGTGATTTGGCAAAGCCCCCAGCTGTTCTTTTTCGTTCTCAACCTGATTCTCTGCCTGCTGCCCACAGACTGGGCAAAACTTCTCCCCCGGCTGCATCTTGGCACCACAATTATTACACTTCATAAAAATCCTCATTTCTGCACACGCTCTTTGTGCAAGCGAACGATATTCGCTTTAACGAGATTTGTGTCAAGTGTGCATGGGCACAAATCCCACATTTGACAACATATTTCCACCACTCGTCTCTCTTAAATAAATTCCCTAATCTGCTGTTCCACACGTTTTACTTCCTCATAGAAATCCCTCGCAGATAGAAGCGCACATCCCTGGCCTCTGATAATCAACTGTTCCAACCCATCCGAAGTCGCAACAGTAACATGATAATCCCGTCCTATCTTATGCGCCAACTTTTCAATATACTGGTCTGCTGTCTCCGCCTCTTTAGTATATACAACATGAATATTGTGATAATCTAACATCTTCCCAATACTCCCCTGAACCCGATATGCATCAAACACCACGATCAGCGTACATTTCATATAGCCCTGATAGTTACACAGTATGTCCATCAGCTTTGTCCTTGCCGCATCTATATTTGTCTTTGCCAGCTCATTTAATTCTTCCCATGCAAAAACAATATTATAGCCATCTACCAAAAGATAACGTTCCCCTGACTTTTTTGCAGACGTTTTCACCCTGCCTTCTTCAGCCACCTTTTTCTGCTGTTTTTTGTAAGGCCGTTTTCCCTCTTTCTGATTTGCAGAAGATGTCCTGCCAATAATCTGCAAAACCTCTTCCTCCCCCATAAAGTATTCCGTTTTCTCTGGCGGAACCCTTACCTGCCACTGCTCTGGCTCCTCATACGCCATCTGGCCATTTTCCTGAACCGAAAGAGGCAGATGCATATACCTCTCTACCTCATACCATGGCACAATAAAACCAGCCCCATGGCTGCAAAAAACAGAACCTGTTGGATTTTGCAGGTCACTGTCTGGATCATAGATGCTCTGTCCCAACACTTCCTCTGTATTATGGCATGGCAAATACCCTTTTAATGTACAAGTAAGCTGCCCGAGCCCTCTTGTATAAGAATTCACCTCTTGCTGGTAATTCCGCATTGTAGATACTGGGGCACTCCCCTGCAGTACACTCATCTGACCTTCCTGTTCCGGCATCTGAAAACTCCCCTGCATCCGTTCCATATCCATCATAGCGCGCCCAACCATATCCGCTGGTATTTCCAGACGATAGTCATAGTAAGGCTCCAACAGCACAGACTCCGCCTTCATTAGCCCCTGCCTCACTGCACGATATGTTGCCTGCCTAAAATCGCCGCCCTCTGTGTGCTTTAGATGTGCCCTGCCCGCTACCAGCGTTATTTTCACATCAGTCAGTGCAGCTCCAAGTAAGACACCTGGATGTTCTCTTTCCTCCAAATGTGTACATATCAGGCGCTGCCAGTTCTTATCAAGCTCATCCTCACTGCATTTTGACGCAATCTGAATCCCACTGCCAGTTTCCGCCGGCTCCATCAAGAGGTGTACCTCCGCATAATGGCGCAACGGCTCAAAATGCCCAACTCCCTCGACGCTGTTTTGTATCGTCTCTTTATAGACAATTTTCCCCGCGCCAAAATGCACATCAACTTGAAACCGCTCCCAAATGACACGCCTAAGTATTTCAATTTGAACTTCCCCCATAAGCTGTGCCTGAATCTCACCTGCATCTTCGTCCCACACAATCTTTAACTCCGGTTCTTCTTCTTCCAGTATCCGAAGCTTTGGCAAAAAACTATTTGCACTACAACCATCTGGAAGTTGCAGGCCATACGTCAGAACTGGTTCTAACACTGGAAGCTCAGAAGCTTCCTCCCCTCCAAGCCCCTGCCCCGGATATGTCCTGGTAAGCCCCGTAACGGCACAAACCATGCCTGCTTCCACATCATTTACACTTTCAAATCGTTCTCCCGAATAAATCCGAATCTGGTTGACCTTTTCCTCCCATATCTCCCCTTCGTCCTCCCCTGGTTTTCTATTTGTCAGCACTTGCTTTACTGACAATGTACCTCCAGTAACTTTTAGATACGTAAGACGGTTATTTTGCTCATCTCTTGCTATCTTAAAAACCTTCGCCCCAAAGTCCTTCGGATATTCTGGAATCATTGTATATTCTGCAAATCCCTGTAAAAATTCTTCAACGCCTGTCAGCTTTAGCGCAGAGCCAAAATAACATGGAAAAATCTTTCTTTTTTGGATGGATTTACGAAGATTTTCCTTCGCTATTGTTCCTGCTGCCAGGTATTCTTCCAAAAGATGTTCATCACACATAGCAGCTGATTCCATAAACGCATCCTCTTCCTCACGGAATACAATGCAATTATCACTTAATTTCTCCTGTATTTGTGCAAAAACAGACGACTCCTCTACGCCATCCTGATCCATTTTATTGATAAAGAGAAATACCGGAATCTGGTAGCGCTCCAAAAGCCTCCATAATGTCATGGTATGCCCCTGCACTCCATCCGCACCACTGACCAGCAAAATAGCATAATCCAATACCTGTAGCGTTCTTTCCATTTCAGCCGAAAAGTCTACATGCCCAGGAGTATCCAGTAGGATTATCTCACGGTCTCCTAATGTAAATACTGCCTCTTTTGAAAATATCGTAATCCCACGTTCCTTCTCAATCGCATTTGTATCTAAATAGGCATCCTGATTGTCTACACGACCGAGTTTCCGGATTTTTCCGCTTGTATATAGAATGCCTTCTGATAATGTTGTCTTTCCCGCATCTACATGGGCAAGCAGACCTGTACAAATATACTGATTCTGTCTCCCATCTAATCTGCTGTTCATTGATATGCCCCTTTCTGCGACCTGTAATATAAAACATGCTAGACGATTGCTTTTTGCAAACATGCTTTAGTATAACACAAGAGAGGCTATAAGTCGATTGTTAGATTGGTTAGTTATCAAGCCATTTTTCCTGTTGTAAACAAACTGCCTATATTACAAAAAGCATTTTCTATAAATTACCATGTTAATATCCATAACACCTATTGCCAGCCTATGCATAAAATGTATTTATATCATTTAATTCCACTATTTCATTGCAGAAACGGAGGCTATACAATGCAGAATACAACTGTTTTTTCCCTTTCAAAACTAACTGCCGCCCCAGACGCATACGCAGTCATGAAAGGCGGCAGCTTATTTCCCAATATTATGGGCATCGCAAATTTTTATCAGACACAGTGGGGGATTGGGCTTCTGGTCGAAGTAGAATTCACCAATCTGCCAAACTCTCCTTCCCATTCACCACGTTTTCTTGGCATGCACCTGCATGAAAATGGAGATTGCTCAGATGACTTTGCAGATACTGGAATGCACTATAATCCCACAGATGCCGTGCATCCATACCATATTGGCGATTTCCCATCCATTCTTAATAGCAACGGCTACGCATATGGAGCATTTTATGACAGTTTTCTTTCCATTCCTAAAATCCTCGGCCGTTCTGTCATACTCCACAGCAACCGTGATGACTTTACTACCCAACCGTCAGGGGATTCCGGTACAAAAATCGCCTGCGGCGTAGTTACCAAAAACGCCTAATCTGTCATACCATCTTACTCTAATACCATACGCACTGTACCATACATCCCGGCATCATTTCCAAGCTCGGCCAAACGGAACTCCTTACCCTTATGAGGAGGCATGGCATTTTTTTCATACTGCTCCCTGATTACATCAATAACAGCCTGCCCGTTTTTCGACACGCCGCCGCCAATAACAAATGCATCCGGGTCAACTACATTGGAAACATAAGAAAGCCCGATGCCCAGGTAGGCGGCAAATTCGTCCACAATTTCTTTTGCCATCTCGTCGCCTGCCTTATATGCATCAAAAATTTCCTTTCCCGTTATCTTAGTATGTTCACGCAGCATAGATGGCCTGTCTGTCCCTTCCACCAGTTCCTTCGCCCGCCGCATAATTGCAGTTGCAGAAGAATACTGCTCCAGGCATCCAGATTTCCCGCAGGTACAAGGGCGCTCCCCGCTTGTATTCATTGTCATATGCCCAATTTCACCAGCTGCGCCATTGCTTCCTGTCAAAATCTTTCCATCCAAGATTACGCCGCCGCCAACACCAGTTCCAAGTGTGACCATTACGATATTATCAAAACCGCGCCCGCCGCCGCGCCATTGCTCTCCAAGGGCAGCTACATTTGCATCATTGCCGACTCTCACTTTCTCTACACCGGTAAGCTCCCTTACCTTATCGGCAACCGAAAATACTCCCCAACCCAGGTTCACACACTTTAATACACGCCCATCCGCTGTAATCGGCCCCGGAACGCCCATTCCAATCCCCAGAATGTCTTCTTTGGAAATTCCTCTCTCTTGATTCTTTTCCTGAATGGATGCGACAATATCTGGCAAAACCTTTGAACCGGAATCTTCTTTCCTCGTCTCAATTTCCCACTTGTCAAGCATGGTTCCTTCTCCGTCAAAAAGCCCCATCTTTACAGTTGTTCCGCCAATATCAATTCCATAAATATACTTCTCCATGCCAAAACCGCCTTTCCTGTTTATCCTTTATAATCCTTCTTCTAAGATTCCCTCAATTCCCTTTTCTCTAAAAATCTTTTTATAATACCCCAATTCTTCCTGAATCAGCCCATCAATCACACGCATCCCGAGCAGCTCTACTGGCGCTCTATCGTCTGTCAGGATCAAGTTGCCTCCCTTGTATTCCTTTAACCCTTCCTGCACCATAAGAAGATGCTTTTGCAGGGTATCATCCAAATCTGCAATATCCCTAAAATTGCCAAGCGCCTTTTGATCTGAAAATGCAAACAACTCACGGTTTGTCCCCCATTCCACATCAACTGTATAGACACATGGAAAAATACTGGCAATTGTATCTGACAGATATTCATTAATATTGCCCTTCTCCTGCGACTTCATATTCATATTGACAACCATCACACCATCTTCTGTCAGATGGCTTCGCACCTCACGGAAAAATTCTGCCGAAGACATTTGAAATGGGATTGTAATATCCTGGTATGCGTCTACCATAATCACGTCGTATTTTTTTGAAATCCCTTTTAAATATGCCCTGCCATCATACGTCGTTACTTTTACATCACTTGGCAGCTCAAAATGTTCTCTTGCCAAATCCGTGATTTTCTGGTCTATCTCGACCCCCTCCACCACTGCTTTGGGAAAATACTTTTTGCACTGCCCCGCATAAGTGCCGCTCCCCATACCAAGCACCAAAATATCTATGCTCTTCTTTGAAGCGGCATTAGCAAACACTGGGGCTGCCAGAGCATAATCATAATACATCCCGGTTAGGGATTCATTTTTCATATAAATAGATTGCACGCCAAACAATACATTAGTAGAAAGAACTACACTCTCCTCGTCTTCCTTGACCTGCAGATAATTATAAATTGATTCCCCTTCATATACTAAATTCTTTTCCCAAAAAGCAAAGCTTCCCGAATTCCCTAAAATGCTACAGACAAGGAAAAGAAAAATAGCTACAATGCAGCTTTTTATCCTGCCACCAGACGAAAAAAAATAAAAAAGTGCAATTACCAGAAGAACACCGGAAAATAGCAAAAATGTGATAGAAGTCCCTACCGCCGGAATCGTAACAAATGTTGGCAAAAAAGTCCCTAAAATGCTGCCTATTGTGTTACACGCCCCCAACGTACCAACAATCTTACCACTGTTATCCAGGCTCCCTACAGTATATTTGACAAGGGACGGGGTAACCGTTCCCAGCAAAAACAATGGAAATACAAAAATGAGCATACAAGATAAAAATGCAGCAATCACCAAAAAATTCTGGCTCACCGTCATTACCAGAAGCCCTGAAATTCCAATTACAATATATTTTCCTACAACCGGAATCGCTGCAATCCAATTTGCTGCAACCAAAAGCCGCAGATATAGCCTATCTGGGTTGGGGTCCCTGTCCGCCATCCTGCCGCCCCACATATTTCCAAGCGCCATAGCAATCATAATTGTCCCTATGATAATTGTCCACACGATTTGAGAGGAACTAAAATATGGGGCAAGAAGGCGGCTTGCACCAAGCTCTACCGCCATCACAGCCATCCCCGCAAAAAACTCTGTCAAATATAGATAAATCTTATTCTTCAGTATTGCCTTTCCTTCCAAACTGCCCACTCTTTATATCTCCTTCTGCTCTATTCATTCTGCTGCTTGTTATTATGTGGTAATCTGATTTTCCCAACATACACTGGCAAAGCAACAAGCTATACCTGCGTTGCCCCGTCAACAGACAAAATCTCTCCAGTAATATAGCTTGCAAGGTCACTTGCCAAGAATAATACCGCATTTGCAACCTCTTCCGGCTCTCCTACCCTGCCAAGAGGAATCGTAGAAGAAATTCTCTGTACCATCTCATCTGGAAGCGCAGCTACCATATCAGTTCTTGTTACACCCGGCGCAACCGCATTGACCCGAATCTGGTCCTTGCCAAGTTCTCTTGCGAGAGATTTTGTCAGACCATTCACAGCAAACTTTGAAGCCGGATAGCCACATCCTGCAGGCTGGCCATAAATACTGACCATAGAACTCATATTAATCACCGAACCACCGCCCTGCTCCTTCATAATAGGCGCTGCCGCTTTCGCACAGTTAAAAACTGCATTGACATTTAGTGTCATAATATTATCAAAATCTTCCGGCTTATACTCATATAGGGACTCCCTTGCTGAAATTCCAGCATTGTTCACAAGGATATCTACTCTGCCAAACGCCTCTTTCACAGACTGTATTGCCTTCTCAACCTCCACATATTCGCCTAAAGGCGGACACAACCCCATTACATTTGCATCTGGATTCTCTGATTTAATCTTTTCCAGCGCCTTATCGACCGTTTCCTGCCTAGAGCCAAACAACGCAACCTTCGCGCCTGCCTCCAAAAATCTCTGGACAACTGCAAAGCCAATACCCCGCGTGCCTCCTGTTACGATTGCTGTTTTTCCTTCCAGCATCTGTGTTACATTCATAAGCTTTCCCTCCTATTGATTGAAAATTTAGATAATAGTCAAAACACCAAGTGATTTGAGCAACAGAATAACAAGTAAAACCGGTACTACAAACTTGACCATTACAATATAAAGTCCTTTTCTGCCAAATTTACTCCCTGTCTTTTCCACCTCGCCAATAATTACTGACGGCTTAGCGATCCAGCCAATCAAAATGCAAGTTCCAATCGCGACTAACGGCATCAAACAGTTATTACTAATATAATCCATAATATCAAGTATCTGCGCATGCGCTCCGTTTGGCAAGACAATATCAAAGAACCATTTATTATATCCAAGACAAACTACTACACCACCTGCCAAAGCAATGATGGTTTCAATAACTGTAGCCTTTGCCCTGGACATATGAAATTGATCCATAAAACTTGACACAACTGCTTCCATTACTGAGACAGCACTGGTCAGAGCCGCAAATAAAACCATAACAAAGAAGAGACAGCCTACAACACCACCTATTTTGCCCATAGAAGCAAAAACCTTTGGCAGCGACACAAACATCAGGCTTGGCCCAGATGCTGCCATTCCCTCTCTCCCCATAAAAGTGTAAACTGCAGGGATAATCATAACACCTGCCAAGAACGCTACCAATGTATCAAAAATCTCAATCTGGTTTATGGATTTCACTAGGTTCGCATCATCCCTGACATAAGAGCCATATGCAATCATAATACCCATAGCTACACTAAGGCTAAAAAACAACTGCCCCATGGCATCTAGGAGTACGGTAAAAAACCCCTTCACCGTCAAACCTTCCAAATCTGGAATAATATAGATTAAAAATCCCTCCAAACCTGTCCTTGATACCCCTGAACTGTCTGTATGATGGATGGTCAGCGCAAAAACTGAAATACCAACTACAAGCAATAAAAGTGCAGGCATAAGAATCTTTGAGAACGATTCTATCCCTTTATTTACCCCTCGGAAAATAATAAATGATACAATTAACAAGAAAACAACCATCTGGATAATCGGCTGTTTTTCCTCTGTAATGTAATTTGTAAAATATCCATCTACTGATGCGCTGCTTCCATCACCAGTTAAGTATGTAGTAAAATACTTTACTACCCATCCCCCAATCACACAGTAATATGGAAGAATAATTACCGGAACCAGACAAGCGATTCCACCCAGAAATTTCCATTTGCCATTCAGCTTTCCATACGCTGTCAATGGGCTTTGTTTTGTTTTTCTACCAATCGCAATTTCAGTTGTCAGCAAAGTAAAACCAAACGTAACCGCCAAAATCAGATACAGCACCAGAAAAAGCCCTCCGCCATCCTTTGCCGCCAAATATGGGAACCTCCAGATATTCCCAAGACCTACCGCACTTCCTGCAGCCGCAAGCACAAATCCAATTGAGCCTGAAAATGAATTTCTGTTTTTCTCTTTTTTCATCTTTCCCTACGGATGTTTCCATCCAATCCTTTCTTAATAATACTACTCCGAGTATTATAACATATCTATGCAGTAATTACATTCATAATATTTTTCGATTTCCATAAATTTATACACACTCCAGCAGAAAAGGGCACCGCCTATGCTGATGCCCTATCCAAAATGCTATTGCCCATTTGTTGACGATTACTATGCTGTAGCAAAAATTTCTTTCAGTAAATATAGCAGCCCGTCATCATATTTCGAATCCCAGTCCCCATAATTAGCAAATAGCACCGCAAGAACCGCACTTAATTTTGTGCGTGTTCCCACCGTGCTTCTGGGATTTGACTGACGGATAATCCGCTGCCTGACACACCAGTTATCACTGTAAGTTTCCCCTTTGGGATAGCTACATTTACATTTATTAAATTATGTATCCTTGCGTTTTTAATAACTATTTTATCGCTGACCATTCTATTTTTCCTCTCCCCATTACAATTCTTTACTCCTTCTCTGGCACCTCATCCTGCCTAATCGGTGCATAACTGATATTGACTTTAATATCCTGACTGTAATTGCCAAAAGATTTCCCAAATAATGTCAGCCCTCCAATATGACTGGCATCATCATTAACGGCCATCTTAAACTTCATCTTACTCTTAAAATCAAGTTCAAAATCATTAATTGTGATATCTGAAATTTGCAAGCCATCAATAAACGTTCCTTTTTTGTTAATCACCAGCAGTTTTAACAGTCCATACTGATTCCAGTTCGGCGGCCACCAGTCAGGAGTAAAAATCCCCCTGATATCGCCAAAATCCCCTGGAGAAGTCCAGGAACCAATGCATATATCATTCAAATAAAAGCTGATATCCGAAGGCCACGCCTCACTGATACCAGGCGCCTCGGAACTCAATTCTGCAGATAACATAATTTGGGTAATCTTTTGGGCATAAGGAATAAAATTGGGGATTTCATACTCTATGTACCCCTTTGTAAACCAGAGGATGTCTGCATTGTATCGGTCTGCATGTGAAAAATATCTTGTATCATCTACTTCACCGATTAAAGCAGATTCACTTGCAAGGCCACATGTCGGATATATTTTATAGTTCGAAAAATGCCCAATCTTGATATCTGTAGAATACACATTTTGAGACTCCTCCGGCATATCTAAATCAATAATAATTTTATTAAGATGCAGAGAACACATTTTTTGATTGCCATGCCCTGATGATTCGCTGGATATCGCAACAATTTTACAATTTTCCAATTTCTTTATATGATTTGTAAGTGCTCCATTTGTAATCGAAAGCTCTGAAGCAAGTTCATTCATGCTCATTTCTTTATTCTTTAGTAAAAGTTTTACAATTTCAATGCGGACATCGGAGCCAAGAGCCTTGAATACCTCCAAGCCTTCATCCAAAGATGTAATGTGAAGCATAGACATGTCCTCCTGCATATGTTAAAAAGCGCACCGCCTGCGCTGTAGTGCGCTGACAACCGACACACTGTGGCAAAGTTTCTTAATAAGTCGAAAAAGTGCACGAACGATTCATTCGTGCACGAATTGTTATTTTAAAATACTAATATGACTTTTTCAAATCTCCAGCCCGTTTTGCCCAAAACTGCACCCCGTCCCCGGAAATTCCGGTCAGCGCAATGGTTGGCTGGTTCTTCTCATGATCCCAGACAGCGGTGACATATGCTTTTTCCTGATGCGGACCATAAGCAATACTAAGTGCCCTGCCATCATATGACCATGTTCCCTGAATCGAACAGCACTCATAGTATCCTTTTGCACCTAGCTTCATAGGAACTGCAGTCTGAATTCCCTGCGGAAGCGAAGAAACCATATTAATTCGCTCATACAAACCATTCAAGCTTTCCGCTGGAATATCCTGCCTTATCTCGCCACTATATGGTTCCGGGCTAAGCATTGGCCATCCATCCTCTGACCAGTAAATTCTCCGCACCTGCATTGTTGACGGCTCCGGCTTGTTCCTAAAATTTTTCTCCCGGATATGGCACACCAGATACCAACTCCCGTCCTGATCATGCAAAACAGAATTATGCCCCGGTGCCATATACTCTGTGCCATCATTCCAGTGATAGCCGCCAAACAGCAGCATACCAATGCTGTTATCCGCATCTGTAAGGTCCGTAAGCTCCCGTCCATGATAATCAAGGAATGGGCCTTTAATCTGCCTGCTTCTGCCGACCCGAACTTGATAGTCCGTCTTTAGCGAACCATAGGAAACAAAAAGATAATAATAGTCTGTCTCCTGGTTATAGACCATATATGGGCCTTCTACCGCAGTGCTCAACCATTTTGGCCTGCACGCAATCTGCGTGCCAATGCCATCCTCGGCTGCAAGCCCAGTCTCTTTGTCCAGCAAAAGAATATGGCAGCCTCCCCAAAAGGAACCATATACCATGTACATTTCGCCAGATTTTGCATCCGTAATAATATTTGCATCTATTGCATTGACAGACAGTTCATCACTTGTCTTTAGCACACAGCCTCTTGGCTGAAACGGCCCCTCTGGATTATCTGCAACTGCCAAAAAAATGCAAGACTGTTGTACGCCAAAAGTAGAATTAGAACAATAAAGTCTGTATTCATCCCCTACTTTAACAATGTCTGGAGCCCAGACATCTTTACTCCCAGTCCATGCAGAGGCTTCCGCAGGCGGGTCTCCAACCACTTTGCCCACCATCTCCCAGTGAATTAGATCTTTCGAACGCTGGCAGATTGCCCCTGTACAATAAATGTAATAATAACCTGACGCGTCATCCTGATAGATTGCCGGATCATGAGTCAGCCAAAGCCCCAAAGCGGGGTCTTCCCGCTTTGGTTTTGGTTTACTTTCCAAAATTGACTTTGGAGGCTCCGTAGGCGGCTCATCTGGATATTGCGTCTTATATATGTCATTAATCATAAGAAAATACCGGTCTTCCCTCGCTATCCCACTTCACCTGCATCAGACATGCATGGCGATTCGGGTTATACAATGGATCCCCTTCTATTTTAGATTCTGTTCTGGCATGGTATACCATAATATCATTGCCATTCTCGTCTTTTGTAAAGGAATTATGTCCTGGTCCATAAATTCCCTTTTCCTCACATGTCTTTAAAACTGGATAACGCTCCTTTTTCCAAGAAAGAGGATCCAGCAGATCACTCCCACTCTCTGCAGTAAGCATACCGACACAGTATGCGGCACCAGTCTCACTTGCAGAATATGTCAGGAACAGCTTATTTCCATTTTTAATCACACCTGGTCCCTCATTTACCCAGAAACCAACGCGCTCCCAGTCATAATCCGGTGTAGTAAGCAATACCTGGACAGTCTTTAGCTTATACGGAGTTTCAAGCTCGCCAATATATAGATTGGAAACCTGCTTGCCCACACCAACTTTTTCAGCCCAGACATAATAATACTTCCCACAATCCTCAAATACTGTAGCATCGAGAGAAAATGCCTCAAACGAAAATTCATCCTCATCCGCCCTCTGCATTTTCCCCTTTTCTATCCATTGGTCTGTCATCGGGTCTTCTCCCTGGCACTCCAGGACATATGGACGGATATTCCAGATATCTTCCTTCTCACCGCCTGCAAAGTAAATATACCATTTACCCATAACATAGTGAATCTCAGGGGCCCAAATGTGCTCACTCATAGGGCCGCTCTCATGCTTTTTCCAAATCTCCACTTCCTCGGCATCATGCAGGCCGGCGATATCCTTTGACCTGCGCAGTATAATCTTATCATATGCAGGAACGGATGCTGTAAAATAGTACCATCCGTCATGTAAATAAACATATGGGTCTGCGCGCTGTAAAATCCAAGGTTCGTTAAATTTAAGTTCTGTAGCCATAGCGTCGTCTTCCCTTTCTTTTTATCCATTTATTTAGGAGACCGGCCATAATCAAAACTGATTAAAACGGCCTCCTTTCCACATGCCGCCATCAATGTTGGCAGCAAAAGCAACTAAATTAATTTATTTACTGTCCATAGTATGCATTCTCGCCATGTTTCCTAAAGAAATGCTTATCCCTAATGCAGTCTGGTGCCGGACCTACTTTCGGGTTAATCAGCTCTGTGCGGAATGCCATCTTTGCAACTTCCTCCAATACAACCGCATTGTGTACTGCCTCAGCTGCATCTTTTCCCCAAGTAAATGGGCCGTGGTTTGTGCAGAGCACTCCTGGTGTATACATTGGGTTCAGTCCCTTTGTCTCAAATGTCTCAATAATCACCAGTCCTGTGTTCTTCTCATATGCCTCATCAATCTCCTCTGGTGTCAAACTTCTCGCACAAGGAATCTCACCAAAGAAATAATCTGCATGAGTTGTTCCATAGAGAGGGATACTCCTTCCAGCCTGCGCCCATGAAGTCGCCTCTGGCGAATGTGTATGTACAACACCGCCCATCTCTGGGTACTTCTTATATAATTCAAGATGGGTAGCCGTGTCAGAAGACGGTTTATAGCGCCCTTCCACCTTGTTGCCTTCCATATCCATTACTACCATATCATCTGGTGTTAATTCGTCATAATCTACACCACTTGGCTTAATGACAAAATAACCGCTCTCTCTGTCAATACCGCTGACATTTCCCCATGTATAAGTAATCAGCCCACGCTTTGGAAGTTCCATATTCGCCTTATACACTTCTTCTTTTAATTTTTCTAACATATCTCTTTCTTTCCCTCCATTTTCTAGCCTATCAAAAGTTGCTGCGATTTACGCTCACTAAAAGTTCTCAACTGCAGCGCGCTCAGCAGGAAGTGCCTTAACATAGCTCTCCATGAACTTGGTAAATCCGTCCACATCTGCCTGTGCTGGGGCAACTGTAATCCCCTCCTCGCCTGCAAAAATCTTGTTATTTAAGTAATCGTCAAGAGTCTCTCCATCTTCTTTTGCCTTCGCAAACATTGCCAATACAGCAATTCCCCATGCACCGCCTTCACCAGCTGTCTTCATTACGGTAACAGGTGCGTTCATTGCTGCTGACATTACCCTCTGTCCTACATCCTTTGTCTTAAAGAAGCCGCCATGCCCAAACATCTTGTCTACCTTAACATTCTCTTTCTGGAACAGGATATCAAGACCATATTTCAGCGCGCCTACTGCTGTGTAAAGCTGCATCCTCATAAAGTTAGCAAATGTAAATTTAGCATTTGGTGTGCGAATCATCATTGGACGCCCTGCATCAAAACCAGTTACAGGCTCGCCAGAGAAATAATTATATCCCATCAGCCCGCCGCAGTCCGGGTCTCCGTCCAGCGCTTTTTCAAACAATGTATCAAATAATACATCCCGGTCTAGTTCAATATTGACACTCTTTGCAAATTGGTCAAATACCTCAGCCCATGCATTGATATCTGATGTACAGTTATTGCAGTGTACCATAGCAACCAATTCACCTGTTGGTGTTGTAACAAGGTCAATTTCCTCATGAACGCTTTCAAGCTCCTTGTCCAACACGATCATAGCAAATACAGAAGTTCCTGCTGAGACATTTCCGGTCCTCTTAGCGACACTGTTTGTAGCTGTCATTCCGGTACCTGCATCTCCTTCTGGAGGACACACTAAAATACCAGACTCCAGATTTCCACTTGTATCCAGAAGCTTTGCACCCTCTGCTGTCAATGTCCCTGCATTCTCACCTGCAACTAATACTTTAGGAAGAATGTCCTCCAGTTTCCAGCCAAATCCGCAGGATGCAGTCAAGTCATCAAATTTCTTTACCATCGCAGCATCATACTGCTTTGTATTATTATCAATTGGGAACATGCCAGATGCATCGCCAACGCCCAGAACCTTTTCACCCGTCAACTGCCAGTGTATAAACCCAGCAAGTGTTGTCAGGTAAGAGATATCCTTTACATGCTCCTCTTTGTTTAAAATTGCCTGGTACAGATGTGCTATGCTCCAACGCTGTGGAATATTATACTGGAATTCCTCTGTCAGCTTCTTTGCTGCCTCCTCTGTAATCGTATTGCGCCATGTACGGAATGGCACCAGAAGATTATCTTCCTTGTCAAATGCCATATATCCATGCATCATTGCGCTAAATCCGATAGAGCCAATCTTTGTAATCGTTACGCCATACTCCTTTTTCACTTCAGCTGCCATCTCAGCATAACTTGACTGAAGTCCCTTCCAGATTTCATCCAGGCTGTATGTCCAGATGCCATCCACAAACTGGTTCTCCCATCTGTATCCGCCGGAAGCAATCGGAGCACTGTCCTCTCCAATTAAAACCGCTTTGATACGGGTAGATCCAAACTCGATTCCTAATGCAGTCTTTCCACTTTCAATACACTCTTTAATATCCATTATTTACCTCATTTCTGCACTGTCTTTCGCATAAGCGAATTTGTGCCAGACAGCACGAAAACACAAATCCGCTAAACATACATTAAATAAAACAATTACCCTTACATTTTATCACCAAAAAGCATAGGCGTCATTTTAACGGTAAAATACTTCACCTAACATCAAGTCGCGCTTTAAGTCACGAATCTTTGTGTCCTTATCAATATAAACTGCTTCAATACCCATCGCTGCTGCCCAGTCACCCATCTGTTCTGCTGTCAAGTCATAAGAGAATGCAGTATGGTGTGCCCCGCCTGCTAAGATCCATGCCTCTGCCCCAGTATACATATCTGGCTCTGGAGTCCAGAATGCTGTCGCTGTCGGAAGTTTTGGCATAGGCTTTTCATTCTTCTTGCAATTGACATCATTAATAATCAAACGGAAACGGTTTCCTAGGTCAATCAGCGAAGTTGCAACACCGTGTCCTTCTTTTGATGTAAATACAAGCCTTGCCGGGTCTTCCCTGTCGCCCATAGAAAGAGGCTGGCACTTAATACTAATTGGCCCCTCTGCAATCGAAGGACATATCTCCAACATATGAGCCTGCAAAATGCCTTCCTTTCCTTTGACAAGATTATACGTATAATCCTCCAGCATAGAGGTTCCCTTGGCATCCTTCATCCCCGCCGTCATAACCTTCATCAGACGGACCATTGCGGCAACCTTCCAGTCACCTTCCGCACCAAATCCATAACCCTTTTCCATCAATCGCTGAATTGCCAGCCCCGGAAGCTGCTGTAACGCCCCAAGATCGCCAAAGTGGGTAACAATAGCCTGATAATTCTTCTCCTCAAGGAACCGCTCAAAACCAAGTTCAATCTGCGCCTGTACTGCCACATGCTTCTTAAACTCGTCTGCATCCCTTCCTTCTAATAAAATATCGTATTTGTCATAATATTCATCCACCAGGGCATTTGTATCAGAGACAGAAACCGCAGCAACACTCTCTACAATCTCATTTACCGGATAAGCGTCTATCTCCCAGCCAAACTTAATCTGAGCCTCAACCTTATCTCCTTCTGTAACTGCTACATTGCGCATATTATCCGCTACACGCATCACACGGATATGGCTGCTCTCCATAATACCAACAGCCGTGCGCATCCATGACGCAATCTTACCCTGCACCACAGAATCCGTCCAGTGCCCAACTACCACTTTACGCTCAATCCGCATACGGCTGACAATATGGCCATATTCCCGATCACCATGCGCAGCCTGATTTTCATTCATAAAATCCATATCAATGCTGTCATAAGGAATCTCTTCATTAAACTGTGTATGCAGATGCATCAGCGGTTTGCGGTACTCCTGCAGCCCTAGAATCCAGGACTTGGCCGGTGAAAACGTGTGCATCCATGTAATAACCCCTGCACAGTTATCATCTGCATTCGCCTCATTAAAGGTTTTGCGGATTAATTCGTTTGTAATCAGTGTCGGTTTCCAGACCACCTCATATGGCAGCACCCCGGACTTGTTCAAGGCATCCACAATAATGCGGGAGTGCTCTGCTACATGCGCCAGGCACTCATCACCGTATAAGTCCTGGGAACCAGTACAAAACCAAAACTTGTAGTCCTTTGCTAATAACATTTCTCTCCTCCTTCTCTTTCCTTTTTTCTTCATAACTGCCTATATTTTACAACGGGTATAGGTATCTTTACAAGCTGTTTTTTACTTTTTTCTAAAATATTTTATACATAGGTTTCTATTCAGAATTGCTATTCATAGTCAGATTGAAAAAATCTAACTCATTGTGCTTCAGCCAACCCTAACGCACCACAGCCTTAATTGTTTTATACTTGTTACCATACCCCTCATGAAGCATTTCCACCTGCAGGCCGTTTTTCCGCATTGCATGAAAGGTAAAAGCATATAGATTATATTCGCCATCCTCATAGGCAAAATCTACGCCATTATCTTGATAATGCTCGTACCTGCTGCTTCCCTCCCATCGGGAAACAAAACCTGTCCGCCCTGCCTTTTTCTCAGGATAATATTCTAAAACCAAAGTATCTATCTGATCTGGCTCAATGGACTGCATTTTTCTGTAAGTCGGCAAGATACTGCCTGCCTTAATATAAACCGGACAGACATCCAGCGCAGCCTCCTTTACAATATAGCGCTTCCCTGTAATCCTCTCGCCAGTCCAATAGTCAATCCAGACCCCTTTTGGAAGGTATACCATTCTTGCTGTTGCCCCTTGCTGCACAACTGGCGCAACGAGGATTTTAGAACCAACCATATACTCATCATTACATTCCCATGTCTCCCTGTCATGCTGATCATACATAACCAGAGGGCGCAAAATCGGCAGCCCTGTCTTTGTCTGCTCATAACATAAATCATATAAATACGGCAAAAACTTATAATGAAGTTCAATATATTTACGGTTAATTGCAGTTACCTCCTCACCAAACTGCCATGGTTCCTGCCTTTTCGTATATTTTGCCGTATGGTTTCTAAAAAGCGGTGCAAAGCACGATGCCTCTATCCAACGGCTCAACAGCTCTGGCGTAGCATTGGAACCAAAACCACCGATATCTGTCCCCACCATCGGCATTCCCGACATCCCCAGATTTAAAAGCTGTGGAATGGACATCTGTAAATGTGCCCAAAGACTCTGGTTATCACCTGTCCATGCCGTAGAATATTTCTGTGAGCCGCTATAGCAGGCTCTGGTAATTACAAATGGCCTGCGCCCGTCATAAGCCTTCAGCCCATCATAAGTCGCCTTTGCCATCAGATGCCCATAAACATTATGTACTTCCCTGTGGAGACGTTTTTTACCGTCACCCTCAAAAACCACATTATCCGGCAAAGGTCCGTCAAAACTTGCCGGTTCATTCATATCATTCCAGATTCCGCGTATTCCTTTTGCCGTCAGGCGTTTTGTCAAGCTGCCCCACCACTCCCTTACTCTTTTGGAAGTAAAATCCGGGAATACTGAGTCCCCCGGCCAGACAACATTCTGATACACCTCACCGTCCTCATCCTTTGCAAAATATCCCTCACGAATTCCTTCATCATAAACATCATAACCCTTTTCCAACTTTGTTCCAGGGTCAATAATGGAAACTAACTTAATTCCCATTGCCGCCAGCTCATCACTTAATTTCCTAATGTCTGGAAACGTCTTTTCATTTGTCGTAAACACCTTAAACTGTTCCATATAATCTATGTCCAGATGAATCGCATCGCATGGAATATCATATTTCCTTAAATTCCTTGCAACTTCCAGCACCTCATCCGCACTGCGATAACTCCACCTCGACTGCTGATAGCCAAGCGTCCAAAGCTGTGGAAGCGGAGCACGCCCAGTAAGGGCTGTATATCCCTTGATAATATCCGCTATCGTGTCACCCGCTATAAAATAATAATCAAGTTCACCCCCTACAGCCCCAAAGGAATAATACGCGTTGCTCTCATAACCCATATCAAAGTAAGATCGGTATGTATTATCAAGAAAAATGCCATAGACACACTCTTCCCTCAGTACAATAAAGAACGGAAATGATTTGTACATTGCCTTAAATGTCTGGTTTTCCACCTGCGGGTCCGGGTTATCCGAGTTCCACATCATAAAGTCGTAACCCTTTTTATTTAAAAATCCCGTCTTATCCCCCAAACCATATACCACTTCATCCCCTGCAAGACATTTAAACACCTGAAACTTGCAGGTCTCCGATTGGTCGTGGACAATATGCCCCTCTTGCCGCATTTGTTCCAGTTCTTCTTCCGGCAGGCTCTGCACTTCCCTCCGCTCCCCGGCATAGTCTGCGCAAAGCAGTTTTCCACCTTTATCAAATATCTCCATTACACCCACAGACGATATCTGAATCTCCAGTGACTTTGTAGCAAAAACATCCTTATCCCAAACGGAAGACGTAACCTTCTGCAAACCGCCCTCCAAAGACAGCCCTCCCTTAACCGCAAAAGATTCCATCTCCGCCGCCTTCTCCGAATGAATGCGCAATATTTTATCTGTAATAGCATCTATATACAGATTTTCATATATTTTCATCAAATGAATCCCCCATACATATATCTTTAGCTATTAATTCATACAAAATTTAACTCCAAAAGCAAAAAAAGTAATAAACCTTCCTATGTCCTCTTATTCTAATGCAGAATAGATAATGTTCCGAACTTCCTGCAAACTCCGGTAGCCACTCCCCTCGCATTTCTGCACAATAAAAAGAATAACCAATTCCTCCTCCGGGTCAATATCCACATAACTGCCAAGCCAGCCATCCCAGCCAAACTCACCCAAAGAGCCAAGCTGCTTTGCCGCCCCGACATCTGTCATCACCCTCATAAAATTGCCATATCCATACCCCTGAAGCTCTTCCCAATCCATATCAGCGGCCTGCTTTTCATTTAAATGGTTTCTCACCATACAATCCACTGTCTTCCGCCCCAAGATCCGTTTGCCTTGATACGTCCCCTTTCCAAGCATCATAAGTGCAAATTTAGCATAATCGTCAATTGTAGATACCAGCCCGGCACCGCCTGACTCAAACACGGGCTTTTTCAGATGCCAGTATGTCAGTCCAAGATGCTGCCATGTGCATGGCTCCAACGACTGTTTCCCCGGCATATATTGATAATACTGGCACAAACGGTTCTGTTTCTCTTCTGGAACATAAAAATCCGTATCAACCATGCCAAGCGGCTCAAATATCGTCTCCCTCAAATACTCGCCAAATGTCTTTCCGCTAACCACTTCAATCACTGCACCAAGGACATCCGCCCCAAAACCATAACACCATCCCTCCCCAGGCTGAAACTTTAGCGGCTGTTGTCCAATCAGATTCGCCAAGTCATATGTAGAAGTCGGCGTATCCTCTTCATATAATTTCCAATAATATTCATCTATCATATTCTGCATCACCTGTCCCGCAGGATAGGCGATATCAGGATAAGCAACACCAGATGTCATATCAAGCAAATCCTGAACCATCACTTCACGCCGTGCCGGAACCAGCCCTTTTAAAGTCAGCACCTGCTGGCCACGAAATCCCGGAAGATACATACTGACCGGATCAGTCAAGCAGAGCAGCCCTCTCTCTACCAGCGTCATAACCGCCACGGCTGTTATAGGCTTCGTCATAGAATAGCACCGAAAAATACTGTCTGGTGCCATCGGAACCTGCTTTTCCATATCGGCCTCGCCATATTCTTTTCGGTATACTTCTTTTCCCTTGTGAATCACGCAGACAGCCGCTCCCGCAAAACCGTCCTGATTATTGCAATTCTTCCACAGCTTAGAAGATATAAGGTCATCTAACCTTTTTAAAATATTTTGATTCACCATATCCCTCCATCTATCCCTGCGAAACAACGAGCCAAAGGTGTTGCTTACAACAGGGTATTTGACTGCTGAAAACCTCGTTGCAACACCACTACACCTACATTTTCAACAGATACCTTTAAAATTTATCCTTCACAAAATTCTGTGAAATCTAACTTCTAGTGAAATAACATAAAAACAAAAAAACTGGTAATACTGTCTTTAAGTATATTCACTTATTAACGAATCTGACATGCCGTCTTAAGGCGGCATCACCACATGTAAAAGTCGATTAATTTGTACTTCTATTCTATCACGTTAGGGCAAGAAAAGAAATACGAAATATTTTTGACTTTCCCCATTTTTAGAGGGAATAATCTGATGTTATTAATAAGAGCCATTAGAACAATATAGGTAAAATATTCATATTCCAAAGAAGAAGAATACAATTTCCATTTGGAATACAAACTACTAGAGTGTAACTACTTTTTACAGCCCAACAGAAACCCGTTGCTGAGATTATATTCTATTTACAAATCGTATGTATATGGTTTTCTTAATCCCGAAACAGGAGGTATCATCCATGTCCAATATTCAGGCATACTTGATTATGTTTTTTACAGGAGGTTTTCTCTATTGCGCAATTGAAATCCTTGCAAGAGGCTACTCCCATATCAGCATGCTAATTGCAGGCGGCACCTGCTTTCTACTTGTCGGCGTAATCGAATCCGTCCTTGGCCACTCTGCCTCTATATTGAGCCAGATGTTTTTCTGCGGAATCATGATTACCACCGTGGAGCTTCTCTTCGGAATCGTGGTCAACCGCCAGCTTCATTTAAACGTATGGGATTATTCCGGGGAACAGTACAATTTCCAGGGGCAAATCTGCCTGCTCTATTCCAATCTCTGGTTCCTACTGTCCTGCCCCGTTATTTTCCTACACGATTATATGGAATTTCTGCTGCTGAATGTACCACTTCCCCACTACCGAATTTTCTAACTCCTTCTATTATTAACAAATATCACAGACCGTTTTCTTTCCTGGTTATATATAGAAGAAACCGGCTGCCGTTTCTCCAACACGACAGCCGGTTTCTTTTTCCCGTTTTGTTTTTATTCTATTAATGAGGATTATTATGCAACCGCTAACCAATTTAAGTCTTTTGTCAACTGTTCCTTCTCCATGCGGTCACCATTGCAAGTTACCCACATCTGATTTCTCAGGTCAATTGTCATAATGCCAAGAATGGACTTTGCATCTACGCAGTAACTTCCACAGTACAGGTCCACATCAGCATTGTACTTCGAAACCAAACGCACGAACTTATTTACATCAGTTACATCATTAAATTTAATTTGAATTTTTTCCATATATGCTCACTCCTTTTCTTACATTTTGCATATAACTTCCCAATAGCATTATGTTTCCCCATCAAGTGTTGTAGATATTACCACATTTTACCTGCATATTTTATACACTTCCAACGATTTATTATACGTTTTCTACTGAAATGTGTGAATTTTTTATTCATCTTTTATTCATTTTCTGATTTTGGTATCGTTTCCGATACCTTGCAGGGGTAATGCCATTTTTCCTCTGAAAGTACACGCTAAATCGGCTCTGTGAGCTAAACGCACAATAAGAACTAATTTCCTGGAGTGAGTAATCTGTATATTTTAGAAGCCGTTCGCTGCTCGCAATTTTTTCGTCAATAATATACTGTTTCAACGTAATTCCCATAGACTGCCCAAACTGCTCTGAAAGGTAATTAGGCGTCACGCCAATAGAATCCGCAATATCTTTCACCCGCAGCGGCTCATGGATATGGCAGAATACATAATCCCTTACCTGGTCAATCAACGGGTTTTCATTCTTTTTTTTCCTCTGGTCGTGAACTATCTTGGCAAATTCAAATTCCGCCTCCCTGGCAGCCTTCTCAATCTTCAATGGCTCTGTCAGGTTTTCTTCAATATTTCTAATAAAGGCATCTGACATAGAATATGCAAGCTCCGGGAACACCCCTCCTTCAATGGCACTTCTGACAGCGCTTGATATCACACAGATTGCCATATTTTTATACTGGCGCACCATATCATTTGCGAGAATGCCCATTCCACCACTGTAAGACTCGTCTAAGCTTTTACGCAATGCCTCCACATCCCCCGCGCGGATACTGTTCTGTTTCCTTAGCTCCATTGCATACGGCTTGTGGTGTCTGCCTTCCTCCTGCATCTCAAAAATCTCTCTTGTCGCCTGTTCTTTTAATGATATGCCAAGCTCAACATTCTGTGCCCACAGCTCATTCACGCTAATCTCATTGCCAGAGATCATTTTCCAGAGAATGCAGATAATTGCCCCAAATTCCTTTTTGCCGCAATACGGGTATTGATATGCCTCCTCATTTGTAAAATCATAGAGACGAAGCTTCCCAAGCCCCAAAATCTCCTCCGAAGCCAACCGTATCGCACAAAACGCCACACCGCCTTCCTCCACATGGATATATGGGATGGGGCTTAGCCGTTTTCGGTCATCCGGCTGCACATTTTCTGCTACAGCCCTATCCCTGGGCTGGATAGAACGACAGAAAGCCGGATACTTCCATTCTATTTTCTGAAAGTCCTCCGGCCCAATTATCATTTTATAATCAATATCTTCTAACGCCTTTAAAAGCTGCCCCCTCCCATTGTATATACAGATTGGGGCATGCAGCAAAGGCAGCATCTGCCTTACTAAAAATAAATCAAGCATGATCCTCTACTTTCACGCAAGCGCCGCTGTAATAATAGCCATAGAATACACTTCTGAAGCGTTACAACCTCTGGATAAATCATTTACTGGCGCATTCAACCCCAAAAGAATCGGACCATACGCCTCAAAGTTACCCATGCGCTGTGCAATCTTATAACCAATATTGCCTGAACTGATATCCGGGAAAATAAACGTATTTGCATGTCCTGCCACCTCAGACTCTGGACACTTTGTCCTTGCCACACGCGGAGAAACAGCTGCATCAAACTGTAACTCACCGTCAATCGGCAAATCTGGATATTTCGCCTTTGTCTTCTGCGCGGCATTGCGCATTTTGTCAACTGCCTCACCCTTGCCTGAACCATGAGTAGAATAACTAAGGAATGCAATCTGAGGATCTACACCGAATATCTTCGCACACTCTGCAGTCTCCCCTGCAATTTCCACCAACTCATCTTCTGTTGGGTTAATATTAATGGCACAGTCTCCCATTGCCAACACATCATTCTCACCTGTTACACCAGGACGCACCAAAATGAAACAAGAAGATACAATGCTATTTCCCGGCCTCGTCTTAATTAACTGAAGCGCCGGACGGACAGTATCTGCTGTGGAATACGTCGCACCTCCCAGCAAGGCATCTGCCTGGCCCATCTTCACCAACATTGTCCCAAAATAATTTGCCTGCAGCAAAATTTCCCTTGCTTTCTCCGGCGTAACTCCTTTGCTTTTCCGAAGCTCACAGAAAAGCTCTATCATTTCGTCCATCTTTTCGTATTTTGCAGGGTCAATAATTTCTGCCCCACGAATATTAAACCCACAGTCCTCCGCCGCAATAGCAATTTTTTCCTCACTTCCAACTAAAATTGGATGCAGGAAGCTACTTGCCAGCAAACGCGAGGATGCCTCTAAAATACGGGCATCTTCACCCTCTGTAAAGACTATCTTCTTAGGATTCTTTTTTAAAATACCGATTAACTGTCCAAAACCAAACAAAAAACCATCTCCATTCTTTAAAATTTACGCCGCAGCATGGCATCCCCAATGCCATATCACGATACTTAGCTTTTTCATTTTGAACCATAATGAGTGTTCTGTCAATAGGAAAAACACTGAAAATCAGGGCAACCACATTTATTTTTTTACAATTCCCAGCCAATGATATTGATGCTAATTTTCAGTTATCCATCATATTCTATCACAAATGACTACATTCTTTTATCTATATCACTGCTACTCAAAATATGACAGCAAAATCTCCCCATTCAACCGTCCTGACACACGCACAGACCCTATCGTATTGCAAAACCTGGTAGCCTGCTCTTTATCTTCAACCGGTACTGCAATCCTGACATACCTTTCATTATAACCAGTCAAATATTCCTCCCCGTCTATCAATACGATTTCTTCAAATAGCACCTTTTCTTCGTTTCCCAAAAACGTATCCTGGTATTCCCTCACTAATTCTGCGGCCATCCCAAGCAGTGCATCACTCCGTTCTGCCTTTTTCTCCTCAGCAACCTGACCTTCCATAGCATCCGCCATTGTCCCATGCCTTCTAGAGTATTTAAATACATGTATCCTGGAAAATGCTGCTTTTTTTACAAACGCACAGGTAGCTTCAAAATCCTCCTCTGTCTCCTGAGGAAATCCAACGATGATATCGGTCGTTATCGCCGGATGATCAAAATACTTCCTTAGGATGTCAAGCCTTTCCAGATAATCTTTTGTTGTATAGTGGCGGTTCATTCTGCGCAGGGTATCGTCACATCCACTCTGAAGCGAAAGGTGAAACTGTGGGCATATTTTCGGTATCTCCGTCAGTTTTTTTACGAAATCTTCTGTAATAATCCTTGGTTCCAGGGAACCAAGCCTAATCCGTTCAATCCCCTCTACCCTGGAGATTGCATCCAGCAGGGACAATAACGGCTTACCTTCCAGCTCCAAAAAATGTTTTGCATCCACAAGATCTACTCCATAAGAAGACAAATGGATACCTGTGACTACAACCTCATGAATCCCCTCCTTTGCCAGTGCATCCGCCTCCAAAACTGCCTCCCCGATCTCTTTACTCTTTAACGGTCCCCTGACATAAGGGATAATGCAATATGTGCAATACTGGTTACATCCATCCTGCACCTTTAAATATGCCCTCGTATGCCGCTGCGCCATTGCTCCCTCGGTCATATGGTGCTCCTTCTCAAACGCAGATACTGGTATCTGCTGCCTGCACCCACTTCGTTCCTTATAGATAGAAGTAACTTTCTCTACCAGCAATTCCTTTTCCTTATTGGAAATAAAAAGGTCGATACTATCATCCACCTCACCTTTTTTCTTTGCGGAATCCACATAACAGCCAGCCGCTACTATAACCGCCTCTGGATTCCTGCGCCTTGCCCGGTGCAGCATTTTTCTTGACTTGCGGTCTGCAATATTTGTTACAGTGCAAGTATTTATCACGTAAACATCTGCAGGCTCATCAAACGCAACAATCATATGCCCTGCTTCCTCAAACTGACTTTTCATCTTTTCCGTTTCATACGAATTCACCTTACATCCCAATGTCAGAAAACCTACTCTCAAACTAGACCTTCCTTTCTGTTACTATCCAAGCCATTCTATTTCAGTCAATTACCCCGCTGCAAGCAACGGGGCATGACTTAGCTTCTTTTTAGCAAGTTCGCCCCAGAGGGGCGGGGTATTTGACCCTCGCGGCAGTCGCCAAATGCGAGCAAGCTCGCGCTTGGCTCGTTGCTTCGCGGGAATAAACATAAAACTACCAGCAAAACAGACAGATACCACAAAACCAGAAGCTTATGCGCTGTTTCCTTAATTTCTTTCTATAAACATCACAAAATTAACCTGCCTTTTTTGGTACTATTTTCTTTTTTCATCCAATATTCCCCTGCCTTCATTCAAATTGTAGTATTCTTTCTCACTTTTTTCGTTGCTTTTTTAGCTACATTGTATATTGACTTTTCAATATAAAATGTCTAGTATTAAATAGAAAAAATTATAGGGAGGTTGATAAGCATGAAAACAGTTCAGATTTCATTAAATTCTATTGACAAAGTAAAAGCATTTGTAAATGATGTGACAAAGTTCAATACTGATTTCGATTTAGTATCTGGAAGATACGTAATTGACGCAAAATCCATTATGGGTATTTTCAGTCTTGACCTTTCCAAAACAATTGATTTAAACATCCATGATGATGAAAATATGGATGAGATTCTCTCAATTTTGGAGCCATATATCGTTAAATAATTAGTTGTAGTGCTTTTATTATTATGGGGCAGATGTATTTGGGGATGTATTTCATCTGATTAATAAATTTGCTACATACGATAGAACGATCCAGAGAACACCGCGCGGTGTTCTCTTTTTCGTACCAATCATTGCAGGGGAGCGCGCCGCACATTCGTGGTACGCTTTTCTCTATTACTCATCCACTTCAATGATTTCTATAGTATCCAATGCTGTCTTCACCATTTCGTCGATTTTCTCTTCCAACTTCCGCTCCGAACGCCTGATAATCTCTACATTTGGCTTTGTAACTGGATGTTTCGCCACAAAAATAGTACAGCAATCCTCATACGGCTGAATGGATGTCTCATAAGTCCCGATTTTCTCCGAGATGTCTACTATATCCTGCTTATCAAAACCAATAAGCGGACGGTAAACCGGAAGCTCACAGACATCATTTGTCGCCATAAGGCTGTGCATTGTCTGGCTGGCAACCTGCCCAATACTTTCACCAGTAATCAGCCCCAGACAACTATTTTTCACTGCGAGGTCCTCTGCAATGCGCATCATATAACGACGCATAATAATAGTTAATTCCTCATGAGGGCACTCCTCATAAATATACATCTGGATATCTGTAAAATTTACCACATGAAGACGAATTGGCCCCGTGTAACATGATATCAGCTTTGCCAAGTCTACTACCTTCTGCTTTGCCCGCTCACTCGTATATGGCGGCGCATGGAAATACACAGCATCAATATACACTCCTCGCTTAGCTATCATATAGCCCGCAACCGGACTATCAATCCCCCCTGACAGAAGGAGCATAGCCTTTCCGTTTGTGCCGAGCGGCATACCACATGCGCCCGGATAAACTCTGGAATACACATATGCCTTCTCTCGAATCTCCACCCATATAAATACCTCTGGATGATGGACATCTACCGAAAGTTCTGGAAACCGCTCTAACAAGCAGCCACCCATCTCAACACAGACTTCAGGTGAAGTCAACGGATAATGCTTGTCACTTCTTCTAGACTTAACTTTAAAGGTAAAATTTCTCTCATCATATTGCTTTTCGACAAAATCCCCTACGGATTTTACAAGGTTATCCCAGCTCTTATCCTCTATCACATCAACCGGGCTGATTGCCGAAACCCCAAATACACGGCTCATCGCCTCAACTGCATCCTCAAAGTCAAATTCGCCTCTTGCCTCCACAAAAATGCGTCCCTGCTCCCGCACAACTTCAAATTCACCATCTATTTTTGCAAGACGGTGGCGTATCTGCTCACAGAGCGCATTTTCAAATTTGTAACGGTTCTTCCCCTTTATCCCTATCTCTGCATATTTTAATAAAAAAGCCTGATGCATATTTCCCTCCAAACGCACACCTTTCAAGCCAAAATGCCTGCCCGCACAAAAACTGGCGCGTGTGCCTGCTGCAAACTTGTTATCTTATACTATATTATATCAGTTTTCATCAGTGTTTCGTAAACCTTCTAAGCATCGGAAGCAACCTCCCAACAGCTTCTACCGCATACGCAATCTGCTCTGGCGTGGTCATAACCGAAAAACTAAAACGGAGCGTAGAATCAAGCAAATCTTCCCTTACTCCCACTGCCTGCAATGTCCCACTCAGTTCTGGATGATTTGACGAACACGCAGAACCAGAAGAAACAAATACACCTTCCTGCGCCAGGGCGTGGAGCATCACTTCACTTTTGATAGAAGCAAAACCAGCACTTACAATATGCGGCGCTGTCTCCTCTAAAGGCAGCCCATCCACCCCATGTATCACAACCCCTTCATAATTTTGCAGCCCATCTATCAACATCTTTTTCAGAGAAAAAAGATGCTCCCTTTTCGCCGCATAATCCTGATACATAAGCCTAACTGCCGCACCAAGCCCTGCAATCCCCGGAACATTTTCCGTACCAGAGCGCATTCCTGACTGCTGCCCTCCCCCAAAGAGAATCGGGCGAACTTTTACGCCATCTCTGACATATAATAAACCAGTTCCTTTCGGCCCATGAATCTTATGCCCACTCACAGACATCAAATCAATCCCCAACCTCTCAGGAATGATCTTGTACTTTCCAAATGCCTGAATCGCATCCACATGAAAAAGAACATCCGGTTTCCTGCGGCGCAGCATCCCGCCTATTTCGCCGACCTTCTGTACACTTCCAACTTCATTATTTACATACATAACAGATACCAGCAAAGTATCTTCCCTTAATGCCTGTTCGATGTCCTCAACGGATACTTGCCCTGCAGAATTTACCGGAAGATATGTCACTTCATATCCCATTTCCTCTAAATATGACATTGGTTCATAGACCGAAGCATGTTCTATTTTTGTCGTAATAATATGTTTCCCAGCACGCCTATTTGCAGCTGCCGTGCCAATCAATGCCATATTATTTGACTCTGTACCGCCGGATGTAAAAATAATCTCCTTTGGCTTACACTTCAGGCAGGCAGCAATTATCTCCTTCGCTTCCTTAATATATTGCTCTGCCACCATCCCTTTTGTATGTTTTGACGACGGATTTCCATAATCCTGCTCCATCACCTGTACCACCGTATCTCTTACCTCCGAAAATACCGGGGTTGTCGCCGCATTATCCAAGTACGTTTCCATTCTAACTGCATTCTCCAATCTATCTCTCTACTGCTGCATCTGAAACATCATAATCGAGAGCAACGCCATTCCTGCTGTCTCCGTCCGCAAAATCCTTTTCCCAAGGGTCAGCGGCTCCATACCACATGCAACCGCACGTTCTACTTCCATTTCCTCAAAACCGCCTTCCGGTCCAATAAAAATGCCAACCGTTTCCTGTTTGCAGGCATGGGCAACAATTTCCCTAGAACGGTCTATCCCATCCTGCAGCTCATACGGTATCATATTGTACTCTAAGGACCTTGCCATGTCAAATGCTTCTTCAATCGTAATAGGCTCATGAACTGTAGGAATAATGCCTCTGTCACATTGCTTTGCGGCCGCCTCCGCGATTGCCTGCCACCGCTCCTGCTTTTTGTGTATCTTTTTATCATCAGTCAGCTTAACTACACAGCGCTTTGTCAAAACTGGGACAATCTCATATACCCCTAGCTCCACCGCTTTTTGTATAATGAATTCCATTTTTTCCTTTTTCGGAATCCCCTGAAAAAGAGTGATTTTTGTACTTAATTCCGTTCCTGTTTCCTGTACTTTTTCTACATGGAGAATTACCCTGTCTTTCTCAATCGCATAGATTCTTGACACATAATCCCTTCCCATGCCATTGCAGGCAACAACCCAATCGCCCTCCTCAAGGCGCAATACATTCCTAATATGGTTGACATCTCCCCCCACAACTGTTATCTCATTCTCTGCAAGCTGCTCTTCCGAAATATAAAACCGATACAAAATTACCCTCCGTTCTACACAATGTCTTTGCCATACAGCAAAGCCGCTATTATAGTTCCCTAATGAAAAGTACCAGACAGATGCTTCCACAAATGTCTGGTACAACTAATATGCCTGATGGCACTAATCCATTTTCTATTATTCCTATCCTTCCAACATTTCTTAACTAGAAATACTTATCCCATGAATTATTTGAGGTTCCCATCATAGAATAAGAACCGCCGAAGTTATAGGAAGCACTGTTATTAGCAGAATATGTTGCGCTATTTGCAAGCCTGTATGTTTCGGAAGCTTTCTGTCCAACTGTATTTGCATAAGAACCAGAACCTGTAAACAGCGAACTCAGCGTCGACATTTTAGCTTCAGAAAGCTTCTTCTCATCTACTGTCAGCTTATTATCTGCGCCAATATTAATACCAACCTCGCTTAACAATTTCTTATTGGAAGCTGTCAATTTCACTGTACTCAGGGACTTCTTCAATATATTCTGTGAATTTACACTGCTGGAAGAATCCAAATATTTATTGTACGCTGATACAAATTCTTTCACATTCTTCGTAATCTTATCCCTGTCATATACATCATTGCCGTCTTCATCCTCACCTGTTGCTCTGTACAGAGAACGGTCAGCCAGCTTATTTGTAGCGCTCTTCAAATCTTCAGAATCTGACTTTACTTCTAAAAGTTTCGATGTATCTTTTGAATCTACTTTTGAATTGTTAATAGAAGAAGGTCTCTTATTTGTTGTAGATTCCGTGCTGTCATCGGAATCATCCTGTGACTTATAATATGCAGTCAAAAGCTTCTTATACGCTCCAGACTTAATCATAGAATAGTCACTAAGCATATTGCTGCTGCCACCCCCAAAAAGACTGTTAGCAAGCCCGCTGTTATTTGATGTATTTCCGAATAATCCATTAAAATAATTATGATTGTTCCAAAAAACTGATGACATAATGCTCACTCCCTTTCTGTATGCCAATCCCCCTGCGTCACTACCATCCGTTATTGTGAAATCGCAGCATCCATATCTATATATTTCGGCCATTAAATCCCACAATCAACAACCCCGCTGCAAGCAACGGGGTATCAAACTTGCAACGCTGCAGAGCAGCGGGGTATGTGACCCGCGCGCAGTCGCCAAGTGCAAGCAAGCTTGCGTTTGGCTCGTTGCGTACGCGAGAATCAAATCTATCATTTATTATATCGTCCATTCCAATAAAAAATCAACCCCTTTTGCCACCTTTTGGTAATTTCCCCTTCTTCCAGTTCTTCTCCCGCCAACGTTCTTTTCTCGGTGCAATTAGGCATTTGTCCCCAAAACCAATTAAGTCCTGCCGTCCCGCCTTACAAAGCGCCTCCCTGACCAGATCATAATGATCCGGGTTGCGGTACTGAATTAAGGCACGCTGCATTGCCTTTTCGTGTTTTGACACCGGCACGTAGACTTTCTCCATAGTACGCGGGTCTATCCCCGTATAGTACATGCAGGTAGAAAGCGTAGACGGTGTAGGATAAAAATCCTGCACCTGTTCCGGCATATATCCCAAATCTCTGATATACTCTGCTAATTTGACTGCCTCTTTCAGGGTGGAACCGGGATGTGAGGACATCAGGTACGGCACTACAAACTGTTCCTTACCGTATTTTGAATTGACCCGCTGATATCGTTTCATAAATTTTTGATATACTTCGTGATGCGGCTTCCCCATCCGTTCCAACACAACATTGGAGATATGTTCTGGCGCAACCCGGAGCTGCCCGCTGATATAATGCTTACAGAGTTCCCGGAGAAAGGCATCATCACGGTCTGCCATAACATAATCAAAGCGGATACCGGAACGAACAAATACTTTTTTAACGTATGGAAGTTTTCTTATTTTTTCTAATAGAGACAGATAATCCTTATGGTCCGCCCTCAGATTTTCGCAGGGCTCTGGCACAAGGCACTGCCTGTTCTGGCAGACGCCATATTTTTTCTGTTTTTCACAAGAGGGAAAACGAAAGTTTGCCGTAGGCCCTCCCACATCGTGGATATACCCTTTGAAATCCGGTGCGGTTGACATTTCCTGTACTTCACGCAGAATAGATTCATGGCTTCTAGCCTGAATCACGCGCCCTTGGTGAAACGTCAGCGCACAAAAATTGCAGCCACCAAAACATCCTCTATTACTGGTAATGCTAAATTTAATTTCGCCAAGCGCCGGGACACCACCCTCCTTCTCATAAATAGGATGGTATGCCCTCATATAGGGGAGCTCATAGACATCATCCATTTCAAGCTGTGTTAGCGGCTCCGACGGTGGATTCTGCACTACATATCCATTGCTTCCATAAGATTCCACAAGACATTTTGCCGTTACAAAATCAGTATTGCAATATTGTATATAAAAACTTCTAGCATATTCCCTCTTATCGGAGCACAGCCTTTCATATGATGGCAGTTCAATAAAATCATAAGTGCTTTCTAAACTTTTTGCGCGGTACACCGTTCCCTTAATAAACGTAATATCTGTAATATCAATACCGCTTGCCAGTGCATCAGCTATCTCGACAACGGCATGTTCCCCCATGCCATATATTAAAAGATTTGCCTGTGAGTCCACCAAGATAGAATGCTTTAAGGAATCTGACCAGTAATCATAATGGGCAAGCCTCCGCAGGCTCGCCTCAATGCCACCTAGAATAATGGGGACTTTTTTATAAACCTTTCGGATCAGGTTGCAGTAGACAGTTGATGCATAATCTGAACGCCTCCCAATCACGCCGCCCGGCGTATAAGCATCCTGGTTTCTTCTTTTCTTAGAGGCCGTATAATGATTTACCATAGAATCCATATTCCCGCCAGAAACTAAAAAACCAAGCCTTGGCATGCCAAATACCTGTATGCTCTTTTCATCTTTCCAGTCAGGCTGTGAGATAAAGCCGATACGGTAACCATGTGCCTCCAACACCCTAGTGATAATCGCTGCCCCAAAAGATGGATGGTCTACATAGGCATCCCCGCATACATAGACAAAATCTACCTCCTTCCATCCCCTCTTTTCCATGTCCTTCCTGCAGATTGGCAAAAAATCCCTCATTCGCTACCTCTTCTTTCTAATTTCCGATTATATTATTTGAGTTATTATCTCTCACGTCTTTGCCTGTCTTCACTTCCGAAAAGTAATATACCCAAAATCTGCCGCTCCCACACTTACGACTTACTCTTGAAACTTTTCTCCATTTCTTTTATACTTTTGTCAAATACTGAAGATTGAGAGGACAGCATATGAAAAAACTAATCTTTTTTGATATAGATGGAACTGTAATTACTGATGACGGATTACAGCGCATTATCCCGGAAAATACCTTGAAAGCACTTCACGAACTGCGTGATAACGGACATCTCTGTTTTATTAACACCGGGCGCTCCCTTGCCGAATTAGACAAGCTGATCAAAGGACTTCCCTTTGACGGATATATCTGCGGCTGCGGAACTTATATCGAGTACATGGGCAAAAAACTCTTTTCCCATACACTACCAAAATCCTTGGGCAATCAGATTCTTGGCCAGCTCAATGCCTGCCATCTTGAATGGGTCTTAGAGGGAACTTCAAATATTTATTACAGCTCCGAACCATACAAGACACGTATCGGTAAGTTTAAAAAAGAGCATCTGGCGCTTTTGCCGGACACTATCTGCATGGTACCGCCCAAAGAAGCAACAAACCTGCCATTTGACAAATTTTGTATCTGCCTTGGCAAGGACAGTGAATTTGACAAATTCTATGCCACATTTCAGGACAGCTTAACATTTATAGACCGCGGCGGCGGATTTTATGAAATTGTCCCGCATGGATTTTCAAAAGCAAGTGGGATTGCTTATCTTGAATCCTATTTTCATATCCCACACGAACATACCATTGCCATCGGCGACAGCACGAATGACCTTCCAATGCTTGACTATGCTGCCTACAGCATCGCTATGGGAAATAGTGACAAAGAACTCTTTCCAGTTGTCGATTACATAACGGATTCCGTTCTGGACGATGGCATTTACCACGCAATGCAGCACCTTAAACTGATTTGATTTTCTTATTTTTCTTGATATACTCAAACCATTTCACAATTGGGGCATTGTATCCACAAGGCGCAGTGCCCCATCATAATCAAATTCCTGGATAGATGCCGCAATCTTTTCTAATATTTCTTTTCGTCCTCCCCTACAGCCAGACATCATTTTATCAAGAATTTCTGTGATTTCCATATACTCAAAATCCTCAATATGCTGTCTTAGCTGTTTCAGATTTTGTAAAAATTCCTGTTCCGACATCTCTTTCCCCTGCGCTGCCTCTTTCTTTCCCTCACAATACTGCCCATATGCACTTACCAAATCTTTGTGAAAAGAAAGAACCTCTCTTAAATATCCTTCTAACCCTGCACCAATTTCTTCCATCCGCCCCTCTTTTGCAGCTATCTCAAAGTGTTTAGACTTCTCTGCCAGCACATCCGCACCAATATTTAGAAATAGTCCTTTCAAGCTATGAAAATGTAATGCAAAGTCTTCCGGTCTGCTATTTCCCTTTAATTTTTCTATGGCATTATGGTTGTCTGCTATATTCTTAATGCAGGCAGATAAAACATTCATGTAATTATCAATATTTCCCGCCATCATCGCCAGACCCTTTTTGTAATCAAGTCCACGGACACCGGACAAAATATGGCTAATACTGCTTTCCTGCCCGACAGCAGACTGTACCCCCTCTGTATCAAAAGCACCGACAGAGCGCAGCTTTTCCTCTAACCGGTCCATAGTAACCGGCTTTTCCAAAATCTCATGAACACCTGCCCCAGAAAATGCCTCTACCACTTCCTCATCAATTGTGGCAGAAACACCAATGATCACCGGACGCCCCTTGCCGCCAGAAAGAAGGAGAATTTGCCTTGCAGCCTCCGCCCCATCCATCCCTGGCATGAGATGATCCATAAAAACCAAATCGTACTTTACTCCAGAAGCAAGTCCAATTGCATCTTTTCCAGATTTTGCTTCATCCACAGAAAATCCCATCCGCTTTAGCAAAGCGGATAAGATTAAAATATTGGCATCATTGTCATCCACTACAAGAACCGATTTCCTAATTCCTGCATCCATATCACACGCTCCTTCCGGCCATTTGCCACCCCGTAATTTCTTATTTCTTTCACTACTCCATTACATCAAAACGGAAAATCGCCACTCTGCTGTATTCCTCACCTGCTTTCAAAACGGCACTCGGAAACTCTGGCATATTAACAGCATTCGGATAATTTTGCGTCTCAAAACAGATTCCGCTTCCCTCTCCATAATGCATGCCTTCCTTTCCACCATCCACATCAAGCCCTACAGATGCATAAACCTGAAGCGCCGGAAAATCTGTAAACACTTCCAATATACGACCCGTTGTATCATCACTATAGATTACCGCCTTGGCAACCTCGCCCTCTTCCTTCTCATTTAATACAAAATTATTATCATATCCGGCAACTGTACTGTCATCTGGCGCCGCTTCGCCAATGCGAGAGCCAATTTTATGCGGCGTCCTAAAGTCAAGCGCTGTGCCATCTACCGGGCGGATTTCACCTGTCGGAACCAGGATATCACTTATCGGTGTATAATGATCCGCAAAAATCTGCAGGTTCTGCCCATAGACATCTTTGCACTTATGCCCGCCCTTCCCTATGTTAAAGTAACAGTGGTTTGTTAAGTTGATTACCGTATCCTCATCCGATACAGCATAATATTCAAGCATCAGCTCATTGGCGTCATTTAAGGTATATGTAACTGTAATTGTGACGTTTCCTGGAAATCCCTGCTCCATATCCTTACTCAATCTGGTAAATGAAACACTGCACGCATTCTCCTCTTCGGAACATTCTGCCTGGTACATACAATGCTCATAACGGAACAGCCCGCCATGCAGACAGTTTGTAGCATCATTCTGATCCAATGTATATTTTTTGCCATTTAGCTCGAAGCAGGCATTGGCAATACGGTTGGCAACCCTACCAATCACAGCGCCAAATGCCGGTTTATTTTCTTCAAACCCCGGAACTGTGTCATATCCCAACACAATATCCTCAAAAACACCATCCCTGTCCGGTACAATAATATGTGTAATTACAGCACCCAAGTCCAGAAGGGATACCTTAACACCATTCTGGTTTTCCAATGTATATTTTGTTACTGTCTCATTGTTTTTTGTTGCTCCTAATGTTTCCTTTAAAATACTCATATAAATTCCCCCATATAGTCTACAGACTTAGTTACCTTAAAATGCTATTATGAAACATTTTTAGTATAACAATTGCACCTTTACATTACAAGCCCCAGAACGCATTTAAACCAGGCAACAGTATTTACTTTTTCATCCACATCAATATTCAGTTATCCGTCATTTTCTACCATAGATGCCATCGCTATTGACGGTATTTATCTTATCATGCGATAAGCCTATTCTTTGATCACACAAATCTGTTCCATGCCAAATTGTAAAAATAACTCCGCCATCTCTTCCGTAATCCGCTCCCCACTAACTGCTATTGGTATGGCAGGCGGGCAGGAAATTGTTCCGGCTGCACAGACCCGGCCAATAGATTCCCTTGCCGGCACCCATTCACTCTTTGCCAAAACAGCCTCCCTAACAGAAACTACCTGCTCCGTTTTTTCATTCCAAACCATAGATACCAAAAGCGCCTCTTTTTTTAGATGCACCATCCTTGTATTTTCCGCCCAGCAGAAAAGCCTGTCCCAATCCCTCTGCTCATTTTCTGCGGAGACCATCAGAACCACATACTGCCTGTCCGCATACTCACATTCTATCCCATATTCTCTCATTTCCTCTGCGATTTCCACCCCGGAATAGCCATTCTCTGCAGTGTCAATTACAATCTTAAGCGGTTCTGAATCTCTGACACAGATTCCCCTGCGGCGCAATTCTTCCTTTAAGTCCTGCACAATTTTTGTAAGCTCCTTTAACTTTTCCTGATACTCCCCTGCCAGATAGACATTACATAAGTCAAGGGACTGCAGCAAAAGATAAGACGGGCTTGTCGAGCTAAAAAGAGATAAAGCCTGCTCTGCATAAGGGGCAAACTGCGCCAAATAGTCTTTGTGAATATGAAGATATGCCGCCCCTGTCAATACCGGAAGCGTCTTATGCGCCGAATCACAGCACATCGCTGCACCGAAATCCATTGGGTGTAACTTCTGTTCTAAAAAATGAAGATATGCCCCATGGGCATTGTCAACAAGCAGGGGAACCCCCCATTTTCTTGCCACCCTAGAAAGAGTTGCCAAATCTGCCATCTGCCCCAAATAATCTGGTGAGGTAACATAAACGCCTAGCGGAAGCGTGTTACAAGAACACAATGTTTCCTCTAAGGTTTCTGCGCAAACTAAGCTGCTGCAAATATTAGTACCGGCTTGTGACTGCAAAAAACAGAGGTCAAGGTCCAGCAGGGCACAGGCATCCATCATACTGCGGTGTACATTCCTTGCCGCCAAAAGATAGGGACGAACCCCATCAGCACATGCGCCATGCGCTATTTTTAAAATGGCTAACATTGCCTTAATGCAGAGTGTTGAGCCCTCTGTAGAATAAAACGAGGCTCCACTTCCAAAAAGTACAGCGGCATTTTTCTGGCTATCATGGATGATCCCATCACCGCCGCGCAGAACATCCGCACCCTTAATCTCCGTAATATCAAAAGGTTCACATCCAAAAAACACATGCCCCTTATGTCCGGGCATGTGAAATCTTGTCATATCATTTTTGTTATATCCTTTTACAAAATCAACAATCGGCGTTTCCATTATCCCTCCTGCCAATTACTTCTCCCATTTTAACAACCGTCTCATAACCTTCCTGCATATTGGCAGTAATATCGGCATCAAGCACAACCTTGCCCTTTTGGAATGCAAGGACTACCGTGGAGCCTCCAAATTCAAAAAATCCCTTTTCCATCCCTCTTTTGACTGCAAGCTTCTCATGGTGGTTGACTATCCTTCCAACAAGCATTGCACCAACCTCCATCATCAGTATATTGCCAAAATTGCTGCTCTTTAAAATAGAAAATTCCCTTGTATTTTCTGTGTACACTGGATACTGATCATTTGCAAGCGGGTTTACCGTGTGGAATACACCTGGTATCTTGTAGTTTTTCGTCTTTATACCATCGTCCACATAACAGTAATGGTGATAATCCTCCACTGTTAAACGAAAGATACATAATGTCCCCCCCAGGTATTTTGCAGCAAGGGACTTGCTTTTCACAAGACGATCCAATGTATACGCTGTATTCTTAATAGTAAAGATTCCATCTTCCTGAATCGAGTAAACACTAAGACGGCTATCACATGGCGCACAGAAGTGCCCTGGCTCCACAGAAAACTCCCGCCGCCCCTCTTTTATCCTGCGGGTAAAAAATTGATTATAACTCTCGTAATCTTCTTCCTCGTACTCCTCCATCACAATACCGCTCTTTTCAATAAAAGGTGAGATACAGCACTTTGAAAAACGAGAATCTAAAAACCTGCTCCCTGCTTTTGACACCGCAGGCTGTACCAAAACCTTTAAAGCCTGACGCCCAGCCTTTGTTTCATACAGCGTCTTTAAAAGCTTTCCCTGCTTCCCATTATCTGGAATAATATTTCCTTCTCTATCTCTGCAATCCATATGTTTACTCCTTTCCTGCCTCTAGCCGATTTATAATCTAATGATTAAATAACTGGTTTCTAAGCCAGTCTGACAAACCTGCCTTTGGGAAATTCCACTTTGGAATCCTAAAATTAGAGAATAAAATCGTAATAACAACCGCAGCCGCCACCAAGATTACCAAAAAAGTAAGCAATGTATTATTTGGCTTTTTCAACCTAAAATCTACAACAAACAATAGCCCAATCACGGCAAGTGAGATGTGCAGCGCCACAATAAATGTTGCATTGCTGACAAATACCTGCAGCATAAATACAAGCGGCAGCACAATTGCCATAGAGGTAATCGGAAGGCCATGGTAATATTTGTTTGCGCCGTCCTCCTCCTGCTGCCTTTTCGTCTCCAATACGTTAAAAAACGCCAGCCTGATAACAGAACAGATACAGTAAAAGCAGATTAACAGCCAACCGACAGGTCCGCGAACTCCCAGCAGCCAGCAGATCATTGCTGGATACACGCCAAAACAGATAACATCACAGAGGGAGTCGATCTGCATTCCAAACATTTTTTCCTCATCCGTGCGGTTTTTCTTGCTGCGGGCAATCTTCCCATCAAACATATCACAAAGCCCAGAAAGAGCCAGACAGACAATTGCACTCCGAAATTTCCCTGCAATAGCCTGCGTCATCCCAATCACCGAAATTGATAGGCCAATATATGTCAATACCACTGTATAATCATAACATCCAATCAGCTTTTTTTTCTTATCCATCTTTTCTTCCTGCCCCTCCTATTGTAAAATATGCAACTCCTGTCATTATAGCACTAATGATAAGCTGCGTATAGTAACTAATCCCGCGGCTGACCACCATAACCGGCAGCACGAAATTTTTCCCGCAGACTGGCTGGAAAATGGAAAGGAACAATTTCTCGCTGATTCCCATCCCCCCCGGAAGCGGAAGCATATCTACCGAAACTGATATCATCCCCTGCAGTGTCGTAATCGTAACCGGATCGACCCCCTGCAAAGAAAATGACAAATAGATCAGGTATGTAATATAGAACCACATAATACGCTGTATAAATGTGATCAGAAGCACATTTATAATAACCCGCTTATTTTTTCGGAGATAATCCGCTACCGAGCGGTATCGCTCCATGGCACCGCTAACCCTCTGAACCCATTTTTTCTCTTTTTTGGAGTGTGTAATCCTGCAAAATATCCGTATCAGGCTAACTAAAATATTTTCTGCCAGCGTCGGATGAAATACCAAGATCATCATAAATGTTACACAGAATACATTGAGTGCAACCCCAAGATAGCACCAGCCAATCACGGGGTCCAGATACTCCATAATAACGCGTGGACGAAAAATAACGACTACCAGGCCAATAACAACTAATACTGCTTTGTAAGTAATCGTGACTACCATAAGGATTAATGTAGAAATGGACATGGAGAGATTATCTTTTTTCATAAAATAGAGCTGTGCCGGCTGTCCCCCGGTAGCGGAGGGCGTAATTGCGCTAAAGAAAAATCCCACAAAAGAGTATAAAAAACAATGGGTTAATATAGCTGGCTGCCCTACGGAACGCATCATATAATAGATAATCACTGATTCACTTAATATAAAAAGAATGACCAGTACCGTCCCAGCTATCCAATACCTGATATCCGACTGCCCGAGATAGGCAGCCAGTGCTCCCATATCCTCCCCATGAAAAACATAATACAAGGTCAGCACAAATACTAAAAGCAAAAATATTAAATTTACGATTGTCTTCTTACTCTTCATCCCACTTTTCTCCATACACTTTTTCGTTTATCCCGTCAAATATTTTCATTACCCGCAAATAGTATTTCGTATGATGTCCAATATAATAACAAAGTTCTGCAAATATCACACCTGCAATTACATCTACAACAAAATGCTGTTTGGTAAACAAAGTTGATGCGAAAACTGCAATGGCAAATAGGCAGGAAAATGCCTGATACCACTTAGGTATATAACTTTTCCCCCGAACTCCTACAAAGCAGAGCCAGCTTACCAGGCAATGGATGGATGGAAACAGATTTGTTGGTGCATCAATCCAATAGATAAACCGCATTAGTATTTCCGGCAGTCCGTCCCCTACGACCTCCGGCCGTATATTGGTAGTTGGCAGTAAAATAAAGAAAATCCCACAAATAATCCTTGACAGATAGTCCCCCACCGCAAATTGATACCAGCCCTCTTTGCCCTGCCTGGTTATCAGAACATAATTGACTGCCCAGAAGAAAAAACAGCCCAAATATACAAATGCCCACATTGGCTCAAATGGTATTGCCTTGTCTAATGAAAGTGTCAGATCAAAATGCCTTGCCCCTTTCATTAATATCTGCAGCCCCGTATAAATCAATGAATTAAAAACAAAGCAAAAGATAACGGAAAAGAAACCATATTTGGGAATAATCCTTCCTACTGTTTTTTCGTACCACAGACACAATCTTGTCTTACCTCTTTCCATCTTCCCCTCTTTTCTGTTTATAATCTATTGTGCCGCTTACCGCACAGATTGTATTCTTCAATACTTAGGAATTGTAGACAAATTAATTTTCATTGCAAACCAACAATTAATTTGTTTACAATTCCTCATTATTTTATGTTGGTTAGTATATCATATAATTTTTAAATATACATCCCTTCTTGACGTTTGCTAAGAAAACTTTAAGATAAGAAATAATTGCCACTTTTGCGGTGTAGCAATTTGTATTACTACTTCTTTGAATCTCCTCCAAAGATTAATCGGTATATCAACATATAAACATAGATAAGCAACGGTACTAACAATGTAGCCAGCAAACTTGCCTTAAAAAAATCATCGGTTGCCGGGGTTGCGAGTATTGCTGATACCAGTGTAGCCACATATAGCCCTACTAATATTACAGCTCCTATCATTGCAAGTATTCTTTTTCCCTTTTTCATTGCTGCCTCCCTTGTTTTTCACACCATTCCAGATACTCTTTTATTTGTTTCTCCTGACCATTTTCTGTCGGCCGATAAAATTTTCTGCCTATAAGCTCATCCGGCAAATATTGCTGTTTTACATAATGCCCCGGATAATCATGCGCATACAGATAACCGATTCCATGCCCAAGCTTTCTTGCACTTTTATAGTGGGCGTCCTGCAGGTGCGTAGGTATTGATGCAATATGCTCACTCCTTACAGCCTCCATCGCCTCCCCAATTGCAGTAACCGCAGAATTGCTTTTGGGGGCACTTGCCACATAACTAACCGCTTGCGCCAAAATAATCTGCGCCTCCGGCATCCCAATCCGCTCCACCGCCTGTGATGCGCTTGTGGCAACAACAAGTGCCATCGGGTCTGCATTTGAAACATCCTCCGCCGCACAAATCATAATACGCCTCGCTATAAACTTGATATCTTCACCTGCATAGAGCATCCTTGCCAGATAATATATTGCTGCATCAGGGTCAGACCCTCTCATACTTTTAATAAAAGCAGAAATGGTATCATAGTGGTTATCTCCTGTCTTGTCATAGCGCACCGCTCTTTTTTGAATACATTCTGTTGCTGTCTCCTTTGTAATTAATATAATTCCATCCTGATTCCTCGGAGTTGTCAACACACCAAGCTCAATCGCATTTAGAGCCATCCTGGCATCGCCGTCAGAAATTTCAGCTAAAAACTCCAAAGCATCTTCTGTAATCTGCGCCTGATAAGAGCCAAGCCCTTTCTCCTTATCTGTTACCGCCCTGGTAAGCAGAGCCTTAATATTTTCCTTTGACAAGGGATACAGCTCAAAGATAATAGAACGTGATAAGAGAGCCCCATTTACCTCAAAATAGGGATTTTCTGTTGTAGCTCCTATCAGGATAATCGTCCCATCCTCCACAAATGGAAGAAGATAATCCTGCTGCCCCTTGTTAAACCGATGAATCTCATCCACAAAAAGAATGGTCTTCCTGCCATACATGCCCGCGTTATCTTTCGCCTTCTTTACAACCTCTTCCATATCTTTCTTTCCGGCAGAAGTTGCATTGATCTGCAAAAAAGCAGCACTTGTTGTATTGGCAATCACTTTAGCGAGCGTTGTCTTCCCTGTTCCTGGCGGACCGTAAAACAAAATAGAACTAAGTTTATCTGCCTGAATAGCCCGATATAAAAGCTTGTCCCTGCCAATAATATGTTCTTGCCCCACCACCTCATCCAATTTAGCCGGACGGAGCCTGGAAGCAAGCGGTGATTCCTGCTCCTGGTTCTGTTCCCTCATATAATCAAATAAATCCATACGGCTCCTCTCTATATAAAACGAGAATGCTCACAAAAAGTCTTCAAAAACTTCTTAGGCCACTACTATTTACGGTGAATTAATCATCAAACACCATAATCTCTTTTTCTATATTGGCAAAGTAAACCTCTTTTTCATCCTTTCGGATTTCTGCCTGTCCTGAAGTTGCTTCTGTAATCTCTTTTTGCACCTTACCACAAAGCTCTGTAGGCACAAGAAGCTTCATCTGCACCTTATCCGTATAAACCGTATCAAGCACTGCAAGCCCTGACTGCGCTGCCAGATACTGCAATTTTCCAATGCCATTATAATCCGTGTCTATTGTTAAAAGGCATCCCACTTGTTTTGTTATAATCTGACTGGCAGCAAGCCCCGCCTGCGCCGCCTGTGAATATGCCCGGACAAGCCCCCCTGTTCCGAGCAGTGTCCCGCCAAAATATCTTGTCACAACCACAAGGACATTTTTTAGGCTCCTGCCCGTAAGAACCTCCAAAATGGGCCTGCCTGCTGTACCAGACGGCTCACCATCGTCACTGCACCTGGTAATCTCCCCCCCAGCTCCCAGCACAAATGCATAGCAGTTGTGCCTTGCATCCCAATATTTTTTTCTGGTCTCTTCTAGAATCCGAAGCACTTCCTCTTCCGTCTCTACCGGAAAAACCTGCGCAATAAAACGTGATTTTTTCTCGACGATTTCATCACTTCCGCCTGTGTACACTGTATCATAGGATATCATGCGCCCCTCCGTTTCATTTTCCTGTAAATATTACCGCGGCTCCCTAAAATATATGACCTTACCCAAATAAATACAATGTTGTAACTATACCTAAACCTGGCCCTTCAGTAAATTGTATATATCAGGAAAAATCTCTACGCTCCGCTCCAAAATTCCATTAATATAGGCAATAAAAATCCCATAATTGACAATTGGAACCTGCTGCTGCCCTGCACGGAAAATTCGGTGTTTCATTTCTTTTTCGTGGAGCGTACATCCCCCACAATGAATGATTAGGCTGTAAGCAGATAAATCCGCAGGGAATTCCACGCCGCTGCATGTCTCAATTATCAATTCCCTGCCAGTATGTTCTTTTAGCCAACGCGGAATTTTAACTGTCCCGATATCTTCACACTGCCTTCTATGGGTACAACCTTCCGCAATCAAAACCCGGTCTCCATCCTTTAGAGATTCCACCGCCTTGACGCCTTCCGCAAGTTTCTGCAAGTTTCCCTTGTGGCGCGCAAAAAGAATAGAAAACGATGTGAGAAACATAGAATCCGGCACAATCGCTGATACTTCTCTAAATGCCTGGGAATCTGTTATTACCATTTTAATGTTATCCTGAAATTTCGCCAAAACTTTAGCCAACTGCGGCACTTGTACTACAATAGCTGCGGCATGGTTATCTAGAAGGTCACGTATCACCTGCTGCTGCGGCATAATCAGCCGTCCCTTTGGTGCCGCCGAATCCACTGGAACTACCAAAAGAACAAGATCATCCTCCTCTACCAGATCACCGACGATATGGAGCTTTGAGTCGGCACCAGGAGCCTGGCGCACTAAGGAGTCTTTCAATTCCTCCAGTCCATCTCCCTCTATGCTGCTCACCACATTTACAGAAACCGTCCCATTCTTTTCCACAATCTTATTTCTGATTTTCTCCGCAAGCGCATCCTCCATGCGGTCTGCCTGGTTCAACACAATAACATAAGGAATTTTTTTCTCCTCTATCAGATGAACAATTTCTAATTCCTTAGACGGAATCCCCCGACTGGATGCTAAATCCTCCTGTGTAATCGTATTAATATCAATTACAATAAGGGCAATATCCGTCTTATTCAAAACCTGCATTGCCTTCTCCACACGCTTTTTCCCTAGCTCTCCCTCATCATCAAGCCCTGGCGTATCAATAAGCATGCACGGCCCCAAAGGCAATATCTCCATAGCCTTTGACACCGGATCTGTTGTTGTGCCCCTAACCTCAGAAACAATTGCGATCTGCTGGCCTGTAACTGCATTAATGACACTGGATTTCCCTGCATTGCGCTTCCCAAAAAGTGCAATCTGAATGCGGTCTCCCTGCGGTGTTGTATGTAAACTCATAGTTACGTCCCCTTCTCTACCGAATCTGCCCATTCCCATTAATCAGGTATTTCTGTGTCGTAAGTTCTCTTAATCCCATTGGCCCCCTGACATGAAGCTTTTGCGTCGAGATTCCAATTTCTGCCCCAAGGCCAAACTCGCCGCCATCTGTAAAACGTGTTGAACAATTTACATAAACACAAGCTGAATCAACTTCCTTCTGAAACTGCTCTGCATGGCTATAATTACTAGTCACAATACACTCTGAATGCCCTGTAGAATACTTCCTGATATGTTCAATTGCTTCCTCAATGGAATCAACAACCTTAACTGACATAATATAATCTAAAAACTCTGTCGCATAGTCCTCCTCTGTTGCCAGCATAACACCTGCCCCGAGGATTTCCCTTGTCCTATCACAGCCGCGGATTTCAACCTGATGTGCCTCAAATGCCTCTGCAAGCATTGGCAAAAATTCTTTTGCCGCACTCTGGTGCACAAGGCATGTCTCCAACGCATTGCAAACACTCGGCCGCTGCGTTTTTCCATTATCAGCAATAGAGACCGCCATCGAAAGTTCTGCCGTCTCATCCACATATAGATGACAATTTCCCGTCCCTGTCTCAATGACCGGAACCGTCGCATTCTTAACAATTGCCTGGATCAATCCAGCACCACCGCGCGGAATCAACACATCAATATAATCATTTGCCCGCATCATCTCTGCCGCAACCTCCCTTGAGGTATCCCCCACGAGCTGCACGGTCTCACCTGCAAATCCGCACTCCTTCAACGCCTGCTGCATCAGCTCCATAAGTACCATATTAGAATGAATTGCCTCTTTCCCACCGCGCAAAATAGCCGCATTTCCACTTTTAATACACAATGCAGCCGCATCCACTGTCACATTTGGGCGAGATTCATAAATAATGCCGGCTACGCCAAGCGGAACCCGCACCTTTGTGATGCGCATCCCATTCGGACGCACAGAACCTTCTAAAATCTCCCCAACCGGGTCTTCCAGATTAACCAACTGAATACAGGCATCTGCAATGCCTTCAATCCTCTCCTCTGTTAGACGGAGCCGGTCAACCATCGTCTCTGTAATCCCATTCTCTCTGGCTGAGGCAATATCTTTGTCATTCTCCTGCAGGATTTTTTCTGTATGATTTCTTAAAACCTCCGCAATCTTCACTAAAACAGCATTCTTTTCATCCGTTGATGCAGACGCAATTTTTCCCTTTGCCTGAACTGCCTTCTTCCCTAATTCCTCTATATAACCCATAATTTCCCCCTTAGAAACGGCGCCAAAATAATACCAATTTCTAATTCCTTTCCATATTTGAACACTTGCTAATGAATTGCAACGGAACATGCGATTGCCAAGGAACCAGCACCAATATGGCATGAAACACTTAGCGAAAGCGGTGCGACCACTACATCATCTATTCCATATTTCTCCTTAATCTCTTCCGCAAACTTTGCGGCAGCTTCCTCATTATTTGTATGGGCAACTTCTAAATGAATATTCTTAATATTTTCTAACCCACCGAACCTATTTACTATATCATTTTCCATTGCAGAAACCATCTTACTAATTCCCTGCTTCTTTGTGCGGGCAATGGAAAATGCATCCAGTTTATCCCCCTGAATCTGCAACACTGGCTTTAACCGCAGTGCCTGCCCCAATGCAGCTGCCGCTGGGGTAATCCTTCCGCCCTTTCTCAAATATTTTAATGTATCTAACATTATATAGATACTAGATTCAAATTTTACTTTTTCCAAATATTCTTTAATTTCCGCCGCAGACATCCCTCTCTCCGCCAAAGCCATTGCATCCAAAACTGACTGTCTCTGGGTTACGGAAATACGCTGGTTATCTACCACTTGCACCTTTCCCTCGTAATCTCCTGCGAGCATCGCTGCAGTCTGGCATGAACCGGATAAACCACTTGACATTGGGATATACACCACACTCTCCGATGTTTCCAGCAATTCGTCCCATGCACGCATCACCGCCTCAGGTGCTGGCTGTGAAGTAGAGATATCTACATCCTGAGACAACCTCTCATAAAATTCCTCTTGCGTGAAGTTAATGTCTTCAAAATATGTTTCGCCATCAATCAGAAATGGCATCGGCAACACCCGTACTCCTAAACCTTCAGCTTCTTTTTGTGTTATTCCGCTGTTGCTGTCCGTCATTATACTAATCTTATTCATAGCCCTCGTTTCTGCGCTGCTTTCCAATCTAAGCTAATGCAAGCAGCGCGCAGACACCAGCCCCATAAAAATTCTTTTTCTTATTCTTTCTATTCTTTTCATATCAATACATTTTAATACATTGCAACATTATATATGAATTTTGGCAGAAATACAACAACCGGATGCTGGCAAAAGAGATAAACAGCTTTACAACATATCTACCTCTTGTTACAATATAATATGTACAAGCAACTAGCAAAAGAAAGGATGGGATATCAATTATGAATTTAAAACATCAAAGAAGATTTTATCTAATGATTCTGGCAATCACAATTTCTATCACCAGTATTTTTTCTGGAACCTGCTTAACTGACATATCTGGGCAGGCATTCGCGAAAGGCACAACTTCTGAATTAACTGCAAGCACAAAAATAAAACCTGCGCAGGCAGATAAAATGGCATTGGAATTAACCAATAAAATCTGGATGTGGGATTGGGTTGCCTTTTTTGTCCCTTATATGTCTGATAAAGGCGTAAAAAAACTATTGCCGGCATCTAAGCATTCTGAATGGGCAGGCGCCGTAGACATGACTACTGGAAAAAAACTCAAATTCACCAAAAAGAAAATACAAGCCGCAAGAAAAAAGTACGCATCACAGACACTTACCTGCAAAGACGTTGACAGACATGCCCTACTTATTATGCAATCTAACGGAGACTGGGACTGCATCTCATTTATGCTTCCTTATATGACCCACAAAGGCATCCGTGCCGTTGTCCGCTGCTACAATAAAAAGCATGGCGGAAAACAAAAACGGGCAAGAGATTATTATTAAAACCTCATATCCCAAAGCATATTATAATAAATTATGCTTTGGGATATTTTTTTCTATCAGTTATCCCCCGCCTTGTGGACTAAAAACATATTGACTTTCTTGTCTACATATGGTAGACTTTGATTGTCTACAAGATATAGTCAAGAAAGGAGAGACTGTCTGTGAAAAAAACAAAATTAGGAGAAATCGAATCACAATTTGCAGATTTAATTTGGCAAAATGAGCCACTTTCTACAGCAGAACTAGTAAATTTATGCGAGAAAAAATTCAATTGGAAACGAACCACAACGTACACTGTATTAAAGAGGCTTAGTGAACGTGGAATATTCCAAAATATTAATAGCATCGTTACTTCTTGCCTATCACGACAACAATTTTACTCTATACAAAGTGAACAATTTGTTGAAGAAAAATTTGCCGGCTCCCTGCCAGCATTTTTAGCTGCATTTACCACCAGAAAAAAACTAACTTCCAACGACATTTCAGAAATACGGAAATTAATTGATTCCTACAAGGAGGAATAGCTATGGAAAATATTTTTATTAAACTTCTAAGTATGAGCATTTCAGCCAGTTGGATTATAATAATTGCCATTTTGCTCCGTCTGGTTTGGAAAAGGATCCCACGAAACATCTACTGTATTCTCTGGATATTAGTTGCAGTTAGGCTTACCTGTCCTATTTCAATTGAAAGTCCTTGGAGCCTTATTCCAGATACGCAACCAACATATTCTAGTATAGCTGATTTTCAAAAAACAGCTATAGGCAAAAAAAGCACAGAAAAAGATCAGCCTGTGGCCATTGAATTTGTACTCAAAAGCAGTACAACAGAAATTACAGAAACTCAGTTTATGCAGCGTTGCATATCAAAAGCTGCAGAAATTTGGATAATAGGTCTGCTCTTATTCATAATACATACCATAGCCAGTTTTTTTAGGATAAATAAAAAGACAAAAGAAAGTATCGTCTTACACGACAATATTCTGCTTTGCGACCATATTGAGACACCCTTTATTTGGGGGCTCTTCCGCCCCAAAATTATACTGCCATCCTCCATCGACAAAAAGCACTTAACGCATGTACTTGCACACGAAAAAGCCCACTTATCAAGGCATGATTATTGGTGGAAACCATTTGGTTTTATCTTATTAGCTATCTATTGGTTTAATCCACTCATATGGGTAGCTTATAAGCTATTATGCAGAGATATTGAGCTTGCATGTGATGAAAAGGTTATTAAAAACTATGATAATACATGTAAAAAAGAGTATTCCTTGACATTGCTTGACTATAGCACGAAACCATCCAAAATCCCAGCCTCTCCATTAGCCTTTGGTGAGATTGGAGTCAAAGAAAGGATAAAAGTGATCATGAAATATAAAAAACCTGCTTATAGCATTATTTGTATTGCAGCAATTGTCTGCATCATTGTGGCAATATGCTTTTTAACCGACCCCCAGAAAACAACCAGCAATAACAATAGTCAACAAAGTGAGCTTACAGACAATAGACCACTAAAGGAAGGGCGGACAGAAAGCAAGCAAAAATCGTTAAGTGACGCCTCAACTAATAATTTTGCTAGTGCCAAGCAAGATAAACCCGCGAAAATCTGGGGTTTTATTACAAACATGGGGGAGAAAAGTGTCACAATCGACCGTCAAAACTGGGTCACAGAAGAGGATGACGACTGGAAACCAGAATATGACATAGATATAGGGTTTAAAGTGGTTAATGTAGATGGTGAAGACATCACATTCCAATTAAGCCCAGACTGTACATACCATATTTTGAAAAACCACCATGATCCAGTGGTAGAACTCGGATACCGCGAATTTAAAAAGAATCTCAAAACAGCAGAATATCCTGTACTTTGGATTTTTACAATACAAAACCATAAAATAACCAGTATCCATGAACAATATAGACCATAAGCTGCCAGTGGGTCCCATCTCCTTTGACTTTCCCTATTTTTTAAGAGGGTAATCCGCAGTTACCCATAGGCAGTGGAACTTCGCCAATTTTACTCTGTGGCAGTATGGCTCTACAAAAAACTTCAGATGGAACAATCGGGAATGCAGCTTCATCGCCAGACAACAATCTTTGATAAAATACTTGACTCCCCCCTCTGCACTAAAAATTTACAAACAATATAATCCGAAACCGATTATCCTCAAAATAAAAATCAATATTTCCTTCCAGTTTATCGGAGAAAGCCAATATGCTCTGCATCCCAAGACCATGGCTTTCTCCTCTTCTGCTCTTTGGCAATCCGGTGGCAGGGTCAAAATCAATTTCCTTCCCACATTCATTTTCGATATCAATCAACAAATACCCTGCTGTACAATGGATTTTTACATCGACATATCTCTTGACCGGTTCCAAATCTTTCACGCTGAATACTGCGTTTTCTAGAAGATTTGCAAGGACAAGCGCAAACTCATACTCATTAACCGGAATTTCCTTTGGTATCAGTACATCAAAACGAAGGTCAGCATGGTAAGACTGTGCCTGTTCTGCCATCTTCATGAGAATCGTATTGGCGACCAAATTCTCACAATACCTAACCACCTTATTCTCATCTACCACCTCATTAATATGTTCCGCTACATTCCTAATTGCATCATATTCTCCCTGATCTAGCAAGGAATCTATCATTATAGAATAATGCCTCATATCATGCCGCAATATTTTAAGGTTCCGCTCCGCCTGTTCCACCAGGTAATGTTGACTCTCCAGCCCTTTAATATATGATTCAAACATCACATTTTTCCAATATCCCTCTACTTGCTTCCTTTCACTATCCACATACCGCAACACTACCACATAGGACACAAGCATCGTAATCATCAACAATATGCTGACAAGAATATTTTCAGGATGATCATAAAGTGTATATGGAAAAAAAGCAAGGCATGAAAAACTACAGAAGAAAAATACTGGGATCAAGCATAATTCCCACCATTCTTTCCGAAAATCCCACTCATAAAAATTATGAAAAATATCCCCAAGCTTAAAAAAGAGTACCAGCAAAATGACAACATGCATCAGAACGTTGCCAACAAGTGCTACACTAATATTACCTGTATAAATATACAAGATAGACGCCGTTATACTACCCACAATTACATAATTTGAGGCACTCAGCCCAATAAATAGCACCCTGCTATTCCTCTCCCTAGAAATAAAAAGCCCTGTAAATTGCGCCGTAAAAATCTGGACAATATCAGCAAAAAAGTAACACAGACCGCTGTCAGGAAATAAATTTAACTTAAAGTAATTTAACGCATTTAACACAGAAAATGAAATAAAGCAAATCCCCAGCGTTTTCCTTTTGGAAAAACGGTGCATCAAAAACAGATAAATAAATGCCATAAAAAACACATGGCTTAACATATATGATATATCCTTAAAATAAACCATCTTGTCCCCCCATTTCTGCAAAATGGCAGCCATATATTTCCGCTGCCAGAACAGCGAACCCATTTCCATGTTCTCCTGCTCTGGCAGCTTCAATACTGGCATTTAGCGAAAGCAGATTTGTCTGCGAAATATTATAGCATTGGTTCTGTCTTATCTATTTCCCTTTTTTGCGCAAAAAACGATTAAATATTCGCATAATTCTACTTATTTATGGAGCACACCACACTTACAATGTAGCATCCTTTCTATAACACAAAAAGCTGTGAAACCTCTCCTTAAGGTTTCACAGCTCTTATAAAGAAGCAGTTGACGGGAGTCGAACCCGCCTCCTCAGCTTGGGAAGCTGATATACTACCGATGTACTACAACTGCACTGTTAATAGTATAACACCTTTTTTGCATTTCGTCAAAGAAAATTTTAATTTTTTTATCATTGACCCTAAAAAAAGACCCAAACCTTTACATTTCCTAGTGTTTTTTATGAGGATATATGGTAAAATGGTTATAATTATCTTAGAATACTAGGGAGGGGATTAAGATGCTTCAATTATGTGATATTCCAATAATACATCCATATGGCATATATAAACTTTCAGATTTTGAACAGAATACGCAAAAAGGACTCACTCTTGAATACCAAGAAGCAGGAGAAATCCTGACATATGAGGTTCCAGATTTTGAGTATGGTAAACAGATTACATTATATGGGATTCCTAGGGATGATTTAGAAAATACTCTACAAGCATCCTACAATGAAGAAGGCCATTTGAAGAAAATAACAGCAACGGTTCAAGGCAGGGAAATGCTTCTTTACATTTACTATGAAAACGCAGAAGACGCAAAGAAACAGATTGAGCAGTTTGCCACAGAAAATGCTGATGTAATGCTAAAAACAATCTGCCAATGCCATGAAACTGTTTCAAGACTGTTTATTGAATATTTTGATGATGGGGAATACATAGATATCCATGCAAAAATCGGGACTGAAAATGAAAAGATTGAACTAGAGCAAAAATACCCTGATTATGGTGATATCGCAGATAGCTGCGGCGATTACCAATCTGAACTTATTATGGGCGATAATACTACATTGAAAGTATTGGTATTATGTGCCGATGATGAAGAGATGGATTTCCTTCACCTTGCTGTGGATACAACAGCTGCACGGCTCCGACAGGAAGCTGAAAAAACTTTAAAGATGGCTGATGATTTTAAAGTTTTATGCATTGAATATGATTAAAAACATCCTTGCTTTTTCTCTCCTGTCAAGGCACCATGTCGGCTCATTGCCTTATCGACAATAGCCGAATGCAAAGGAACTTTCAGTTTCTTGCAAGCATTGCGTTCGGCTCATTGCTTACGGGAGAATAAAAGTCATGAAATGGGACACCAGCCCAAAATCAGCTGGTGTCCCATTTAACAGGTTGCTCAGGAGGTGTCAACCTGCTCTTGTATAAATGACATCTTAGTAGCACTAACTTATTTTAAATATTTCTCAATTCCCTTAATACTAATCCCTGCTGCCTGCATCTTCTTTGCAACCTCTCTTAAAACCTTTTTGCTTGCAAATGGCGCCATCTTTTCAACACTTTCATAATCGCCCTTGGCTGCAACCTTCTGAATGAATTTATCAACTGTTTTCTCTGGCATAAACGGCAATAATTCATAAATAGCAGAAGCACCTGCTCTCTTATATGCGCTATCTGCCACCTCGTCCAATGCCGTCTCGCTAATAAATGGTGCAATGCCTGCGGTGCGCTCTCCCTTCTTCTCCAATTTTCTTGCTATATCATCAAGAACATCCATACTGATATAAAATGCCATCTGTTCCAGACTGTCAATATCGCCTTTGCTTACCGCTTTTTGAGCCAATCTGTCTCTTGACTCCGATGACATAAATGGAAATAATGCATGGATAGAAGAAATCCCAACCTTGTCATAAATGTTATTTACAATTTCTGTCACCATATCCTCGCTCAGAAATTGCACCAAATCTTTTAATTCCTCATAATTTCCGTTATCTGCAGCTTTCTGGGCAAGCAGATAAACCGATTTCTGATGCATAAATGATAACAATTCATGAACATTTAAATCCCCTGGCTGTTCAACCGAATTGTCAGTACCCACAGCCTTTTGAGCCAATCTGTCAATTGACTCCTCTGATAAATATGGCAATAATTCACGGATGCCAGAAGTTCCTGTTCGGTCATACTCTTTATCCGCAATTTGAGCTACTGTCTCCTCACTTAAGAATGGCAGCAAGTCTTTTACCCCATCATAGTTACCATTCTCAGCAGCTTGTATCGCAAAATTATCGACAAACTCATGCGGCAAAAATGGTATTATTTTGTATACTTCCGAATTCCAAGTCTCACCATACCCAATTTCCACAATTTTCATTAGCGACTGTGCGCTCACACTAGATGCCAGATCCTCTATAGACGATGCCTGCTCTATGCTTTCAATCTTCCCAAATGTTAGACTACTTCCCGCCTTCTTCTCAATTTCTTCTCTTACTGTATAGAGATCTATTGATCCAGCCCAATTTACATAGGTACAAATGTTCTTGTAAGTAATCGTTTTACCGCCGTACTCATTCATGTTCTCTATTATCTTACAGGTGTCAGCAAAGCAGCGGATTGGCTTATTATGATAATACAGAACTCCATTTTCATTAACAATCCCATATTTCTCATATTCCGCAAAAAGGTTCTCCTGCACTTCACCAGAAATCCCCTCTCCCAGATCAATGTTCGTTTCCGGTTTTCCAGATGAAACATCTTCCTGCGCTTTTCTTAAATCCATAATATAACTAGAACCGCCTGGCTGTGCAGCCTTTACTCCTGACCCGGCTGCTGCCACGGTAGAAGCAGCTGCTAACACGCAGGCAGCGGTTAAAATCTTTTTCATAGCCATAATGATACTCTCCTCTCTTTATAAACTATTTTCCTAATTTCGTTTGCCATTTCTATTCGCATGTTTCCTTCTTCTTACCTAGAAACATGCTGCTATCCTATTTCTTGGGCGCGCGCACTACCCTGGTAGTTTTAACATCTTCATACTACCACAGTCTTTCAAAATTGTCAACACACTACTCCGGTATTATGAGTTTTTGTCAATAAATTCTATTAATTCCTTTCTTCCATCATAATCCTTTTCCTCTGCCGCCATATTTGCAATGTCATACAAGGAGCCTTGCGGCAAAAGCGGCAAAAGTTCCCTTATAAATGAAAATCCCCATTTCTTATAGCCTTCTTCCGCCAATTTTCCTAAAATATATCTACTGATATAATCTGCAATTCCATTTATCGGGACGCCTTGTTCTACCATTCCCTCTGCAATTTCTTCCAAAACTCTTGCATCAACAAAACGAACCATTTCTTCCAAGCTATCATATCTTCCCTCTCTGGCAGCCTTCTGTGCAAGCTTATTCCTCGACTTGCGCGGCAGGTCTATAATTATTTGTTCAACCGCAACCGGCTCCATTTCTACCATATCAATACTATCTCGAATCACTTCTTCGACTTTCGTTTTTCCTTTTTTATATTCACGCACAGCGCTCACATCTACCATTCCCATTTCATTAAAATAAGTGTAAACCCTGATTGTATTAATATTTCTGCCCCCAATTGCATTTATTGTCTCCTCCTGATACTTATCAATAAAGCAACGGATTGGTTTACCCTGATAATAGAGAATGTTGCCATCTTTGTATACATCATGTTTCCGATATTCATTGAAAAGTTCAATTTGCTGCTCTTTGGGTAATCCAGTTTCCATATCTGTATTAATGGCGCTAAGCAGGCTTTCTGGCTGTTTTTCCTTCTGAAAATCTGCCTTCCATAAGCCTTGTCCATTTTCTTGCGGCAACAATGAGGCCTCATCTCTTCTCCCACTCAAAAAGGATGTATATTGCGTAACAGACTCCGCCTCCGTAACAGTATCCGCCCCTTGCTCTATTTGGTCAAATGCAGAAGTAGCAAAAGCAGCTATTACGCAGATAATTAAAGAAACTGCCCAGATATTAGTAAATACAGATGGATTTTGTATTTTCATAATTGCAGTTATCCGCTCTTCCATTTTATTTGTACCAAAATTATTTCCCAACGGCACAAAAACACTTTTCATCTCCTCCATTTGAATCAAGGAAAGAGCATAAGCAGTTCTAGACCGTTTCCCAAAATGCCGGATAACAGCTTCATCACAAGACAATTCAATATCCCTATTTACCAAAAAATACATCACCCATGCCAACGGGTTGAACCAATGAACACAAACAGCAACAATCAAAAAGAATTTTATGACGGCATCCAGCCTTTGAATATGAATCAACTCATGTTCCAAAACATACTCCAGGTGTATAGCATTTTCCCATTTTGTTGCCTTTGGCATTAAAATCACAGGATGAATAAAACCATATGACAATGGTGCATTGATACAATCTGACTGCCGGACTGAAATCTTCCTGCCCGTTTTATGTAAAAGAAACCATTCCTTTAGAAATTCATTTTCCACCGGGAACGATATACGAAACTGCCTATAGCATATGATATATATAACAGAATAAATAATGATACAAAGAGACATTCCAATACCCCAAACAACCATCCATACAGAAATATTTCCCTGCTTGTAACTAAGGTGCATCGTATTCTCTTTCAAAGCATTCTGCTCATGATTACTCTCAATCGCTTGCTTTCCATTCTCTTCGCTCTGCACATCCTTCTTTTCCTGCCCCTGGCCTTGTTCTGCTTCAACAACCGCCTTTCCCGAATTCTTACTCACTTCTTTAGTCCTTTTTTCATCAGCGGGAATTTTGTCAAGCTCCTGCTCTCTAGAACCAAACGGCAGAAAATTGATAAAAGAGGTATCCTCTATTTGATTCATAATAAATGAATTTTGAGATAACACAGAATAAATACTAAAAATAGACGGAATAGAAAATGGCACCAGCAAACGCAGCAATGCCACCAACCATAAAATTAGAAATACTTTCTTAGGTAATTTATGTATCCATAACAAACGGAATACGATAACCACAATAATTATAACAGAAGCTGAAAAACTCATTTCCAGCAGGCTCATCTCTACCACCTCATTCCAAATCTCCAACAATTTTTTTCAGGTTTTCTATCTGCTTTTCGGAAAGTTTTTTTCTGCCAAGTAATGCCGTAAATAGTTTATCCACTGAACCATCATAGATTTTATTGATTAATTCATTTGTCTCCGCTTCCTGTACCTCCTCTTTGGGAATCAAGGCATGGCACATAAATTTAGGTTCTGTGCGTTCAATTGCCCCCTTTTTAATACATCTTTTTATCAAGGTATAAGTAGTATTCATATTCCATCCCACTTCTTCATGCAAAACATCTGAGATATGCTTTGCAGTTGTATCGCCCTCTCTCCAAAGTACATTCATTACCTTTAATTCAGAATCAAATAATTTAATATCCATATTACGCACTCCTTTTTGCACTACTATGGTCGTACTATTTTAAGCCTAACATATCCAAGTTTCTTTGTCAATTCAATTAAAGTTTGACTCTAGGGCAACAGCATTTATTTTTTTATTACTCATGAATGAAACCAGATAAGGAGAAAACTTACGGAGAGGATAATCATCAGCAGGATAAGAAAAGTGTTCTTGAACGGTTAAAAAAGCCGCCAAAGAAAACAGCAGACTATCAGAAGCAAAAGACTGAATTCCTCTTTGGCAACCGCGTAACTGCTTTATTCTTTGAATTGCTGATCTCTTTGTTGCATTCCCCGGACATCGTTCTAACCAATATTCCGGTCTGTATTTATCTTGTTGAAAAACACAATCCATTCCCTCTATATTTGTTACACGTTCATAAAGGGGCTGTAATTCATTTTTAAGGGCAATAAATGTAAAATAGCAGGTTTCCCCTTCATACAATTTTACTTCAACTAACATCTCATACCCAAATCCCCGTTTTATGCAATCTATCAAACTCATCACATCATCAAATCAACCATCTGCCCTTGTTTTTTCCTTTATGGTGTCCTAACAAGGCAAATTTCTTTCAACTGCCAACTGAGATAAAAACGGAAAGCCAGAAAACGAAACAAGAACTGGGCGCAAAAAACAGGAAACCTTTTATTGATTTCCTGTCCTAGTGTGCTGTCCTATCCAGCAGCGATTTTTAGCTTTTGGTTAATGGATATGTTCATCGTAAAAATCTAAAAAATCCTCGAACAACTCCAAATCCAATGAATTACACCATTTTTCCCTGTCAAGGTTTTGATATATATAATTAGCTTTATCCTCCGAAAACCGTTCCCTGTTTTCCTCTGTGTTATAGTCATAGTCAAGCGTTTTGAGCCATTCATCAAATTTCGCATTAAACTCATTGCGATATGTGTCGTCATTGAAATAGTTATGTCCTTTATTCTCAAGAGGAATAAAGCTAAATCGGGAATCGTCCTTGTACTTTTCGTAATAAATTTCGTAACCGTATTCGACTGGAACAACTTCATCATCAAAGCTATGCACAATCATAACAGCGGCATTGCTTTTTGAGAAGCCGTCCAACGCAGTATTTGAGGCATACCCGCCATATTGAATCCTCTCATGCAGTTTCACAAATGGTAACATCAAATAAATACCATTTCCTACCTGTTTTTTCCCCTCGGCTTCAAACAGATTCGGTGAAGCGTTAAAACCCGAACACGCTATAACGGCTTTTACTTCGGGGTGGTATGTAAGCACACTGCAAACACTGTAGCCGCCCCAGCTATGCCCGAATAAAACGATTGGCAGACTTGGGAATTTCCCGCTTTCTTCCACAAATGTGATTGCATAGTCAAGGTCAATTACTCCCTGTGGAAGTCCTCCGACTCCCTCACCCTCGCTTTCATCATTTCCCGTAGCGTCATAGGAGAAAACATAATATCCATGACAGGCAAAATAATTCACACAATCCATATAAGAATTATGTCCACCTCCACCAAAGCCATGTGCCATTACAACGATACCACGCTGGTTTTCTCCCGAACTATACATATATCCCGCCAGTTTCTGCCCCTCGTTGGAACTAAACTCATATTTCGTGCGGTGCAATCCGTCAAAGTCATCAACATAGAGCATAAGCGGCTCATAGCTCTCAAATCGCTGGTTAAAATTCTCGTTATACACCATTACAGACAATACCCAATCGCCAGCAATTATTAGTACAGCCACGATAGCTAATACAATAAAGAGAATCTTTTTCTTTTTAGATTTCTGTTTCATTTTTTCATATCCTTTTCGACTTATTGTTGTGTCGGAAAATTCCGACTTACCGTTATTATACACTTGTTTGTACGAAAATGAAATAAATATTTATACTTCATGTTCATCAAAACGGAACTTAAACAGGGCAGCAACAAGCCGGGATTTTATGCTGTCCGTATGTATCAGAAGATAGGATTTGAAATTGTTGATGAAAATGACGAAGAATATATTATGATTTGTAGGTTATAGGCACTTGCAAGATTATGCCATTGGTTATATGACGCCTCATCCTCCTTATGTTGAGGCGTCATATAACCAATAGCACTACGAAACGCCAAACCGCTTAAATACAGGCATGGCAGGAGAAAATCTATGCTCCTGCCGATACATATCTATTTTTATCCCTATCTGGTTTAACCTATAGTCAGTCAAATACCCCGCTGCAGAGCAACGAGGCATGACTTAGCTTCTCTTTAGTAAGTCCGCCCCAAGTGGCGGGTATTAGGTCTCTGCTCCGCTTCGGTCGTTGCTTACGCGAGAAAAAATAATATTTTTCTGTGTGCCTACATTTTCAATTTTACAGTTTTCCCCGAAAACTCTTTTCTACTTGCTTGCGTGGCAGCATTACCTGATGCCCGCACCCTTTGCATTTTAGGCGGAAATCCATTCCCACCCTAGTGATTTCCCATTGATTTGCCCCACATGGATGTGGTTTTTTCATCTTGATTATATCCCCTATACTAAATTCCATATATGTCCACTTCCTTCTAAAAAACTAATCTTCATTATCGCATTTTAACCTTCTGAATCTCATTCAGCCAGCTATAGTAAGGAGTAGAGTCCTGCGGAAGCGTATCTGCATCAATTCTTTTTGAACTAAACATCGTTAGCTGCTGATACTCGCAGACCGGAACTTCCACACCCCAGTCTAAAACGGTCTCAAAACACTTTTGATACCCCTCTCTTCTCTTCTGCGCTGTCATCATATTTTGCAGGCCATTAATTATTTTCTTTATTTTCTTATCCCTGATCCCAAAGATATTTCTCTTCTGCGCTACCCCATAACGGACATCCAAATCCATATCTTCGATTGGACGGGTACCAACCCATATCTGCTGTGTGCCTGTCCGCAATTTATCAAGCAGCAATGCCTCCCCGGTTATTTCCTGCAATTTCAATGTAATCCCAATCGTATCTAATGTCTGCTGCGCCTGCTCCAACATTGGATAGAGAGGATTTTGCTCCCCATCTGCTATCCATACTGTATATTGCAGCGACGCCCCTCTTGGTGCCTTAACTGCCTTCCTATCTTCTGTTCGGTAACCCGCAGCCTCCAAATACCCCAGAGCAACGCCTGCGGCAAGCTCTGTCTTTGCCTTTGCTTCTTTATCATCCGTAAATATCTCCATTCCCTTTACATCTTTGGAATAAGCAATTGCAAAGTTTTCTTCATTTTCTGATGGAGACAGCCATAATTCTTGCGCAGCTGGATAATTCACAAGATTCACCAGATCGCTTTCCTTCTCTTTTAAAACGCCGCGCGAAACACTAAAGATCGTTGCAAGCGCCTTCCTAAGATTAGATGAAGCCTCGCTTCCTGATTTTCCTCCCACTGATACATTCATCCCATGAATGCCAATATAATGATACCAACCATCACCAGACAAATCACTATTTACTGTATTCCCAGATAGCTCGCCATTAGAATTAACCGCTGATATCCATCTTAAATCCTCACTATCAAAATCCCCCGAAATAACATCAACTACCCCCTCTGTTACCTCTGTCACCTCTATTAGAGGATTAATAGGCTCTTCTGGGGAATTGCTGGTATCCTGCACCTCTGGAGCCGGAGTGGAACCCATCTTTTCCTGAAGCTCTTTTCTTGCCTCTGCAAGTATCTCTGTCATATCCTTTAGCTGTAAATAAGCGATTTCTGGACAGCCAAGGAAATATAGTTCATTTGAATTAAAATATGCCACATTATCTTCAAGTTTGATAAAACGGTATGCACCCGCGCCGACTGGCGCCGCTTTATTCGCAAGGATTGCTGAGATATCGCCCCGCCGGAATCCAAATTTATTTTTCTCCACATCATACTTTGATGTGTCCCCATAATAATGAAGCGCACAAACCGGAATCCGCAAAGCCCCTGACATTTCCCGCTCATACCCCTTTGTTGTAATTGTAAGCTCGTATTCGTTTATTTTTTGAATACCAGAAATATGTTTTACCTTTTTTCCCTTACCTTGCGCCAGAAAAATCCTCGCCTGGCGTTCTGTAAGCTGCTCTGCCTTCCTGCCTTCTATTCCCTTTTCCGTAATATTATCCCTAATCCACCTCTTTAATTGATTAGGTTTTTGATTGATATACTGCTTGATTTTTTTCTTTGAAAATTTTTCAGCCTTTGTGCTGTCTGCCTGATAATTCAATAACCCTTGGATTGGCATATTCTTCAGCGGGACATCACCGTTATAATCATTATCACAAAAAACATAAAGCGAAAAAATCACATCATCTATCGTAACTTTTTCCCCATCGCTAAAAATCAAGTCATCACGGATTTTGATCCGGTAATCTGTCTTATCTTTTTTATCATCATACTGAATTGACAAATCGGCAGCCCCATAATACGTATAGTCCTTACCCTGGTATTGCCTCACCTCCCCGTCAATCCCTTTATACACCAATCTTCCTGAGCGGTCATCCATAAATAACGGAATCTGCGTTAAATCCACAACCTTTTTATCTGATTGACTGACAGCCGCAAATGGATTAAACTGTTTTGAAAATTTCCCACAGGCAATTACCAGCGGCACATCCGACTGTCCTTCACCATCACCGGAAGCATTTGCATTGCCTTCATTTACCTTTGCTGTTGCCTTGGGAGTCGGTTTCGGCTCCTTTTTTTCTTTTCCACACCCTGTACATCCAATCACAAGCGATGCCATTAACACTGCAGCAATTACTTTCTTTATCTTAATCTGCATCCTCTCTTCCCCTTTCAAAGTCACTCTGCAATAAGATCCGCATATTCCCCTTTTGTTACTCGCCTCAAGTCCTCCGGCGCCAAAAAAATCTGTGTTCCAAGCCTTCCGCCGCTAATAATCATTACCTCCAGATTCTTCGCACTTTCATGGATTACGGTTGGATAATTCTTCTTCATGCCAATCGGGGTACATCCGCCCCTGATATAACCTGTCACCTGATTAATATCCTTGACATGAACCATTTCAAGGCTCTTCTCCCCCACTGCCCTTGCCGCCTTTTTCATATCCACTTCCTTGTCAATTGGAATTGCAAAGACATAATACTGCCTGCTCTTTCCAATCATTACAAGCGTCTTAAAGGATATAGCATAATCCTGCCCTAACTGGTCTGCAATATGCACACCATCAATAAACTCCTCACACTCATATACATTCAACTTATACGGAATCTTATTTCTATCCAATATCCGCATTGCATTTGTCTTAACTTCTTTACCCATAATTTCCCCCAAAATGTATTACAACAATTCCTGGTTTAAAAATCGTTTTTTATACTTTAATGAAGCATAGTCTGCTATTTTTTTCTGGTACACTACATCCGACACGCCGCCAAGAACACCTACCACTGGCATTCCCTGCACAAACTTCAGATACAAAAGTTCTTTTGACAGCGCATACGATGTCTTTTCCATCTGCTCCTTCTTCTCCTCTGAAAATTGAATGCCGCTTACAATCCAATTATCCACAGAAGTATTTGCCTGTAATAGCTCATCCCCATGCAGCATAGACGTCTCAATCAATTTCAAAATGAAAAGCTGCTCCTCCTCTGTATCATACGAAAAACCATATGTCAATGCAAGCTCATAAATACTTTTTAAGATTACAGAAAGAAACAGCGGGACATCTGGGATTCCCATACCAAGAACCCCCATTCCAATCCCTTCCACCGCTGAAATCACGGTATTAAAAGCTTTGCTTCCAAAAGCTTTTTTCCCAAATACCTTAACAGATTGCGCATTATTTTTCAAATTTGCCGCATACTGGTCAATCTTATACCCCTGCTCCTTCTTTTCCCTGTCATATGTCTTTTCTATAATATCTGTACCCTTTTCAAAAATCAATTCAAATGCCTTACAAAATGTCTTATTGAGTGTCTCTTCTAGTTTATCTGGAACATACTGCTCTATTTTTTTCTGCCATCCGGCTTCCCTTTTCCGAAATGCTTTCTCTAAAAAAGCTTTCTCCGAACGCACTAATGAGTTCCATTCCTTCTTCAACTGCCTTTGATTCATACTATCTCCCCTCTACTAAATTATACTAATCGCTCTCCTGCTATTATGAACGCAGATCAATAAAAAGACAAGGAAAAAATAAAATAGGAAACGTCAAATTGCACTCCATTGCCCGTTATATAAAATTATGATATAGTATCATAATTAAATCCCCCTATGCTTCACAAAACAAAAAAGATTGGAGCAATTTATTTTGAAGAATATTTTAATTATTGATGATGATATACACATTGGAGATGTGCTTGAAGAAATACTTACAAAAGAAGGATACGGCGTTTCCCGCGCTTATTCGGGAACAGAAGCACTCTATGTACTTTCTGGCTCAAAACCAGACCTTGTACTGCTTGATTTGATGCTTCCAGGGCTAAATGGGGAGGAGGTTCTTCCGCATATACAAGGAATCCCTGTTATTGTGGTAAGTGCAAAAGTAGATATTGACAATAAGGTAGATTTGCTCTTAGGCGGTGCAACAGATTATATTACTAAACCATTTCACGCAAAGGAACTTTTAGCCCGTATTGCTGTCCAGTTCCGCAATGCTGCGTCATCCTCAACAACGCCTACCTTAGTTTTTGATGACATATCACTAAATACAGATACACATATTGCCACCGTCGGCGCAGACGAAATCAGGCTAACCAGAACAGAGTATGCTATCCTAAAGCTGTTAATGCAAAATCCCACACAAGTCATTACAAAATCCATTCTTTTGGAGCGCATCAGTGAAGATACTCCTGACTGTACAGAAAGTTCCCTAAAAATGCATATCAGTAATCTGCGCAAGAAACTACGCAGCGGGAATGACAGGGATTATATCGAATCTGTCTGGGGAATTGGATTTAAAATGAGACAAAAGTGACATCTTTACCATTTCTTTACTCTTTCGTTTACCGCTTCCTTTACTCTTTTTGAATAAAGTAATACTAGTACAAAGTTGTACTAGATTCAAAAGCAGCTGCTGGCTCTCTTGGATTACACATCATTATTAATTGATAGGAGGTCTCACGTATGGAGTATGTTCTAAGAACAAACGCCCTAAAAAAAGAGTATAAAAATTATAAGGCGCTAAATGGGCTTTCAATGAATGTGCCCAAAGGAAGCATTTATGGATTTGTAGGAAAAAACGGCTCTGGAAAGACTACATTAATCCGGCTTATCTGCGGGCTGCAGAAGCCAACAGATGGCGAATTCTTCATTTACGGAGTAAGCAATAGGCAAAAAGAGATTGTAAAATCCCGTCGCAGGATTGGCGCTGTCGTAGAAACACCGTCCATTTATCTTGATATGACAGCCGAAGATAACCTAAAAGAACAGTACCGGATTCTGGGTATGCCATCCTATGATGGAATACAAGATTTATTAAAATTAGTAGGTTTAGAAAACACCGGAAAGAAGAAGGCAAAAAACTTTTCCCTCGGCATGAGACAAAGACTTGGAATATCCATTGCACTCTGCGGCAACCCGGACTTTCTGATTCTGGATGAACCAGTGAACGGATTAGACCCACAAGGAATCATTGAAATCCGGGAACTTATATTAGATTTAAACCAGAAACACGGAATTACTGTATTGATTTCCAGCCATATCCTAGATGAATTGTCTAGACTTGCAACCCACTATGGTTTTATTGATAATGGACGTCTTGTAAAAGAGATAAGTGCAAAAGAACTAGAAACCGTCTGCCGCAAATGCATCCACATTACTGTGTCAGATACCAGGATACTTTGCCGCGTATTGGATGAAAGTGGTATAGAATACACTGTCTTATCAGAAGAGGAAGCTGAAATCTTCGGGGAAATTAGTGTAACCGAACTGGCATTAAAACTATCTGCGCAATATTGTGACATTAAGTCTATAAACGAGCGCGACGAAAGTCTGGAAAACTATTATATTAACTTGATTGGCAATACAACAGCCGATAGAAAAGGAGACAAAAATGAGTAATCTGTTATCTGCAAATATCATGCGCTTAATAAAAAATAAATGCTTCTGGGGTTGTGCTTGTGTCATGCTCAGTATAAGTGTATATTTACCAATTATGTTTTATATGAAGAAGCGTGCCGGAAACACAATTCTGCTTGAGGATGGTTTTTTTAGCTGTTCCATCTTTCTTGCGATTTTGCTTTCTGTCTTCTGCAGTCTCTTTATCGGAACAGATTACAGCGACAGCACAATCCGCAATAAACTGATTATTGGCCATAAGCGCATCCATATTTATCTTGCCAATTTGCTGACAAATATTTTTACTGGAATTATTTTATATGCTATATATTATATCACATACCTTTGTATCGGAATCCCTTTGCTTGGACTTTTTCATACAGATTTGAGGGTGATCCTTCTGTTTACAGTAATTATTGTAATGTTATGCACTGCATTTTCATCGCTCTTTACAATGATTGCTATGCTAAACGCAAGCAAAGCGATTGCCGCAATTATCTGCATTTTAAGTACATTTTTATTAATAACTGCAGGAACCTATATTAATTCCCAGCTTCAGCAGCCGGAAACAATTCCGTATTACAACTACGACTTTGCGACAGGAGATGCAAAACTCGAAAAGGATATTGAAAACCCAAATTACCTAAAAGGGACTAAGCGGAAAGTCTACCAGTTCCTACATGATTTTCTGCCCGGCGGCCAGATTATACAATGTACGTCCATGGAAGCAGAAAATCTACCAATACTGCCTATATATTCTGGCATTATTTTTATCATTTCAACAACTACAGGCGCCATTATATTTAGGCGGAAGGATATAAAATAACCAAAGTTGCTATTCTCACGGTAAGTTCCATTGAATAGCCATAATCCCAAAAAGGAGTGGTATCGTGATTTATCTTTTCATTTTATGCATAATTTTAACCATTATAATCATTGTCCTTGCTGCTAAAGTAATTTTAATGCAAACATCAATAAAGGAAATTCGCAAAGGATTTTCAGAAAAGCTAAAAAGCGATACCAATACCCTGATTGCCATTTCCAGCAGAGATACCTCTATCTGTAACCTTGCAAACGATATCAATACTCAGCTAAAAGAGCTACGTCGGCAGCGGCACCGTTACCAACAGGGGGACACGGAAATTAAAAATGCTGTTACCAACATTTCCCATGATCTTCGGACACCTTTAGCCTCAATCTGTGGAAACTTAGATTTACTGGAGCAGGAAGAAATGTCAGATAGTGTAAAACGACATATCGAAGTAATCCGAAACCGTTCAGACATATTAACTCAATTAACGGAAGAACTATTCCGATATTCTGTAATCTTAGCCGCCGAAAGCAATTTAACAAGCGAGCCAACTGTTATCAACCGTATTCTAGAAGAAAGCATTGCCGCATCATATACTGCCTTGGTAGAACGCGGGATTCAGCCAACTATCCAAATGCCAAAGGAAAGAGTAGTCCGAATGCTGGATCATTCTGCATTGGCACGTATCTTCTACAATCTTTTAAATAATGCCATTAAGTATAGTGATGGAGATTTGACGATATCCCTTCACTCTTCTGGCAAAATTATTTTTTCAAACACGGCATCCAAATTAACTCAAATCCAGGTTGGTAAACTGTTTGACCGATTTTATACTGTTGAAACAGCGAGAAAGTCAACTGGTTTAGGATTAGCGATTGCCAGAACACTAGTTGAGCAGATGAATGGGACAATATCTGCCCAATATAGTAATGGCATCTTAAGTATCTGCATCTTTTTTCCTGAGTAAAAAACATTATCTTAACTGAAGGAGTTCCGGTTCTTTTTGAAGAATATAAGATTCCAGGCTATTTTTATCAATCAGCGACGGAACAACACCTTTTCTCGAAATACAAAATCCGGCAGCATATGTCGCAATACGCACCGCATTTTTCAAAGAATACCCATAAAGCAGGTAGGAGGCAAGTGCGCTAATAAAAGCATCGCTAGCGCCAGTATTATCTACGGATGTAAACGGCGCTGCTGGAAATGATTCTTCCCAGTCTTCCGTTTTCACATAACACCCACGCTCTCCAAGAGTAATAATCACTGTCTCAATCCCATACTGCATCAACTGTCCCGCACGCTCTTCTATCGACGACTGCCCAGGACATAATACATTTAGTTCATCCTCATTCGGAATGATAATATCTACATTGGATAACAGTTCCTCCGGAAAGTAACTGCAGGCAGATGGCTTAAGTATCGTCTTTACATGATGCTTATGGGCAACCAGGCAGGCTTCTTGTACTGTCTCCACTGGAATTTCCGATTGAATCAGGCAGTATCCAGTATTCTCAAATAAATTTTCCTTCTCACGAATAGCATCTGGGGTAAAAATATCGTTCGCACCAGCCAAAATAGAAATCATCGAATCCCCGCCTTGTTCCACAAAGATATATGCTTTTCCAGTATTTACTTGAAAACAGCGCTTAATCCCAAAGGTATCAACACCGTGTTCATTGAGGGCACGAAAGATATTGTCAGAATCCATATCAAATCCCACATTTCCTATTAAGGCAACATGCTGTCCCAGTTTGGAAGCGCCGATTGACTGGTTAATACCTTTTCCTCCGGGATAAACAAATGAGGAAGATGTGCTGACTGTTTTCCCCGTATCTGGCAGCTGTTCCACATTAAGGTATGTGTCCATATTAATGCTTCCTATCACTATAATCTTAGAAGTATTTAACTCAAACGGCATTCCTATGGTTGTATCATGATCCAGTTTAAAATCCTGAGTGAAAGCAGGAAGGGTTCCGCTTGATTTTTCTATCTGACAGATTAAATTTTTGCACAGATATGAGCCAAACTCTGTATTTGATACTGTGTAAGTAGAGATTTCTGGAATTTCAGGTGCTTCCAACCTATCGTTTTTTAAAGACACTAAAGAAAAATCCTCTGGTATTCTATAGTGCAGAGCATTCATAAGCTGATAAAACTCTAGAGCTTTCAAATAGTGTGAAGAGATAATCCCACTAATCTGATGTGTATTCACCTTGTAAATCAATGTCTCATCCAATTCATGGAAAATCAACTGCTCGTCCGATGGCAGGTGGTTCTGAAACAGACAGCTTTTGTAACCGTCCAAAAATGCCTGAACACGCCTCCCTTCCGTTAGCAGGCAGGCAATCTTTGTGTGCCTCCTGGAAATTAATTCCTGTGTTATCTGAAAACCGAACGTTTCATACGGAATCTGCAAGGAACCACTTCCGCCAAATGGCCCAATCGTAATATATGGAATCCCCTTATCCTCAATATAGTGCAAGAAAGAAAGACTTTGCCCATCCACAGGTTCCCAGAGAATGCCATCTACATGGCTGCTGCAAAGAGAAGTAATATTTTTCAATTCCTGCTCTGGGTCAGAACAGCTATTGCACACTATGGTAGTGTACCCGTTTTGCTGCGCACTTTGAATCATTCCATCTAATGTTGTATCAAATGAAATAAATGAACGGAGCAATATCCCCAGAATCCATGTCTTTTGTGTAGGGACAATAGCAGACGCATAGGGGGTATAGTTATATTCCTTGACAATTTTTAAAACCCGTTCCCTTGTTTCACTGCTGATGCTTTCATCCTTTTGATTTACAATCTTTGAAACCGTGGAGGCGGAAACACCGGCAAGTTTTGCAATTTCTTTAATATTCATAACGAAATCCTCCGTATAGATATATTTCCATGATAGATAAATTGCAAACAGATGTCAATAGTTTCTAAACAATGTGCAATCTGCACAAAAACACAACGCCAAAATCATGAAAATAGACGAATAATACAAAACCTATTGACGAACCTTAAAAGTAATGGTAGAATCCTTAACAAGAAAACAGTTTCGGAAAATAGTTTCGTTGGAATATGCACAGAAATGAGGAATTGATATGAGAGTATTGAATTTTGGTTCACTAAATATTGACTACTTTTATAAAGTAGATCATTTTGTACAAAAGGGAGAAACACAGGCATCAGATATGCTGAATGTGTATGCCGGCGGGAAAGGGTTAAACCAGTCCGTTGCACTGAGCAGGGCTGGGGCAGAGGTTTATCATGCCGGGATGATCGGTGTGGATGGGACATTTCTAAAAGAAATGTTAAAAGATGCTGGTGTCAACACAGAATATGTTGAGAAATCACAAAATATCCGAACCGGCCATGCCATTATCCAAAATGACAGCATGGGTGATAACTGCATTATCTTATACGGAGGGGCAAATCAGGCAATTACCAGGGAGATTGCGGACAATGTTATGAAAAACTTTAACAGCGGGGACTGGCTCATCCTTCAGAATGAGATAAGTGAGATTCCGTATATTGCAGAAAAGGCTGCGGAAAAGGGCATGAAGATTTTTCTAAATCCATCCCCAATGAATGATAAAATTTTTGAAATTAATTTGGACTGCATCGACTGTTTTATCCTAAATGAAGGAGAAGGAAAAGCACTTGCTGGTTTACAACAATCTGATGGAGATGCATTGATCAAACAGCTTAGGGAACAATTTCCTCATGCTGAAATTGTCTTGACACTTGGTGAGAATGGGTCTGTATATGCAGGAAAAGACGGAATCGTGTGGCAAGATGCATATCGGGCAGACGCTGTAGACACGACAGCTGCAGGCGACACATTTACTGGATACTTTATGGCAGGCAGACTTCACGGAATGCCTGTAAAAGAAGCACTTACTATGGCATCAAAAGCTTCTGCCCTGGCAGTATCCAAAAAGGGAGCCGCCCTGTCTATACCAACAAGAAAGGAAGTTCTTGAATTTGAAGTAAAGTGAGGGGATTCAAATGCAGGAAATGATAATGAACCATATGACTGCTGGCAGCCGGAACATGCTCTTGATGCCAGATAGCCTTCGGACAGAGCCAAACGGAGTTACACCTGAAATTTATGAGTCAGTCAGAAAAAGCGTGGGAATGAAGAAATATGATCGGCAGGATGTGGAGATCGCATTAAAACATACCTTGTTTTCTGTTGTGATATGGGAGGCAGACCGGCCAATCGGGATTGGCAGAGTAGTCGGGGACGGAAGGGTGGCATTTTTTATTAAAGATGTTGCAATTGTCCCAGACAAGCAAGGTCTTGGAATCGGTACACTGATTATGGAAAAACTAATGGAATATATTCAGAATGCCGGAGCCTCCAATGCCTATGCCGGGCTGATGGCGCTAAAAGGAAAAGAAGACTTTTATAAAAAATTTGGATTTCATGTAAGGCCATACAAGAATGAGGGGAGCGGGATGACACAATATTTAAATGAACATACTGATTAAATATTATGATTAAAAGTATGATTTTAAAGAAAGATAGGAGGAGATTATTATGAAAAAGCAACCTATTATTATTGATACCGACCCAGGTATTGATGACGCATTAGCCATTGCAATCGCTTTATTTTCCGGGGAACTGGATGTAAAGCTGATTACGACGGTAGCGGGGAACGTATCACTGGAACATGTTACCAATAACACATTAAAGCTGTTAAGTTTTTGGGAAAAAGATATCCCGGTAGCTGCTGGTGCTGACAGGCCGCTAATTGAGCCACTAGTTGATGCTTCTAATGTGCATGGTGTCACGGGAATGGAAGGTTTTGATTTCCCTGAACCCAAAAAGGAACTATTATTGGAAGAACATGCTGTAAATGCAATGCGCCGAGTAATTATGGAGAGCCCTGAACCAATTACACTGGTTCCAATCGCGCCATTAACAAATATTGCACTGCTATTTACAATGTATCCAGAAGTCAAGAAAAATATTAAAGAGATTGTCATGATGGGCGGCTCTGCTGGCAGGGGAAATAAAGGAGTTATGTCAGAATTTAATATCGCAACCGACCCGGAAGCAGCAAAGATTGTATTTGACAGTGGACTGCCAATCGTAATGGCAGGGTTGGATGTAGGTTGGAAGGCCCTTGTATACCCGGAGGACAGTGCAAAAATGCTGGAAATGGGAAAAACCGGCGAGATGGCATATTGCCTGTTTAAGAAATACCGCGGCGGCACTTTTGGGACAGGCTTAAAAATGTATGATAGCTGCGCTGTTGCATATCTTCTTTGTCCAGAATTATTTACTGTGGAAGAGACATTTGTAGATATTGAACTGGCTGGAAGCATGACAAGGGGATGCACTCTAGTTGATTTGAAAGGCTATCTCAAGCAGGGTCCAAATGCCAAAGTATGCATGGATATTGATGGAGAAAAATTCAGAAAATGGTTTTTGGAATATGTAGCAAAGTGCATATAGCAAAAGCCGGAAAAGGACGGTGAAGCCAGATATGATTATGATGTATTTCGCTGCAGTGATAGCAGTAGGCATTGTGGTAGTAATGCTAATCAAAAAGATGGATATTAAAATATCGCTGTTTTTTATGGGAATGCTGCTGATGTATATTGCAATCTATAGTGGAAGGGAACTCGCCGTTCAAGATTTTGCATCGACTGGAGCTGCCTGGCTTGATCCTTTAAAAGCCGTTGCAGACCAGTTTAAGTCTATCATCACTTCATCAGGCTTTATTATCCTGATGCTTGGCGGTTACTCCTCCTATATGACACGCATCCGGGCAAATGAAATAACTGTTCAGGCTTTAATTCGGCCAATTGCCGGAATTAAGTCAACCTATATTTTGATACCAGTTGTATTTCTTGTTGGCAATTTTCTGTCACTTGTTGTCCCAAGTGCGTCTAACCTCGCCATAATCCTGCTCGCTACGATTTATCCTGTTATGCTCAAAGTAGGGATGAATCCACTTACAGCAGGCGCGGTTATCGCCACATCCGCAACAGTTATGCCAACCCCTCTTGGGAGTGACAATGTTGCGATCGCCGCTGAACTTGCAAATACGCCTCAGTTCGCAGGACTTACCGCAAGTGACTATGTTTTTAAATACCATGTCTTAGTCTCTGTTCCAACCTTGCTGATTATGGCGCTGGCACATTACTTTTGGCAGAAACATGAAGACAAGCGTTACGGAAACAAGCAGGTGGACTCCAAACCTGCGGCAGAAATGGAAAATATTCCAGGCGGCAGAATCTACCGCACAGTCTATGCAATTTTGCCACTGCTTCCGATACTGCTTCTGATTTTCGCATTTTTATTGCAGAGAATCGCAGGCGTAACTGTTACTTTAAGCGTCGAAGTAGCTGTTTTATTCTCATTCGTTATTTCTATCATCTGTGAGATAATCCGGCGAAAAAGCATAAAAGATACTCTAGAAGACACAGAATCGTTCTTTACCGGCATGGGAGGTGCAATGCCTATCGTAGCACTTCTTGTAGCAGGAACCACATTTGTTGTAGGACTTCAGTCCATCGGCATTATCCATTCCCTGCAAAACGCCATGACCGGAATCAGCGGACAAGGCATGGGGTTTGTGCTTCCTCTGGTCATGGTACTGCTTACCGCTTTAATCGTAATACTGAGCGGAAGCGGAACTGCCCTATTCTTTGCCATGGTTCCACTGATGGTACCGCTTGCCGGTGCCGCTGGAATTAATGTCCTGGCATTGTCTATACCAATGGCACTTGCCGGAAACCTGCTGCGAGCCGTGTCGCCGGTGTCCGCAGTTGTAATGATAGTGGCCGGTTCCATCGGGGAAGACCCGGTCCGAATTATCCGCCGGACAGCAGTACCAATGATTACTGGAGTGATCTTTATGTTTGTAGCTTCGTTAATAATATTTTTATAACTCATGAAACAACATCATATCAAATCATTGATATGGTTACACGAAAAAAGAAAGGAGAAACGATATGGTAGAAGCATTAATCGTTTTACTAGTATTAGGCGTGGTCGGCTTTTTCATAATCAAGAATTATAATCCGGCCGTTATCTTGATAGGAGGCGGAATCCTGCTGCTTATTGCAGCGGCAGCATTAGGCCATCCGCTTTATGCAGACGAGGGAGGCACCGGATTTGTCGTCTTTGATATCTTTATGAAACTAAAAGATACATTGATTTCTAATATGACGGGATCCGGCTTAATCTTAATGATTTTGTTTGGATATTCGGGATATATGAACAAAATCGGCGCAAACCAGGTTGCAGTAGACCTTCTGGTTGCACCGATGAAAAAGATTAAATCCCAGACATTGTTTATCCCTATTGTATTTCTGCTTGGAAACTTAATGTCACTTGTCGTACCAAGCGCATCAAGCCTTGCAATTATCCTGATGGCAATTCTATATCCGATGCTCCAGGGGATGGGCATCTCTTCCCTGACAGCAGCAGGAATCATTGCCATGACCGCTACGATTATGCCAACTCCTCTCGGAGCGGACAACGTAATCGCAGCAGAAACATTAGAGATGAACCTGATGGAATATGTAATGTATAATGCTAAAATTTCTATTCCTGTTTTGCTGATTCTTGCAGTAGTTCATTGCTTATGGCAGAGATTTTGTGATAAAAGAGAAGGCGAACGGGCATTTGTTAAAATTGATGAGTCTAAGTTAAAGAAGCAGGAAGATGTGAACCTTCCTAAAATCTATGCACTGCTCCCAGTTCTCCCACTGCTCTTAATCCTTGGCGTAGGAATTGCAGCAATGGTTATCCCATCCATTAAAATGGATGTATTTATCTTAACATTTATCTCATTTATTGTCGCAATCATTTTTGAGGTAATCAGAACAAAGGATTTCAAGAGCGTTACAAACGCCTCATCTGAAATGTTTATGGGAATGGGCGAAGGCTTTGGACGAGTTGTTATGCTCGTAGTCGGCGGTTCCTTATTTACAAGCGGCGTACAAGCACTTGGCGTAATTGACAACCTTACAGAGGCCGTTCAGCATACTAGCTCAGCAGGTTTAATTACTATGGTTATTTTCGCACTTGCTACCTGCCTGTTTGGTATCCTTAGCGGTGGTGGACTCGCTATGTTCTATGCCGTTATCGCTATGATTCCTGGAATCGCAGCTACTGCAGGCGTACATGGAATGCTGATCACACTGCCGATGCAGATGATTGCAAACCTTTCCAGAACAATTTCACCTGTCGCTGCAGTTATCATGATTGTAGCATCGACAGTAGGCGTAAGCCCGACACGAATTTTGAAACGTACAGCAGTACCATCTATTGTAGCAATTATATTAGTAATGGTATTCTCTGTTGTATTCCTTCCATATTAAATATGGAGCAAAACATACGGCTACACCTTTTATAGCATAAATCCTTTTTGCGCCCCTAAAGCAACATCTAGGGGCGCTTTAATATTCTATCCCCTCTCTTGCTGTTACCCCTTTTTCATAAGGATGCCTGATACACTTCATTTCTGTTATATAATCTGCGCATTCCAGAAAAAATGCATCTGGATTTCTCCCAGTACAAATAATTTCTATGTTTCCCTTTCCTAAGTACAAAAAATCTTGCAGCTTGCCACAATCAATCAGCCCCCAACGGCACGGATACGTAATTTCATCTAATATAACCATATCATATTCTCTGTTTTGTATCGTTCCAATTGATATAGTATTAAGCAACTGGTTATGAATAGATGTCTGCTCCTGTTTCTGTTCCAATGTCATCTCCCTATAAAAAGGGAACTTTTTTTTGCTGCGCAATACCGTAATTCCACCGATATCTTGCAGGCTCTTAATCTCACCTGTCTCCCCGCCCTTCATAAATTGCACAAACAAAACTCTTTTTCCTGTCCCCGCTGCACGGACGGCAAGGCCAACTGCAGCGGTTGTCTTTCCCTTCCCATCACCATAATATAAATGAATCAAACCAGCTTTCATCAAACCCTCCTTCTGCAAATACTTTATTCTCGCGTATGCAACGAGCCAAACGCAATGCTTGCAAGGAACTGAAAGTTCCTTTGCACTTGGCGACTGCGCGCGGGTCTAATACCCCGCCCCTCTGGGACGGAACTTGCCAAGGAACCGAATGGTTCCTTTAGCGAAGCTAAGTATGCCCCGTTGCTCTGCAGCGGGGTATTTGACTAAGCATCAGTATACAAAAGACACCATCCAAAGTCAAAATCATTAAAATGCCAATCAAGGCAACAGACAAACTATTACAGATAATGTAATATCTGTTCATATAAATTGCCATTTTATTTAAAATTATTGTAACCATAATTTAACACTAAGTTGGTTGACGCGTTAATCTATGCAACCTATAATAATATTTACAGCACAGGCCAGAGAAAGATTTTGAACATGTGCAATCAGAAGGGCAGAACGAAGCAGAATACAATTAATTTACGGATCGTATCTGATAAAGAGCTGTAATAGGGAACAGGGGAGATTGGGAATATGAACGATAATAATGTAAATGAAATACACAGGCTTAGCGGGCTGGATGCGCTAAGAGGAATTGCTATTGTTGGTATTGTATTATACCACCTTTATCCGGCAATATTTCCGGGCGGCTTTTTAGGTGTTCCCCTATTTTTTGTATTATCAGGCTATCTAATGTTTACAACAAGTGACAGGCATTGGGAAAAAGGGGACTTCCATTTTGGTAATTATTACAAAAAACGATTTCTTAAAATCTTTCCGCCGCTTTTTATTACAGTCATTGCAGTATGCAGCTATATGACATTATTCCAAAGGGAACAGATGGCAGGCATACGCCAAGAACTCTGCAGCATCTTCTTTGGATACAATAACTGGTGGCAGATCAATGAGAACAGCTCCTATTTTTCAAGGCTAATCAATGCCTCCCCATTTACCCATCTTTGGTTTTTGGCGATAGAAATGCAGTTTTACCTCTTATGGCCAGTTATATTCTGGCTATACCAGAAAGCTTGCAAAACATTTGGCGGCAATAGAATGTGCTTTCTTTTTTTACTGCTTTCCATACTTTCGGCTGGCAGAATGTGGTATCTTTATACTCCCGGTGAAGACCCTTCCAGGGTATATTACGGGACCGATACTATGGCATTTCCAATGTTGCTTGGCATATTCTGGGGGGCATTTAACCGCCAGTTTAAAAGAGTCCGCCTTCCTGCAGTCTCACCCAAAAAAGCTGCCATCCTTTTAAGCGGTTTTGTTTTTGTTACCATTATGCTGTTTTTTTCAGTTACCGGGATAAGCAGCATTGTTTATCAGGGTGGAATGTTTCTGGTTAGTTTATTTTTTCTTGCAATGCTCAGTATCACAGAAAGTTTGGAAGAAAGCGTTGCGAAATGGCTGGATGTGTCCCTTCTCTCAAAATTAGGGGCAAAGAGTTATCTAATTTACTTATGGCATTATCCAATAATAATTTTGGCGAATTTATAGTTAATAGGAGGCAGTAGTATGAGGGTGGACAGAACACAATGGCAGGAAATACAAGACCATTTTATGGTATTTGTACTCGCATTTTGTATGGTTGTGGGTGGTTATGGCATATTTACAGCACCTGATTCCAAAAAAGCTTCAGACCAATTTATGTTAGAGCAGGAATTGGAAAACAATGTAAAAGCCTTGCAGCGGATGGAGTTAATAGATATGGAGCCAGAGGAAGGAGCCTTTTTACAGAGTTCTGCTGCAGGCGGGCCACCATCTGGAAATAAACGGCAAAGCACATACAAACCAGTCTCTGTCATTGGCGATTCTGTTTTTCTTGGGGCTGCTATCTCCTTTAAAAAAGTATATAAAAATGCAGTGATTGATGCCAAAATTTCAAGGCAGGTTGTACAGGGGCTGGATGTCGCAAAGCAAATGAAGAAAAAGGGTAAATTAAGAGATACGATAATTATAGCTCTTGGCACAAACGGAACATTTAACCAGGCAACCGGACAGAAACTAATAGATTATCTGGGAAAGAATCGGACAATTTACTGGGTAAGCGCTTATGGCAAACGGCTTTCTTGGCAAAACGCCGTTAATAAAACAATCCAGAAACTAGCCCGGAAAAATAAAAATGTACATATTATTTCATGGGCAAAATATGCCAAAGATCATCCAAACTGGTTTTATCAGGATGGGATTCACCTCAACAGTAAAGGACAGGTTGGTTTTGCAAAATTTATCAGAGATTCAATCTGTGACAAGGCGTAATATACATGTTTTATTACCGCAGCTTTCACAAAGGCTGCAGTCCCCCTCTCTTTTTTCGTCAGACATTGGGAGAAGAAATACAACACTCTTTCCCGGTGACAGCACAAACTTTTCGTTATAAGAAATATCCATCTGCCCAAACTCTCTATAAAGCTTGGGCAGTAATTCGATTGGATAAGTGTCTCCCAAAAATTCCATTTTCTCAACCCATTTCCCAGTTTGCCGCTGTACTTCACGAATCAATTCTCCATATGACTTATACAACATTTCTATCGCAATACACTCAATCATATATGCTTCTGACAGACAATTTTTGCTCAGATAGATCTCCTGCATCTCGTCTATGCCGCTTCCAAGTGTCAGGAATACCGCGGCATAATCCTTTGGGGACATCAAACTATCCCCGCTTTTCCACAGATAATATGCTTTTACTTGGAGCAAAGGAGCCATAGAACCACTTAGCGCCTGCAAAGATAAAAAATCTTCTTCTCTAAAATGATACCGTTTGATTATATGTTTTATATCCTCTGATCCCATATTAATTCTAATATCGACTGTATTCATCTCTTCTCCTCAGCTATCAATCCGCCATAGCATATAACAGCGCATTACAGATTGCTGCCGCTACATTGCTGCCGCCTTTTCTTCCCTTTGCCACAATATACGGCACCTCCACCCCAAGAATCAATTCCTTTGCCTCGGTCACATTGACAAAGCCAACCGGGACACCGATTATCCCCCACGGAGACACTCTGCCTTTTTGCATCAGTTCGTAAAGCTGTATCAATGCTGTGGGCGCATTCCCGACCACAAAAATAAATTTCTGCCCCATTGCCGCCGCTTTTTCCATACTGGCAGCTGCCCTTGTACTTCCGTTTTTCTTTGCAGCAGCTGCTACATCCTCATCACCCATAAAGCAAAACACCTCGCCACCGTACTTTGCAAGCTCCTTTTTATTAATACCTGCTTTCGCCATCTGTGTATCTGTAACAATGCACGCACCACTCCTTATCGCATCCTGCATTGTAGTTACTGCACCCTTTGAAAAGCAAAGATTCTCCACATAATCAAAATCCGCCGTTGTATGGATTACTCTTTTAATAATAGGCTCCTGTACCGGATCTAATTTGGTATCCCCAAGTTCCTTTTCAATGATTTCAAAACTTTTTTTCTCTATCTCGTGCGGTCTCATTTCCTGAAACTGCAATGTCACATTATCTACCACGCATCCACCTCCCTGCATTACCCCTCGATCCCCATAATCTGATATATCTTTTTTATGTCCAGATTTTCCCGCAGGACCCTGGCTAATTTGTCAAACTGCTGCCCCTTATATTCCTGGTAAGCAAGCTTCTTTTCCTTCTCCTCCCCTTCCAACGCAATTCCTTTCTCCCTGCACAATAATGTCACAAAAGAGCTGCGGAACCCATCTTCCTCAAAAATTCCATGGACATATGTCCCCATAACATTTCTCCGGCAGTCACCAGCTGCGCCGACATTCTCCCTGCCATCTGGAAAAATACTTTTTCCCATATGCATCTCATATCCGGTAATCCTCTGTTCCGATAACATCCCAAATCCACTGCCAAAGCTCCCGGCAGGTCCATCCACCCTGGATTTTGTCTTATCACGCCTAAAGACAGTTTTCATAGGAAACAGACCCATTCCCCGAATTGCGTCCTTACATTCCATACCGTCCATATCTTCAATACTATTCCCTAATATCTGATATCCCCCACAGATTCCAAAAATCAAGCTGCCCCTCTGATGGCATCTCAAAATGGCTGTTTCTAGGCCAACTGCACGCAGCCACCTTAAATCCTCTATCGTATTTTTAGTCCCTGGCAAAAAAATAGCATCTGGCTGCCCTATCTGTGCTGCCCTGTCCACATATCGGACAGATACGGTATTCTCTAGGGCAAACGGATTAAAATCCGTAAAATTCGAGATATGCGGCAGCCGGATTACCACAATATCCAAAATGCGCTCCAGCTCATCCAAGCTGCGTACCACAATTTTTTTATTCTGAAGGCTTTCAGCTAGAGAGTCCTCCTCCTCAATATCAACATTGGCATACGGAACAACCCCCAGAATGCTTTTTCCACACCGCTCTTGAAGCATTTCAAGCCCTGGCTCTAATATTTTTTTATCGCCGCGGAACTTATTAATAATCATTCCCTGAACCCTGTCCTGTTCCTCCTCATCCAAAAACATCAAAGTTCCAGCTAATTGTGCGAAAACACCCCCGCGGTCAATATCCCCCACCAAAAGAACTGGTGCGTCCGCCATCTCAGCCATTCCCATATTAACAATATCGTTCTGTTTTAAGTTAATTTCCGCCGGGCTTCCGGCACCTTCAATTACAATGATGTCGTATTGTTCAGAAAGTTCCTTATACGCCTTTTCAATAACCGGAATATAATCCATCTTCTTCTTAAAATATTCTGTCGCCTTCATATTTTTTACAACCCTGCCATTTATGATTACCTGGGAAACCATATCTGTCGTCGGCTTTAATAAAATAGGATTCATGCGGACATCCGGCGCAATCCCACATGCCTCCGCCTGCACTGCCTGTGCCCTGCCCATCTCCAACTCATCCTCTGTTATATAAGCATTTAACGCCATATTTTGTGACTTAAATGGCGCTACGCGGTATCCGTCCTGCTTAAAAATGCGGCATAAGCCCGCTGTAATCAGGCTTTTCCCCACATTAGACATCGTCCCCTGTATCATAATCGCTTTTGCCATATATTCCTCCATCTCCACGCAATAATTCACGCCATCTGCGGATTAACACCTCATTTTCCCCATGCGTCCTAACCGCAATGCGGAAATATCCTTCGGACAGATTTCTAAAATCCCCACATGAGCGAATTAATATCTTCTTTTCCAACAACCGCTCCTTCAAGTCCCTGCATCCAGTAAAAAAAAGAAAGTTTCCTTTCGAAGGATAAATTTTCTTCACAAGACTATTCAGAAGCTCCTTTTTCAGATATTCCTTTTCTCGTTCCATAAGTTTATAGGTTTCCGCTAGATAACTATCACACTGCAAAGCCGCTACCGCTGCCATCTGCGCCGGGATTGAGGTATTCCACGGCTGCAGGACACTTCTGATTCCCTCCAACAGATTTTTGTCAGCGCTGCAAATATACCCCATCCTAAGCCCCGGCATACCATATATCTTCGTAAAGGCGCGCAAAACCACAAGATGTGGATACTCCTCTAACTCCCGTATCATGGAATACTTTTTTTCCCAACCTGCTCCTAAAAAAGGTAAAAAGCACTCATCTATGCATAAATATGTGCCTGCCGCCTCACATTTCATAGCAATCTTTTGCAGCAAACTTTTTTCCACAACACAACCTGTTGGATTATTCGGATTGCACAGAAAAATAATGTCCTCTTCCCCCTGTACGGATTCTGCAAATACTTCTGGTACAGCAAAATCATCTTCCTCACATAAATCCCAAAATACAAGTTCTGCCCCCACACTTTCCAGTGCCCTTTCATATTCCTGAAAAGAAGGGGCGGCCATCTTTCCTCTGTGTGGGCGCAAAAACTGGCATAATCCATAAATTAACTCAGCAGCACCATTTCCAAGTGAGATTTGTTCCTTTTGTATCTCTTCTTTTTCAGCTAGTGCCTGACAAAGCGCCTCCCCTTGATAATCCGGGTAGTGTGACGCAGAGAGCAGGATGCCCTCGTTCGCCGCCCTAATACATTCCGGCGGCATCCCCAATGGATTCACGTTTATTGAAAAATCATATTCTACAGCATTCCGATAGATATCCCCGCCATGTAAATATTGCATATCATCCCTCATCTCTCCTATTTAAGCTTGCCCTCAGCCAACGGAGAGCAAAACCATTGCTACAATTCCAATCCCTAATATGAGAAATGATACCCCATAAAGCAGCCTGTTGGCAAGCCTAATATCTTCTACCTCAATACTTCTCAGTGCATCCCCGATCAATGGCTTACGGTACAGCTTTCCAAAATAATAGGCATCCCCTGCCAATTGAATGGAAAGCGCCCCCGCACAGACTGCCTCAGTCTGCGCAGAATTTGGGCTTGCATGGTTATATCGATCCCTTCTAAATACCTTAACTGCATTTTTCCAATTGAAGCGGCAAAAAAAACTTACTATTATCATCCCAATCGCCGTTACCCTTGACGGGATAAAATTCAAAACATCGTCAAGCCTAGCCGCGGCTCTTCCAAAATAAAAATATCGGTCATTTTTATATCCTATCATAGAATCCATCGTATTGACAGCCTTGTAGAAAAAGCCTCCTGCCCCGCCAAAAAGAAATAAAAAAAGCAGTGGCGCGATTACACCGTCTGATGTATTTTCCGCAATCGTCTCTACTGTCGCCTTGATTATTCCCTCTTTATTCAGATTTTTAGTATCCCTGCCGACAATCATAGAAACTGCATAGCGCGATTTTTCTAAATCACCTGTTTTCAAAGCTGCATAAACTTTCATGCTCTCTGTTTTGAGTGATTTCATAGCAAGAAGCTGATAACACATAAATGTTTCTATGACAAAGCGCAGCCATGGATGGACACTCTGTGCCACTATAAAAATAAGAACTGGGATTCCTGTCGAGAGAATTAGTACAATAATAACCAAAATAATCCCGGCTCCCTGCTTTTTTCTCCGATCCTCCTCCTCTCCAGACTGGATAGAAAGGGCATTCCATAAAAACTGTTCCGTTTTATGGATTATGGTGCCAACTAGCCGAACCGGGTGATACAGCCAATACGGATCCCCAAATAAAATGTCCATCAAAAAAGCAATACTAATCATCCAAATTCTTTCTGTCATATCTATCTCCATTTTCCAAACCGCCCAGATTGCCGAACCATCTTAAAATAATTTCTTTATATTTTCCAAGTAAAAATTACTGTCACTTTCCTCCCATAATACCTCGGCCTCATATCCCGCCCCATTTTCTACCTGCCAATTATAATAATCCCCATGCGGCCTAGAATAGCCATCCAATAATGCCATTATCGTCCCGCCATGAACGACAAATGCAATATCCTCCTGATGCCGTCTTTCCCTTTTCATAATCTTTTCCAATCCTTGTAAGCACCTTTTTTGAAATACCTCCCGATCTTCCCCACCCGGAAAACCACTTTTCCCCATACTGTCAATAAATCTCTGGTAATCTGGATTACCATTTAATTCCTCATAATTCCGATACTCAAATATGCCAAAATCACACTCTGCAAACTCTTCTACAATCTCAAGCTGTTTCTTCGGATAGCATATTTGCGCTGTTTCAACACACCTTTTTCTGGGGCTTGAATATACTCTGGCCACTGGCGGCATTCTCCTAGACTGAAGCTCCTTCTTCTCTTCTGGAAGAAGCGGTTCATCTGTAACTCCAACATAGCGGTGTTCTCTGTTCCCTTTTGTCGCACCATGGCGAATCATATAAATCTTCATAATAGATAGCCTCTATATAAATTATTTAATGCGTTTTCCTACCCCGCAGACAACACGAATTACCTGCGTCGCTTCCTTGGCAAAAAAACAATTTACCCTGCCGACTGCCTCCCGGTACGAACGCTCAAATGCCTCTATCGGAACCAGCCCATATCCAACTTCATCACTAATAATAATTAACTTGTCCTGCCCCTTAAAGGCTCTTTTTGCCTCCTCTAATGGGTCTTTTTGTTCCAGCAATTGCTGCCTTACTCTCTCATGGTACTGATTCCATATCTCATACTCCCCATCAAAATGTTCTTTTGCATATTCTGTCTTCCCCTGATATGCCCCGCCAATAATTAATATCATTTTTCTCCCCATCTCTGCACTGCCTTCTGCGCATTCCTTTCTTCCAACAACTCATCCCCTGCACCTAAAAAGGCCCTGCCAAATTGTAGGCAACAATTTGGTAAGACCCTTTTGCTGGTACTTTGTTATTATACCGAAAATCTGCTGATTTTCTGTGCCAGATCATCATTCAAGTCCACTAATTCCTGTAGATTTGACTTATTATCCTCAATATTCTCATGCAGAATATTCATGCTGGCACTCGTCTCCTGTGCTCCCGCAGCACTTTGCTCAATAACGCTTGCCAGGCTGTTAACACTATCCGCAACTACAGTCTTTAATTCATCAAGCCGTCCAGTCTGGACGCCAAGGTCTTCGGAGACCCCTTCCACAGTCTGGATTTCCTGGTATAGACTCTCAAATGCATCTCTCGTCTCCTTCAGCCTCTTCATCTGCTCCTGTACATTCTGTGATACATCCTGCATCTTATCAACAGATGACTCTGAATTCGTAATAAGCTGCTGCACCGACTTTTCAATTTCAGACGCACTCTCGTTACTTTCATCGGCAAGCTTACGGATTTCCTCTGCTACTACAGCAAAACCTTTGCCCTGCTCTCCTGCCCTTGCCGCCTCTATACTTGCATTTAAAGATAACAGACTGGTTTGCTCTGCAATTCCGGTAATCACGCTGATTGCCTGCTGAATATCCCCGACGGACTGATTTGTTTTCTGTGTCTGGTCATTGACAAAAGAAATCGCATGATTTGTCTTATCTGATATCTTAACTAACTGCTCTACATTACTTACTGCCCCTCCAGAGTAATCCATCATAGAACCGATTGCCTTCTCCAGCCTGATTACTGCATCCTTTTCCTTGTCTATCACATGTTCTAAGTCTTTTACCTTGTTGCTGACAACTTCCGTATCGGATGCCTGATTTGTAGCGCCCTCTGCAATCTCCTCTACTGCAGTGCTAATGTTTCCAATACTCTCAGCCGCTTTTGCAAAACTCTCATTAAAATTCTGGTTATCTGTTTGAAGCTGGTTTGCCAAAATTCCGATCCCGCCAACCATATCATGCAAAGAATTTTTCACTTCCAACATCTGTTTTGTAATGCTTCCAATCTCATCTTTACGCTTTAAAAGCTTTGAATCAATATCAAAACGTAAATCTCCGGCAGCAATTTTTCCAAGCGCACTCTCCAGCATCTTAATTGGCTTTGCAATTCTCTTACCAAATTTCGCAGCAGCTAAACCGGCGAAAAACAGAATAACTACGGAAATAATCAGCATTAAGGCAACCATCTTTTTAAAGGTATCATTTAAAAGCTTCTCTTCCTCAGCCATTGCTTTCTGCATATCATCCACATAATTTCCAGTAGCCACTACCCAGCCCCACGGCTTAAACTCTTCAGAATAGGCAAGTTTTTCTGCGACTGTTTTTCCATCTGACTTTGTAAACCAGAAGGAACTAAAACCACCGCCGCTCTGACCAGCCTTAACAATTTCCTGGGTAACCATAACACCCTTTTTATCCTGCATATCGCGGCGGTTTGTCCCCTCCTGCTCCGTCAGGATCGGATGTACAATAAGTGTATAATCTGTTGCATCAATCCACAGATAGCCACTGCCGTCTTCCCTGTACCGCATAGAACGAATTGCCTCTTTCGCCATGCTTTTTGCCTGGTCTTCTGTACAAACCCCTGACTGGGCTTTGTCATAATATCCCTGCAGCATTGTAATACAAGACTCTACCTGCGACTTAATCTCCGACCGATAGCCATCATTCATCGCATCCTTGTAACTGTTAATGCTGACAGTGGACAACTGCTTTGCCTCATAGAGACAAAACACCCCGTAAGTCACTCCAATAATGACGACAATAAGATCGACAATTATCATAATGACCCATTTCAAACTATGTACGTTACTTTTTCCTTTAGCCAATACTAATCCCCTTTCTTTTTCATTTCACTTTTCGTCCGTATTGAACCTGAACAAAAAAACTCCTGTTACTTTTAAACTCTGTATGTTATAGTATACTGCAAATTCTACGCATCATCAAGGAATATTTGCAATGCATTTTTTTAAATGACAATGATTGATAAAATCAATCCCCCTAAAGATAGAACAAAATAGAACATATGTACTTGTCATATCCTTGATTTCATGTTAAGATAAGAGACAAGCTTTCAAGTAAAATCAGAAAGGATAGGTAGTCTAATGAGCAAGCATGAAGAAGCGAAAAAATATATCCGCATCCGTGGGGCCAAAGAACATAACTTAAAAAATGTTAATCTGGATATTCCACGTGAATCATTTGTTGTTTTAACTGGTTTAAGCGGTTCTGGAAAATCTTCCCTCGCCTTTGACACAATCTACGCCGAAGGACAGAGGCGTTATATGGAGTCCCTATCATCCTATGCCAGAATGTTTTTGGGACGTATGGAGAAGCCAGATGTCGAATCCATTGAAGGATTGTCGCCAGCCATTTCCATTGACCAGAAATCTACAAACCGCAATCCCCGTTCCACAGTAGGTACCGTTACAGAAATTTACGACTATTACCGCTTGCTCTTTGCCCGGATTGGCATTCCACACTGCCCAAAATGCGGCAAAGAAATTAAGAAACAGACTGTAGACCAGATGGTAGATGAGATCATGACCTATGAAGAAGGTACAAAGCTTCAGCTTCTCGCCCCTGTTGTCCGCGGACGCAAGGGGGAACATGCCAAAGTCTTTGAATCTGCCAGAAAGAACGGCTATGTCCGCGTTGTGGTAGACGGACATTTGTATGAACTATCCGAAGAAATAAAACTAGAAAAAAATAAAAAGCACAATATAGATATTATGGTAGACCGCCTTGTTGTCCGTGACGGCATCCAGAAGCGGCTATCCGATTCCATTGAAAATGTATTGAAACTATCTGACGGGCTGATGACTGTGGATATCCCACAGAAGGGGGAGATAAAATTCAGCCAGAGTTTTTCTTGCCCTGACTGCGGCATTAGCATTGATGAGATCGAACCTAGAAACTTTTCCTTCAATAATCCGTTTGGTGCATGTGAAGCCTGCCATGGCCTTGGCTTTAGCATGGAATTTACCGAGGAACTGATTGTGCCGGACCCATCTCTAAGCATCCCAGAAGGAGCACTTGCCGTACCAGGCTGGCAGTCTGCCACAAACTCTTCCAGCTATGGCCGTTCTATTCTTGATGCTATGGCGGGAGAATATGGTTTTGATCTAAATGTACCATACCAGGAACTATCTGACCAGGCAAAACAGCTTATTATGCATGGCACAGACGGCAAAACTGTCCGTGTAAAATATACAGGGCAGCGCGGAACAGGTGTCTATGATATTCCTTTTGAGGGCGTCATCCACAATGTCGAAAGGCGTTACCGGGAAACTGCCTCAGACACTGTAAAAAAAGAATACGAATCCTTTATGAAGATTATCCCTTGCAAGAGCTGTAAGGGAAAGCGCCTGAAACCCGGCGCACTCGCTGTAACAGTGGGGGACAAAAATATTGCAGAGGTAACTGAGCTTGCAATTTGCGATCTGGTGAGCTATATGAATGAACTACAGCTTACAAAGCGCCAGCTAGCCATCGGCGAACTGGTACTGCGGGAAATCCATGCACGCCTTGGATTTTTAATGGATGTAGGGCTTGGATATCTCTCCCTTGCCAGAAATGCCGGCTCTTTATCCGGCGGCGAAGCACAGCGTATCCGGCTCGCGACACAGATTGGCTCTGGCCTTGTCGGTGTTGCCTATATCCTTGATGAGCCAAGTATTGGCCTGCACCAGCGCGATAATGACAAGCTGCTGAATACGCTAATACGCCTTAAAAATCTCGGTAATACTTTGATCGTGGTGGAACATGACGAAGACACTATGATTGCAGCAGACCATATTGTCGATGTTGGGCCTGGCGCCGGCATCCATGGCGGAGAAATCGTTGCAGAAGGTACTGCGGAAGAAATTATGGCAAATGAAAATTCAATTACCGGAGCTTACCTTAGCGGGCGCATCCGCATTCCAACACCTGAAAAACGGCGGGAGCCTTCCGGTTTTATCACTGTCAAAGGTGCCGCAGAAAATAACTTGAAAAATATTAATGTTGATTTCCCGCTTGGTATTATGACATGTGTAACTGGTGTTTCTGGCTCCGGTAAAAGTTCCCTGGTCAATGAGATTTTATATAAGAACCTTGCAAGAAACTTAAACCGAGCTCGCTGCATTCCGGGAAAGCACAAAGGAATCACTGGTTTGGAACAGCTTGATAAAGTAATTGCCATTGACCAGTCACCAATCGGAAGAACCCCGCGCTCAAATCCCGCCACTTACACTGGTGTCTTTGATCTTATCCGCGACCTCTTTGCCGCTACGCCAGATGCCAAGGCAAAAGGCTATAAAAAAGGGCGATTTAGCTTTAATGCCAAAGGCGGGCGTTGTGAAGCGTGCAGCGGAGACGGCATCAACAAAATTGAGATGAACTTCCTGCCGGATATCTATATCCCATGTGAGGTATGTCATGGGAAACGCTATAACCGCGAAACGCTTGATGTCAAATATAAGGGCAAAACCATTGCGGATGTGCTGGATATGACGGTAGAAGAAGCTGTCCACTTTTTTGATCCTCTCCCAAAAATCAAACGCAAGATTGAGACACTACATGATGTAGGGCTTTCTTATATTAAACTGGGACAACCTTCCACCACTCTATCCGGCGGCGAGGCACAGCGGATTAAATTGGCAACAGAGCTTAGCAAACGCAGCACCGGAAAGACCATCTACATTTTAGATGAGCCGACTACCGGACTCCATTTTGCCGATGTCCACAAGCTGATTGACATCCTGCACCGCCTGACGGAAGGCGGCAATACTGTAGTAGTGATTGAGCACAATCTGGACGTGATTAAAACAGCGGATTATATTATTGATATTGGTCCAGAAGGCGGCGACCGCGGCGGCACAGTAGTTGCATCCGGCACCCCGGAGGAAATTATGGACTGCAAAGAATCCTATACCGGAATCTATATCAAAAAAATATTAGAGAAAGATAAGGAACGCGATGAACAGTAGAAAATACTCTTTTTTTGCAATGCTAGCCCGCATGAAATATATTGAGCGCTGGGCACTGATGCGCAATTCTGTCAAAGAAAATATTAGCGAGCATTCTCTTGAGACCTCCATGATTGCCCATGCTTTGGCTCTGCTCGGCAACAAACGGCTGCACAAAGACTACAAGCCGGAGCATGTGGCTCTGCTTGGCATCTATCATGACTGCACAGAAATTATTACTGGAGATATGCCAACTCCTATCAAATATGAGAATAATGAGATTCAGTCGGCCTACAAACAGATTGAAAAAACAGCAGCTTTCCGCCTGTTAAATATGCTGCCGGACGACCTGCGCACAGAATATGAACCTTATTTTCTGGAGACACCAAGCGATAAGGAAGCCCGTCGGCTTGTCAAAGCGGCAGATAAGATATCCGCACTGATAAAATGTACCGAAGAGGGAAAAGCCGGAAACCAGGAATTCCGCAGTGCAGAACTTAGTATCAAAAATGCGATAAAGGAACTAAATTGTCCAGAAGCTAATATTTTTATGGAAGAATTCTTCCCAATGTACCAGATGACTTTGGATGAACTCAATTCCTTTTGACAGCATAAAAGCGTGTTTGGATACTTACCTAATATCCAAACACGCTTTTGTTAATTAACCTAACAATGCCTTATCATTGGCAAACTCTTCGCCGCTGACTTCTTCAAATTTCTTTAACAGATCTTCCACAGTGAGGCGTTTCTTTTCCTCTCCCTTAATATCTAAAATAACTTTTCCCTCATTCATCATGATCAGACGATTTCCATGCACAATCGCATCGCGCATATTATGTGTTACCATCATGGCAGTTAGATTATGCTCTTCAATTATCTGGTCAGACAGTGAAAGCACCTTTGCAGCCGTTTTGGGATCAAGCGCCGCCGTGTGCTCATCAAGCAAAAGCAGCTTTGGCTTTTTCAGTGTTGCCATTAAAAGAGTAAGCGCCTGCCTCTGGCCGCCGGAAAGCAGGCCAACCTTTGATGTCATGCGGTCTTCCAGCCCTAGGTCAAGCGTAGCCAAAAGCTCATGGTATTCTTTTCTCTCCTGCTTGGTAATCCCCCAACTTAACCCGCGCCGTTTTCCTCTCCGCGCTGCCAGTGCAAGGTTTTCCTGAATCTCCATTGTCGCTGTCGTCCCAGTCATTGGGTCCTGAAAAACCCTTCCCAGCACAGCAGCCCTCTTGTGCTCAGGAAGCCCAGTCATATTAACTCCGTCAATCAAGATGCTTCCGGTATCAATCGGCCACACGCCCGCAATCGCATTTAAGACAGTAGATTTTCCGGCTCCGTTCCCTCCGATCACTGTAACAAAATCGCCTTCCTCAAGGTGCAGGTCAACACCATTTAACGCCTTTTTCTCATTGATCGTACCAAGATTAAACGTCTTATGGACATCAATTAATTCTAACATTACCTGGCACCTCCTTTCGCAGCTCTTCGGTATGAATTCTTTGATTTTGCTTTCATATATGGAACTGCTAAGAAAATCGCAACCACAATAGAAGAGAACAACTTCAAGTCAATACTTGGCAGGCCCAGCAAGCAGACAAAATTAATCACAACATAATAGATAATGCTTCCTACGACCACAAATAACAGCCTTCCGCAAAAATTCAGTTTTTTGCCAAATAACGCCTCACCAAGCACCTCTCCGATAATAACAGAAGCTAGTCCAATAACAATCGCACCGCGCCCCATATTTACATCACAATTTCCCTGATACTGTGCCAGAAGCCCACCTGCAAAACCAACAAGCCCATTTGAGAATACAAGTGCTATTACCTTAGCTACATTGATATTAATGCCCTGTGCGCGGGACATATTGGGGTTACAGCCGGTTGCACGCACCGTAAAGCCCATCTCTGTGCCAAAGAACCAATATAAAATACCAATAATCGCTATCGTGATAATTCCTGTCACCAAAACCGTCTTTGAAATATAGCGCAGCGACACAATTAAGTTATACTGGTCTACACTGACTGCCTGATTCGCCCTGCCGCCTGTTATATTCAGGTTTACCGAATACAGAGCGATCTGTGTCAATATTCCTGCAAGGATATCCGGAATTCCAAATACCGTATGTAACACGCCGGTAATAAACCCGGCCATCATCCCTGCCAAAAATGCGAGGGCAACTGCAACAACTGGCGGATATCCTGCAAGAATCGCCATAACGGCTACAGCACCTCCTGTTGCCATTGTTCCGTCTACTGTCAAATCCGCAAAATTCAAAATCTTAAACGTAATATATACGCCTATTGACATGATTCCCCAGATCAACCCCTGCGAAACGTCCCCTGGCAGAGCCCTGACCAGGGACATCGGGTCAAATACCCCTAAAACGGGAATAAAACTTAACATCACTTCCTCCTTCTGCGCCGCCACATTTTCCAGCAGCGCTATGCATAAACTTAGAGTTTATTATACCTCAAAACCCTTGCGTATTTCAACTGCTAATGCTTCAATATCAAATGTCTCGTTGTGTGCTGCCCACTTAATCCGCACATTGTCACCTTCATATCTCGGAATCAAATGCACGTGAAGATGAAATACCGTCTGCCCTGCTGCCTCCCCATTGTTCTGCAGTACATTAATTCCATCACAATGGAGCACATTCATCAACGCCTTACAGCATTTTTTTGCCACCGGCAAAATCTTCTCACAGTATTCCTCAGGAAGTTCCAGCAAATTCTTTGCATGTGTCTTAGGAAGGATAATACAGTGCCCCTTGGATGCGGGACTAAGGTCCATAATCACCTTAAAATCATCATCCTCATAAATAGAATTTGTCGAGATGATCCCATTTGCCAATTTACAAAAAAGACATTCCTCATCAATCACTTTATTCATACCTTTTCCTCCATTTCAAATCAACAACCCCACTGCAAGCAACGGGGTATGTGACCCGCGCGCAGTCGCCAAGTGCAAGCAAGCTTGCGTTTGGCTCGTTGCGTACGCGAGAATCAATACTATTAAATTCATTTTCTATCTACCTTTTGCTAAAGCGGAATAATGTATCAAATGTGTGAAGCACCCTAAAATTCCCCCTCGCAGTCAGTTCTCCAGTCATAAAGGATGTCTGTAGGGGTGCTTCCCCATATACCACCTTTTCCAAAACCTGTCTAGTAGATTTAATCTCTACGTCCGCTGAATCCCGCTTTCCATAATAACAGTTTAATTTATTATTATCAATCTCAATCACAAGTTTCTTCTCAAATCCCTTTATTTCCCAAGAAAATACTACCGCCACATCAGGAATCGGGCTGAATGCCCTGCGGAAATCATCCAGATATGGTTCCTCTGCCTCAAATATCTTTGCACCCTCCGGGCTGTCCCCCATCATCTGCTTAAACATCTGGGTCAACTCCTGAATATCCTCCTTCTGCTGTTTCACATAGGAGTCATTTGAGACATACATAGAAAGCTGCTCACTCTCCTGCGGCGTCAAGCTGATTGTCTTTGGGCGCATCACATTTTCCCTTACCTCAAAACTGCTAGACGGAAAGGAACTTAAACGTTTAGAAAAAGTACGGTAAAAACTCTCCGTCCTCTTTTCTACCAGGTAGGCATACTCCATGCTTGTCTCAAAGGCAACCGGATCATTTACATAGGCACAGATACCGTCACATGGGATGCCCCCAAGCATCTCCCATGCCTTAACCAATGTAAACTGTGCATCCTTTTCCCCATATGTTGTCGCAAGGACGACTGGCATCATATATAGTGTATTAATCTTCTTTTTGTCGCCGTACAGGTAACAAGCATCCAGAAACTGCCATAGCAGGCCGCCAATTCCCATCCACTCGACAGAAGCCGCCAAAATTACGGCATCCACATCCTTTAATGTCTTGGGCAGCACCGCAATTCCCCGTTTATCTTCATAAAGATTATATTTTTTTACTTTGATATTCAGCTCATCCAGAACGGTCATAATCTTATTCATCACAAAAATGGTTGGGTCATCAATTAGTCCCCTTCCGCCATAGTAGATATTTACTTTCATTGTTCACCTCTCAAATTATTTTATGCAATCAGGCTTAAAACTCACTGTCAACAACCCTGCCAGCAAAAAGCCCGCGAAAAAACCGCCAAAATGCGCCGCATTGTCGACACCCTGGCTGGCAAAGCCACCATATAGGCTTAGAAACGCCATCCATGCAATCTGCCTGACGCTGTACTGTGCTTTCCTTCCCTTATGGAAAATAACCAGAAAAAGCATTGCGCCAACCGTTCCAAATATTGCACCAGACGCACCGACAGACAGTATGCCATCATTCTGCACCATATTATAAACCATTGAGGTTATCCCTGCAAGAAGTCCTGAGCCAATATACAAAATTCCATACCGGAAACTTCCAATGGCAAATTCCAGGCAGGAACCAATATAAGCGAGAACCAGCATATTATTAAAAAGATGATCTCCGCCCGCATGCAAAAACATAGACGTAATCATACGGTACCACTGTCCCTCACCAAATACCTGCCGCCAGCCAATCCCACCTGCCTCAATAAGGCCATCCGCTGAAAAAGGATGAAAAAAATCCATATACAGGAAAACTATTACATTTACCAAGATAATCACTATATTACACCACGGAAGTTCTTTCCACCTGATTCCTGCAACATCGGATGTTCCCCTTCCGCTCCCCGGATAAGCCCGCTGCACATCCCGCCCCATATTTTCTGCTAAAACGCGTGAGTCCAATAGCTCTTCAAGCGGCTTTCGAAGAACCATAAACGCCTTATCTGCATCCTCGTATACCATGACCTGCCCTTTTGACGGATGAATCCTCCAAAAACATCCCCGCCAATAGCTTTCATAATTTTTAAAGAGCCTTTCTGCACTATTGTCATCCTCTGTGACCAAAAGATACAAAAAACGACAGTGAAAGCATCCTCTCGCCTGCAAAAATTCGCGGATCTGCTCAGACACATGATAAAATTGCCTGGCACTAAGTTGATTTCCGCCCATTTCATCCAGCGTAACAACGGCATAACCCTCTCCCTCCTCCTGCCGAAGCGCAAGATAAATATCTGTGGCATTTAGGGTAATTTCCTCATATCCATATTGTAATAGTATTTTTTTAAACTGCTGATACATATCCATCTCCTTTTTGCTGTCGAAAAAACAACCATTATGACATCCGATACCTTCTTTACGTTTCCATTCCTATAATACTATCATTAAGTTATCGGTCAGTAAAGGCTAGGGCGTGTTTTCATTCCTACAAAACGCGCTTTGGTACAAGTTAAACTAGGGGGTAAAAACCGTGAAAAATTTTCTTGAAAACTATGATTTACTTTTTGCAATGACAATCTTAACTGCCATTGCCATCCTGATCAAATGCATCTGTGCCATTGTGTACCAGGTTCTGCTGCGGGATGCGGAGCAAATCGGAAGCACCAAAAACAAATGGATGCGCGCCATGCACACGAAATTTGAAGCATGCTATAAACTGCGCCTTCCAATCCACAATCCGTCCTGTTTTGTAAAACATTATATGGAACAGTACCATTTTATGGGATTTTCCCTAAAAACCCTTGAGAATACTGACATATTCTGTGGACTGATTGTCGCCGGAGGAACTCTGTTAGGCATTATGTGCGGGACATACTATGAACTTCCTTCACGCTGGATTTTCATCCACTCCATGACACTCGCCTTTTTCCTCCTTTTTCTCGTGATCAGTGAAATTATTTTTCAGGTGCGCCACAAAAGAAATTTTCTGCACATACGACTGGTAAACTATTTTGAAAATACACTGCAGGGAAAACTAGAAAAACAATATCTGCATCCAGAAGAAAATAAGGCATACCAAAATTCCTATTTTGAAAAAGAAGAAGACGGGACAAAAACCGAAGAAGCAAAGGAGACAGAAGAGGAGGGAGATACTGATGACTCCTTTGACGACATTACCATTGAGCAGGAAGAGGCATATGCTTCCACTATCTCGCCAGATATGCAGGAACTAATTGATTCTTTACTCGAAGAATCCAAAATCAACAAAGAACTAGACAAGAAAAAGGACAAGCTAAAGGCAGCCGTTACAAATGAGAAATATCGTTTAGTAGAGGAGATTATGAAAGAATATTTATAAGAAAAGGATGGAACACAACATGGAAAAGAGATTTAGCATTTCAGATACGGCAAAACAGCTAGAAGTAGAAGCACATGTCCTCCGATACTGGGAGGTCGAGCTAGGGCTCCATATTGAACGCAATTCTCAGGGGCACCGCTTCTATAAAGCGGAGGACATCACCGTACTCCAGCACATCAAGGACCTAAAAGAACAGGGATTCCAGCTAAAGGCAATCAAATTGATCCTGCCGGATATCCACAATGTCTGCAGCATGGACAGCCAAAAATTATACCGTCTCCGCGAGGAGCTAAATCAACAGGTTATGGAAGATTCCCTCCGCCCCGTCCCAGGACATACAGCACAAGTTATGCCGCTTCACCCGGAGAAATCTGATTTTTCACATCCAAAGCCAGTCGAAAACAAGACAACACCAGAAGAAAAACTACGCCATTTTGAAGCAATGATGCGAAAAATGATCCGCACTACTGTAGCTGAGATGGATAGGGAATCGGAGGAACGCATCTGTGAAAAAATCACAACAAGGCTCTTAAAGGAGATGGACTACCTGACAAGACAGAAAGAAGACCTTCAGGAGCGCCAGATTCAGCTTTTGAACCAGATTCTTGCCGAAGTGCGGCGCGAACTTCCAGAAGCCGCAGCCAGCGATGAGGAAAATGTCACGCAGCTCACCTCAAAGAGAGGAGAGAAAACAAAAGAACGTAAGAAAAAATTATTTGCCAAGAAAAAGTAATAATGTTAGAATATATTGGAGTGTGTAAACCTTTTTTGGAAAATATTTCAAGAAAGGCTTCGGTGAAATCCGTACACACTCCAATAATTTTATATTACGCAAGTCTTGAGCCACAAAGCTACAAGCTATTTTGCAGAAATGGAGATAAAAATGGGGAAATTTCAATTTGAAAAGTGTGATGATATTGAGGGTCTCTACCTGATACAGCCAGGCGTATTTGGGGATACAAGGGGCTATTTTATGGAAACATATAATTACAATGACTTTAAAGCCGCCGGACTTGACATGGTATTTGTACAGGACAACCAGTCTTGCTCCACAAAAGGCGTGCTCCGAGGACTACATTTTCAAAAAGAACATACCCAGGGCAAGCTTGTCCGTGTAATAAGTGGTCAAGTCTTTGATGTGGTCGTGGATATCCGTAAGAACTCCAAAACATTCGGAAAGTGGTTTGGTGTAATTTTATCCGCAGAAAAGAAAAATATGTTCTATGTCCCTGAGGGATTTGCACATGGATTTTATGTTCTCTCCGAGACTGCCGAATTTTTGTATAAATGTACTGATTTTTATGACCCTTCTTCAGAAGCCGGAATTCCGTGGAACGATGAAAGCATTGGCATTGACTGGCCAATACCGGAAGGCACAGTACCAATTCTGGCCGAAAAAGATACAAAATATCCTGCCTTTTCCAAGGAGATTGCCCTGGACTTCTAATTGTAGGGGAATAATATTGTAAACGGATTGCCAACACGCTCAAGTATATTGAAGCTTTCGATACACTGTGCCAGTACAAAAATGGAGGTTTTTAGTATGAATAAAGTATTGATCACCGGATGCAATGGGCAGCTTGGACGTGCCCTTAATAAACTATTGTCTGGTAAAAATATTCAAATTGTAAATACCGATGTTGATAATTTAGATATCTGCGACGCCGCACAGGTGTCCGCATTTGTCAACAAAGAACGGCCAGATACCATTATTAATTGTGCCGCCCACACAGCAGTAGACAAATGTGAGACGGATGAGGAGAATGCAGCGCGCATTAATGCCCTCGGCCCTAAAAACTTAGCATCGGCTGCAAAAGAAGTGGGAGCCAAGCTTGTACAAGTTTCTACCGATTATGTTTTTGATGGAAATGCAAACAAGCCCTATGTGGAGACAGATACACCTTGCCCACAGAGCGTCTATGGCTCCACGAAATTAGACGGGGAGAAAGCTGTTATGGAGATTATGGACAATTACTATATTGTTCGGACTGCTTGGCTGTACGGAGACGGCAATAACTTTGTCAAAACAATGCTCCGCCTCGCAAAGGAGCGCGACACGATAACCGTTGTAAATGACCAATTTGGTTCTCCAACTTCCGCTATGGAACTTGGCCGAATGATTCTCCATATTGTTGATTCTGGTGAATATGGCATTTACCATGCAACTTGTGAAGGCATGACAAACTGGCACGACTTTGCCAAAGCCATTTTTACTCTGGCAAAATCCAATGTCAACCTAATCCCGGTTACGACTGCAGAATATCCCGCATCTGTTGCCAAAAGACCCGCTTATTCCGTTCTGGAAAACGCAAAACTTAACAGCCAGGGAACTTACCGGATGAAAGACTGGAAGGATGCACTGGAAGAATATATGACTGAGATGGGATTGATCGGATAAGGAGAAGAGATTTGAATATTTTATTTTATCAGTGGAACGCCTACAATCTGTACGATATCCGCCTGACATTTGAGCAGATGGGACATACTGTAACAATGCTTTCCATGCCAATTGAAAATCCAGAGGAGGATAGTGCATATGTAGAAAAGCTCTGCAGTTATCTCCACTCCCATGCTTTTGATTTTCTATTTTCTATTAATTTTTTCCCAGTTCTGGCAGAGGGCTGCCACGAGTCCGGCATGCTATATGTATGCTGGAATTGTGACAGCCCTCTGCTTGCCTTGTACCATGAAGCAGTATTTTATCCTACCAATCTCATTTTTTCCTTTGACCACTCAGAATATGAAAGCCTCCAGTCTCTCGGTGTCAAGGAAGCCTACCATCTTCCGCTTGCAGTGAATACAGACCGGCTTGCCAGCCAGATTTCCCGCAAAAAAAATCCTAAATATCCGGTTTCCTTTGTGGGAAGCCTCTATGAAAAAAATTCCTATGACGCGATTGCAGACAAGCTTCCGCCCTATCTCTGCGGGTATCTTGAAGGCGCGATGAATGCCCAGATTTTGATATCTGGCGGGAATCTTTTAGAAAAGCTGATGACAGATGACATCTGTATTATGCTTGAGGATATTATGGATTATCACAAATCTAAGCGCTCGTTTGCAAGTGTACAGGCTCTTTTTTCCAGCACTGTCCTCGGTTTTAAAGCCGCTGCCCTTGAGCGGCAGCAAAACCTAAATGCACTTGGTTTATCTTTGCGCAGCATATCAGATTTTTTTGAAGTACACCTTTTTACAAACAGTGTTACGGAATGCCTCCCTCTTGTATCGGTACATGGCCCAGTAGACTACCTGCGGGAAATGCCTCAAATCTTTTATGAAAGTAATGTCAATCTAAATATGACCATACCAAATATAAAGACCGGAATTCCACTGCGCGTTTGGGATATACTAGGAAGCGGCGGCTTTCTCCTCAGCAATTACCAGCCCGAATTTGACGATTATTTTAAAGCGGGGGAAACACTGGATATCTTTGAAGACAAAGAGGAGCTTGTCGAAAAGACCGCATTCTACTTACAGCATGAATCTCTGCGAAAAAAAATAGCAAAACAGGGCAGGGAATATGTCGCAAGATACCATAATTATACCATGCGGTTGAACATACTGTTTGGGATTGTAACAAAATACCTGGTTTAAAAAATTACTGTTGTAATTTATGGTTATTTTTATGCATCATGCAATAGCCTCTCCATCTGGGGCACAGACCGTTGCATATTTAAAATATTATATTAACTATGGAGGACTATAATGAATTTAATAGAAGAAATATTAGCAGAAAAAGACCAATATCTGGAACGTTTTCATTTTGCTGCTGAACGGGTCCAATCAATCTACGAAGAAACCAGCCTAGAAGACTGCTCTGTCAGCGTACATGGGATAGCGTTTGCGGACTACTTTCATACTGTTGCATCCTTCCTGCTGCAAATTTTAGATTTCTACCATAAAAAATCGTCTGGAGAACTCTGTGATTATTCTCTGGATGAGTTAAAAAAGCTTAATATGAGTTTATATCAGGATGTACTTCCAGAAGAATATGAAAACAGTTTTGCAAATCCAGCTTTTGCTGCTGAAAAACTTGGCAAAGAATTTGGGCAAGTCCTTTGTACACTCTATACAGAACTGCGGAGTAATATTGTTTATGCGTTTGAAGATAGGCTTTTCTATCTGGCTACAACATTTGAACTTTTTATTGAAGTCTATAATATTATCGAACAGCCAGATTCCGATGCTGAAGAAGCCAAATCTGCTATCTACTATTATTTCTTTGACTACGCAGATATCACAGCAGCCGACAGCCTACACGATTCCTTTGACCCAGCCAGGAATTTTGCCACAGATATTATCTGCAACTGTGATTTGACGGACCTGCGCTATCTGTATTACTTTGGAGAGTATATAACCGAAAACGAGTTAAAAACAGCTGCCTACCTAAATTCATTAAGCGAACAGCAAATTCATGACATGGCATTTACTTTTACTGATGGATATCGCAGGGGCTTTGAATTGTACCAGATTGACTTATCCAAAAAGAAAACAGTAAATATTCGCTTCCGCTTGGGGTTTGAGCGCATGGTCCGGGAGGTCATTTCCCAATTCCGCCAAATGGGGCTGGAACCTTGCATTTACCGCGCCGGAATTAGTATTAGCCGGAGAAACCTGCGGGGAAAGGTGGGCTATTACGGGGCTTCGCCAAATAAGCAGTATGAGTACGACCACCGTATGGATGATGCCATTTTCTTTGACAAAGCCTATGCAGACCGACGTCTTCAGGAACAAAAGCTGGCACTGGAATCCATAAAAAATCTCTGTTCAGACTTTGCCGGTCCTGCAGTAGCAGAAACGTTTGGCGAAAAACCATTTAACCCGATAGAAAAAAAAGAAGCCCTGCAATATTCCCAAAAACAACAACAGTTGAAGTTGGACTATCAAGCTGAAAATGGAATGCTCACCAACCAATACATTCCGGGCGACCAGACCAGTTTTTCCATTATCGCCTATCCGCTTCCTGAAATCGGAGCAAATTATGAAAAGATTTTTGAAGAAACAATACGTGTCAACACCTTAAACCAAGACGAATATCTGAATATCCAGACAAAAATCATAGATGCACTGGATTCTGCAGAATTTGTTACTGTAACAGGACGCGGCGAAAATCACACAAACCTCACAATCTCATTAGCACCGCTTCAGGATATTTCAAAAGAGACACGTTTTGAAAACTGTCTTGCCGATGTCAACATCCCATTGGGAGAAGTTTTCACCTCACCAAAACTTGAAGGCACAGAGGGAACACTTCATGTAACAAAAGTGTTTTTAAATGAACTAGAATACCATAACCTCACTCTTGTCTTCCAGGACGGAATTATTACAGAATATACCTGCAGTAATTTTGACACCGAAGCAGAAAATAAGAAATACATTTTGGAGAATGTTTTATTCCACCACGAAACGCTCCCTATGGGAGAATTTGCAATTGGAACTAATACAACTGCATATGCAATGGGAAAAAAATATCGCATCTCCCATCTGCTGCCGATCCTGATTGCCGAAAAGACCGGGCCTCACTTTGCTATTGGCGACACCTGTTTTTCCCATGAGGAAGAATCTGTCACTTACAACCCGGATGGCAAGCAGATGATTGCAAAAGAAAACAGCTATTCTCTGCTCCGCAAGACGGATGCCAAAAAAGCATACTTTAACTGCCACACCGATATCACCATTCCATACGATGAACTAGGCGATATCCTTGTCCACAGGGCAGACGGTGAGATTATCCCGATCATCCGGCAGGGACGGTTCGCGCTGCCTGGCACAGAGGCTTTAAATAACGCCCTAAAATAGCCTTGCATAAACAAAATAACCAGATAAAGGAGCCATTATTGCTCCTTTATCTGGCCTGATTTATATGCTTTCAAAAGTTCCCGCAAATCATTAATTTTTTCTAATAGCTCTTGCCCTTTATCTGTATCTGAAATATTCGCCCTGCTCTCTAATTTTTCCACAAGCTGTATTTTGGGTGTATGTTCACTCTCGCCAAAAATAAACGGTTTGTGTTCCGCAAGGCTCAAGCTGTGTGAATCATAGATTAATGTATATCCTGCAATCCCCGTAGCCTTCTGGTATGCCTTAGATATCCCGCCATCAATTACAAACAGCCTGCCGTCCGCCTTAACTGGGCTTTCCCCATTTTTGATTTTTACTGGAACATGCCCATTAATGATATGCCCCCTCTTTTCATCAATCCCAAATAGTGCAAGTATCCGGCTGCATACCTCCACGCTCTCAGAAAAAACATAATAATCATTATATTTCTCTACATGAAGCGCTGCTTCGTCTATGCAATATCTTTCAAAAAACGCCATTTTATCTTTGCCATACAAAGGAGACTTCGGCCCGCACCAAAGATACCACATAAAATCGCAGGCATATTCCTTTTCTGCTGTATTTTCAGAAAGAAAGTAGGCCCTGTTGACAATACCATCCAATTTGTCGAGCAGCTTCTTCCCACTGTAACTGCTGCCGCCTATATTAACACTCTGAAATTCTCCATTTTCATCCATCGGTATACAACCATGAAAGAGCAGGTTGCCATTGCACACATTATACATAGAGCCCTTTACAAGCAAAAATTTAATATGCTCCTGAAGCTTCTCACTGTGCAAAAATGAATTGGCTAACACCGCCATCAGTTCGTTTTCACCATCCGAAAGAGCCAGCGGATTATCTTTATCCACTGTAGGAAAATACTGATCCTTTAGAGAATACACCTTGCCCTCCATCTCCAGTGTATAATCAGAAAAATTCACTTTCCCAAACAAACTCCGCTGCTGCATCTCCCATTCTGGGTGCTTTTCCATAAGCTGCCCCTCTAACTTCAACTGGATTACAGTGATTGCTTTGTGCATTTTTGCGACAAGCCCGGCATCAACCGGGTCATAAATATTGTCATCTAGCGTATTGGGATAGTATAAGCTGCATGCGTCGTCATTGTAAGCTTCACCCGCAAATACCGCCAAAGCCCTAAGGTTCAGCCCATAGCCGTCCTCCAAAATATCAAAATTATTATACCGCATTGCAATCCGAATAACATTAGCAATCAGCGCATAATTACCTGAAGCCGCCCCAATCCAGGAAATATCATGGTTTCCCCACTGGATATCTACATCATGCACTGACATCAACTCGTCTATAATAATATCAGCCCTCGGCCCCCTATCATAAATGTCACCTATAATATGAAGTTTATCAACTGCAAGTGACTGAATCAGCCTACACAGAGAAATAATAAAGTTCTCTGCAATCTCTGTGTCAATAATTGTGTTAATAATTTCATCATAATAAAAATCCTTATTGACATCATCCGTAACATTGAGAAGTTCATCCAAAATATAAACCAAATCCCCCGGTACACATTTCCTAACCCTGGAACGCGTATACTTTGCCGATACCGCCTCACAGACAAGAATCAGCCTGTAGATCGTAAGGCGTTTCCACTCATCCGTAATGACATTCCTTCCCGATAAGAGCTTTATCTCTTTATCTGGATAATAGATTAAATTCGCTAAATTTTCCCGCTCCACATTTGCAACCGTCTTTCCGAGAACCAAATCAATCTTTTTCTTAATGATCCCAGACGCACTTTTTAACATATGTAGAAAGGCTTCGTATTCCCCATGCAGATCACTAAAAAAGTATTCCGTGCCTTTCGGCAGGCTTCGGATTGCCGAGAGATTTACCATCTCGCTTGCCACACTATCTATCGTGGGATATTCTTTTGCAAGAAGTTTTAAATATTTTTCATCCAATGCCAAATCCCCCTTTTTCTTTCAAGATAACACGTTCCCAGAAGAAATGCAAACTCCTCATTTCCCCTGGGAACCCCTATTTTTATTCGTACAAATTTATCTATTTGCTAAGGTCACACGCACGGATTGCCGCCCTAACTGCTAAAACCCTAGACGGGCTGACAGACAATTCATCCACTCCCATACGCAGGAATGCTTCTGTCAATTCTGTATCTGCCCCTAATTCCCCGCAGATTCCTACCCATGCCCCGCCTTTATGACCATTTTCAACGGTCATCTGAATTGCGCGGAGCACTGCCGGATGGTGTGCATCATAGAATGCATCCAGGCGCGGATTCTGGCGGTCTATTGCCAAAGTATACTGTGTCAGGTCATTTGTCCCGATGGAAAAGAAATCAACTTCCTTTGCAAGCTCTTCCGTCATCCAAACCGCCGCAGGTGTCTCAATCATAACACCAAGCTCCACATCACCGTACGCAAGACCCTGCTCATCCAGTTCCTTTTTAACTTCCTCCACAATTTCCTTAATCCGCTTCACTTCATCTACAGAGATAATCATCGGGAACATAACCGCAATATTCCCAAAATAGCTTGCCCGGTAAAGTGCCCGAAGCTGTGTCTTAAAGATATCCGGCTGCTCCAGGCAGATGCGGATTGCACGATATCCCATCGCCGGATTCTCTTCCTGTGCCAGATTAAAATAATCCACCTGCTTATCCGCACCGATATCCAATGTACGGATTATCACCTTTTTACCAGCCATCGTCTGTGCTACAGAACGATATGCATTAAACTGGTCTTCTTCAGTCGGATAAGTATCTGATTCCAGATACAGAAACTCAGAGCGAAACAATCCAATCCCCGCAGCATCATTCTGCAGGACGGACGGCACATCGCCAACCCCGCCAATATTAGCATACAGCTTAACTTCCCGGCCATCCTTTGTGACACTTGGCATCCCTTTTAATTCCTGCAGCAGGCGGGCTTTTTCCTTTTCCTCCTCCTGCTTCTGACGGTACTTTTCTATTGTCTCCTCATCTGGGTCTACATACAGAATCCCCTCAAATCCATCAACTATTCCATAATGCCCATCTATGTCCTCACCGTAATCTACGCCAATCAATGCCGGTATGTTCATTGTCCTTGCAAGGATTGCTGTATGCGAATTGGTAGAACCGTATCGTGTCACGAAAGACAGCAACAAGGATTTATCCAGCTGGACAGTCTCGGACGGCGCAAGATCCTCTGCTACCAGGATTACCGGCTCACTGCTGTTAAATCCTGCATCTGTGACCCCCTGCAGAACAGAGATCACACGGTTGCTAATGTCTTTTACATCTGCTGCCCTTTCTTTCATATAATCATCATCCATTGCTGCGAACATTTCCGAAAAATTATCTCCTGTTACCGCCACAGCATATTCCGCATTTACGCCCTGCGTCTGGATCATATTTGTAACGGACTCCTGATAGTCATCATCCTCAAGCATCATCTGATGAACTTCAAATATCGCTGCGCTAGACTCACCAACTTCTTTTAATGCCTTGTCGTACAGAGCCGCCAGCTGTGCCTTAGCCTTCCGAGATGCCTCCTCATAGCGCTCAATCTCAGCATCCGTATCTTCAACCTTTGTTCTCCGAACAACACTGTCATTCTTTTTATAGATGGAAAGACGGCCCATCGCAACCCCACCAAATACAGATTTTCCTTCTATTTTCATGGCCATACCTCCTCCTTTCCAAGCTGCCCTAACAAGCTACGGATCTTATTCTCCTCCGCCATCCCTTCTGAGAAAGCAGAAGCTGAACCTGTACAAACCCCCATATAAAATGCCTGTTCGTAGCTTTCAGCCGCAAGATACCCTGCGATAAAACCAGCAACCATAGAATCTCCTGCCCCGACTGAATTCCTTACCTCCCCCTTCGGTGCCTCAGACTGATAAACCTCCCCATTTTCCGCCAAGAGAACAGCGCCCTCCCCTGCCATAGAGATTAAGACATTTCTTGCCCCCTCATCCTGCAGTTTCCGCGCATAAGGAATCACTTCCTCCCTTGTTTTTAACTCAACACCATAGATTTCACCAAGCTCATGGTTATTCGGCTTTATTAGGAACGGATGGTATCTTAGTACATTTCTCAAAAGATCTTTTGTCGCATCTACGACAATCCGCAGATTTTTTGCCTGCAAATGCTCCATAATATCACGGTACATAGTTTCTGGCATTACAGACGGAATAGAACCTGCCAGCACCAAAATGTCACCATCTTGCAGCCCGTCTAACTGCTGATATAATTTCTGAATATCAGACTCGCCAATCCCCGGCCCCATGCCGTTTATCTCGGATTCTTCCTCTGACTTTATTTTTACATTAATGCGGGAAAGCCCGCTTCCCACCTCAATAAATTCTGAATGGATCTCCCTCTCTTCCACAAGCCTGGCAATCTCCCTGCCTGTAAAACCAGCCTGAAACCCCAGTGCTGTGCTGTCATGCCCTAGATTGCGCAAAACCAGGGAAACATTGATCCCTTTCCCTCCCGGATTCATAATCTCCTGGTTTGTGCGGTTCACAGCCCCCAGTTTCAGATGATCAACTGTTACGATATAGTCAAGAGACGGATTAAATGTCACGGTATAAATCATACGTCAGCCCCCTTTACAATAAAATACTTCCATATATTTTAAACATGCCACTTTTCACATAAGTATTAAAAAATACTGCTTCTGCATTTCTCCAGCGTGTTTGTAACTCCTTGGCGATGCAGATGCTACACATCGCCAAGATTAAAGCTTTTACACGCTTAACTCAACTGCTGTAAAATCCATGCAACATCATCTGTTGTCTTCATCTTTTCCAGAACGTCCTCATCTTCCAATGCCTCACAAATCTTTGCCAGCAGATCAAGATGCTCATCACCGATTCCTGCAATACCAAACACTAACTGTGCTTTTTCCTCCCCAAAATCTATACCCTCTGGATACTGCACTAATACAATTCCTGTCTTTTTGACAGAACCTTTTGCCTCAGATGTGCCATGCGGAATCGCCAGGCCCATTCCCATGTATGTACTAACCAGTCTTTCACGTTCAATCATTGCATCTACATATGCTTCCCCTACGCAGCCCTGTTTTACAAGCAACTCACCTGCCGTCCTGATTGCCTCTTCTTTTGAGACTGGCCTCTGGTTCAATCTTATGCCATTAGCATCAATTACCTTTTTAGAAGAAGAATTATCAACTGTCCCCTCTTTCGCAGCAGCCGGCTCCTCCTTCGCTGACTCTGATTTCCTATCCTTTGCCGCCAGCTGCTCATATAACGCATCTAAAGACGGGTCAGCCAGGAAATTTCCAATGGTAATCAATACCGCCTGTGGAGCTGACTTTCTCGCACGTCCTGCCAGCGTAGCCTGCACAACTGCCACATCACAATCTACCGGAATATTATCTACGGAAGTATTTTTAACAATAATCTCAGGCCGGACATCCTTTAAACGGTTGCGGAATTTCGTCGCCCCCATTGCAGAGGACCCCATCCCAGCATCACACGCAAAAATAATTTTCTTAATAACAGAAACATCTTCAATCGATCCGCTCTGTACAACAGCCTGCCCCTTTGCCTCTGCCTTCATCTGGCTCATCTGATCCTGTGCATCCGAAAGGCTTCCCTTCTTCCCATCTGTAAGTTTAATAATTGGCGATGCAATCAGGAATGATACTCCCGCTGCAAGCAACACACCCAAAATAGTAAATAACATTTTATCCTTCGGTGTCATTGACAAGAAGGCGATAATAGAACCTGGTGAAGATGGTGCTTTCAATCCACACCCTGTCAGTGAGAAAAATGCGATAGAGCAGAAATTTCCCACAATTGGCGCAATAATAACAAGCGGATTCATCAACACATACGGAAAATAAATCTCATGAATTCCACCAAAGAAGTGGATGATCACCGCACCCGGCGCCGACTGCTTCGTTGTCTTGTCTTTTGCAAAAAAGCAGTATGCAAGCAGCACACCAAGCCCAGGACCCGGATTGGCCTCTAACATATACATAATAGATCTTCCGGTCATCTCCGCCTGCGCAGAACCAATTGGCGTAAATATTCCATGGTTCAGGGCATTGTTTAAGAACAGCACCTTTGCCGGTTCAATAAATACAGAAACCAGCGGCAGTAGGCTATGTGTCACCAGAACCTCAACACCTGCAGACAATACGGCAAGAATACCTGTCATAACCGGCCCGATGATAAAGTACCCAATGATAGCAATAATCATACCAAGAATGCCGACAGAAAAGTTATTAATCAACATTTCAAAACCAGTTGGCATACGGTCTTCCATATATCTGTCAAACATTTTGATTACCCAGCCTGCAAATGGCCCAATCACCATAGCACCCATTAACATCGGCTCTCCGTCTATTCCGCCAACACCTGCAATACATCCAACAACCGCAATCGCACCCATTACGCGGCCCCGATCGCCTCCCACCAAAGCTCCACCTGTGGACGCAATTAGCATCGGAAGCAGATAAGTCAGCATATATGGATGAATCGAAGCAAGCCCCTTGTTTGGCAGCCAGCCATCTGCAATAAATAGTGCGGTAATCAATCCCCATGCAATAAATGCCCCGATATTTGGCATTACCATGGAAGATAAAAATTTACCAAATTTTTGTACCCCATTTTTCATATGATTCTCCTCTCATTATATCTGTTTTTGCTTGCGCACCGCTTGCACTGGTGCGCTTTTTTACAACTACAATAAATACACTCCCGCCTTTTCGCACTGTTCCCGCAATTGTGCCGAAACATTCTGATCTGAAACTACTGTATTAACCTCCTCTAGCTGGCAGATATGAAATGTACTTTTTTTATCCATTTTAGAAGAATCCATTAATACGATATTTTCAGCGGACTGCTGCAGCACAGCCCTCTTTAGATACGATTCCATTAAAACCTCGCAGGAAAACCCCGTATCCGGCGAATAATTCGTAACCCCAAGAACCGCCAGATCAAAGTTGACTGTCTTTACGGCATCAATTGCCCAGACTCCGCAGGCACTCATACTGTACTTGTTCAGTTCCCCCCCCAGGACAAATACAGTAGGGCGCTGCAGCTTTGATAACTCCATCAAACAAGTCATACTGCTAGTAAAAATAAAGTTGGGCTGATCCGGCCAGATTTTTGCCAATGCAGTTGTGGTACTGCCTGAATCCAGATAAACCGTTGTATTCGGCTTAATCATAGACACTACCTTTTCCGCAATTGTCTCCTTTTCCTCCACATTGCGGATGGAACGCCTTCCAATATAATCGTCCGTCCCCAGAACCAACTCAACAGACTTCGCCCCCCCGTGGATGCGCACAATTTTCTTTGCTTCATCCAGTGATTTTAGATCGGTACGCAGCGTCATCTGGGAAACACTTGGAAACCTTTTTTCCAATTGGGCAAATGTAATATTCCCTTTATCATTAATAAAATCCACGATCGCATTTCTACGCTGCTCCATTGTGTCCATATTAATCCTCCACAAAGTGTTTCAATAAGTATTCTTCCGCATCCGGGCACCACAGTCCCTTATTTGCATCCAAAATATCTGCCAAGCCAATAAACCTCTCATCTTCTGCCCCTTTTGCACGAAAATCTTCCAATGCTGTAAGCGGCATATTCAAGTGCGTATAAATTAACTTTTTGCCGCCTGGAATCTTTGGAAGGTTTAATGTTGTCTCTGCTGCTGCATCCAGACCACCTACATGTGTTACCATCACAGCTGGATTGATGCGTTTTGCTGCTGTCAGTTCCAACGACTCAATCATATCAGCCGTATTCCCGCCAGTTGTTCCCATAACATGAGTAGAATTATAATGTACATCATAAAAATTCATTTTTGCACTAAACTGGTTATCCGTAGGTCCTGCAAAGAAATTCAGACATCCATCTCTGCCAAGCACCCCACTGCTCTGCTCTACCACTGCGGCAACCGGGGCATAACAAAATACATCATCAAACCCAGTGCCCCCTGTTATCTCACGAAGCCCTTTTACTGGATCTTCCATCTCACCAGTATTCACAAACCGAAGATCAATTCCATCCGCCTTTGCTTCCTCAACCGGGAAAAGTTCTTCTGCACGCTTTAGCCTATCTTCATTTACATCTGTCACAACAACCATAGATGGCCTAACATCTCTGTGAAGTGCGTAGGTCAGGGCTCCTAACCCCATCGGGCCGGCACCTGCCATAATTGCCAGTTTTCCTCCCTCCTTGATGCCCATCTCATGATGGTAAACCCCCATCTTTGTATGATAGGCAGCATTAAACGCTCCAATGCTGCATGACATCGGCTCTGCAAGGGAAGCTTCATAATATGCACGCCCTTTGTACTCTAACAGGCAGCCAAGTTCCATAACCTCTGCTGGAATCACACAGTATGTACAGTCCCCACCAAAAAATTCATAAGAATATCCCGGGCTCCACATTGTCCCTTTGTAATTCAATGCCGGCTGTAATGTAAACTTCATACCAGGCTTGAATTTGTCCTGATGGGCTGCCCCAACTTTTACAATATCTCCTGCAAACTCATGCCCCATAATCGCCGGATGCTCCGCCACATCTTCATGCACCCGCTTATGTTCCGTTCCCAGAATGGCACATTTGTAAGTTGACATACAAATGCTGTCAGATACCACCTTAACCAGAATTTCATCCTCTTTAATCTCTGGTAATTCAAACTCATCCATCCTCAAGTCATTCGCTCCATGAAGCCTTACCGCTCTTGTTTTCATAATAAAATCCCCTTTCTTTTATTTTAACATTTTCGTTGTTGTTTCAAAATCTATAATTATTATATTAACAATTATTACCTTTGTCAATACTTTTGTTTTAAAAGTTTCAACTTTTATTTCAATATTTATATTGCGCAACGATGATGCTATTAAACAGTAATGAAAAAGGGATATACGGACAGCCTCCGCGTATGGCTATGCCCCTCTCGGCAGGCTGTTAAGGGAGTATCGTATCCTTCTCCCTTGGTATGACGGACTTGTCATCCTTCCAGAGACTGCTTCGTGTCAGACTTCAAAAACAGATAAATTCCGTGTTTCGTCTAAACAAGATGTGGAATTATATACAATGAAGTGGTATGCATACATAGTTTGTTTGGCTTAGCTATGAAGCAACTCAGACAAAATTGAAATGGGATTCGAATAGAACTGCTCTTTATGAATTGAACTGTCGTTTACACGCGAATTGATAATACCAGTTTAGCGGATGATATTCACGCGGATTTTATTTTAATGTTACTTGTTTTCCGACATGCTTAATGTTGCAAAACATGGCCGCAATTTCTTTTGGAATACCCTTTCATTCCCTAAAACAAAAAACACAATAAAGATAAAGAATGTAAGCGCACACCAAAAAATATTGGATAACTGAAAATTATTATCTATATTCTTAACTTTGAATTGTAATATAATGAATGCTATTGCCCTAGTATCTTTTCATGATAACCTATAATAATTATTAAATACATTGGAATGGGGACACATAATGAATTGCTGATCTTTTTATGATAACCTATAACAATTATTAAATACCTCAAATGAAAAGAGTAGATAAAGTCATGGAAAATTTTTATTATGTGAAATTTTTTATACACTTGCCAATTGTGGCAGGTGTTATTTTTGGCCCGAAAGAAGGTGGTTAAACCAACAACCCCGCTGCAAGCAACGGGGTATCAAACTTGCAACGCTGCAGAGCAGCGGGGTATGTGACCCGCGCGCAGTCGCCAAGTGCAAGCAAGCTTGCGTTTGGCTCGTTGCGTACGCGAGAATCAAAATGGGGAAAGTCAAAGCTATATAACTAATTCCAAAGCACTTCCTAATATAGAGCTTCTTTCAAAACCTCTATATTTTCCCGCATTAACTCCAAATAGCCCTTGCCTTTGTCAAAGTCCTGCCTGCTAATATTGTGAACCGCATTGAGTTGTGCCTTTTTCGCGCCAGTTTCATCACAGATTGTATTACACATTGCCTCACTTGACATTTCCATATGGAAAATAACCGGAATACTATCTTCCTGCGCCTTTCGAATCAAAAATGCAATCGTCTCTACACTTGCACCTGTCTGCGTAGAACACCCAGGGAAAGCCGCATAATATTTTAGCCCATATGCATCCGCAAAATAGCGGAATGGGAAACGATCTGCCACAATAATTTCTTTACGCTTCGCATTCTGAATTAATTCCATAAATGCTTTATCCAATTTATGAAGTTTCTCAATGTACGACTTCGCGTTTGCCTGATATAATTCAGCATTTGCCCCGTCCAACTGGCATAACTTGTCCGTCAATTTCTCTATAATCTGAACTGCATTTTTCGGAGATGTCCAAACATGCTCATCAAACTCTTTCTCTTCCTCCTCCCCATGTTCCTCATGTTCTTCTTCCGCTTCCATGCCCTCCACAATCTCTTCCTCAACAACAGTATCCACACAATCCATTAAGCGGATTGTCTGCAATTTTTTATCATCAATAGAATCTATAATCTTTTCCGACCATGCATCTGATTCCCCACCCACCGTAACAAATAAATCTGCCTCTTGAACCTTCATAATATCCTTTGGCGTTGGGTCAAATGCATGCAAATCCGCCCCTGGCATCATAAGCATACTTAAATGAATCGCATCCCCCGCAATATTCCGCAAAAAATCATATTCCGCAAAAACAGTAGCAACTACTTTTAACCTGCCATCTTCTTTTTTCTCCTCTGCCATACCACAGCCCGAAAAAACCAAAATCAGGCCGAATGACAATAGGCAAGCAAACAACTTTTTCCAATAAATCATATCTATCCTCCGTCTTTCCCCATAATGAACAACAACTCAAAACAGAGAAAATATCAAATTGAAAACCTTTTTCATTTTACTTACTATAAAAAATTCTGTCAAGTAGTTCCTTCCGAAAGTCAAAAATAAGCATTGTTGCAGTTTATAGGTAATAATTGTATAATTATGCTAGTAAATTAAAGATTGGTAGCAATCCGCAGCATTATTATATTATTAAGGCGATTACATATTTATGTTTTTACATCTTATCGCCTTAGTAAACAAAAAGCCAGGGGAAGAACTGGTTTTATCCCATGGGGACTATTGCCTTCCAAATATCTTTGGTATCCAAGATTTAGTGACTGGTTATATTGATTTAGGAAGAGCAGGTATTGCTGATAAATTCCTTCTATATTGATGAATTGGTATAAATCCAAACTGGGAGAAAATACGATATTATATCTTATTCGACGAACTATTTTAACCCCTAAATATCTTCTTCTCACATTTTCTTTCTTAAGAAGCTTTGGATATAAAAATCCCGTAGCTGAAATTTAGGGATAAATCTATGGAGGTGCAATATTACATGCAAAAGGAATTCACGCCTTTAGTAGAAGAGGCCGCAATGTTTTGCAAAAATTACTTTATGGAAAAGCTGTTAGCAATATATTTACATGGAAGTATTGCAACGAATGATGCGATTCCATATGTATCAGATTTAGATTGTTACATTGTAACTTCAAAAGAATTAAGCAACAAAGATAAGAAATATTTAGAACAGACGGAATGTGAATTGCAACTGAAATATCCCATCATAAACGGGGTTCACCTTTCTGCCCATTCTGCAAAAAACTTAATGGAGGACCCCTTTGCAAGATTTTTGTTGAAGTATAATTCTATTCTTTATATTGGAAATGACATCGTTAAACAGTTAGATGAGAGCGGATGTGAAAAGTTTGAACCCAATGCCAAAATGGCAAAAGGACGATTGGCTTTTGCAAGACAATGCTTTCAACAAGCCCTGGAAGATAAACAGCCTATGTGTACAGGCGAACTCCCATCAGATACCTATTACATATCAAGAAAATATGCAAGATATTTTGTTATCATTGAAGGTGCATACTTTCTAATGTCCCAAAATCAATTCGAATCATTTGATCAGAAAGAGGTACTAAATAAATTATATCAACATACAGATGAATTTAAACAAGAATTAGACATAACATGTCTAATCTTAGAAAACCCCAAAAAAGCAGGAATCAAACACATTGAATTCCTGAAACAGATACGTCCATTGGTAGAGTGGATGTTCCATCAGATTGACCAGTCATGATGCTATGAATTATATCTCGTACAGATTACTTCCTACTCAAGTTAGTCAAATACCCCACTGCAGAGCAACGGGGCATGACTTATTGCGTTTGGCTCGTTGCTTACGCGGGAATAAATTGGAGGATACTACAATGTTTCAACTATTATTAGTTATTATTTATCTGGCTTTTATCAGCCTGGGACTTCCAGATGCTCTGTTAGGATCAGCATGGCCGACAATGTATCAAGAGTTTTCCGTTCCTGTTTCCTATGCAGGCGGTATTTCCATGATTATCGCTGTCGGCACAATTGTTTCCAGCCTGCAAAGCGACCGGCTGACAAAAAAATTTGGAACCGGAAAAGTTACTGCTGCCAGCGTTTTTATAACCGCCATTGCACTGTTTGGATTCTCTGCCAGTCATTCTTATGCAGCATTATGCCTATGGGCAATTCCTTATGGATTAGGAGCTGGCAGTGTAGATGCTTCCTTAAATAATTATGTTGCCCTCCATTATGCAAGCAGGCATATGAGCTGGCTCCATTGCATGTGGGGGATTGGCGCATCGCTTGGACCATATATCCTTGGTTACGCATTGACAGACGGGCAGGGCTGGAATATGGGGTATCGTTATATTGCCATTCTTCAGGTTCTTTTGACTATTATCTTGTTTCTTAGCCTGCCGTTATGGAAAACCCCAAAAAACAACAAATCAGCACAAAATGGTAGTGAAAGCCAAGATAACCCATTGTCCCTACACCAGATTATACAGATTCCAGGAACCAAAGAGGTAATGGTAACATTTTTCTGCTATTGTGCCCTCGAACAAACAGCTGGCCTATGGGCAAGCAGTTATCTTGTGCTTCAACGCGGGCTTTCCGAAGATACCGCCGCCGGATTTGCCAGCCTCTTTTTTATAGGGATCACAGCCGGAAGAGCTATAAGCGGATTTTTAACCTTAAAACTAAATGACACGCAGATGATACGGCTTGGACAGTTATTTATATTATTTGGTATCGTATTTTTGGCAGTACCGTCCGGCAGAACAAGCAGCCTACTGGGATTAATATTTGTCGGTTTAGGCTGTGCCCCAATTTATCCGTCCATCATACATTCTACCCCGGAACATTTTGGGGCAGATAGGTCACAGGCTATAATTGGTGTACAAATGGCATCCGCCTATGTTGGAACCTGCTTAATGCCACCAATTTTTGGCTTTATTGCAAATCATCTTAGTGTATCCTTATTTCCATTTTATTTATTGGCACTGTTAATCCTTCTGGCCATTATGCATGCAAAAATGCTGCCTAAAGTAGCCGCCAATCATTCCTAATAACATAACAAGTTCTATCTCAAACACATCCAAGGAGGACATCAAAAAATGAACCAAGAAAAACAATTATTTCTAAAAACACTATCTGAACTGCAGACCCGCAAAAAAACCACTGACCGAAAAAAATATGGACCTCTAGCTGAAGAAGCAGAGGCACTTTTACAAACATACACTGCAAATGATGGCATAGCAGAAATTGATCAGGAAGCGCTCTCCGAGCTCTATTTCCTGACAGCCGAATTACTTTTTGGAAATGACCTGGCTACCAGAACTGCCACCCGTTCCAAAACCCTTGCCAATGAGGAAAAAACTCTGGAATATTATAATAAAGCGATTGAACTTCTGGATAAGGAAGATTATAGCTGTGGCCTCTGGAACTTTTTATCCACCGCCGGGCATACAGATGAAAGTATCGCTGCACTAGAACGTTTTATTGAACGCACCGGCGGAACTGCAAAGGTACTCTCACTGGCGGCAGAATATATTCTTATGTATGCCGATTCGGAAGATACCGAAACTATCCAAAAATCAGTTGATTACTTCTATCGTGCAATCGAAAAGGAACCTGACCGCTATGATACTTATTGGGCATTTTGGACAGATTTAGAGGAAGCAGTCGATGTATGCCCTGATCTGTTTAAGGAGGCTCTTCTTTGCCTTAACAAAGTAATTGAGCTTTCTATACCGGAAACTTCCAAAAACCACAATACCCTTGGGAACCGATACTTTGATCTAGCCCTCCTCTATATTAAAATGGAGGAATACAGCAAAGCAATTGAACCCGCTAAGAAAGGACTGGCGGTCTGTGAACAGTCCAATTATGGAAAAACGTTGCTGGCACATTGCTATCACATGACAAACCAACCAAAGCTGGCCGCCAAATATTATTTGACATTTGCAAATGCACAAGACGTTGTTCCATCTGAATACCGGAGCGAATATCATCTTTATTTAAACCGCTATGAGCAAAACAACAAATCACTTTGGGGCAGACTCAAAAAATTTGTATCAAGCATTTTTAAGAGATAGGTATTATATTTAATCTATTCTATAAAAATCAGAATCTCTATAATTCTCAATTTAAAAGCACACATCCCACTACAAATGTAGTGAGATATGTGCCTAAATTATCTGATATACAATCTTCCTTCCGATTCATCAATGCAGAGAACATCCCCCATCCCTACATCCCCTCCAAGAATCTTCTTTGCTAACAATGTCTCAACATTTTTCTGCAGATAACGCTTCAGCGGCCTTGCACCAAATGCCGGCTCATATGCTTCCTGTGCAATAAAGTTTATCGCTTTCTCTGACAGTTCTACCTTTAATTCTTTTTCCCGCAAACGCTCATTTAATTCCTGCACCAAAATAGAGATAATGCCTGAAATATTCGCCTTCGTCAAAGGTTTAAACAATATAATCTCATCTAAACGGTTCAAAAATTCTGGCCGGAAACTTGCACGCAAATCCGCCATCGTCTCCTCTCTTGCCGTATCACTGATATTCCCCTCTCTGTCAACTCCTTCCAATAAATATGTTGAACCAATATTTGAGGTTAAGATAATAATCGTATTTTTAAAATCAACCGTTCTCCCCTGTGAATCGGTGATACGCCCATCATCTAGCACCTGCAGCAATACATTAAAAACATCTGGATGCGCTTTTTCAATTTCATCAAAAAGTACAACCGAATATGGTTTTCTTCGCACTGCTTCTGTGAGCTGTCCGCCCTCCTCATACCCAACGTATCCCGGAGGCGCACCGATTAACCTTGCCACGCTGTATTTCTCCATGTACTCACTCATATCAATGCGCACCATATTATTTTCATCGTCAAAAAGGCTCGCCGCTAACGTCTTTGCAAGTTCCGTCTTGCCGACTCCTGTCGGTCCCAAAAACAGAAAAGATCCAATCGGCTTTGACGGGTCTTTAATCCCTGCTTTTGAACGTAAAATCGCTTCTGAGACTAACTGCACACCTTCTTCCTGCCCAATCACACGCTTATGCAGTTCCTCCTCCAAATGAAGCGTTTTCTCCCGCTCCCCTTCAGAAAGTTTTGCCACCGGAATCCCCGTCCAGCGGGATATAATTTTAGCAATCTCCTCATCTGTCACACTTTCCTGAACCAGTGTGCGGTTTTCCCCCTTTGCCTTGCTTTCCGCTGCCTCTAACTGTTTTTGCAGCTCCGGCAGTCTTCCATACTGAATCTCAGCAAGCTTATTTAAATCATAATCACGCTTTGCAGCATCCATCTGTGTATGCATCTCATCAATCTGTTCTTTAATCTTATTTACTTGATCCACAGACGCTTTCTCGCTATCCCACTGTGCCTTTTTTGCATTAAATCCATCCCTAAGTTCCGCTAAGTCTTTTTGCAGGTTTTCCAATCGCTCTTTTGAAAGATGATCTGTTTCTTTCTTTAGTGCAGCTTCTTCAATCTCCATCTGCATAATTTTGCGCCGTGTTTCATCAAGCTCTGCCGGCATACTGTCAAGCTCCGTTTTAATCATAGCGCACGCCTCATCTACCAAGTCAATTGCTTTATCCGGCAAAAAACGGTCAGAGATATAACGGTTTGACAAAGAGGCTGCCGCCACAAGTGAGGCATCCGTAATCTTCACACCGTGGTACACCTCATAGCGGTCTTTTAGTCCACGTAAAATTGAAATAGTGTCTTCTACGGTCGGCTCATTGACCATAACCGGCTGAAAACGCCGCTCCAGTGCTGGGTCTTTTTCAATATACATGCGGTATTCATCCAAGGTAGTTGCCCCAATACAGTGCAGTTCACCGCGTGCAAGCATAGGCTTAAGCATATTCCCGGCATCCATTGCACCTTCCGTCTTTCCAGCCCCGACAATAGTATGAAGTTCATCTATAAAAAGAATAATCTGCCCCTCACTCTTCCTTACTTCCTCCAGGACAGCCTTTAACCGCTCTTCAAATTCACCGCGATATTTTGCACCTGCCACCAATGCCCCCATATCAAGTGCAAAAATTTTCTTGTCCTTTAGGCCCTCTGGGACATCCCCCTTCACAATACGGTGTGCCAGCCCTTCCACTGCAGCTGTCTTTCCTACGCCTGGTTCCCCGATTAGCACTGGATTATTTTTTGTCTTTCTAGAAAGAATCCTGACAACATTACGAATCTCATCATCGCGTCCAATTACTGGATCTAACTTTCCCTCCTTTGCTCTCTCCACCAGGTCAGAACCATACTTTTCCAGAGTATCATAAGTTGCCTCTGGATTGTCACTTGTCACACGCTGATTGCCGCGTACCTGCGATAAAACCTGCAGAAAACGCTCCCTCGTAATCGCACAATCCTTCAAAAAGGCTTTTATCTCCTTACTTGGATGTGCCAGCATACTAAGGAATAGATGTTCTACTGAAACATATTCATCACCCATCCTCTTTGCTTCATCCTCCGCGTAAATCAACGCCTCATTTAAATATTTATCAATATGGAGATCCCCGCCCTGAACCTTAGGGCGTTTATTCAAAAGCCCTTCGACCTGTGCCAAAAACACTTCCGGCTCAATCCCCATCTTCTCAATCAGTTTCCTGATTAGGCTATCCTCCACATTCATTAAAGAAACTAACAAATGTTCCTGTCCAATTTCCTGATGCCCATAATCCATTGCCACTTTCTCAATATCCTGCAATACTTCTTGAGACTTTTGTGTAAAACGACTAATGTTCATATCTCTCCCCTCCATTCTCTTTGCCAATTACAATTTATAGCACATTTCCCTGTGATCCAACAGACACATTACACTGATTTATTCCCACAAAATACCTTTTGATTCCAATATTACTATTCTAAAATGAATAACTACAGCGTTTTAAGATAATATCTTAAAACGCTGCTGTTTCACTTATATGAAGCTGCCCGCAACATAGTAGTGTGCCAACAAGAAACGCAAAGAACTAAAGTTCTTTTAGCGTTTTTGCCAGGGTACAAGCGTATTCTGTACCCTTTTTTATCCTTCTATTGGAATATAATGTTTGTTTTCTAATGCCTTTTTATCCATCTTTGGCACTGTCAGTTTCAAAATACCGTCTTCAAACTTAGCACGGATATCCTCCTGCTGCACTCCTTCCCCTACATAAAAGCTGCGGCTCATGCTGCCAGAATACCGCTCTCTCCTGATATATTTCCCTTCCTCGTCTTTTTCATCCCTATTAAGACCTTTGGAAGCCTGAATTGTCAAGTATCCGTTCTCCAATTTTGCAGTAACATCTTCCTTTTTAAAGCCTGGCAAATCAATATCCATCTCATACCCTTGACTTGTCTCTTTCACATCTGTTTTCATTACATTCTGTGTCTGCTTTCCATACAGGGCTTTTTCAATATTCGGAAATGAAAAGTCCATCCAATCATCAAATAAGTTCTCTCCAAAAATACTAGGCATTAACATAAGTCATTCCTCCTTCAATAAAATGTGTTCCTACATTAACAATTGATTTTGGGAACTTGGGATTCGAATTGATTTTTTGTCCTCTTCCTTAGTTCTTGCATATGTTATATCACTTATTGTTAGCACTGTCAATAGGTGAGTGCTAATTTGTATAAGAAATTTACTTATACCAATTTTTCCCGATATTTCAGGGATTTTTAGTAGCCAACATCTATGAAGAATCCTTCCTTAACTGTCCATTTCTTTCAATCCGCTTGCTAATTGAAAAAAACATCAAAAACAAACGATATGTGATGTATAATATAATGGTACAAAGCTTGTATATACCAATTTCTTCGGAGATAAACTACATCTCATCCGGGATTGCCTGAGCAAAAAATACAGATAGATGAAAGAAATTTCAAAACTAACCAAAAACTAATAAAGGCTCCGTATAATTTATTTGGAGGTTTTTTCTATGGACAAGAAGATTTTAATTATTGAAGATGAGAAGGCAATACAGAAAATATTGTCTGAACCACTCACCTTTGCCGGATATAACGTTACTACTGCATCAGATGGGCTGGAGGGTATCCGTACATTTCGAGAAAGGGATTTCGATCTCGTTTTACTGGATATCTTGCTGCCAAAAATTGATGGATATACTGTGTGTGAAATGATACGACAGGAGTCACAAATTCCCATCGTTCTTTTAACCGCACTTGACACAGAAGAGGACCAGATTAAAGGCTTTGACAAACTGGCGGATGACTATATTACAAAACCATTTTCTATCAAGCTCGTATTAAAGCGTGTGGAAGCCCTTTTGCGGCGGGCATCTTTGGATATAGTGTCAGACACGATCCGTTATAGAGAAATCACTTTGAGTGAAACAGAACGCAAGGTTACTATCTCTGGAAGCGAAGTAGCACTGACCCACTTGGAGTTTGAGATATTATTGCTATTCCTAAAAAACAGGGGACGTGTTTTTACAAGGGACGACCTGCTAAATCTCGTTTGGGGCTATGACTTTGCGGGGGATGAAAAAGGTGTGAACTTCCACATCATGAATTTACGCAAAAAATTAAATGTAGATTATATCGAAACAGTCAGGGGGGTGGGATATAGAATTGCGAAAGAAGATTAGAAACAGTTTAAGTATAAAGGTGTTTTTGTGGGTCTTTTCTGCCCTTACGATTTGCAGTGTATTGATTTATGGAATTGTATTTACCGTCCTTCCCAAACAGTATCAAATTACCTCAAACAAACAATTAGATACCAACACACAAATTCTCGTATCAAAATTACAGAATATGTGTTACGAGGATGCAGTAAAAGAAATCTATAATTTTTGCATTCAAAACAACTCGATAGCTATCTTAAATGATGAAAATGAAACCTTAAGCTTCGGTGAAATCAAATCAGAGAACTTCATGGTTTCGACATCAAGTATTGCAACAACCGTTACTTTCTCAAATAGTGAAGTAGAATACGCACTTGTGATATCTTCTACATCAAAAACAGCAGATCTCATTTCGATTCTTATGCTACGCTTCTTACCAGCCATTCTCGCAATGATACTTTTGCTGTCCTTTTTAAGTGCCTTTATTTGCAGCAAGGTTATTGTCACCCCCATTGCAAAGATTAGCCAAATCTCTAAACGAATGACATCACTTGACATGACTTGGAAATGTGATATTGAGAGCAATGATGAGATTGGCGTACTTGCCTCCAGTCTTAATACAATGGCAGACCAATTACAAGAAACAATGAAAGAATTAACAAATGCAAACAATCAGCTGAAAGATGATGTGGAAAAATTCAAATCGTTAGAAGAACAACGAAGAAACTTTTTTGCAGCAGTATCCCACGAGTTGAAAACTCCGCTGACCATCTTAAAAGGACAAATCGAAAATATGATTTTGGGATATGGTGATTATCGAAATCATGATAAATACCTGCCTGAAGCGCTAAAATCATCCGAAACGATAGAGCAACTTGTAAAAGAGATTATTACCATCTCCAAAATGGAAAGCATGGATTTACAAAATACCTTGCAGGAGATTTCACTAAAACAAACCACAAACAACACAGTACAGGCCATTTTGCCTTTTGCGCAGGATAAGAAAATTAGGATACACCAAAATATCAGTACCGATGTAGTTTTATTTGTCAATCCAAACCTTTGGAATAAGGCCCTATCTAATATTCTTGGAAATGCAGTTCGACATTCTCCCTGCGGTGAAGATGTCTTTATATCCTTACAATCCTGTGAAAATGCAACTGCCCTCGTTATTCAAAATACTGGGGTGTCTATTCCAGAGACGGACCTTCCTCATATGTTCACGCCGTTTTATCGGACAGACAGATCAAGGAGCAAAACAACTGGTGGAAGCGGCCTGGGGCTATATATTGTCAAGACAATTCTCGACCTACACAGTATGGCCTATTGTATAAAGAACACGGAGCAAGGTGTGGCCTTTTTCCTCTATTTTTCTGACACAGACAGAAATTGACATGCTTATCTGTGGCGGTATCGGCGGCGGTACCTAGGCAGCGCTTTCCAATGCGGGGATTCAGTTATACGGGGATGTAACCGGAACAGCAGATTTTTTCTAAGTGCTTTTCTTAACAAAAGTCAAATACCCCGCTGCAAGCAACGGGGCATGACTTAGCTTCTTTTTAGCAAGTTCGCCCCAGAGGGGCGGGGTATTTGACCCTCGCGGCAGTCGCCAAATGCGAGCAAGCTCGCGCTTGGCTCGTTGCTTCGCGGAAATAAAGAGAACAAAAAAAGAACTATCAAAAAATAGTCCTAACAAATAACAAACTCTTTAAATTTTATGATATATCCTTACTTACAACCACCGAAAATACAAAAGTGCGCGATCAGGGGTTCGAACCCTGGACACCCTGATTAAGAGTCAGGTGCTCTGCCAGCTGAGCTAATCGCGCTTATTTCTAATGCTTCAACAGCAACATTGGTATAATATCAAAAAAAACCAAAAAAAGCAAGCCCTTTTTGCAAAAAAAAAAAATAAATTTTTGTTAATCTAATGTCTCCCTTCACGGCTAATTTCAGAAAATAGACAAAATGTCTTTTGACCCCAACATTTTATTATGCTATTATTATGATGCCAGAGTCAAGAGGTATGGACGGATTTAAGGAAGGATTGATAATAATGATTGCAAAAAGAATGTTAAAATATGTAGAGGGTAGTTCTGTTACCAGAGCTATGTTTGAGGAAGGTAAACGCCTGGCATCTCTATATGGGGCAGAAAATGTCTTTGATTTTAGTTTAGGAAATCCAAGTGTAGAACCACCATTGGCAGTAAAGGAACACATCATTAAGATATTAAATAAGCTTCCTCCAAATAAAATACATGGATATATGAATAATGCAGGACATGAAGAGGTGCGTGAGGCAGTTGCTATGTCGCTCAACCAGAAATTCGAGACAAATTTTGATAAAATGAATATTATCATGACTGTGGGGGCTGCCGGCGGCCTAAACGTAATCTTAAAGACAATTCTAGATGCCGGTGATGAAGTAATCGCATTTGCCCCTTATTTTGGAGAATATAATAATTATGTAGCAAATTACGATGGGATAATGGTAGCAATATCCCCTAATATCCCAAGTTTCCAGCCAAATTTGGAAGAATTCGCTAGTAAGATTACAGAAAAAACAAAAGCGGTAATTGTAAATACGCCAAATAACCCTACTGGGGTAGTTTACTCTGAAGAAACAATCATAAAAATGGCCAAGATTTTGGAGGAAAAACAAAATAAATTTGGAACAGCAATTTATTTAATCTCAGATGAGCCTTACCGTGAATTGGCCTATGACGGTGTCAAAGTCCCATATCTGACAAAATATTATAAGAATACAATTGTAGGGTATTCCTACAGCAAATCCCTGTCCCTTCCAGGAGAACGTATTGGCTATCTTGTGATTCCAAGAGAAGCGGATGATTTTGAAAATCTGGTAAATGCGGCAACCATTGCAACCAGGATTCTTGGATTTGTTAATGCACCATCCTTACAGCAGCTTGCAGTTGCAGAATGCTTGAATGAAACAACCGACATTACAACATATGATACAAACCGAAAGCTGTTATATCAAAAATTGACAACACTTGGTTTTGAATGTGCAAAACCGGAAGGTGCATTTTATATGTGGGTAAAAACACCAAATCAGGATGACAATGCTTTCGTGGCTAAAGCAAAGGAATTTAATCTGCTTTTTGTGCCAGGGAGCGCCTTTATGTGCCCAGGATATGTACGCATCGCGTACTGTGTTGATCAAACTATGTTAAAACGTTCCTTTGCATCCTTTGAAAAACTCGCTGAAGCCATGGCTTGAAAGAGTCAAATACCCCACTGCAGAGTAACGAAGCATGTTGTGTACACTGCAACAATGACTAATGAAAGAAATAATGAGAAAGGTGAAAGAAAAAAAGAAGGAAGGACAAAATGCAAACACATATCTTTCACCCTTTGTGTTTGCGCCTCAAGTGAAAATATAAAGATTTTCACTTGAGGCTCGGTACAAATTATGAGTAACTGGAGAGATAATTTAAGAAAAATAGAACCTTATGTCCCAGGAGAACAGCCTGATTTTCCGGATATGATTAAATTAAACACAAATGAAAACCCGTACCCTCCATCCCCTAAAGTACGAGAGGTTATGGAACATTTTGACGAGAGCAAGCTCCGGCTATATCCAGACCCCGCATCATCCAGGCTTGTCCAGGCTATAGCCGATTACAATAACGTAAAAAATAGCCAGGTATTTGTAGGTGTTGGATCAGATGATGTACTCGCGATTGCATTTATGGCATTTTTTAATTCGAAAAAGCCGATTCTATTTGCAGACATTACCTATTCCTTTTATGATGTCTGGGCAGAATTATTTCGGATCCCTTATGAAAAAGTTCCACTCAACGATAAATTTGAAATCGTCCCTTCCGATTATTATCGTGAAAATGGCGGCGTAATTATCGCTAATCCAAATGCACCAACTGGAATTGCCCAAAGCATCAATGCACTGGAAGATATTATACAGCATAATCAGGATGTCGTGGTAATTATTGACGAAGCGTATGTGGATTTTAGCAGCCAGACAGCCTTAAATTTGATCCAAAAATATGACAATGTCCTGATTGTCCAAACCTATTCAAAATCCCGCTCCCTTGCTGGAATGAGGATTGGCCATGCTTTTGGGAGTGAAGAATTAATCTCCGCCTTAAACGATGTAAGATATTCATTTAACAGTTATCCTATGACCAGGCTATCTGTTGAGATTGGCGCCGCAGTAATTACGGATACTGATTATTTTGAGCAGACAAAGAAAAAAGTCATTGCAACCCGTGAGTGGGTCAAAAGAGAACTGATTAGACTTGGATTTACTTTTGGCGATTCTATGACAAACTTTATTTTCGCAACCCATGATAGAGTTCCCGCTCAGGTTATTTTTGATAAATTGCGCGAAAAACATATATTTGTCCGCCATTTTTCTGCTCCGCGAATTGATAACTATCTTCGTATTTCTATTGGCACAGAGGAGGAAATGAGACGTTTTCTAAATGAAGTGGCAGCAATTATAGAAGAATATCGGGGGTAAAACAATGGAATATTTTGGAGTATTTGCATTTATTCTTTGTATTTGGCTTCTTGCTGGGCCTTCCCATCCATCAAATATGAAAAAGCTATATACTTTTAATCCGCAACTATAAAAGATGGCATAGCCGGACGGTTTTACACATGATCTTTGAATGTCCATGAATTGTAACAACTTAGTCAAATACCCCGCTGCAAGCAACAGGGCATGACTTAGCTTCTTTTTAGCAAGTTCGCCCCAGAGGGGCGGGGTATTTGACCCTCGCGGCAGTCGCCAAATGCGAGCAAGCTCGCGCTTGGCTCGTTGCTTCGCGGAAATAAATACCTTGCTGAAAAACTTATTTTTCTACTAGGAATTATCTGGCATTAGTGCTATTATATTCTTAAGATAGTTTTTAAGGAGGGTGATGATATTGGAAAGGGACGAATTCGATAAAACCGAACTAGATAGCCGCATTTTTGATGGATTTTCAGAAACTTCCAAACGCCGCTACATATATATCTGCAATATGCAAACTGGTATATCCAGATGGTCGAAAAACGCTGTGGATTATTTTGGGCTTCCTGGAGAATATTTTGATAATGCAGGCGAACTATGGGGAAGCCACATTCATCCTGCGGACCGTGATACGTATTTTAAAGATATTGAGGACGTCTTTACAGGAAAAAAGAGCCGGCATGATCTAGACTACCGAGCCAAAAATAAAGAAGGGGAGTATGTCACTTGTACCTGCCAGGGAGTCGTTTTAAAGGGCGAAAATGGCAAACCGGATTTATTTGTCGGAGCTATTGAAAATCATGGTATTATGGATAACATAGACGCCACTACAAATCTCTATAATATTTATGAATTCTGGCAGGAAACCCGTTCTATCCGAAACACAGGTATTCCACATATTATCCTGATGCTTGGAGTCACGAACTTTTCAGATATCAATGCAATTTATGGCTACTCCTTTGGCGACAGAGTTTTGCGCGAATTAGGAAATATTATGTTGGAGATGGTGCGTGGCAGTGGAAGTATCTACCGCATGGACGGCGTGCGCTTTGCCTGCATCTTGCCAAAATGCAGCACTACCGAGGCAGAAGCCTTGTATTCCAGAATACAGCACGCCGGAAAACACACCCTATTTATTGACAATGTAAGAATCTCTGTAAGCATATCAGGTGGAGCTATTGATTATCATGGAGAGTATGACGAATATTCTGTCCAGGCAAATGCTAAATATGCCCTAGAACAGTCAAAACATGAACACCATGGTGAATTAGTCTTCTTTGATAATAAGTTGCTTAACGATAACCGAAAAAATCTAGAACTATTAGATGCACTCCGCAAAAGTATACTCAATCAGTGCGATGGATACTATCTCTGTTTCCAGCCAATCATCGGTGCAGAAAATGAAGAACTTGTAGGTGCAGAAGCACTTTTGCGCTGGTATAAGCCTCCTTTTGGCGAAGTACCGCCAGGACTTTTTATCCCACGCCTGGAAAACGACCCAAGCTTCTACGACCTTGGGAACTGGATCTTAAAACAGGCTGTTACAGAAGGGAAAAAGTTATTAGACAAGTACCCTAATTTTGTCCTAAATGTCAATGTCGCATATACCCAACTTTCCCGTTTAAGCTTTTTGGATGCCGTCAAGAATATATTGAAAGAGACGGGATATCCCCCTGCTAATCTCTGTCTTGAACTGACCGAACGATGCCGTCAGTTGGATAAACGGTATCTGCGCCAGCAGATTGATTCCCTAAAATCATTTGGGATTAAGATTGCAGTAGATGATTTTGGAACCGGATTTTCCTCATTAATCCTTTTAAGTGAACTTCCAGTCAACACCATAAAAATCGACCGTGGATTTATTATAGATATTCAGACGAACGAGGCAAACCAGGCAATTGTTGAGGCAATTACAAATTGTGCCCAAAAACTGGATGTACATGTCTGCTGTGAGGGACTTGAGACAAAGGAAATGATCGACTTTATTCGGCAATATCCTGTGTACAGCATACAAGGATATTATTATTCCAAACCAATGAAAATGCAGTCTTTCATGGAAAAATTCTATTAATGCCAAAAAGGGCAAAATACGCAATTTACTCCACAAAAATGATAGAGGCATTCTTCAATCATCATAATTATAACACTTTTATATCTAAAAGAGAGATGCTCCAGCCGGAACATCTCTCTTTTATTCAACATTGCATATATCGTATCAAATACTTCGTTTGATTAATCACTGATAAATCCGCGGTAGTGACGAACTAACATCTGAGACTCAATCTGCTTTAATGTTTCCAGTACAACACCCACGATAATGATAAGGGATGTCCCACCGAAAGAAACATCTGCGCCAAATGCGCCTGAGAAGAAGATTGGTATAATTGCTACAATCGCAAGGCCAATTGCACCGATAAAGACAATGCTATTCAAAACCTTCGTTAAATACTCAATAGTTGGCTTACCTGGACGGATACCTGGTATAAAACCACCCTGCTTCTTCATATTCATAGAAACTTCCTGTGGATTGAAAGTAATTGATGTGTAGAAATAAGCAAAGAAGATTAATAGTAATACATAGATCACTAATCCCAATGTATACTTAAACTCACCAAAACTCTCAAAATTACACCATGCATTCTGGTTCAATACTTTTAATAGCTTCTGCCCAAGCGATGTGCCATCTCCAGAAGCTGGCTGAACTCCAGCAAAGCCAGCAATTACAATCGGCATCTGGAACAAAGAACCTGCAAAGATTACCGGAATAACTCCCGCCGTATTTACCTTTAACGGAATATGCGAAGATTGTCCGCCAATCAACTTTCTTCCCTGCGTCTTCTTAGAATACTGTACATTAATCCTTCTCTCACCATCAGAAAGAATGATAATAAATACAATAGTGCCAATAATAACGGCGAGAATAACCAGGGCTGCTAATAGACCATTGGTCACATTTGACGCACCAGATACGAACTTCTCATATAATGCTGTCATATCCTCTGGTATACGAGAAACAATATTGTAGAGCAGGATGATAGAAATACCATTTCCTACTCCCTTTTCTGTAATCTGCTCACCAAGCCACATAAGAACCGCAGAACCTGCTGACAGGGATACGATGATAACAGAGATTGATGTGAAAGACACACCCTCTGTCAGATACCCTGCATTGCCAAATCCAATCGCCATTGCTGCACTTTCAATAATAGCCAGTGCAATGGATACATATCTTGTATATTCAGCAATTTTCTTTCTTCCCTCTTCACCATCTTTGTGAAGCTCCTCCAGACGCGGAATTGCAATCGTAAGAAGCTGTAAGATAATGGAAGATGTGATATATGGTGTAATATTCAGTGCAAAAATTGACATCTGCGAAAAAGAACCACCAGTCAACTGGTTAAAGAAATCCAGCGAATTGTGTTCCTCGAAAAACCTTGAGATAACAGATGCATCTACACCCGGTACTGGAAGCTGACAACCAATACGCACAACGATAAGCACCATGAAGGTGTACAGGATCTTCTTGCGGAGATCCTTAATCTTAAATGCATTACGGACTGTTTCAAACATCCTTAAATCACCTCAGCTTTTCCACCAAGAGCTTCAATCTTCTGGACAGCACTCTTACTGAATGCATTTACCTGAACAGTAAGCTTCTTAGTTAATTCTCCGTTTCCGAGTACCTTAACTCCATCCTTCGGATTGCTGATAATTCCTTTTTCTAACAGTGCATCAATCGTTACAACATCACCATCATTAAATTTCTCTAACTTGTCCACATTAAATGCAACAATTTCCTTTGAGTTGATGTTTGTAAATCCCCTCTTAGGAAGACGCATGTAAAGTGGAAGCTGTCCACCTTCAAAACCTGGACGTGGAGCACCGGAACGAGCCTTCTGTCCCTTGTGTCCCTTACCTGCTGTCTTGCCGTTTCCTGAACCATGTCCGCGGCCTTTCCTAAATCTTTCTGTCTTTGAGCCATTTGCCGGCTTCAATGTTGATAAATCCATTGTTTTACCTCCTACATATACGGCTGAACGCATCTGCCAGCCAAAATCACTAACGGGCATAAACCTGCTTTCTCGCTGAAAGCCCCCTGCCCTCGCTACAAATCAATATAATAACATAAAAGGCTGCTGCTTGGCTAGTCTTTTTTGTAAATATCTGAAAAAACGCCGTAGGGGAATTCAAGCACAACACTTGAATTTCCACACCGCGTTTCCTATTTATTCCGTCCTTAGATTTCCTCAACCTTTACAAGGTGTCTTACATGCCAGACCATCCCTTTAACAGCATCGTTATTTGGCAGAATAACCTCCTGCCTGATCTTTCTTAAGCCCAAAGCTTCAACCGTTTTGCGATGCTTCGGAATGGCACCAATTGTAGACTTTACTAAAGTAACTTTTAACTTATCTGCCATAATTCGATTCCATCCTTTCCGATTAGCCCAAAACCTCTTCTACAGAAATTCCACGGGCCTTAGCAACCTCTTCTGGAGTCTTTAAATGCTTAAGACCTTCAATCGCTGCGAGTACAACATTCTGCTTATTATTAGAACCAAGAGACTTTGTACGAATATTCTTGTATCCTGCAAGCTCAAGTACGGCACGGACAGGACCACCAGCGATGATACCTGTACCTTCTGGAGCTTGCTTGATTAAAACGGAAGCACTTCCAAACTTGCCTGTATAATCATGAGGTACGCTTCCATTATCATCCATAGGAACCTGCACTAATTTCTTAGTAGCATCTTCTTTGCCCTTGCGGATAGCTTCTGGAATCTCAGTAGCCTTACCAAGACCTACGCCCACATGTCCGTTTTTATCGCCAACTACTACTAATGCAGTAAATCTCATATTACGTCCACCTTTAACAACTTTGGTTACACGCTTAATCGTTACCACATTATCTTCTAGCTCTAAATTGCTAGTATCAATAATTGCACGTTTCATGAGTTGTTTTCCTCCTAAAATATTTATAAATCCCCGAAACAGAACATCCTAGAACTGCAGTCCCGCTTCCCTTGCTGCTTCTGCTAAAGCTTTAATCTTACCCTGATATATGAAACCGCCTCTGTCAAAGACAACTGTATTAATTCCTTTATCCAATGCTCTCTTTGCGATCACTTCGCCAAGTTTGGAAGCTGCCTCAACATTGTTTGTCTTTGCCAGGCCATCCTTAACTTCTTTCTGAAGGGTGGATGCTGAAACTAAAGTATTCTGGGCCGTATCATCAATAATCTGAGCGTACATATGATTATTACTTCTAAATACAGCTAAACGTGGTCTATCGGCAGTGCCGGAAAGACGATTACGAATTTTCATGTGTTTTTTCACACGAACTTCTGCTCTTGACTGTTTTTTAATCATCGTATTTCACTCCTTTAATTATTTTTTACCTGTCTTACCAACTTTACGTCTAATAACTTCATCAGCATACTTGATACCCTTGCCCTTATAAGGTTCCGGAGCTCTTTTCTCTCTGATTTCAGCAGCGTATTGGCCAACCTTTTCCTTATCGATACCCTTTACAATAATCTTATTCTGTCCCTCTACAGTTACTTCAAGACCTTCTGGATCCTCCATCTCTACCGGATGGGAATATCCAAGAGAAAGAACTAATGTCTTTCCTTTTTTCTGTGCCCTGTATCCAACACCGTTTACTTCAAGCTCCTTCATAAAGCCCTCTGTTACACCAATCACCATGTTGTTGATCAGAGTTCTGGTCAGACCATGCAAAGATTTCATCTTCTTTATATCACTTGGACGGGAAACTGTAATTTCCTCGCCTTCCTTCTTAATTTCCATTTCCGCAGGAAGCACTCTTTCCAGAGTTCCCTTCGGTCCTTTTACAGTCACTTTATTATTTTCTGCAATATCAACAGTAACTCCTGCTGGTATCGCGATAGGCATTCTTCCGATTCGTGACATGCCGTACACCTCCATATTTCCTTTAATGAACGAAGCAACACTTACCGATATTACCAGATAAATGCAAGTACCTCGCCGCCTACATTTTCTTTTCTTGCTTCCTTGTCAGTCATAACACCCTTGTTTGTTGAAACAATTGCAATGCCCAGACCACCGAGAACACGTGGAAGCTCATCTTTTCCGGCATAAACACGAAGACCTGGCTTAGAGATTCTCTTTAAGCCTGAGATAATCTTGTCATTCTTATCTACACCATACTTCAATGTAATATGAATCATGCTGATTCCATCAACGTCAATCATATCAAATTTCTTGATGTAACCTTCTTTTAAGAGGATCTCTGCGATAGAAATCTTCATTTTTGAGCTAGGTACATCTACTGTATCATGCTTTGCAGTGTTCGCATTACGGATTCTTGTAAGCATATCTGCAATAGGATCGCTCGTCATCATCTTAGTTATACCTCCTTACCAGCTTGCTTTCTTCACGCCTGGAATCTGTCCTTTATAAGCTAACTCACGGAAGCAGATTCTGCAAATTCCGTATTTTCTTAAATAAGCATGTGGACGCCCACAAATTCTGCAGCGGTTGTATTCTCTTGTAGAGAATTTTGCTTTGCGCTGCTGCTTTACCTTCATAGAAGTCTTAGCCATGAAATTCCCTCCTTATTTTTTGAAAGGCATACCGAACTGTGTTAATAATTCACGAGCCTCTTCATCAGTTTCCGCAGTTGTAACAACAACTACATCCATACCTCTGACCTTGTCTACTTTATCATACTCAATTTCCGGGAAAATCAACTGCTCCTTGATTCCAAGTGCGTAGTTGCCTCTTCCATCAAATGCATTCGGGTTTACCCCTCTGAAGTCACGCACGCGTGGCAGTGCCAGATTTACGAGACGGTCAAAAAATTCATACATCTTGTCGCCCCTTAAAGTTACCATGCAGCCAATCGGCATACCCTCTCTTAACTTAAAGTTAGCGATAGACTTCTTAGCCTTTGTCGCAACAGGTTTCTGGCCAGTGATAATCTCCAGCTCAGCCATAGCAGCATCAAGAACCTTGGAATTCTCTTTTGCCTCACCGATACCCATATTGACTACGATTTTTGCAAGCTTAGGCACCTGCATAACGTTTTTATAACTAAACTTTTTCATCATAGCATCTACGATTTCATTCTGATAAGTTTCATTTAAACGAGTCAAATTAATATGCCTCCTTTCCAAAATTAGTCAATTACTTCGCCAGTTGCTTTTGCATAACGCACTTTTTTTCCGTCCTCAAATTTAAAACCGATGCGTGTAACTTTTCCTTTGCTGACATACATAACATTAGATGCATCGATAGGAGCAGACTGCTGTACGATTCCCCCCTGTGGGTTTGCCTGGCTTGGCTTTGTATGCTTTGTAACCTGATTAATTCCCTCGATTACAAGCTTGCCGTTCTTGACAGATGTTACTTTGCCTTCTCTACCTTTATCTTTACCAGCGATTACCTTAACTGTATCGCCTTTCTTAATTTTGTTAGTTGCCACAATGACACCTCCTTATAACACTTCTGGTGCTAATGAAACGATTTTCATGAACTGCTTGTCTCTTAATTCCCTAGCGACTGGTCCAAAGATACGGGTTCCTCTTGGTGTCTTGTCTTCACGGATAATTACTGCTGCATTCTCATCAAATCTGATATAGGAACCATCCTGACGGCGGGTCTTATTCACAGTGCGGACTACAACAGCCTTAACAACATCGCCCTTCTTTACAACACCGCCTGGTGTTGCATCTTTGACAGAAGCAACGATAACATCACCAATATGAGCATACCTTCTGGTTGAGCCGCCCATAACTCTGATACAAAGAAGCTCTTTAGCACCTGTATTATCAGCTACTTTCAGTCTTGATTCTTGCTGTATCATAATTTAACCTCCATGTGCACACGTTTTTTGTGCATAAATCAAGTTTGGCGTGTGCGCACAAACTTGCCAGGCTGAAAATATTTCAGCCTTAACCTCCATATTTCCACGAAACCAAATTATTTTGCTCTCTCAATTACTTCAACAAGTCTCCATCTCTTATCCTTGGATAATGGCCTTGTCTCCATAACTCTTACTCTGTCACCAATCTTACATGTATTCTCTTCATCATGAGCTTTTAATTTATAAGTTCTCTTAATAATTTTATTATAAAGCGGATGTTTCACGTTATCTACTACTGCAACAACGATTGTCTTATCCATCTTATCACTAACAACCTTGCCAACACGAGTCTTTCTAAGATTTCTCTCCACGATCGTGTCCTCCTTTCCATGTCGTCCACAAATGATCACGAATCAATTAGTTCTGTGCTGCTGCGAGCACTGTCTGAATTCTTGCGATATTCTTCTTAACTTCTTTGATTCTGCTTGTATTATCTAACTGGTTTGTAGCGTTCTGAAATCTTAAATTGAAAAGTTCTTTTTTGGCTGCCACTAAATCCTCATTTAATTCTGCAACAGACTTACCCTTTAATTCTTCCATAAACTGCTTACTCTTCACTGCCCGCACCTCCTTCTAAATCTGCACGAGATACGACTTTACATTTCACTGGCAACTTATGTGTTGCAAGGCGTAAAGCTTCTCTGGCAATCTCTTCTGAAACGCCGGAAATCTCAAACATAACACGACCAGGTTTTACTACTGCTACCCAGTACTCCAACGCACCTTTACCTTTACCCATTCGAGTCTCGGCAGGAGTCTTTGTTACCGGTTTATCTGGGAAAATCTTAATCCAAACTTTACCACCACGCTTAATATATCGAGTCATGGCAACACGGGCAGCTTCTATCTGATTCGACTTGATCCATGCTGGTTCTAACGCTACAATACCATATTCACCGTTTGTAATCTTATTTCCTCTGAGTGCTTTTCCTCTCATACTGCCACGGAACTGCTTACGGTGCTTTACTCTTTTTGGCATTAACATTATTTATCGCTCCCTTCCTTTTTCGAATTCTTCTTGGCCGGAAGTACCTCTCCGTTATATACCCATACTTTTACACCAATCTTACCATACGTTGTATCAGCCTCTGCAAACCCATAATCAATATCAGCACGTAATGTCTGAAGAGGGATTGTACCTTCGCTGTAGAACTCTGTACGAGCCATATCAGCTCCACCAAGGCGACCTGAGCATGCTGCTTTGATACCCTTTGCGCCGGTTTTCAATGTTCTGCTCATAGCAGACTTCATAGCACGGCGGAAAGACACACGGTTCTCAAGCTGCTGCGCAATATTTTCAGCTACTAACTGTGCATGCTTGTCAGGATTCTTGATATCCATAATCTTAATATCAAGCGCAACTTTGCGGTCGAGCACCTTTAACAACTCTCTCTTTAAATTCTCAATCTCAGCGCCGCCCTTACCAATAACAAAACCAGGCTTTGCTGTGTGAATAATAACTCTAACCTTGTCGGTAGGTCTCTCAATTTCAATTTTTGAGATACCAGCACTGTATAATTTCTTCTTAACAAATTCCCTGATCTTGTAATCTTCTACAAGATAGTCTGCAAATTTGTCTTCTGCATACCAATTAGAATCCCAGTCACTGATAATACCGACTCTTAAACCATGAGGATTAACTTTCTGTCCCATTTTAATCTCCTTTCATAGACCAAATAAACAATTAACGCTCATTGAGAATAATAGTGATATGGCTCATTCTCTTCTCAATGCGGTACGCCCTGCCCTGTGCTCTTGGCCTGATTCTCTTCATTGTCGGTCCCTTATTTGCAAAACACTCTTCAATATATAAATCTTCGCGGTTCATATCATTGTTGTTCTCTGCGTTTGCAATTGCAGACTGTAATAATTTCAAAATAATGCTGGAAGCATATCTTGGATTATATGATAAAATACCAATTGCTGTTTCTACATCTTTGCCTCTGATGGCATCTAACACATAACAAGCCTTCTGAACAGATACTCTTGCATAAGATAACTTTGCTGAAGGTCTTGTTTCTCTCTGGTTCTCATTTCTCTCCCGCTTAATCTGAGATCTATGTCCCTTTGCCATGGATGAAGCCTCCTTTCAAATTCCGGTTTATTCTCTACGGTAACACCGTTTACTTTATTTCCTGCCCTTTTTCTCGTCTTTGCCATGGCCTCTGTAAGTCCTGGTAGCAACGAACTCACCAAGCTTGTGTCCAACCATGTCTTCTGTAACATATACAGGTACATGCTTTCTTCCATCATGTACTGCAAATGTTAATCCAACGAATGATGGGAAAATAGTGGAACGACGGGACCATGTCTTGATAACCTGTTTATCGCCAGATGCTACAGCAGCATCTACCTTCTTCAGAAGGCTCTTATCAGCGAAAGGGCCTTTTTTTAATGAACGTGCCATTGTATCCTCCATTCTGCCGAATTCACTCGGCTATTCCTAACTTACACATGAATGCCTAGAAAACATTCATGTGCCTCCCTAACCTTATAATTATTTTACGTTTAACGCTTTACCGTCTCTTCTTCTGATAATCATCTTATTTGACTGCTTATTCTTTTTACGTGTCTTCAGACCAAGTGCAGGCTTGCCCCAAGGTGTGCAAGGACCTGGACGGCCGATACCAGCCTTTCCTTCACCACCACCATGTGGATGGTCATTCGGGTTCATAACGGAACCACGGACGGTAGGTCTAATTCCCATATTACGCTTACGTCCTGCTTTACCGATATTGACAAGTGCATGTTCACCATTACCGATCACACCAATCGTTGCACGGCAGCCGATTGGCACCATTCTCATCTCACCAGAAGGAAGCCTCAGTGTCGCATACTTTCCTTCTTTCGCCATAAGCTGTGCACTGTTACCTGCTGCACGGACAAGCTGTCCACCTTTTCCAGGATGAAGCTCAATATTATGAACCTGTGTACCAACTGGAATATTTGCAAGCGGCAAGCAGTTACCAACCTCAATTTCAGCATCCGGGCCATTCATAACCTTCTGCCCAACCTTCAAGCCATTAGGAGCAAGGATATATGCTTTCTGTCCATCAGCGAAAGAGATCAATGCAATATTTGCTGTTCTGTTTGGATCATACTCGATCGTCTTAACAGTTGCCGGAATACCGTCTTTATTTCTTTTAAAATCAATAATTCTGTATTTTCTTTTACAACCGCCACCGCGATGCCTTACAGTAATCTTACCCTGTGCATTACGTCCGGCTTTCTTCTTTAATGACACTGTCAGTGACTTCTCAGGTTTATTCGTAGTAATCTCAACCTTATCGAGAACTGTCATCTGCCTTCTAGAAGGTGTATATGGGTTAAATGTTTTAATTCCCATGACATTTTCTCCTTTCAATACTTATCTTAATCGATAATCCGCACGATAGGTTTTCCGCGCGGCATATTTTTCTATAGACCCCCAAAAATCTCAATCTCGTAAGAGATTGTTATTCATATATTGAATCCTTGACTATTCCTATAGACCTTCAAAAATCTCAATCTCAAAAGAGATTGTTATTCATATATTAACTTTTTGACTATTTCTATAGACCTTCAAAAATCTCAATCTCTTTGGAGTCCTCAGTCAGCTTTACAATTGCTTTCTTTGACTTTGCAGTTTTTCCTATTGTCCTTCCACGGCGGCGTGTCTTGCCGCTGCGGTTCATTGTATTAACCTTTGCAACCTTTGTCCCTTCAAAAAGCTTCTCAACTGCTTCCTTTACCTGAGCCTTTGTTGCATCTGGGTGTACAGCAAATGTGTACTTCTTCTCTTCCATAGCCGTCATAGATTTCTCTGTGATCAGCGGCTTCTGAATAATGTCATAATACTTTAAATCTGCCATTATGCGTACACCTCCTCAATCTTGGATACAGCATTCTTTGTAATAACAACTGTATCATACTTTAAGATATCATATACGTTAATTGCGTTAAACGGTACTACGCGCACGCCGGCAATATTTCTTGCTGAAAGTTCAACATTTGCATTGTCCTCGCCGTCAAGCACTACCAATGCTTTATTTACCTTTAATGCATTGAGTACGCCAACCATCTTCTTTGTCTTAATCTCATCAAACTTAAGAGAATCCATAACGAGAAACTTCTCTTCATTAACACGGGATGTCAGTGCAGACTTAATCGCACACTGCTTCTCTTTCCTATTCATCTTGAAAGAATAATCCCTTGGCGTTGGAGCAAATACAACACCGCCGCCTTTCCACTGTGGAGCTCTGATTGAACCCTGCCTTGCATGGCCGGTTCCTTTCTGCCTCCAAGGTTTCTTACCGCCTCCACGCACTTCAGAACGCGTCTTCGCCTTCTGTGTACCCTGACGTTTGTTTGCAAGCTGCAATACAACAGCCATATGCATTAAATGTTCATTTATCTTGACAGCAAATACATTGTCGCTTAAGTCCATCTTTCCAACTTCGCTGCCTTCCATATTAAAAACAGATACATTAGCCATCTGTGTGTTCCTCCTTTCCAAAAGAATTATTTACAAACCTTTACGCTTTCCTTTAACATTACGCAGGCTTTCTTAGGTCCTGGCACAGCACCCTTCACAAGAATCAGGTTCTGCTCTGCATCAACCCTGACAATCTCAAGATTCTGGACTGTCACTTTGACAGCACCCATCTGTCCAGGCATCTTCTTGCCCTTAAATACACGGCTAGGATCGGAACAAGCACCATTAGAACCGGCATGTCTGTGGAATTTAGAACCATGCGCCATCGGACCTCTGTGAAGTCCGTGTCTCTTAATAGCACCCTGGAAACCTTTACCCTTTGAAGTACCACTGACATCAATCTTGTCACCAGCTTCAAAAATATCAGCCTTGATCTCCTGGCCAAGCTCGTACTCTTCAGCATTGTCAAACTTAAATTCTTTTAGATATCTCTTACCGGAAACACCTGCTTTCGCAAAATGCCCCTGCAGCGGCTTATTTACACCGTGCGCTCTCTTTATTTCTTTTTTGCCGGTAGCATCCTTGCTGATAACCTTATCCTTCTTATCAACAAAACCGACCTGTACGGCACTGTATCCATCATTGTCAACCGTCTTTACCTGTGTTACATAGCAAGGACCTGCCTGAAGTACAGTGACCGGAGTCAAAACTCCATTCTCATTGAAGATCTGAGTCATTCCGACCTTCGTAGCCAAAATACCTTTCTTCATTCTAAATGCACCTCCTGTTAATCTACAGCGGATTTCACCATTTCATGTGAAATCATCCTAGATGGTCTATAATGTGCAAGTTCGTAAACCAAAAACTCGAACCATCAAAAAGATAGTTTTTTATATAAACCCTAAGGACTTACTCTTTTATTATTTTTCTTTCATCTTTAATACAACAGCAACACCAGATGGCATCTCCATTTTTGTTAATGCTTCAATGGTCTTCTGTGTCGGGGCGATAACATCAATCAGCCTCTTGTGAGTTCTCTGCTCAAACTGCTCTCTGGAATCCTTGTACTTATGGACAGCACGAAGAATCGTTACAACCTCCTTCTTAGTTGGAAGAGGTACAGGACCGCTAACCTTAGCACCTGTCTTCTTAACCGTCTCAATAATCTTTCCCGCAGCATGATCAATCTGATTGTGGTCATACGCCTTGAGAGTAATTCTCATTACATTTGTTGCCATAAAAAAAGCCGCCTCCTTTTCGCACTTTTACAGGCATTACTGATCTTGGGTTTCCCCTATGCCTGTTCATTACAGCGGAACAAGTGGTGACTGTACACTTAACCGGGCGTGTCCTGCTTAGGTTTACATAATCAGCAGGCTTCCCTCTTTTCTGCACATTGGCAGAATATGAAATTGTACAGTGACTTGTCGCCAGTTTCCTAACTTGACATTCGCTCCACGGAAAACCTATCATCCTATTTGGACAACAGCAACCTCACGCTTCATCGCTATCAATGCCACAGCAAGTGCTATTTTACTATACTTTTCCAGCCTTGGCAAGGCTTTTGGACAAACAATTTTTAAAATACATGCTCTTTTCTCCATTTTTCTATGTTCTGCATAGTTTTTTGCAATATACAGTGCTCAAATTGTGAAAATTGCCCTGCATAAAAAGCTAATATCTTCCATATCCCATACTAGAAGATAAGGCTTAATTAGAACATTTTTCCAGAATTATAAAATGGCTGTGGAAAATCCACAGCCAAAAATTCATTTCATTCATTTTGCAGGACTACTGCTGTTCTCCTTCAAGAACTGCCGAATATTTCTCTAATATAATATTCTGCACCTTCTCTCTGGTATCAGAATTAATAGGATGAGCAATGTCACGATATTCTCCATCCCCTGCTCTGCGACTTGGCATTGCGATGAACAGTCCTTTCTCTCCCTCAATGACTTTAATGTCATGAATGACAAATTCATCATCCAGGGTAATAGATACTACCGCCTTCATTTTTCCTTCCTTTGTGATTTTACGTATCCTTACATCCGTCACTTGCACCACAATTACCCCCTTTGGCCATAAGTCTTTCCTATTGCATCCTTGCTCAAAAGCCATCTGGCGGCTTCCCAGAAAGAATTAATAACAACTACCTCGGGAAACGCAGCTTATATTATAGGAAGAAACTCATCAAAAAACACCTCCACCTTACCAGGCTTTGTCCTCTGGTCTACAGAGCATAACGCTCATTTTTCTCCACTACAATCTTGACTTCTCCATTTTCTCCGATATACTTAGTATTGGCTCGAATTGTATCTCTGCTCTCTACGATGCAATTCTCAATATAGGTATTATCTCCAATGTATACATCATTCAATATAATAGAGTTCTTAATTACACAATTGTTGCCCACGAATACTTTCTTAAACAGAATGGAGCCTTCAACTTCTCCATTTATAATGCATCCGCTGGACACAAGGCTATTTTTCACACTGGAACCTGCATTGTATTTTGCAGGCGGCAAATCCTCTACCTTAGAGTAAATATCTGGATACTCCTTAAAGAAATAATCACGGATATCCTTCTTTAAGAAATCCATATTTGTACTAAAATAAGAATCTACGGAAGAGATATTGCTCCAGTAATTCGGCATCTGATAAGCGTAAATCCGTTTAACATTTTTATAACGGATTAAAACATCCTTTACAAAATCATGGCGCTCTTCTTCTGCTGACTTCTCAATTAATTCAATGAGCAGTCTTCTACGCACAATATAAATTCCTGCTGATACCTGGAAACTATTTGCGCTAATCGGCTTTTCTTCAAACTCTGTTATTCTGCCGTCGCTGTCTGTACGGATTACGCCGAAACGACTTGGGTCATCTTTTTCCTCTACATTTGCTGTTACAACTGTAAAATCTGCTTTTTTTGCAATATGGTACTCCAGTACCTTATTGTAATCCAACTTATATACACCATCGCCAGATGCAATTACTACATATGGTTCATGGCTGGTCTTTAAAAATCCAAGGTTCTGCGCCATAGCATCTGCTGTGCCGCGGTACCAGTAACTATTTTCTGGTGTTGTCGTAGGGGTGAATACATAGAGACCACCCTGTTTACGCCCAAAATCCCACCATTTTGACGAATTCAAATGTTCATTTAACGACTTTGCATTATACTGCGTAAATACGGCAACCTTCTGAATATGGGAATTGCTCATATTACTAAGAACAAAGTCAATGCTTCTAAATCCACCGGCAATCGGCATCGCCGCTGTAGCCCGCTTATTAGAAAGTTCTCTCATCCTGCTGTTGTTACCACCAGCTAACACAATACCAATCGCTCTCATTATTTGTCACCTACCTTAATCAATGTTTCACCGCTTGCAAGCAAACCATGCGGATAATCAGATGCCTCCGTTACACCGGAAATTGCCGTGTTCTTTCCAATCTGGACATTATCCGGAATCACGCTCTGTTCACCAATCGTTACCAGCCCAAATGCATAGACATCCGGTTTTACCTCGTTCGGCTTTTCTTCACCAACACCCAGCTTACAATTTGCGCCGACAGTAACATTCTCCGCAATAATCGCTTTGTCAACAACTGTTCCTGCACCGATTACGGTAGCACTCATTATGATAGAATCTCTGACAATCGCCCCCGGTTCAATTGTTACACCGGATCCAATGACGGAATTATGTACCTCGCCATGGATCTCTGCCGCTTCACCAATAATCGCCCTATCCACAACTGCATCAGATGCAATAAACTGCGGCGGGATACGGTCAATATTTGTATAAATCTTCCAGAATTCCTCATACAAGTTAAAGACCGGAATCAAATCAATCAGCTCCATATTGGACTCCCAATAAGAGCCAAGTGTTCCTACATCTTTCCAGTAACCGTTATACTCATATGCAAAAATGCGGTCGCCTTTATTATGGCAATATGGGATAATGTGCTTTCCAAAATCACATCCCGGCTGGTCTTTTAACTTAACCAATGCCTCCCTCAGAACTGGCCATGAGAAAATATAAATACCCATGGATGCCAGATTACTGCGTGGATTTGCCGGTTTCTCCTCAAATTCCTGAATCTGCTTCTTATCATCAGTAATTACTACACCAAAACGGCTTGCCTCTTCCATCGGAACCGGAATAGTAGCCAGTGTGATATCTGCATGATTTGCCTTGTGGAAATCAAGCATAACCTCATAATCCATTTTATAAATATGGTCACCGCCCAATATAAGAACATAATCTGGATTGTAACGCTCCATATAACGCAGATTTTGGTAAATCGCATTTGCAGTACCAGTATACCACTCACTGCTCGTACTCTTTTCATATGGCGGCAAAATAGAAACACCGCCTACATTCCTATCCAAATCCCACGGAATACCAATACCAATGTGAGTATTTAATTGAAGCGGCTGGTACTGTGTCAGTACGCCAACGGTATCTACACCGGAGTTAATACAATTGCTTAACGGGAAATCAATAATACGATACTTTCCGCCAAATGCAACCGCAGGCTTCGCTACGTTTGCTGTAAGAACTCCCAGCCGGGAACCTTGTCCACCGGCTAACAACATCGCTATCATCTCTTTCTTAATCACACTATCACCCCTTACTATTGAAATAAAGTAGACTAATTATACCATAAAAGATAAGAAAAGTGAATAAATTTTAACAAAATTATTGGATTTTTTTTACATTTTTTATATAATTCGCATAAAAATCCAATCCTCAGACCCCATACCTGGCTATTTTTCGACGAAAAACCGCATTCTTCGTTTGTTTTTTCACCAACAACAAAAAATCTTTCGCCGGATTCCGAATTAATCATTGTAATTTCACACCCAATGTTTATAATTAAGATAAAATATATAACAGGAGAGTGGAAATTATGTACCAGATCAATTTGCAAAAACCATGCACCGCATACTTTATAGGCATCGGCGGCATCAGCATGAGCGGATTTGCCCAGCTTCTTCATGAAAATAACTTTACAGTCAAGGGCTCCGACTCGCAGAAAAGCAAAATCACCGAACACCTTGCTGCATTAGGAATCGATATAGTATATGGACAAAATGCCGAAAATATTACAGATGATATCGACTTTGTTGTGTATACAGCGGCAGTCCATCCAGATAATCCAGAATTTATCGCTGCAAAACAAAAAAATCTCCCAATCATGGAGCGCGCCGTTATGGTTGGCCAGGTTATGAAAAATTACAAAAATGCTATTGGTATCTCAGGAACACACGGAAAAACAACAACAACCTCCATGCTATCACAGATTTTTTTAGAAGCTAAAAAGGATCCAACTATCTCTGTCGGCGGTATTTTAGATGCAATCAAAGGAAATATTCGAATAGGACGTTCTGAAAATTTTATTACAGAAGCTTGCGAGTACACCAATAGCTTTTTGAAATTTTTTCCAACAGCAGAAATCATTTTAAATATCGAAGCAGATCATCTTGATTTTTTCAAAGATATTGAGGATATCCGCCATTCCTTCCAAAGATATACTGCACTTCTCCCAGAAGACGGTGTTCTAGTCATTAATTCTGATATCCCGCAGTATGAAGAGATTACTGATGGGCTTTCCTGCAAAGTAATAACCTATGGACTGAATCATGATGCCGAATACAGTGCCACAGATATTTCTTTTGACAAAAATGGGCACGGTATATTTGACTTAGTACATAATAACACAAAAACAGGCGACACCATCCACCTCAATGTACCAGGAAAACACAATATCTCCAACGCACTCTCCGCCATTGCCCTTTCTCTGTACTATGGCATTACTATAGAACAAATCCAAAAAGGGCTCTTGGCATTTTCTGGTACGGAACGAAGATTTGAACTAAAAGGCAGCTTTCATGGAGTTACCGTAATTGATGATTATGCGCATCACCCTACTGAAATTGCCGCCACGCTAGACGCTGCCAAGCGATATCCACATAAACACTTATGGTGCGTTTTCCAGCCGCACACCTACAGCCGGACACGTGCCTTGCTAAAGGAATTCGCAGATACACTTTCCCAAGCGGAGAATATTGTGCTGACAGATATCTATGCAGCAAGGGAGAAAAATCCAGGCGATATCTCATCTTTAACATTGCAGGAAGAATTAAAAAAGCGCGGGAAAAATGCATACTACTTCCCTAGTTTTGGCGAAATTGAAGAATTTTTATCGAAAAAATGTGTTGACGGTGACTTGTTAATAACTATGGGAGCCGGAAACGTCGTAAACATAGGCGAATCGCTGATTTCAAAATAATTATCCACATTATCCACAATTTTTGTTATATTTTCTTAACAAGAGGTTGTGGATAATTTTATGCTAAAAACAACTGATTTTTAGCACCCTCTGCCAGATTTACTAAAATTTTCCACATTTTAAACATTTCATTGCTAACAATATCGCGATATTCTAGAGGTGTTTTCAAGCTTTTGAAACTATGCTACAATACAAAAACCGAAAACTTATTGGATTTGAAATCAAACACGAGGGAGCAAAAATAAATGGACCAGATATTATTATGTTCAAATCAGATCCCGCTTACAACATCAATTAATAATTCTTTTATTCAGAAATATATGCTGGATGCAAATGGCAGCTATGTAAAAGTATACCTTTACCTTTCCATGTGTATCCAGTCCGGCGAACGGAACCTTTCCATCTCTTCTCTGGCAGATATGATGGAGAATACAGAAAAAGACATTATCCGCGCACTTCGCTACTGGGAAAAAAAGGAGCTGATGGTTCTCCGAAAGGATGCGTCCGGCGCCGCCATCACTGGTATTGAGATGATTAATCCCGACAGCCTCGAATTAGGACAAGTTTTCCATCAGGACAGCGCGGCTGCAGACCTATACAAAACTTCCCAAAAGGGTTCCTCTGCAGAAGCCAACCCAGAAGCTGTTGCGGCAAAAAATACAAAGACAGAAACTGTTACCACAGAAATTGCAACAGATACAAAACAAGATACAAAAGCCGTGAAGAATACCAAACCTATAGCATCCCTTTCCACAAATAATGAAAAAGTTTCCGATTCCCCTCGCTCTTCCCAGACAGAACTTTCGGAAATCAAAGTAACAGAGGAGCAGACACTGCGGTTGGCAAAGGATGAGGATTTCTCCTGGGCATGTCTGATCGTGGAAAGTTATTTGGAGCGCCCATTAAAAACTGCTGAAGTTCAATTATTAACCTACCTGTTTGATACGGTTCATTTTTCAAAAGAACTTCTTCTTTACTTATATGAGTATTGCTGCTCTCTTGGAAAGACTAATATTAATTATGTGCAGGCTGTAGCGCTGGCATGGGCCAAACAAAATATAACAACACCTGAACAGGCGAAAGAACATTCCTCGACTTACAGCACAGCACACACTGCAATCGCAAAGGCACTGGCACTGGGACGTTCCCTTGCTAAAATTGAATGCGCCTATGTGGATCGCTGGCAAAACGAATGGCATATGGATCTGGCTGTTATTCTGGAAGCATGTAACCGTACAATGCTGGCAATACAGAAAGCCGATTTTAAATATATAGAGGGTATTTTAGGAAAATGGCAAAAAGAAAATGTACATACCTTGCAGGATGTACAGATATGTGATGAAGCCCACAACCAGAAAAAGGCACAAAGGCAGCAAAACACAGAAAAAGCACCTACACCAGGCAAACCAGCTTCTACAAAGCGGACACAATTCCAAGCATTCCAACAGCGTGATTCTTCCAAAGAAGAGATTGACCAACTGGAAAAAATGCTGCTGACACGTTAGGAAGTGTGATTATTTTACCTGGCATATCCAATAACTGTCCAGAAAGGAGAAGGAAATGGGAATCTCAAATACCCAGTACCGGGATATTATGTTCCAATATGACCAGACACGCATGGATAACCAGCGCATTCTGGATCATAGGCATGAAGAATTGTATCAAAAAATTCCCGAATTAAAAGAAATACATAACCGTATTGTTGAGCTTTCTGTAGAACAGGCAAAAACGGAGCTTTTAAACCCGGAAGCGGCTACATTGGCCAAAAAGAATTATACTGCTAAAAAAGATGCCCTGCTTGCAAGAAAAGTGGAGCTTCTTGAAAAAAGCAGCTATCCGGCTGATTACCTAAGTCCAATCTTCACCTGCAAGGATTGCCAGGATACTGGCTATATCGGCAGCAAACCATGCCACTGTTTTCATCAGGCAAAACTGCAGGCACTATATGAAAATTCTAACTTAATTGAAATTTTGGACAAAGAAAACTTCGCGTTTTTTTCGGATGAATATTATGATGATACAGCAGTTCACGAAAATCTCTCCATTACGCCGAGAGAAAATATTCGCCGCATCCGCGGAATCTGCCTTGATTTTATCAAACATTTTGATGATACTTATGACAATCTGCTATTTTATGGCCCTACAGGTGTTGGAAAAACTTTTTTGACCCACTGTATTGCCAAAGAACTTTTAGACAGCGCACATACTGTTGTTTACTTGACTTCTTTACAACTTTTTGATATTTTAGAGAAAAATCGCTTTCGCAGAGATGATAGCTTTACAACGGATGAACAAATATCCTATATAATAGATAGTGATCTGCTCATTATAGATGATTTGGGAACGGAGCTTTCCAATTCTTTCACTGTCTCGCAGCTCTACTATTTAATAGAAGAAAGACATCACAGCAAACGCTCGACTATTATTTCAACAAATCTTTCTTTTTCTGATCTGCGGGAACGATACAGCGAAAGAATATTTTCTAGGTTTACTGGATATTACGACTTTAAACAAATTGTCGGAAAAGATATCCGAATTCAGAAAGCATTTTCCGGTTAAGGACAAGCTATTTTTATGATAGCCCTTTCGGACCAAGTCAAATACCCCGCTGCAAGCAACGGGGCATGACTTAGCTTCTTTTTAGCAAGTTCGCCCCAGAGGGGCGGGGTATTTGACCCTCGCGGCAGTCGCCAAATGCGAGCAAGCTCGCGCTTGGCTCGTTGCTTCGCGGAAATAAAATATGCCGGTTTTATCTTTTGGGTCTGTGTCGACGCACTGCCGGACACAAATCCTATACTTGGCAAGGCAGCGCAGAAATGGAGATAACTATGAAACGACATGATAAGCTAGCAGAAACAATGCCTGTGGGACCGCTTGGCATTATCGCCCTGGAAAGTAGCCAGGAAATGGGACAGCGTGTCAATGATTACATTGTAGGCTGGAGACATTCCCGCGCAAAAAGACATACGGCTGCCTCCTCTTTTGCAGGATACAATAAGGATTCCTTTATTGTTAGTTCCGCCTGCCCCCGTTTTGGTTCCGGTGAGGCAAAAGGAATTATCAATGAATCTGTCCGCGGAGATGACCTATATCTTCTGGTGGACATCTGCAACTATAGCCTGACATATACCGTATGCGGACATACAAACCATATGTCACCAGATGACCACTATCAGGACTTAAAAAGAATTATAGCTGCAGCAGGCGGCAAAGCACGTCGTATCACGGTTATTATGCCTTTCTTGTATGAAAGCCGCCAGCACCGCAGAAGTGCAAGGGAATCACTTGATTGCGCCCTCGCACTGCAAGAACTAATGCAGATGGGTGTTGAGAGCATTATCACTTTTGATACACACGATCCACGTGTGCAAAATGCCATTCCACTCAAAAGCTTTGAGACGGTACAACCTACGTACCAGTTTATCAAAGCGCTTCTGAAAAATGTAGATGACCTTACCGTCAACGCCGACCATCTTATGGTAATCAGCCCAGATGAAGGCGCAATGGAGCGCGCTGTGTACTATTCCAATGTGCTGGGAATTGATATTGGAATGTTTTACAAGCGGCGCGATTACAGTCGTATCGTTGGGGGCAGAAATCCAATTATTGCCCATGAATTCCTTGGTTCAGACTTGGAAGGGAAAGATGTTATTATCATCGACGATATGATTTCTTCCGGCGAAAGCATGATTGATGTAGCAACCGAATTAAAAAGACGGAAGGCTAAGAGAATTTTCGCTGCTTCCACATTTGGCCTTTTTACAAATGGCATGGAAAAATTTGATGAAGCCCACGAAAAGGGTCTGATTGACAAAGTCCTGACTACCAATCTGGTTTACCAGCCAAAAGAGGTATTAGATAGGGACTATTATGTTAATGTAGATATGAGCAAATACATTGCCCTATTAATTGATACATTAAACCATGACCAGTCCATCAGTGAGCTGTTAAATCCGACAGAACGGATTCAGAGCATCTTGAAGAAATACGGGCAGAAAAAATAGCTTTTCTTGATTATTGTAGGAACAAACCACGCAATTTCCTGTAGGGGTAGAAAAGGAGCCTTTCCAATGAATACGATTTATACTTCCAAAAAACTGGCAGTATCTGCTTTTCTGGGGATATTGTTTGCGCTTATTCTCTGTGTGCAGCCAGCTAAGGCAAAACCTGGAGACGGTTATGATGCTGATAAGGCGGTTGCCTATGCAGATTCCTGCTTTAAGAAATCTGGTAAATCCTACAAAATTAACCCCAACAAAAAATATGGGGAAGAACTCTGTGCCGGTTATGTTTCTCAATGCCTAAAAGAAGGCGGAATGACTATGGACTCCACATGGTACTGGAAAGCCAAGGGAAAAACGAGCGACGCTTGGAGAGTGTCAAAAAAATTGTTTACCTACCTTAAAAAATCAGGATATAAAATCACACAGTCCCCAACGGAATCCGAGATTCAAAAGGGTGATGTGATCTTTTACTGGTGCAATGGCGGATGGGGACATGTAGCAATCTGTGTTGGCAAAACCGAAGATGGAACACCTATGGTCAATGCATACAATGACCCGCATTACCATTTTACATACTGGACAATGGGATACAAAACCTGCCTCGTCTCAATGGAGTGCAAAACGGCTACTCCTAAGATAACAGAAAGCCTAACAACCGGCGGCAAAAATATATCTCTAACAAGCGATACCTCCAATGCGGATATTTATTATACTACAAATGGCAAAAAGCCAACGCTTTCATCCAAAAAGTATACAAAAGCTTTTAAATTAACTTCCAATGCTAAAGTTAAGGCAATGGCTGCATATTCTACATATAAAAATAGTTCTGTCGCTACCGAAAGCATTGATGTTAAAAAAACAGTCAGCGACGGTGTATACTATGTGCAAACAACACAGGATAATAGCATGATCCTCGGTGTTGAAAACTCTACCAAAAATGAGACAGATCCATTGAGTCTGATGACATCAAATACACAGTACAACCGAAAGTTTGATGTAAAGTATCAAGGGGATGGCCATTATACTATGACACTATTGCACTCTGGTTATGCGATGGCAGAAACGATCATAGAAAAAGGCGCATCCGGCCAACCAGAAGAAACTGCGTCCGATGAGGGGGATTCCCCGCTTGATTCCTTAAAGACAGTTTCCGGCACAGGGGCTATTATGGGAATTGTCAGCCAAAAAAAGCCGACTTCTGATGCCCTGCAGCAGTGGAATGTTTCTTATCAGGCCAAAAATTCTTTCCATATCACAAACAGGCAGTCATCCGATTACCTAACTGTGGGGAACTCAATAAAAACTGGTGCTATTGCCTACACTACAAATGAAAAGAAAACCTCTGGGCAAACCTGGAATTTAAAGAAAACTTCCACTTCCAAGCTGGCACTATCTAAACTTTCGTCTGACGATTTAGGTGCAGGCAAAAAGTTTACACTTACTGGAACAATCACCTCTAATTATGAGATACAGTCAGTAAAGGTGAGCGTCCTAAATTCGGATGGAAAAAGCGTCCTCTCCGCATCAGCTGCACCAAATGCCACCAACTTTGCCCTAAAAGACCTAAATGCAAAAGTTGACTTTGGCAAACTTACAGCTGGCACATATACATTCCGAATTACAGCATATGATTCTTCTAAAGTGACAAAAACACTGTTTAGCCAGAAATTTATTATCAAATAAGAACACAGTCTTTAAAAAACGTAATGATATTCTGTGATGTTTTACCCGCCGCACGCCTGGAAAGGGGAGCACAATATGAAAACTTTATTTTCCCACCTGCTTTTAATGTCCTACTGTCTGCTAGGACTGGCAGGTTGGGGGCAAACCATTTCTATTGATGTGATTGCTGCATTTTTACTAACCATTGTCTGTGTAACAATTGCATTCTCCTTTGACGCCCAAAAAATCGCAGGCATACTCTTAGTTTCCTATGCGGCGGCATCTTTTTTCTATCCGGCACTCTGTCTCTTCTTGCCAATGCTCTTCTTTGAAATCGGACAAAGAAAGCTATATTTTTGTATAATCCCTTTTGCTGCAGGAGCCTTTTACCAATATCAAAATACTGCCCTACTCTTTTTCCTTTTCCTATGTTTTGGCTGCATTCTTGCACTTTTTCTACAGTATCTGATTAATGAACATAGAAAACTAGAAGAAAAAAACAGGAAGACTAGAGATGACAGTACAGAGCTAACCTTACTTTTAAAAAAGCGAAACCAGTCCTTATTAGAAAAACAAGATTATGAAATCCACAACGCCACTCTTCAAGAACGAAACCGTATAGCCAGAGAAATTCATGATAATGTAGGGCATCTTCTCTCCCGCTGTATCCTTCTTGGCGGTGCCATCCAAACAATCAATCAGGATGAAAACTGTGCCAACTCCCTGCAGCTAATGCAAGATACACTTTCCCAGGCAATGGATAATATCAGAAGCAGCGTACATAACCTACATGACGATTCCATAAATCTACAGAAAACAATAGACACCTTGCTCCGCGATTATACATTTTGCCCGGTTCATGTTGATTTTGACATGCCAGAAGACATTCCCGGCAAAATACGTTACGCATTTATTTCTATCATAAAGGAAGCGCTAACGAACACGGCAAAGCACAGCGATGCGACCTATATCAATATCACACTAAGGGAGCACCCGGCAATGTACCAGCTAATAATATATGATAATGGCAAGACAACCACAAAAAAAGCTCTTGTGTTAGATGACCGGATGCAGGAAAATGCGGGCATTGGATTAATAAATATACATGATAGAGTTAAATTGCTTGGAGGTTTTTTACAAATAATGCAGGAAAATGGATTTCATCTTTTTATCTCTATACCAAAAGATACCACAAAACCAAAATAACATAGCAATATGAATATTACTCATAATCTTTAACAGCATATGCACACCTATATGAAAAAGATTACTGCCACATATATATTTTGAAACCGATAGCCTTGCATAAATGGAGAACAAATAAAATGAACATTGTAATAGTAGATGACGATTTTCTGGTTACTGCAGCTCTAAAAACAATATTAGAAGCCAGCAAGCGTGTTACAGTCCTAGGAACTGGAACGGATGGAACAGATGCAGTCAAATTGTACCGCCAATTTCAGCCCGATATCCTACTCACTGATATCCAGATGAAAACGAAAAGCGGATTGGAAGCAACAGAAGAAATCCGAAAAGATTTTCCAGATGCTAAAATTCTGCTGTTAACAACATTTTCCGACGATGAATATATTGTAAAAGCACTAAAACTCGGCGCAAAGGGCTATCTGTTAAAACAGGATTATGAGGGCATCCTGCCAGCACTAGAAGCAGTGGCAAGCGGCCAGACTGTCTTTGGTACCGAAATCATATCAAAAATACCAGAACTAATTCATAATCAAAATAAATTTGACTATACAGCTTATGATATCAGCCAAAAAGAACTCGGCATAATCCGTCTGGTTGCAGACGGATACAGCAACAAAGAAATTGCATCCGAGCTCTTCTTAAGCGAAGGCACTGTACGCAATTATCTTAGTACAATATTAGAAAAATTGAATCTGCGCGACCGCACACAGCTCGCCGTTTTTTATTACCAACATAGATAATATTTAACTTAAACCAAAAAGCAAGACAATGGTTTTACTCTGACGCCGTTGCCTTGCTTTTTATCAATGTTATCTTAACTCTTTAGATAATGCTTGTATTGAAAAAAATAATATTATATCATTTATTTATGCACAAAATAGAATCAAACTGTCCTTATCCCACGGCTACTGCCGTCTCATAGGCACTCTTATAGCTTAGCACCCTCGATACATATGTCTTGCAATAGGAAGGAACTCCGCCATTCCTTCTAACTGCCCCGCTACCAGCATTATAAGCTGCAAGTGCCAGCCTGACATCCCCATTAAACTCTTTTAATTTTTGGGAAATACATTTTGCACCGCCCATAATATTCTGCTCTGGATCAAATGGGTCTTTTACGCCGAGTCCTTTTGCTGTTTCTGGCATTAACTGCATCACACCCATTGCACCAGAACTAGACACATCATTTGGATTAAAGTTTGACTCTGCTTTTGCAATTGCTTTTAATAAGCTCTCAGATACATTGTATTTTTTTGCAGCTGCTTTAAAATAAGCATCGAATTTCGTCTTTTTCATTGAATCTGCTGTTTCTGCAGTTTTATTTGTGGATGCTGCTTTCTCTGCAGCATCTGCCTTAGCAACATCTATGTATACCACTTCTTTTCCCGTCAACGGGTCTTTATAGACAATTGACTGACTTAATTTATTCTCTGAAACGCATTCTTCCTCTTTTTTCTCTGTGGCATCCACTATATCCGCTTTCTCTGCCTCAGTCTCAGTCTTCCTTACTGTCTTTTCTTCCTTCAACATACTCTCAAAGCTAGTAATCGTTGTTTTACGATTCCTTACCCTGCCAGAAAAAGTCTCAAAAGGCTTAATATTTAAATAAGATATACTTTGAAGCATGTGTTCTCCTTTCTGTTACCCCACTCTATTTTCGTTACTGCGCCAAAGACACACATTATGAAACAATTTTTTGATTGTGATATCCTTTTGTGCCATATCACAGCTTAAGTTTTTACAGGCAATATGCTGTAAAGGTGTAACCAAACCTGCCTGCTGTACCTCTGCCTCCCGAATACAAGACGAATCTTGTGGAATCTCCCGCACAACGGCAGAACCATCATACTCTCTTAACTTTGCTGTTATGATGGCGGCCTCTTTCACCGTCTCAGCATACTCTTCCGCATTGCTAACCTTACTCGCAGACGGACGCTTGGTACTGCCAGACACAGGTGCCACTGTCTTGCCCTGTTTGCAAGATATAAATTCTGCTTTTTTTCCTTCCCGAATCATGGCTCCACCTGCCTTTTATACTGCCAGACACTTTGATGCACTACCGCTCATTATAGCATTTTTAAAAAGATTTGTCCACTGCCAGAAAACACAACAAACAAGCCAAATACCCTGCAGCAAGCTGACAGGGTATGACTTTACTTTTTTTAACAATATCTTGCCTACTATAAGTAAGCACGCATTTCCTCTGCAAATTTTCCCTCTAATTTAATGAGCTTTTTTGTAATATCCTTAGACTTTTCATCTGCTGCTTTGTACTGGTTCAAGTATTTGCTAAGGGATTTTATCCCCATATTGCATCCATCTGTCATGAGATCTGCAATAGTGCCATCTGATTCATTCATAACCAGCTTAACATTGGTTTTTATCCAAGACATGCCTCTTGCCATTGGGCTTGGTTCCTTACCTTCATCATGATATTGGTTCAAAAGAACCTGCATCTCCTCTTCGAGCTTTGAATGTTTATTTTTGCAATCCGTCAGGCACTTCCGAAGCTCTTCATTTTGTACATACTCTAATACTTCATTTATGGATTCAACACCCATTTTGACACCTGCATCACATTCCCGAAGCAGCCGTATTGTATCTGGTTCTACCATAGTCTTATTACTCCTTTATTGATTTAGTATTCCTTTTCACAAAAACAGCAGTCTTATTTCTGCTTTCATAATAATATTCCCATCAAAAAAGGATCTATTCGCAATTTTCCAATCACAATCCCAGAAACAAAATTCTTACAGATGCACACCAGAGGATTCCCGTACCATCAAATGACATGGAGTTTCCAGACGAATGTTTTCCTTATGACCCTTCATCAAACGGTCACGAAGCGTAAGTACCGCCAAATGCACCATATCCTCTTTCGGGATACGCACAGTTGTCAGCATTGGTGAAAATGAGGATGCTTCCTCAATATCATCAATAGAGATGACAGCAGGGCGGTATATCTGTTTTTTCCGCCTTCCATTCTTTTCTTTCATTGCTTCCAGAAAACCCAGGGCAGTAACATCATTTGCACAGAACACAGCAGTTGGGCGGTTTTTGCAGGTTAATACCCGCTCAAACGCACGGTAACCATCTTCTCTTGTCTGGTTCGTTGGTATAACATAATCATATGTTAAAGGAATCTTGTGGGAAAGCAGACACTCATAATACCCCATATAACGCGTCTCCATATTGCAGTCACCGACATAAGCAATTTTTTTGTGCCCAAGCTCCAGCAGATATTCTACAGCAATCGCCGCAGCGTGGGAACCATTACAGATTACCTCATCCATTTTATACTCCATCGGGTTTCGGTCAATCGCGATTGTACCGCGGTACTGCCGCAAAAGCTCCTCTACAATATCTGCAGGGCACTTTCCAAGAATCAAAAGGCCGTCTGCCCTTGTGTGCATATTATTTGCTGTGATCAAAGAAATATCAGGCACATTTAATATTTTGCCGACAGTACAATTTTGTTTATAAAATTCGGTCTCTGCTATTCGAAACACTTCAGAAAAAAAAGGGTCTTTATCAAGTGTATCAAAACGAGCCAGCAGGATGTCTACAACATACCTGCCGGCCTCGTTAATTGACTTATCATGGCTGCCTAGCTTTAACTGCCTGGCATTTTGGTTCGGAACATAGCCAAGACTCCTTGCAGCCTCACGGATTTTTTCTGTCATATCCGGGTTTTGGCATTGATAAGATGGATTATTTAATACTCTGGATATGGTTGATACAGAAGCTCCTGTTGCTTCAGATATTGCTTTTAACGACAACCTAACGGCCTCCCTTCCTATCCCATAGCCACAATCCTTATAGTAATCCCCTTTTGCGGAGAATATGATTTTCAAGAGTAGTAAAGATACCCTTATCAATCAAAATACCAATCAGGATAATCACAAGCATTACGGTCATAACCTGGTTAATATCCGCCAGGTCACGTCCAAGCGTCAATGTATACCCAAGGCCAACCGTATTGGACATTACCTCACCGGACATCAATGCACGCCATGCAAATGACCATCCTTGTTTCAAGCCAGCTACAAAAGAAGGAAGTGCTGCCGGAAAGATAACATGTAAGTATAAGTTTTTTGATGATACACCCATCGTCTTTGCCGCTTTAATATAAAGAGGCGGCACATTTTTTATGCCGTTTTCCACTGCAAGGGCTATACCAAAGGCAGAACCCATCACAACGACAAAAATAATCGCACTCTGATTTAACCCAAACCAAAGAATCGCAAACGGAACCCAACAGATACTTGGAAGTGTCTGTACACCGAGAATCAATGGTTTTAAGTTGCGTGCCAGATATTCGGAATTAATAATCAAGATACCAAGTATAATACCGATCAGGCAGGCAATCAAAAATCCAATCAAAACTCTTAGCATACTGTTTACAATTGCAGTCTGTAACGTACCATTCGATACAAGACTTGTAATGCTCTTCCATACCCCTGAAGGATGAGGAATGGCATACGGCTTCGCCCAGGAAAACCAGTCGGTTGACGCTGTATATAGAAGCTGCCATAGGGCAATTAATCCCACATAAAATGCAATACTTCCTGCTATCTTTTTTACATTCATTTTGCTTCCTCCTGTGCATCAAATTCGAGTGCAACACTTTTTCTTGCACTGAGCTGTACCTGGTCAAGAATTCTTTTTCGCAGGGAAGTGAATTCATGGTCTTCAATATTCCTTGGGCGTTTTAAATCTATCGGTATAATTTCCTTGATTCTACCTGGATTTTCCGCCATTACGATTACCCTGTCGGCAAAATAAATTGCCTCCTCTACGCTATGGGTAACATATAAAATGGTTTTCTGGGTCTTTTCCCAGATTTCCTCTAACTCTGCACGAAGAATATTAATCGTCTGCTTATCTAACGCTGAAAACGGCTCATCCATTAAAAGGAGCTTGCTGTCCAAGGCAAGAGCCCTGGCAAGCGCAGTACGCTGCTTCATACCACCAGAAATCTGATGAATCGGATAGTCCTTGTAATGCCAGAGCTGAACAAGTTTTAAATACCGCTCTGCAATCTCCTGCTGCTCCTTCTTTGAGTGCCCAGCTGCTGCTAACCCAAACATAACATTCTGCATTACATTCAACCATGGATATAATGCAGCCTCTTGAAACATCACTACACGGTCTGCACCAGGTCCCGTCACCGCCTGGCCATCTAATATAATTTCACCCGAACTCGGTGTGTCAAGCCCAGCAACCAGATTCAAAAGTGTTGATTTTCCACACCCAGAAGGCCCTACAATACAGATAAATTCTCCCTTTTCTATCTCCAGGGAAATATCCTGCAGTGTCTCCTTATCTGTCTCAGCAAAAATCTTATTAATTGAATTCAGTTTTAAATACATCTTTCTCCTCCGGAACATCAGTGATAAAGCCCTCTGCCTTGCTTAAATCTGCAAATTTCATAATAGCTTCATGGTTTAAGTTGGTATCCACTTTAATACGGTTAAAAGCACCCTTAATTACGTCTGCCTCCAAGGACTTACCTGTTGTGCTTTCAATTTCCTTATTTACGATTTCCTGAGATTTCTCAGCATTATCATTAATAAACAAGGACGCATCTTCATGGGCCTTTAAAAAGTCCTTTACTAAATCAGGATGCTCATCCATAAAATCACTGCTTGCTACGACAACAGCTACAGGGTAATTTCCCTCCCAGAATACTTTGTCATAATCCAGAAGTACATCTGCATTGCAAGTCTTTTCAATCGTAGTTCCCCACGGTTCTGGAACAAGCGCTGCATCTACACTGCCATTATCCATCAGGTTCAGGATATCCGCATTAGAACTTGCGCTAACGGTTACATCCCCGCCTTTATCTGTTGTCTTTAATCCGTTATCTGTCAAAAGGCTTAAAAGACAAAGATGTTGGGTATTGCCAAGCTGTGGGACAGCAACTTTTTTGCCTGCCAGATCCTTAACAGAGTTAATGTTTGTATCCTTGCCTGTCAGAAGAACTGCACCTGCATTTGTAACATTAGAAATAATCTTAATATCACCATTTGATTTTACATTTGCACTGACAGCAGGGACAGGTCCAATATAGCCAAGATCAATTTCCCCTGCAAAAAGTGCCTCGATTTCAGCAGGCCCCGCATTAAAGGAAGTCCATGAAACCTCACAGCGATCCTTCCACTTGTTTTCCAGCGTTTTCTGGTTCTTCATCACCAGCGCTTGCGTATGTGTTATATTTGGAAAATACGCAATCCTTACCTCTGTCTTTTTTGCATCACCATTTTTTGTACCGCCATCAGAAGAGCCGCATGCAGTCATAGAAAAAAGCATCCCGACTGTAAGAAAGGCTGCTGCCAATACTTTCATTGTCCGTTTCATAAATAGAATCCTCCTTGATATAATTCATAAATTCATTTCTTCGTTACTGTTCGCCATAATGCGCAACATAAACTGCTCTTTTGCTTCACTTATTATATGATAAGGAAAAATTTATTGTCGCCTAAATTTAGAAAACGTATTCACTATATTTTTACAGCATTTTCAACAAAATATCAATAGCTAAACCAAATAAAACCCAATAATGTGAAAACGTTTTCGTGTCAGAATAGATAAAAAGGACTTCAAATAAAGACAACTTTGTGCTATTATAATACCTAATATATAAGCCAATAGAGGGGGAAGCATATGCGGCAAAAATGGTATATCTTTCCGGCGGTTTTGTCGGTTGTCATATTATTAGGAATTTATCAGTGGTATAGTAGTTTTATCAGCCGCAATATATATGAAGAAAGTATCGTACATTTACAAGAAATATATACACAAGTAGACAGGACTTTCGCAGCACTTGTCGTAAAAAACTGGAGACTATTGGATTGCTGGGCAAGCTATATGGACCATTTATATATCAGCGATACAGAAGATGATGTAATCAGTCTTATTGATCGTGAAAAAGAGCAGTGGGGATTCACAGAATTCTATTTTTTAGACGAGGAAGGCAGATACCAGACTCTAGATGGAAAAAGGGGATCCATTTATTTAGGCAACGAGTTGTCGGATTTGACGCAGCAGAAAAAGGAAATTGCTACAGACGGGGTTTTGTCAGACGGGAAAGAACAGACCGTATTTGCAATTCCTACCCGTACACACAGCATCAAAGGCTTTACATATTCTGCAATGGCCGTTAGCTACAGCAGTGAAGACATGGTACGCGTTATTAATGTCGAAGCCTTTTCCGGCAAATCAGACTGCTATGTTGTTTCTAGCAATGGTGATGTGTTATTCTCCACCAAATTTTCCAAAGAACAACCGGAAAATTTATTAACATATTTAAAAAAGAATGGGCAGATGACAGAACAGGAATATGCCCAGATACAAGCCGACCTTGAGAACGGAACCAAAGGAAATCTGGAGTACCAGTCTAATAATGGCACAAAATATATTGTCTATATGCCAGTCAGATTCAAAGACTGGATGCTGGCAGGCATGGTATCCAAAAATGTAGTAGGCAAGCGTTTGAACAATGTACAGATTTTAACAACATCTGTTCTTGCCTTTATATTTATTATTATATTTATCACCGGATTCTGGCTGCTGATCCGCAGAAATAAAATCAAGCTGGATGAAAAATCCAACGATATCAAATATCGCGAGGAACTTTTTGGGATTTTGGCAAACCTTGCTGAAGATATCTTTGTAATGTTTTCCAAAAATGGATACAAAGTCGAGTATATCAGCCCAAATTTCGAAGAAATTACCGGAATACCAGTTACAGAGATCAAAAGCGATATTAGAAACCTTGACAAATTATATACACACAGCACCCAGGAGATTCCATTAAATAGCAGAAATGCCTTAGAAAAAATCCCACTGAATGGCTGCTGGCAGGATGAAATAGAGCTTTCCCATTATAAAACCGGCGAGTCGCACTGGTACTGTGAAATGATCTACAGAGTGTCAGTTTCGGACAGTGAAAAATTTATTTTGGTACTCTCGGATAGGACTGCTGAAAAACGTCAGAATCAGGCGCTTAAACAGGCTTTAGCTATTGCAGAAAGTGCAAATAACGCAAAAAGTAGTTTTCTGTTTAATATGTCCCATGATATTCGCACTCCGATGAACGCCATTGTCGGCTACGCATTGCTTTTAGATAAAGATGCTGATAAAAAAGAAAAAATCAAGGATTATGCACATAAAATTACGGCATCTAGCAAACACCTGCTGGGACTAATTAATGATATACTTGATATGAGCAAGATTGAGAGCGGAAAAACAAAACTTAATTTTGAAGAATTTAATTGTTCTGAGATACTCGAAGATATCTGTGCAGTCATACGCCCACAGGCAAAAGCAAAGAACCAGGACTTTAGTATTAAATTGCTTTCTATGAAGGATGAGACTTTAATCGGGGATAAAGTCCGTATTTCACAGGTATTGATCAATCTCTTGTCTAATGCTGTGAAATATACACCTGAGAATGGAAAAATAGAATTTGTAATTGAAAACTTAAGCCAGACCTCTCAACGCTTTGCCCGAATGTCCTTTATTATCCGCGATAACGGAATCGGCATGAGCAAAGAATTTTTAGAAACAATTTACGACCCTTTTGTGCGGGAAAGGAACAGCACGATTAGTAAAATTCAGGGAACCGGACTTGGCCTTGCAATTACCAAAAACCTGCTTGACCTGATGGGAGGTACTATTTCCGTTAAAAGCAGCCCAGGCAAGGGAAGTGAGTTTACCGTAAATATGTCCCTCCAAATCCCGAAACATGAGGAGAATAGAAATTTCTGGAAAGAATACAAATTACGCAGATTGCTTGTGGTAGATGCAGACGAGGATATCTGCAAAGGAATCTATGGAAGCATGAATGGTACAGGAGTAGAAGTCTCATACGCTATAACGAAAGAAACGGCTATAGAACTTGCTGAAACGGCTCAGCAAGATGGCAAAGAATTTGATATAATCCTAATCGATGAAACATTTGGTTCCGAAACAGCTGCACATCTTTCAGCATGTTCCGGCCAGGATACCATTCTAATCACAACAATAGATAACCATGATAACCTTGCAGGCACATCAGAAGCAACTGGGAAAGATGCCCTTTTAGCAAAGCCATTCTTTATTTCTGGCCTGGAACAGGTAATCAGAAAAATAAAAGGGGAAAGCAGTGAAGAAGCAGAATCAAAAGATGATGACAATCCATCTTCATTGCTGGGATTACACATTCTAGTTGCAGAGGATAATGAGATTAATTCAGAGATTCTTATGGAGCTTCTTAAGATGGAAGGGGCATCTTGTGAAGTATCAGAAAACGGAAAGGCTGTACTGGAACAATTTAAAAATTCTGAGCCAGGAAAATATGACCTGATTCTTATGGATGTACAAATGCCCGTAATGGATGGTTATCAGGCTACAAAAGCAATCCGTTCCTGCGGACATCCTGATGCCGAAACAATACCAATTGCGGCTATGACCGCAAACGCATTTACAGAGGACATAGACAACGCATTCGCATCTGGAATGAATGCACATATCTCAAAACCAATTGATATGAATGTGCTAAGAAATACAGTAATGAAACTGTTAAAAGAAAATCATGCCTGAAGGAGAAAATCAAAATGACGAAAAAGGAACTGGCACTGGAAATTATTGAACGCCTTAAACGGGAATATCCCGATGCAGGATGTAGCCTAGATTACAATGAGGCATGGAAGTTGCTGGTCAGTGTACGCCTGGCAGCACAGTGCACAGACGCAAGGGTAAATGTAGTAGTCAAAGAATTATACAAAAAATACCCAGACTGCAACGCCTTGGCGGAAGCAGCAGCGGAAGACATCGAGGAAATTGTACGGCCTTGTGGTCTTGGGCGCAGCAAAGCGAGAGATATCAGCGCATGCATGAAAATATTAAGAGACAAATATCATGGAAATGTCCCAGACAATTTTGATGAACTGCTGAAGCTGCCAGGAGTGGGAAGAAAAAGCGCAAACCTAATTATGGGAGATGTATTTGGTAAGCCGGCAATAGTAACAGACACGCATTGTATCCGCCTTACCAACAGAATGGGGTTAGTAGATGGCATAAAAGACCCCAAAAAAGTTGAAATGGCACTTTGGGAAATTATTCCCCCAGAAGAGGGGAGTGATTTCTGCCATAGGCTGGTTTATCATGGCAGGGATGTCTGCACGGCAAGGACAAAACCATTCTGTGAAAAATGCTGTATCAAGGACATCTGCAAGAAAACCGGGGTATAAGGTGTGATTCTGAGTAAACACTGCAAGAAGGAATCCCAAAACCAATATTTCAGAATCTGGAAATTGTAGTTAAGGCATTGTCCAAACATGACGATAATCTTATTAGCTAAGGAGAGCGGCTATTTTCAATGGATTGATATAAAATTGAAAATAGCTGTTTTTTATTTGGGGAAACATGCCACAGCGCAATAGATATCGACAAAAAAGCTAAACCATCGTTCTATAACACTAGAGTGTGTTTGAAAATTGCTTTCTGCCAGATGTGCGTCACAATTTGTGGGAGATTTGGGTCAAATGAAGGGCGCATAGTGGGCTATGTAACCTGAATTTGACCCAAATATACCGCAAAGTGGAGCGTGCAGATGGCGGGAATGAATTTTCAAACACGCTCTAGCGCAGGCAGTATCTTTTATATTGGGAGGAAAACAATTATGATGAGAGTGACAAGCCAAATGTTAGACCGGGCAGCTGCAAAATCCGGTCTGCCAATTAGACGTGCATCCTTATTGGATTATATTGATAATCCAGGTATGGGAAATAACCCGCTTCTAGATTCCCTTGGGAAAAATAATGGAATTACTGTAGATTCTACCAGAAAAAATGCATATGAAAAGTTAGGAAAAGCAGCATTAAACTTATTTCAGAGCGTGGGAACCCTTACTTCAGATGATGAAAACTCCGCTTTCGCTGAAGCGAAAAAAAGCGGCGATACCACAAAGATTCAGAGTGAAATTGAAAATCTTGTAAAGAATTATAACAAAATGTTAGATGTATTAAAATCATCCTCTTCACCGATTAATACTTATTACCGCGAAATACTAGAGGAGACGGCTGAAGAAAACAGTGAAGCTTTCAGTCAAATAGGAATCACGATTTCTAAAGACGGGGTTTTAAGCATTGATCAAGAGAAGTTAAAAGCAGCCGACTTGGATAGCTTGGAAAAAATATTTGGGGCATCTGGGACATTTGCACCAAAAGCAGAATTCTTGGCTGCAAGAATCGCACTAAATGCGCAGGCCGGCATCGCCAGTGTATCGAACCAGTATAATTCAACAGGAAACAACTATTCTGCATCTTATGGCAACTATGACTTCTGGGGTTAAAAGCACCTCCATGTACATTATGCAGATATAGGGACAGAAAATTTATCACTCAAGAAAGTATATGTTTTAGCGTATACTTTCTTTTTTTATGGATATGACTTATCATAACATGCTTTGGCATTATTTAGCATATGTTTTGGTAATAATTAGGGAAAGGAAAGAGCAGCGATGAGCTTGGTAGAAAAAGAATGTCTAAACTTCATGAGTAAATTTGATGCATATCCATTTAATGTGATTATCAACGGAAAGGAGCATCTAATTGGCGAAGGAAAACCGGTTTTTACTGTAGTTTTTCACAAAACACCACGGGTAAATGAACTTTTATCTAGTACATCTATCGCCCTCGGAGAAGCTTACATGCATGGCGATATCGAAATTGAGGGTGAATTATATCATGCGCTGTATTATTTTATGGGGCAGATGGGCAAGTTCTCGACAGACAAAAAAGCACTAAAAAAAATAATATTTACGGCTAATACAAAGAAAAACCAGAAAAAAGAAGTATCCTCCCACTATGATATCGGAAATGACTTTTACAAATTATGGCTTGACGAGACGATGAGTTACTCTTGTGGATATTTCAAATCAGAAGAAGACAGCCTGTATGATGCACAATGCAATAAGGTGCAACGAATTCTAGAAAAGCTCTACCTAAAGGAAGGTATGTCCCTGTGCGATATTGGCTGTGGATGGGGATTTTTGCTGATTGAGGCAGCTAAAAAATATAAAGTACATGGTGTAGGAATCACCTTGAGTTCCGAACAAAAAAATATATTTGAAAAACGAATCAGAAAGGAAGGGCTTGAAGACTATCTGTCTGTCAAACTAATGGATTACCGCGACCTAGAGACATTAGATATAAAGTTTGATAGGGTTGTAAGCGTAGGAATGATTGAACACGTTGGGAGGGATCATTATGCACTATATATGAATTGCGTTAAAAAAGTATTGAAGCCAGGCGGGATATTCCTTTTACATTATATTAGTGCACTTTTGGAACACCCTGGAGATGCCTGGATTAAAAAATATATTTTCCCTGGCGGCATGATCCCAAGTCTTCGTGAAATCATAAGCATTGCTGCAGAGTTACATTTTTGTACCGTTGATGTAGAGAGCCTGCGCAGGCATTACAACAAAACACTGCTGCACTGGAACAAAAATTTTCAGGGACACCGTGGAGAAATAGTGGAAATGTTTAGTGAAGAATTTGCAAGAATGTGGGAATTGTATTTATGCTCTTGTGCTGCAACGTTTAAAAGTGGTATTATAGACTTACATCAAATTTTATTTACAAATGATGTAAATAATGATTTGCCGATGACAAGATGGTATTAGTTTTATCTGAAAATTTATTTCTGCGAACTTTTTTCTAGAGTGATACGGATTTTTCAGATATTCTAGCAGAAAGGAGCACAAATTATGAATTTTTTTATTGGCATCTTAGGGGGAGCAGTATTGGCAATTGCCATATTTCCTGCATTTGCAAAGCTAACTTCAAATCTTTTGCTAAAGAGGCAGTGGAATACAGGACAAATCACCAAAGAAGAGTGGGACAGGGAGAAAAAAAGTTATGGCAGTAATATAGCTGGTGCGATTTTGGGCCTGGCACTGATTATATTTGCCTTTAGCTTTGTAATTATTCCTACTGGCTATACAGGTGTAAAGACAACATTTGGCCAGGTATCACAAAAAACAATGCCAAATGGGTTTAATCTCAAAATCCCATTTGTACAAAAAATCGAAAGGGTCAATAATAAGCAGCAAGATATTGTTTTTGAGAAGAATAAGATTACTTCAGAAACGAGCGAGCGTAACACGGTAACTTTTGATGGGATTACCGTTACATATCAGATTAACCCTGAAAAGTCGGCGTGGATTCTGGCAAATGTCACAGACTACGAAAATAACCTTGTCAGCGAGTCGCTTGTGGCATCAGCGATTAAAACATCCTCAAAAATGTTGACGCCTACTGATGTCACAAACCGAAGCATCCTAGAACCAAAAGCGCAAGAAAATATTCAGAAATCTCTTGATGAAAAATATGGGGAAGACGTTATCCATATTAATAAGGTGATAATCAATGGCGCCGAATTTGACAAAGAATATGATGATAAGATTGCCAAGAAACAACAGGCTCAGATGGATTACGAAAAACAGCAGATTGAAAACAAGAAAAATATTGAAAAGGCCGAGGCAGATGCGACAGTAAAAAAGACAACAGCACAGGCTGAGGCAGATGCATTAAAAATCGCAGCGGAAGCAGAAGCTGAGGCAAATAAGAAAGTGGCAGACAGTATTACACAGAAACTAATCGAAGATAAGCTGGCCGAAGCCCGGTTAAAACATGGCTGGGTGACAGTAAAGGGTTCTGATACTGTTGTCACGACAGATAAAGAATAACTATTTGTTCTTAACACAATCTAGACAAAAAGGGGCTGTTTGGAACTACCTATTTCCCGACAGCCCCTTTCATTACACAATCATCACAAACATATATATTCACCAAAACAACTTAAAGACAATATGATATAAATACGACAATTTCTGGAAGAACCTATAAGAAAAAATAAAATTTTTCTAAAAAAACTCTTGCATTTTCATTTCCATGCTGTTATAATATCATCGTTGTGAAAAACATATGGTATATTTTAGCAAGCGCGATTAGCTCAGCTGGCAGAGCACCTGACTCTTAATCAGGGTGTCCAGGGTTCGAACCCCTGATCGCGCATTGGAGTCCTTGTTTGGCAGGCTTAGAACTGTTGGGTAGGGGCTTTTTTTAATTCATAAAAACTTTTCACCTCATAATGTTCCCCATGAAATATACGTTTGCATCATCTTATTTTTTCTTTAAACGCGCAATCCCCCATAGCTTTATCTTTGCTGGCACCAACCGAATCATGCGGTTTAAGGCTCCTGGTATAATCATCTCTTTATTTCTCATTAACCCTTTATATGCTGATTCTGCCACTCTGTCCGCAGACATAGCCCAAAATGGGATATTAGAACCAGCCCGTTTAAAAAACTCTGTCCTTGTTGTCCCTGGATAGAGTGTGCAGACCTGTACCCCTTTGCCAGCCGCCTCATAGCGGATGGCACGGCTATAACTTGCTACATACGCTTTGCTGGCATAATAAGATGCAGTATATGGCCCTGGCATAAATGCGCCTACCGAGGCAACGTTAAGGATTTTCCCATGTCCTTTCTGGTACATATCCCTTAGATAAACTTCACAGAGGTGTGTTACAGTCTGAATATTTAGCCGGATCAGCTTTTCCCCTTCCAAAATACCACTTGCTGCTGCCTCTCCCGTGATTCCAACCCCCGCATTATTCACTAAAATGTCTACAGAAAGATTTTTTCGTGTAACCAGCTGATAAACCCGCCCAGCAGCTCCATCTATGCTTAAGTCCTGACAGATTGTTTCTACTCTGGCGTGTGGATTGTTTCGGATAAGCATTTTCTTTGCACTTGCCAGCCGCGATTCCCTTGATGATACAAGTATCACCTGATATCCCTCCCTGACAAATCTCTTTGCCAGAGCAAGGCCAATCCCGCTCGTCCCACCGGTAATTAACACAGTTTTATTATTTTTTTTATGAACCATTTTTTCCCTCCAGGCATAAAATACTATATGACGTAATATTATAACCTATTTAGAAAGAGGAAACAAGAAAAGAGGTGATCGTATGTCCCGTCCGGCAAAAAGACTTGCGTGCATCTTACAATGCAATCACTCCCTAAACCGAAAAGCAATCTGCATGAAACGCTCCTGGGATGAAATAGCCGCCATTTTGGATAAAGCCTGTGCAAAAAAGAAGGGCTGCTGCTGTAAAAAATAAATTAAAAAGGCACTGCCCATATAATAAATATATAGGGACAATGCCTTTTTTACATTACAATGATTCAAATACCATGAAAACACAGTACATTTACATCGTAAATTATTTCAATGTAACCTTAGCACCTTCTGCTTCAAGTTTTGTCTTAATCTCTTCAGCCTCTTCCTTAGCTGCTGCTTCCTTAACTACCTTAGGAGCGCCGTCAACTACTTCTTTAGCTTCCTTAAGACCTAAACCTGTTACTTCACGGACAACCTTGATAACCTTAACCTTATTTGGACCAACTTCTGTAAGCTCTACATCAAATTCGTCCTTCTCAGCGCCGCCGTCTGCTGCTGCACCGCCTGCTGCTGCCACAACAACACCTGCTGCTGCAGATACACCGAACTCTTCCTCACAAGCCTTTACTAAATCGTTTAACTCTAACACTGTCATGCCTTTGATAGCATCAATAAATTCCTGAGTAGTCATTTTATTATACCTCCATAAATTCTAAATAATCGTGTTTCTATGCCTCTGCTGCCCCGTCACCCTTTTCTGCAATCTGCTTAAGAACACGGGCAAGATTTGTAATAGGTGACTGTAAAGAACCAAGCAATTTGGAAATAAGCTCTTCCCTTGAAGGAATGCTTGCAAGTGCCTTGATTCCGTCTACATCATAGAAGGTACCTTCTACGATAGCTCCTTTAAATTCAAGTGCCTCAGCCTCTTTCGCCATATTGTTTAAAATACGGATTGGCGCTGTAGCATCTTCCTTAGAAATAGCAATTGCGGATGGTCCGTCCAGCAGTTCATCTAACTGGGCAAAATCAGTTCCTTCAAATGCACGCTTCATAAGCGTATTTTTGTAAACCTTATACTCACATCCTGCCTCCCTAAGGTTTTTACGGAGCCTTGTGTCCTGCTCAACAGTAAGTCCACGGTAATCAACCAGTACAACAGTAGCGACACCATCCACCTTAGCCTTAATCTCTTCAACAATCGGCTGTTTTAATTCAACTTTTGCCATGAGTGAAATCTCCTTTCCTGGGTAAGCCCCATAATAATCACTGCACGCAAGAAGTTTTTATTATACAAAAAACCTCTCTGCACATAAACAGAGAGGTGTAAAATTCAAAATAAATTCTAGCTTCCTCGGTAGGCGCTTGTCCTTACGTCGGTTCTCCGACACCTACTGTCTACGGCAGTGTAGCTTTGCTTTCGCAAAACCTTTGGTAGCATACCACATTTCTTGATAATTGTCAAATCCAATTTGTTTTTGACTTTACCCAATTTTTAAAAAAGGACAATCTACTGTTATCAATAACACAAATACTTTACCCTAATTTATCCTAATTAGCCCTAGCTTCTTACTACTGTCATTCTAAATAGGCAATCGTAATAAGAATTCATAATTCTTATCACACCAACCCTTGTGATTATTAAGAAATCTTAATAATTTTTCTATTTCATTTCTTTGTTTGGAGGTATATAATAAAATCTATATTAAAAAAGAAAAGGAGATTGTATTATGAAGTATATTTTAAAGAACAGCATTTTAGGCACTCTAATAACAACTATTGCTATAACTGCATATCCAATAGATGTTGATGCAGCAGCTACCAATGGTAACACTAAAAAGGAACAGTATGTAGTAACATTGGATGATAACACTGATTACATAAGAATATGCAATGAATACGCAGATAATATGTCCCCCCAAAGTACAGAACGATCCATTTTGGGCAACGAAAACATAACTGTTCTAACACTTGATGACAATACTGTCGAAGAACTGGCTATGCAAGATGGTGTTATTTCTATTGAAAAAGATATTGTTTTTAATGGACTATCCAATACAGCTAATAACACCAACACATCTGATCTATTGTTAAATGAAGAAGAATCAAAAAAAATTGATTTAGAGCAATGGTATCTAAATGCAATTGCAATGCCAAACAATGAACTAAACACATCCAAAGAAGAAGTTAAAATAGAAATCTTAGATAGCGGCATTTCTTATACGGAAGATATCAATGTGGCTCAAAGAGTAAATTTAATGCACCATTAATGTATGAGGGGGTTCATTTAGCCGATGAATAAAAAAAATATATTGTTTTTATCTTTTTTATGCATTATATTATGCATGTTCCTAACCACAAAGCCAACGGAAGCGAAGCAAAAAGTACACCACTGCGGAAACTATGAATATACTTTAAAAAATGGAAAAGCCACACTTGTCGCTTATCATGGAAACCAGAAGAAAGTAATCATCCCAAAGAAATTATCTGGGCACCAAGTAATAAAAATGGCAAAATACTGTGTAGTAGCCAATAAATCTATACGAGAAGTGATCATTCCGAATACTATTCAAAAAATTGGAAACTATTGCTTTTATCGCTGTTCTAACTTAAAAACAGCAATAATTTCTGATTCTGTACGTTATATCGGCTATCGATGCTTTCAGGAATGCCGCAAATTGGAGCGCGTCATATTACCTAAGAATCTTATACAACTTTCTTATGGAATGTTTAAAGGATGCAGGACATTAAAAAAAATAAAAATACCTGACAATGTCCGTGTAATAAATGGTGGAGTTTTCTGGAATTGTGTTTCTCTAAGAGAAATAACATTGCCAAAAAAATCTCAATGTGGCTCAATGCGTTCTTCTGTATACTCTCCTAACGATATTTGGGATACTGCTGCTTCCTGTGGTAGCTTATTCCAAAATTGTACTAGTCTAACAAAAGTAGTAGCAAAGGGCAAAATTAGATGGATAGATTATGATTTTTTTAAGAATTGCACTAACCTACAAACAATAATACTTCCAAAAGGGGTAGAGGGAATCGGATGGCAGGCATTTCGATCCTGTACATCTCTAAAAAAACTAAAGCTACCCGACAGCATTACCCATATTGAATACAAAGCATTTTCAGGTTGTGAAAAATTGGAAGAATTAAATTTAGGAAATAACATACTATCCATAGATAAAGCAGCGTTCCAGGATTGTATCAACTTACAAAAAGTTGTTATAAAAGGCAAACTGAAAGAACTTCCCAATAAAGCCTTTGACAATTGTATTAGTCTAAAAAAAGTTTCTTTGCCAGAAGGAATGAAAGTGATTGGAGATTATGCCTTTCAGCATTGTACGTCGCTGCAAAGTATACAACTACCTGATAGCATCACTTCCATTGGAATAAAGTCTTTTGCTAAATGTGAAAGACTATCAGAAATCACCCTTGGCAAAAATGTAAAGTCCCTTGGTGACTATGCTTTTTGGAACTGTACAAAATTGCGCTCCTTCACAGCCAAAAACCCAGATATGGTTTACGGCAAAGATGTTTTCTTAGGATGCCCCTGGCCAGTTGTATCAGACGAAATCAGTAGGGGATAGAACATTATGGATGTTGCCGATAACGGTAGCATCCTACTTCCCCATTCTTAATTTTAACGAAATTATCAGATTTGAATTAATCATTTTGCAATAAGTAATGTAAGGACTGTTGCCGCCAATATCGCAAGCTCGCAGCACTGCAGAAAATATCCAGCCAAATCACCCGTTATTCCTCCGAAGATACGGTAGGCCATATTTTTATAATATAGAAAACAAACCATCCCTACTAAGACATATATTCCTCCTAACAAATAGTCCAGACTTAAGAACGATGCAATACAGAGAAATAATTCCCCCACAAGAACCCATTTCACTGTTTTGTTTGCGGCGTTTGCGGCCGATGCCGCCATCCCATCCCCTTTTGCCTTTTTCAGTGTGACAACCGACAAACCGCTTAGTATTCTTGAGTAAACATATCCCAATGCAACAAATAAAATCGTTTTTTCGTTTATCCTGCTAAACAGCCCAAAAGAGAGAAGGAGATATAGTGCACAGTGTATTACGGCAAATGCTCCGGTATGCGGGTCTTTTAGTATCCTTAGTTTTTCTTCCTTTGCCTTATATGAGTTTTTGGCATCCATCGTATCCAAAAAACCATCCATATGAATTCCACCTGTAAAAAAAAGCGGAAGTGCTGTTAATACAGCAGCCGTCAAATTTTGCCCGGCTCCAATAAAACACAGACCTTTATATAAACACACACAGAAAAACCCCAGAACCGCGCCCACAAAAGGAAAAAAGCACATACTATATCTCATGCTGTCCTCTTCCCATCTCACTGCTGGCATAGGAATCTTTGAGTATGTTGAAAATGCGATAATCATTGACTTTAACATAGTTATATCCACCTCGTAAAATGCTTTATCTATCTGCCAATCTCTAATGTCAACCTTTAATAGCCACCGGAATTGAATAAACAATTTCCCGTACTACATCTGCGCTGCGCGCCAAAGAAACATTAATCTGTCCTAGAAAACGCAGGTATTCTTCCGTATCTTCCTCATAAACCGCCCCATCCGAAAAGACTTCATTTGTCACAACAATCAGGCATCCAGCCTGTTTTTGCAGTCTCAGGACTTCATCTAGGATCACCGTTTTTAATTGGCGCTCCCCCTCCTCTCCCCTTGCTTTTATCTGGCCTTCTTCCCGATACATCTCATTTGCAAGGAGATTTGACATACATTCTAGTAAAACCACATCCCCACTTCCGGCATCCACCGCTTCCAGATGCGTAAAGCATTCGATTGTCTGAAAACCCTTGCCGCTCCGCATAGCACGATGCCTTTTGATACGCGCCCGGCACTCATCATCATAGGGATACATAGCAGCGATATAATACAAATTTCCGTCTGGAATTTCAGATTTGTGCCATGACACCGCTATTTTTTCAGCATATTCCGATTTTCCACTGCCGCTTCCCCCGGTAATAAGATATAGCATCTTTCTTTGCATCTCCCTTCTACATAGATAAACAATAGTATAATGCTATGGTTTTTGTTAACATAAAATAATTTCAATCCAAATCACGACGTATAAAATTATTTATACCGCACATACGGCTTTATCTCATATGCCTCAAAAGTGCCCATATTCCGGTATACCTCCAATGCCATATCTAATATCGGGAAGATTGCCATTGCCCCGGTCCCCTCCCCCAGGCACATCCTTCCGTGAATCAATGCCTCTGTGCCAAGCGCTTTTAAAACCAGTTTTCCGGAATTTTCGTTTGACTCGTGAGAAGCAATTAGAATATCTATCACCCTCTCATCCATATGAACAGCTGTAAGAGCAGCTGCCGCAGATATCGCGCCATCCATAACAACCGGGATATGATATTTCACTCCGCCTAGATAAACTCCCGCCATCGCTGCAATCTCATAACCGCCGATTTCTGCCAGAATATTTAAGGCATGTTCACTCCCAGAGCCATTGTATAGCCCTTTTTTCTGGATGCGCTCTATAATCTGGCCAATTACATTTCGCTTTTTTTGCAATCCCTCTGCCGATAACCCCGCCCCACGGCCAGTCACTTCATCTGCAGATAAGCCTAAAAATACCGCCGTAAGCGCACTGGTTGGCGTAGTATTGCCAATTCCCATCTCCCCTGTTGCGAGGATGTGGTAGCCCATTGCTTTGAGATCCCTTACCAGATTTTTGCCTGCCTCTATTGCTTGAACGCATTGCCCAATGGACATAGCGGGCTCTCTCGCAATATTTCTGCTGCCTCTCGCTATTTTCCTATCAATCACAGTACCTGGCACCAGCCGTTTTTCTGGATAATGTGCAGTATCCATTCCCACATCCACTGTATAGACATCAACCGCTGCAGATTTCGCCATATAATTTACGGTAGAGCATCCCTTTGCAAAATTTTCACTGACTACTTTTGTTACCTCTTTACCTGTCTGTGTAACTCCTTCCTCCACCACGCCGTGGTCACCGCATAAAATTAGCAGCGCACGCTTTGTTAAGGCAATCTGTTCCGGCTCTGACGCAATCCGGCACAATTTTACGACAGTATCCTCCAAAAGCCCCAGACTGTCAATCGGTTTTGCAATGCTGTCCCAATGCGCCTTTGCCCGCCTTGCTGCCTGGAATCTTCCGCACTCTTGCAGAAATACATAGATTGCAGAAGGGTTGCTATAATAATACAAATGTGGAAATCCCGCCGCCATACTTTTGTTATATACCATACAATTGTATTCCATGCCACCCATCGCCATATTATTGTTGTATCCGATGACACTTGTAGGTTTTACAGCAGTAAATCCGTTTCCATTCTCCGTACAGTTCCAATAATGGAATTCATGTCCTTTCAATTTCTGTCCTTTTTCCCCTAAAATACCTGCCTCCCTGCTTTCCAGAGTAATATAGCCAAACCTGCACAGTCGCTCCGTCTTGTATCCTTTTCCAGATAAAACAGCTGCCATGCTGTGATTCCCTCCGTCCATACCTTCTAACTTCTGCTGCAAGTAAAGGAATCCTCCGCATTCTGCCAGACAGGGCATGCCATTATCACATGCAAGTTTAACCTCCTGCCTTAGTGGAATTGCTTTTTCTAACTGCGCTGCATAATTTTCCGGGTAACCTCCTCCTAGTATAATTCCGTCAATCTTTTCTGGAAGGGATTCATCATGTAATGGTGAAAAGTAAACTAACTCTGCCCCCATTCTGCGAAGCAGTTCCATATTTTCTTCGTAATAAAAGGAAAACGCCTCATCCCTCGCAACGGCAAGCCTTACTTTTCTTTTTAAAACCGGAAGTTGTGGGGCAGTTCCCGTACACCACTGTGCCCCCCGCGCAATCTCCTCTATCTTATCAAACTCAATGGTCTCTTCCAAAACATCCGCAATTTTTTGTACCCATCCTCCAAATGAATCCATCTCATCCGGGGCAGCCAGGCCAAGATGCCTTGAGGGAACAGCCAGATCCGATACCTCCGGCAGATACCCCACTACCGTAATATGGCATTCCCGTTCAATCACTTCCTTCAGCCGCCCATAATATGAGGATGAGACTCTATTTAATAATACACCGCAAATTCGGCTATCCTCTCTATATTCCATCATCCCCTTGATCACTGCAGCCAGAGATACACTCGCCCCCTTTCCATCCACAACCAAAATGACAGGGGTCTCTGTTATCTTTGCAATTTCATATGTACTTGCCCGCTCAGTCTGTCCGCCCAGGCCGTCATAATACCCCATGACGCCTTCTAATATTGTAATATCCGCCTTTTCTGCCGCTTTTCCCAATAAAAAGCGAACCGTTTCCGCATCCGTAAAAAATGAGTCCAGATTTCCAGATTCAATCCCAAGCACTTTCCTGTGGAACATTGGATCAATATAATCCGGCCCGCATTTAAAGGATGCTGCCTTATAATTTCTTCGTTTACATAGCTCTATCATTCCACAGACAATTGTTGTCTTTCCGCTTCCACTTTTTGGTGCGGCAAACAAAACTCTAGGCATCGTATTCATTCCCATCAAAATGCTCCCTTCTCCCGCCAAAACTCGCAATATACACCGGGTTCTCCGCAGACATCAGATGATATCTGCCAAGCTCTTTTGCTCTTGCTACATTGGCCAAGATTACCTCCATCCCTAGGTATTCTGGAAACTCTTCCCGAATCTGTTCAATCTGTGCCATTGTCTCCAAAGTAACTGCGTTAATCACAAACCGCACTTCACTATTTTGGTGCTTTACCGTCCGTATGATCTCAATAAGATTCCCACCGCTGCCACCGATAAACACATGTGTGGGTTTAGGCAGGCATGAAAGACATCCTGGCGCTGTGCCCTCAACAATAATTAAGTTATCTGCGCCAAACCGTCTTTTATTTTTCTGGATCAGTTTAACTCCTTCTTTCTTTTGCTCAATAGCGTAGACTTTGCCCTTTTCGCAGGACAACGCCGCTTCTACCGCTACAGAACCAGTTCCGGCACCAATATCAAAAACGATGGAATCCTCAAAAAGCCGCAGCTTTGCCAGAGATAGTATACGTATTTCCTGTTTCGTCATTGGCACATCTCCTCTGACAAATGCACTGTCGCCTATACCGGGAACCACCTTTTTCGCTCTAGGATTTGGGTTTTCTAAGAGAATCACAGAAAGAGAATCTACTTCCCGGCCGCACAATTCATCCGGCATCCCACAAATAATAGTTTGCTCTGGATAGGAAAGTCGTTCCCCAATGGTAACCTTAACCTCTTCCATATGGTATTCCAGTAAAGTCTGGCAAATTGTTTTGACAGAATCCCGGTTTCCAAGCAAGACGCAGAGCCATCTATTTTGTCGTATGCCATATAATAAGTCTTCTTTTCTGCCGTGGCAGCTTGCAAACTTTACTGAATCCCAAGGAATTGACAGTTGATTTAAAAAATACAGTGCTGAAGAGATACCAGAAACAAATCGGACTTTATAATCCTTCAAAATACTATCAATCCCATTTGCGGCAGAATAAAACCCGATATCGCCCGAATACACGATAGCTGCTTTTTTATATTCAGGATGTTCCTTTAAGAAGACAGCAATATCCTCTTTTTTATAACAGGCATAAGAAGGTTTTTCGGCACATTCCCTGCATGCACTTAACATCCGTTTTGACCCGATTACCACATCACAAGCTTTTAGACATTGTACTGCCTCTACAGTCAACTGCTCCCTGGCCCCCGGTCCCATTCCGATTAGAAAGACTTCTCTCTTATCTTCCAATCGGAATTTTTGCTGCAAAAACTGTATCGCTTCTTCAAGGGTAACTATTTTACAATTGTGAACAAGGTCTGTAGATTCTTCTCTTTCTCTGCCAATCACCAGAACATGTACGCCTGCACGCAGGGCAGCATTACATTTTTCCTCAAAACCTCCCTCCTTTCCAGAATTCTTAGTTACAAGATAGACAGCATTTATCTGTTTTATCATCCAATAATTGAGTTCCTCACCAAATGGCCCCTGCATTCCGATTAAATTTTTTCCCTCAAATCCCAATTTCCTGCATTTTTCTAAAACAGAAGCAACCGGAAGGACTCTTGCATAACATCTGTCTCTGTAATCCTCAATCACAGTATATTTTTCTAATTCATTGCTTCCAGTTGTAATAAATATATTTCCTTTTTTCTTGCATAAAAATGCCACAGCTGCCTCAACGCTTTCCTGATAAATTATTTTAGAATCGCAATTCGGCTCAGTTTTCTCCATACCTCCCTGCTCCCTTGCCACCCGGATATACGGCACGTTTCTTTTTTGGCATGCATGTACTGCATTTTCTGTAACAGCTACGGCATAGGGATGCGTTGCGTCCAGACAATATTCTGGCTTTATCTTATCAAAAAGCTTTTCCATATCATCTTTATCCATCCGTCCGGTGTGAACCTTTATATTAGGACATTCTGGAAGCAAAGAAGCCCCATATTCTGTTGCCACACAGATATGAAGCTCCAATTCTGTATTCTGGAATGCCTCTGCAAACAACCGTCCCTCAACGGTTCCACCAAATACCACAATCACTGCCATCTTCTCACCTCAATTACTACAATTCCTTTTATAATGTATTAAATCTCATATCCCCTTGGCGTAACCATCTGCCCTCTGACTACTTTTGTCTGTGAATTTCCTATAAAAACAGTTGTAAACATATCTACCTCTGCCGCTGCCAGTTCCGAAAGTGGAAGAATCTGCCGTTTCTGCCCCTCCCTGCCGATATTGCGCACAACACCACAGATTGTTTCCGGCTGTTGCTGTTCCAAAAGAATTCTGCATGCCCTGTGTAAATAATCACTTCGCCTTTTACTGGCTGGATTATAAAGACAGATACAAAAATCTGCCGCCGCTGCCGCCGCTAACCGTTTCGCAATCTGTTCCCATGGTGTCATCAGATCACTTAAACTGATTGCTGCAAAATCATGTCCTAACGGTGCGCCAAGCACCGCCGCTCCAGATATGGCAGCAGTAATCCCAGCCACAACTGTGATTTCCACCGTTGGGTATGCCATTCCCATCTCCATAAGCAGGCCCGCCATACCATACACACCTGCATCGCCACTGCACACAACGCATACCTTTTTGCCCTGGCTGGCGGCCTCTAAAGCCATATGACACCTTTTTTTCTCTTGCCGCATTCCCGTCACAATAAATTCTTTATCCGAAAAATATCTTTTTGCCAGATTCACATACACGGTATACCCGGCAATTATTTCACTATCCTTTAGTACACGTTCTGCTTCTAATGTTAAAAATGAATATTCACCAGGCCCAATTCCTACTACATATAATTGATTCAAAATATTCCTTTTCCTTTCTTTGCTGCGAGCGCAATGGCCACACCGTTATAGATTTTTTTGCGGCAAAGAAATTCACATTCCTTTCCAGCCGCCAAAGCAGCACTTCTCTCACAGACACAAGGTACGCCAGTCACTTCCTCCACAAATGGCGAGCTGCTAAATTCCCCCTCCACCCCAAGAAGCTCCTGCGCCGTATAAGTAAGAAATTTAAGTTTTGTGCCTCTGCAAAAGTCTAGCAACCCCTTTTCTTCTCTTTTTAGTTCAATACTGGCTACCGCACACAGAGCCTCTTTTCTAATCCCTTGTTCCCTAAGGCACTGTGCTACTGCATCGTTTATTTTTTCTTCCGGCGTCCCTTTCCTGCAGCCAATCCCAACAACCACAAGTTTCGGCACTAATGTTAGTATCTGCCACTCTGAAGATTCGCGGTATTCCTTAAACATTGGTATATATTCTAACGGTCGATATGAAATGCAGATTAAACTGGACGACAAGCAATTTTTCAGTCCGCTGCTATCTTTCCCTATAAAGAAAAGCTCACTTGGCAGTTCCCCGGTTAATGGTATCTCTGAGTAAACACCAATCCTTTCCCCCTCCAAAATTCCCGCAGAAATTCGTTTGGCGATATCCCAGTCCATCACTGCCATCTGGTTTTTTCTCGCAAAATCATCCACTGCAAATTTTCCGTCCAGATCAGTAGCCGTTGTTACTACCGGAACTGCCCCTGTATATTGCGCAATTTTTCTTGCCAGATCATTTGCGCCACCAGCATGTCCTGATAGAAGGGAAATACAGTGTTCTGCTTTTCCATCTAGCACAATGACTGCAGGGTCTGTTGATTTATGTCTGATATAAGGGGCTATGGAGCGCACAGCAATCCCAGAGGAGCCAATAAATATCATTGCATCACACTGATAAAACCACTCACCTACCATTTCTTTTAAACTTCGCCTGTCTGAAACCTCTCCTAAACTGCTGCATTTTACAAGACAAATAATCTTGCTGCCTTGCTGACCGATTTTTAAATTATGTTCTAGTTCCTTCATTACCTCATATGCCTGGATACTACATGCAATTAGGACAGTCGTATTGATACCAAAATCTGGCGCGATATCCTCCCTCACAGTTCCTTTCCGAAACCCCGTCGTAAATGCGGCATCATATAGCTTTGATTTTTGGTACTCCTTCCCAAGAACATTTCCCACCACAATCAATGCCGTCTTATTGATTCCTTCTCTCGCCATATCTTCGGGCAGTTTTTCTATTGTTGTATGGAGAATCTTTTCTTCGGGCCATGTAGCTTTATAAACTACAGCAACAGGCGTTTCCGCACAATATCCCCCCGCAAGCAGCTCCTCCCTCACCTTTTCTGCAAGGCCGGATGACAGAAAAAGGACCATAGTAGACTGATGCGCGGCCAGTTTCCGTATGCTCTCCTGCTCAGGTACCGGTGTGCGCCCCTCTGCCCTTGAGATAATAACACTTTGGGAGACGCCTGGAAGCGTGTATTCGACCTGCAAGGCGGAGGCTGCACCAAAAAGTGAACTGACACCTGGACACACAGAAAATGCAATCCCTCTTTTGTCCAGCTCATCCATCTGTTCCCTGATTGCCCCATAAATAGAGGGGTCGCCCGTATGAAGGCGCACAGTAAACAGTTCTCTTCGTTCTGCTTCTTCCATTACAGCAATTACTTCATCAAGAGCCATATAAGCACTATTATAGATTTCACAATCCTGCTTTGCCTCTTTCAATAATGCTGGGTTGACAAGAGAACCCGCGTAGATAATAACATCGGCCTGCCTTAGATAATTAAGCCCTCGGACTGTGATTAAATCCTCCGCCCCCGGTCCGGCTCCAACAAAATATACCATTTACTTCTCCTTTCCAAACTGCCGGATTAGTGCATCTGCACCTGCCGTCTGTCCCAGATAACCAAATGTTTCCGAAAATAAAACCACCCCGCAATTTAACTTGTGCAGCGCATTATTACCTGCTCTGTGGCTGATATGCCTGTCGATTTTCTCACACAGACTTTTTAAAACCTTCTCCCGTAAATTATTTTGTTCTAGTATTTGCAAGATTTCCTCTGTATTAATACATTGCATTATCTTTAATACAAGTTCTGGGTTTCCGCCGCACAGAACTGAGTGGACTGCCAAAATTTCACATCTTGCGTCTGCAACTTTTGAGTGGGTATTCATAATCCCCGCTGCTAATTTTACCAGTTTGCCCAGATTTCCTACCAGTAGAAAGTTTTTCATTCCATATGCCACCGCCAGATCAATTGTTTCTCCAATATAATTGCTGCACTTTATGCTTTTTTCTAAATCTAAATGAAGGTATTCTGAAATATATTTTTGTCCGTAATTTCCTGGTGTAACTAGCAGGTTCTTTTTTCCCCTTGCGCTAAGCTGCCGGATTTCTGCCTCTATAGTATCTACAATCGCTTTTTCACTCATCGGCTCTACAATCCCGCTGGTTCCCAGTATGGAAATCCCCCCCTCGATTCCAAGCTTTGGGTTAAATGTCCGCTTTGCCAACTCCTTCCCTTGCGGCACCTTAACCAGAATATATAACTTTCCATAATTTTCTGCCTGCCTGCAAACTTCATATACTGCTTGAAATATCATTTCTCTTGGAACTTCATTAATGGCAGCCTGTCCAACCTGCTGCTCCAATCCCCCCCGCTGTACTCTTCCAACACCGACACCACCATCCAACACCAGATTAGGAAACCGATTGTCATAAAATGCCTTTGGGGGGCATTCTGTACTATCTGCTATTTTTTTTATATGAACAGTAATCTCAGCATGATTCGTCACATCGGGATCATCACCGCTATCCTTTTTTACCGTAAACTCTGCGTTATCTTCTGCATATGTATCCAAAAAAACAGAGATTGGTACGTCCAATCCCTTCGGCGTATGGATTGTTACCGATTTGTATTCCTCCCCTAACAAAAGCAGGGTGGCAGCAGCTTTTGCCGCCGCTGCTGCACAGGTTCCGGTTGTAATACCACAGCGGAGTCTCTTTTGGTTTTTTGTCATATAATATTCCATTCTTTTCACCATTTGGCTTAGCGTGTGTTTGAAGCTTGCTTATATCAAATAAATTATATTGCTGTGACAATTTTTATTTTCTTACACACTCTTAAAGCTATCCACGTCCTATTGGCTATCTTTTACTACGATTGTTGTAAAATACCCTGCATCTTCCTTGAGATTCCCAATATCATGAAATACTGCCTGCCCTTCCATTCCGCAGTTTGTCACTGCATAGGCTTTCACCTGATCTTCCTCTTCTAGCCTGACAAGCCGCTTTTTGACTTCACCTATTTTTCCACCCGATTTCATTAAAATCCTAGTGCCACTATATTGTTCCCACTCTCCGATATCATAGGAGCCTGGTAGAATATGTATATTCTCTTTTCTTGCACCAAGCGGAATACCTAGCGCAGCGGCAACCGCACAAAAGGATGGGACCCCGCTGACAATCTCAGCCCGATAACCAGCTTCCAGAACCCTACTGTGCAGTTCCATATACGTTCCATAAACCGCAGGGTCTCCTAGATTCAGAAACGCGATGTTTCTGCCATTGTTTAATTCTATAATTAATTTTTGACATCCCTCTTTGTAGGCATCTGATAATTTTTTCTTGTCCTTTGTCATTGGAACTGGAACAGCAAGTATCGGTTTTTCTTCTATTTCCTGCACAGCCTTCCGAGCCACCTGATATGCTGTACAAGAAGCTGGTGTTGCCGCTGGAATTCCAATGATATCACATTCTCTTATTATTCTTACCGCTTTTATGGTAATTAACTCTGGGTCACCTGGTCCTACCCCAACACCATATAAAATTCCTTTCATGTTATACTCCGTCTTTCCTAATCTCAAATTCTCTCCACAATTTTGTCCATCAGATGATATTTTTACAGATTACAAAATTTATCTGTATATATCTTCCGAAATTCCGGGTATTCCCCTAGCCCCTTGACAAGTGTTTTAACTTGGTATCCGGCCTCTTTTAGTTTTACAGCATATGAATCCGCCTCTCCCGCCATATCATTTCTGGCATGATCCCCTGCCACAACCATAAAAGGATGAAGTATTACTTTCTTCGCAAGATTTTTTATCTTCATTACCCGTATGATATCTTCAATATCTGGTTTTGCCTCTACCGATGCAATATGTACGTTTTCAATACCAAGTTGCCGAAACGCCTCATTCATCTGTTGATAGCGGATATTCGCTTTATCTTCTGTGCCATGCCCCATCAATACATAGGCATATTCAGGCCGGAATTGTAATATATCACACAACAACTTTGCCACCTCCACACAGTCCTCCTTTTCTTGAAGCACTGTGGATGCAATTTTTAATTCCTCAAACGCAGGGCGGTATTTTTCTATCGCACACACCATTTTCTGATACTCTATTCCAGGAATCATATGGGATGGGACCACATAAAGATTTGTAATATGCTTTTCAATCATTATATGGATTGCTTCGTCCACTGTATGTATCTTGACCCCCTGCCCCGAAAGCTTTTCTACAATCATTCCGCTTGTATATGCCTGATAAACCGGAACACCATCCCCCACCTTTTCTAAATCCCTGCAAATACAGTCTAAGCTTTTTTGTGCTGCATCTCTGTAACTTGTTCCAAAGCTAACAAGCAGTGTCGCTTTTTTCATGTTTTTTCCTCTCTACCATCCTGCCCATAAGAAAGGCAATCACTCCTACACCGATTCCCGTCTGCACACAGAATAAAAGACTTTCTACCTCACCGGGAATCTCTCCGTCTAATACTGTCTCCAAAATTGGCGTAAACCAGGGCTCATATTCCCCTGAAATCTCCTCAACCTTAACACTTCCCGCATCATCTGAACCGCCAAACTGTGCCCCTTTTAGGACAAACAACGGAACGATAATTATAACGGCTACAAGAATCAATAACAGTATAACAAGTTTCGCATCTTTTTTCATGTTTTTTCCTTTCCTTTAATGATAAAATAATTGAATATGAATAGAAAGTTAATTGTTACCTGGCCTATTAAATCCGACAGCCTTCAACTCCTGCTTTGCATAATTTTCTAGTGTGATTACGATTATAACCGTTAATAGACCTTCCACTATAGCGAGTGGAATCTGTGTTGGCGCAAATACACCTAAAAACTCTAACACGGACGTGCTCACTCCGCCCTCCATGCTGGGATAAGCAATGCCTAATTGAATGCTAGTGACACAATATGTAACTAAATCACCTATCGCTGCTGCCAAAAACACACCAGCCCTTTTACTTAAGTTAAATTTCTTAAAAATCTGGTATATTCCAAAAGAAACAAAAGGTCCTGCAATTGCCATAGAAAATGTATTTGCCCCCAATGTCGTCAAACCGCCATGTGCCAGAAGAATTGCCTGAAAAATCAGCACGGTTATACCAAGAATGCTAGTAGTACACGGGCCAAAAAGGATTGCGCCAAGCCCGGTGCCTGTCATATGGGAACAACTTCCCGTTACGGATGGGATCTTAAGAGCAGAGATCACAAAAATATATGCCCCTGACATTGCTAAGATCGTAATCGCTCTAGGATTTTCTGAAAATATCTTTTTCATTTCCAGAAACCCTTTCACTAAAAATGGAATGCAGACTGCCCCCCAAGCAATACAGAGCGTTGGCGGGAGATACCCTTCCATAATATGCATTGCCCCCGCTGTCTGCCCGGCGACAAAAACGGATGCAAACAAAATACTAATCTTCCAAATCCTTTTTTCCTTGCTTGTCATCTACAGATACTCCTTTCTTTTTTGGTGATTGCAGGAGTGCAAAGCACAAAGCAATCGGCATTTACAAGTAGTGGTGCCGCTAAAAGCGGCATGTCAGTTTATGTCTCAGTTAGACTATAAGTAATCCTACTTACTATTTCTTCCGGGGTAAGCGGATAGTCGTCTTCATTTGTCACAATTTGTCCCGCTATCAGTGCCTCCCACACAGCCAATGCAAATGGCTTTTTTAAATGTGCCTGCCTTAAGATTTCCGGACTTTTAAATATTTGATTTGGAGTCCCATCAGCAATCAGGCTGCCATCAGCAAATACCAGAATCCTATCTGCAAAACGGTATGCAAATTCTACATCATGAGTTGCAATCAATAGTGTTTTGCCATCCTGATGCAGCTTTTCTAAAATGCGTTCCACCTTTTCGGCATTTACTGGGTCTAGCGCTGCCATCGGCTCATCAAAGATAAAAAGTTCTGGTTCCATTGCCAAAATATCTGCAATACTCACACTTTTTTTCTCTCCGCCGCTCAGATAATGCGGCGCCCTCTCCTGCAGGTTGGAAAGTGACATATACTCTATTGTCTCATCCACCCTTTTTATCACCTCATCCCTGCTTAATCCCAGATTCACAGGCCCAAAAGAAATTTCTGCTTTTACATTGGAAGCAATCAACTGACTGTCGGCATCCTGAAATACAAAGCCTACCTTTTTCCTTAATTCCAGAAAATCCTTTTTCCCTATTTTCTTCCCAAACAGATAAATTTCCCCACCGTCTGGCTGTAACACTCCATTTAAATTTAGAAAAAAAGTTGATTTCCCAGCCCCATTCGGCCCCACGACTGCTATTTTTTCATTGCTTGCAATAGATAAATTAATGTTATTTATAACCATTTTATCCTCATAAGCAAATGAAAGATTTTTGACCTCTATCAGAGCTTTTGTACCAATCGTATCATTTCGCATTTTATCATTCCCCTTTTCCGCCCGATTCTATTTCATTTTCACCAAACAATTGCGGTTAGTACAATTCCGGCAAAGTAAAATAAAGTACATACAATCTGCCAGACCTGTACGGGCTTTTTTTCTGTTAAAAATTCCAGTTTTCCATGATATCCTCTTGCTAGAAGCGCATTATAATACGCATTCGCCTTTTTCATGGAAACTATGAAGAGACTTCCGCCTATGGCTGCAAAACTTCGGCAGGACTGAATAAAACTCCGGCAGCCAAGCCTTGCTTTTGCCGCTGTCTGCATTTGGTATGCCACATCAAATAAAATAAAAATATAGCGGTAGGTCAGATTCATTAGTTCCGTCAATAATCTTGGCAGATGCGCCTTCTGCAACACAAGAATAATCTCATTCATCGGTGTAGAAAAAGCCATCATAAAAAGAGCACTCATTCCCGCTATTGCTTTCATAAAAACATTTACCGCTAAAAATAAGCTTTCCCTTGTCAGGCACAGATAAAAAAAGTACAATGATAAATTCCAGTCCCCAACGGGTTCCCCGCTAAAAGAAACTGCTATTGCAGTACAGCTAATGATCAGAAAGGATAGCGGTACGAGCAGATAGCGAAAATATACTTTGGGCGGTATTTTTCCTAAAAGTACGGTGAACATTCCCATTGCAAAGATTACAATAAGAGAGGTGAGAATGCAGTCCAATAAAATCACAAAGCACAATGTTAAAAAACCTGTTGACACTTTAAGTGAAGCATTCCAGTCCCTCATTCCTGAACGATATGCATAGTAGTCAATCTGCATAAATATCCCCTTTATCCCCCAAAAAATTAAAAAGCCTATCTGTTTTGCATGATAAAATCTGCAATCACAAATAGGCATAAAAAGCAACCCCCGCGGTGTTGCTAGATAAATGACAATAAAAAAGCAACTTTCAAACGCGCTCTAGCAAAAGTTTTTCCAGAACTTTTGCTGGTCAGCCACCGCATTAAAACCACTTTTTCGCGCCACAAAAAAACTCCCAGGGAAGCTTGCTTTATAAGAATTTGTACATCGCAAATCTTATAATTACGAACAAAAAGGCAGGTCTTCTGACTTCAGCATCATAATATTTTTTCGTCTTCCCATTTGCACAGTGACTGCCTTTCGGCTAAAAAAATACTCCGCATACACAGCGACGGGATCGCTCAGGATTCTCACCTGATTCCCTATTATCCTGAACCACAGCACTTAGACTGCGCTGCATCAGGCACCTTTTTATTTTATATTTTATAACTGTATGCCGCTTTCAACAGCATAACTATGTATGACAATAATAGCATAAATCTTGGAAAAATCAAGTGCAAAGGAACTTTCAGTTCCTTGCAAGCATTGCGTTTGGCTCGTTGCTTACGCGAGCATAAACGTCAGATTATTTTCCTTCCATTCTGCTGGGAGTATTTGGCTTAGGAGCTGTTAAGAAATAACTTTTAAATAGTGCGCAGGATTTTTCTTCGAGAGTGCCGCTCAAAAATTAGGCGCATAGCGGGCTATGTAACTAATTTTTGAGTGGTGCTATCGGAGGAAAAGACAAGTAATATTAAAAGTTATTTTTGAACAGTTCCTTAGTGGTAATTTCATAGAATCTCATTGATTCGATTTCCACTGCGGATTCCATAACAAAATTTTTTCTCAATATGTTTTCTTCCGTTTCAACCGCTCCGTAAATCAAGCCATTATTCCCCAAAAACTCTATTACCTCCTGGTCGATAATAAAGTCCAAGTTTAAGGACTCTTTTTTGTCAAATGGAACAACAATTACTTCCGAATAAATCTGGGAATTTACAAATTCAATGTTTCCTTTGTCAAAGTTTACAGTAACCGCCGTATCCCCTATTATCAGTTTCGTATATCCTATTTCCTGTGCTTTCCAATTTAATGTTATTTCTACAGCCGTGCCTTTTAACTCAGTTTCAAATGTCTTTTCGCCCTTTTCCAATTCTTTGTAAAGCTGTCTGTATGACAAAAATTCCTTTAGAAGATGAAAACTCAATTTATAACCGCTGTCGGTCTTTACTAGTGATAATTGTGTAGGAAGTGACATAGCCCCCCTGTAATTTCCACGGTCATTCGCCAGCCGGAGCCATGCAAGACTAATAATTCTGTCCTTCACCCCCGCATAAGTCTGTGCTGCATAAGGTATTATTGTACTATATGCACACAATACTTCTGATTCTGGTGTAAAATGATAACCGTCAAAGCTGCCGACAAGATAATATCCATCTGCTGACCAGAATACCCACTTCTTTTCCTCTGCATCATTGTCAACAGATAATTCAAACAAATCGGGACACTCCCTCATTTTCTCTGCAGAAAATCTCTGTGTTTCTTCCCAATGAAGTAAATCGGTAGAACGGAATACTGCGAATTCATATTCGTCTAGGAAAAGTACCATGATATATGCGGCACTTTCCTTGTGATAAAATATTTTCGGATCACGGTTTTCGCCTGTGATATGTGGGAGAATTGCTCCGTCTATACACTGTAAAGTCTCTCCCCCATCAGTGGATATTGCCAATCGCTGTGTATGCTGATTACCAACATCAACAGACCACTGATTACACCCGCCCGAAGCAGTGTAGAAAAACAGTAATGTATTTTCACCAAATCCTGCAGCGTTATCTTTATCTTGCCAACCACAACCAGAATAAATCGTCCCATACTGATCCGGTTCCATTACCATAGGTCTATGTTCCCATTTTATCAAATCTTTACTTACAGCATGTCCCCAATGCATATTTCCCCAAACAACTCCATATGGATTCCACTGGTAATACAGATGATACACGCCGTCCGCATAAACAAGGCCGTTGGGGTCATTGTGCCAACCGATTTGTGGCACAAAATGTATCTGCGGGCGGAAAGGGTATACATTTTGCACTTCTTCTTTGTAGCAGAAAATATGGTAGAACATATCTTGAGGTATATCCCCCTTTATCTCGACGTCCTGACCGAGACACCTGCTTACGTCCATTGATGTATAAAAATCGCCGTCTGTTCCCCCTAATTGAATATCAACTTCTTGAAATTTAGTATTATTACAATAAAAATGAAGTTTTACCTCTGGATTTTTTTTATTTACTGGTAACCATAAATACGGTTCTGAAATATGTAATATCATTTCTTTTTCTCCCATAATTTTTCGAGATTTTGATCCTTTTTGATTTCCTATTTTAGCACAGGGAAATATAGGATTCAAGGACAGTTCCACAACTATTTGTTGCTGAAATGCTAACTTTACTTAGTAGCAGGACAACAATATTTATTTTTCACAGTAAATGATATGGATAATAATTTTCAGTTATCCATTATAAAAATATATCCTGCCCGCATTTTTACCAATTTCATGTTTTTTGTTTCAACGAAGCAGGCTGCGATCCAAAAGAAAGTATCGGCATGTTTTTAGCATCATAGGCTTTCTGGAGGAACCTTAAACTCTCTGTAAGCTTGCGTTTGGCTCGTTGCGTACACGAATATAATTGAAAATATTCTAGGACATCGCACAGATTTGGACAGACCATACAAATTTGTGCAAAACGTTAAAAGTGTGGTATACTGTTGATAAGTTTCAAGCGACAAGCTGGCTATAAACATGGGGGGAACAAGCATGACAAATAATACAACAGATGTAAAAATATATTTTATGACAATACCTGCACACAAGTATCTGCACATCAGAAATTATGAGAGTATAGGCTATTGGGATTTTTGGGAAAAGCAAAGCCAAATTCCGGGACAAGACTGCGAAACAATTTGCAGACTGTTAGACAGCATAAATGGAAAACTGGATGATGCAGGTGGACGCGAAGACAACAGTGGGAGTGGACAAATCATGGCATTTATCAACGAACCGACTGGTAGAACCTGTAGTTGGGGCATTCCGTTGGCAGAAAGCTATGGTGTACGGCTCCCTGCAGATTATTGTGGTGAAATCCCAGAACAGATGCAATTAATGGATGTTTCTGAAGGTGAATATATTGTATTTGAACACGGTCCTTTTGACTTTCAAACGCAAAATCAAAGTGTTGAACAAAAAATTGAGGAAGCGATGAAAAATTTTGACTATACTTCATCCGGTTACCGCCTTGATACTACACAAGGTAGAGTGTTTTACTTTTATCATGACCCTGAACGGTTTTGGAAATATGTCAGACCAGTTAAAAGAGAAGGGATTTAGAAGACAATTCTAGTTTGCTTTAAAATTTCCCTTACTATCATTTGCAATGGAGGAGCTCTAAATGGCAAATCATATGGTGAAATCGACAAAAGAATATTCTGTTTGCTGGAGATGCATTATTTCTGTTGGAATTTTTATATTACTATATGTAGTTGGAATACTATTGCCTTTAGAAACCACTCCGCATTATCATAACTACATGTCCAGAATTTGGAATTGGACAGAGATTCTAATTCTGCTATTGGCAGTTTACTATATAATCAAATCAAAAAATTTTCAATGGCGGCAAGCTGCCATTGCCCTACTCCTTGGAGCTACATGCTTGGTTTCATTGTTTCGGGATCCTAGAATAGTAGACATTATCATCACTAGTATTTGCGTAATGGTTAGTTTTTACGCCGCTTGTAGGTTATATGAGTTGGCGGATGTGGAAAATAAAACTATTCATATTAATCTATCAGGAAGTATTCGTTACTTTTGTTTAGGTGCAGTTATATCAATTCCACTAGCATTTTTAAATGTATTATACTTTTCCTTAAATCACCCGATTCATGTTAGAAATGTGTTAACTTCCGCTGTCTTGGCATTGAAGCCTGCAATAGCCGAAGAAGTGGTATTTCGTTTCTTTTTAATGGCATATGCCTATTATATAATTCATGGAAAAACAAATAAACGTATTTTAAATGCATTTATTTATATTTTGTTGATTGTTCCACATGAAATGCTTCATTATCCAGACTTATTGGTAAAATCTCCTGTCTTTGCGATTGCAATGTGCCTGTTGAATAGTGTGCTATTTGGCTTACCTATGGCAATATTAATGAAAAAGAAAAACTTACAAATGGCAATAGGGCTTCACTGGTTTATAGACTTTATCCGATTTGCTGCTGGCTTTTAAAAACCGATATCCGACAGATGTTTATAGAATATCTGTGTTTCTATCAGGCTTCTGATCCCTATTAAAACTCCTAAACTGTTTTTGCAATGATCCATACTTAAAACGCTTACTTCTCCCATAGTAATTTTTAACAGCCCTAACAAAATTTTGAAAATAGTTGTTTTTCCATCTTTATTTTTAAGATAAAACTTCAATTAGTCTTTTGGAAATATCTCTAAAAGGCTGCTATACTTTAGCTAG
>CAJUID010000002.1 GCA_910585905.1 uncultured Lachnospiraceae bacterium
GAGCACACGGCTGTTAACCGTGGGGTTGTTGGTTCGAGCCCAACTCGGGGAGTTTTTAATAATTAATATTATTATATTTATGGCTCCATGGTCAAGCGGTTAAGACATCGCCCTTTCACGGCGGTAACACGGGTTCAAATCCCGTTGGAGTCATTTTAAAATTACGGCGACTTAGCCAAGTGGTAAGGCACGGGACTGCAACTCCCTGATCACCGGTTCAAATCCGATAGTCGCCTTTTTACACTTAGCCCTCATAGTTTGTGAGGGTTATTTTTGCATTTTTAAGAAAATGTATGTTGCTATGGGACGTGAAAAAGAAAGAAAAGGAGAGGTGAATGAAAAAGAAGAACGTAAAAGTAGTGATATCTGTAATGGTGGCAATGAGTGTATGGCTTTGTGGGATGCCAGAAACTGCTCTGGCGCATGGGACAACCAGTCAGACAATAACAAAAGATATGCTGGTCACAACTCCTGATCGGGACTATCAAGTAAATATGACAATGCAGAGAGATGCATCGGAGGGAGCTTATAATGCATATTTTCTTGATGATAATTTGCAGACCGTTTCGATTGATCTGGAAGAGAATAACTTGAATTACCTTTTACAGAATGCGAAGGACAAGCCTACTGTTATGACAAACAGTGTGACAATTGGAGGAGAAACCATTCGATATACTGGTTTGAAGACTAAAGGAAACTATACTCTTGAACATTCCTATAATGATAATGATGCGAATGACCGTTTTTCTTTTACAATTAATTTTGGAAAATATATTAAGAAAAAAGAATATGGTGTAAAGCAGAATTTTTACGGATGTAGTAAAATTAGTTTTAATAATTTATATTTCGACCGTTCTATGATGAAAGAGTTTTTTGCGATGAAGCTTATGAGTGAGATGGGCATACCGACGCCGCAGCATGGACTTGCAAAGCTTTATATCAACGGGCAATATTATGGCGTCTATTTTATGGTTGAAGCGATGGATAGCACAATTGTAGAACAGTATCAAAATGTACCTTCAGAAGATGTCAGCAGTTATCTTACCAAACCAGTAAATACTGGATTACAGTATGATGCTGCTTTGGATAGTCTGATCACAGAAGATGGTAAATTTGATTTAAGTTCTGTGTTGGTGACGAATGAAAAGGAAAAATATGAGGCGAAGGGAATTTTAGAAAGCCAGCAGGGATTATGGGAGGAAGATTCTGACACGCTGCAAGATGTAGTGGATATGCTACCAACAGTATTACAGTGGGAAAAGAAATTGAATCAGTTAAATGAAGGAAAAAACTTTTCAGGGCAAGATATTGATGTTAACAGCGACGAGTATGTAGCACTGTTAAATACAATTATGGATGTGGATGAGGCATTGCGGTATTTTGCGGCACATAGCTTTTTGGTTCAGTTGGATGATATGTTTGTCAATCAGCAGAATTATGGGCTATATATTGATAAAAGTGGGAAAAGTACCCTGTTGCCTTGGGATTATGATTTATGTTTTGGGTGTTACTATCCTGGAACGACAGAGGTTACGGCAAATTTTGATATAGATATGATGTATTGGGAAGGAGTTGGTACAGAAGCAGAACTTGGGAGGCCATTCCAGTACAGTAACTATCCTATATTTAATGTAATTTATCAAAATGACAAGTTAATGCAGAAGTTTCATCTATACATGAAAGAATGTTCCAAAATTGTGCTGCTTGGAGGCGATGTGTTTACAGGCAAAAGTTATCAGCCAGCCTATTTCACATCGTATATTGATAAAATGCAGGAAAAACTGAAAAAAGCAGCATCAGAGAAGCTGGCATCTAATGTATGGTATCATTTAGGTGCGATTCAGCCAGGCGATATGATTCGTGCATTGCCAAATTTGTCAAAAATAATGGCACAGCGTTCGATGGGTGTTTACAATCAGGTTGAGGGGAACCCTTTTTGGGTAGCAGGAAATGAATGCGACCTTTCTTCACTGGGAAATGCCATGCGCAGTTGGTATTCTAACTTTGGATATTTAATGTTGGTAGATGACAAGACAGGGATATCACTAGGTTCGTATTATGGTGAAATGGATGAAGCAAAAAATGGGCAAGCTCCTCATTTAAAAGTTGTAGAGTTAGAAAAAACAGATTCACATTATCAGGAGGCAAAACAAGCGATTGGCTGTCAAAATGATGAAAATTTAGCGGTTTATCAATTAAAAGTTTCTGGGACACCAAAAATGAAATATACAGTAAAAATTCCCCTTGACCGTACATATGGCGCAAAGGAAATAGCAGTATATTCCTATACAAAGGAGAAGACAACAAAGCTTAATTTAGAAATAGAAGAAAATATTTATACTGGTAAAACTGCTTCCGTACAGTATATTGCTGTATTAAAGACAGTAGGGGAGACACAATTAAAAGAAATAGAATTAGAAGATGATTCCACGGATGTACTACCTACTGAACCTGAGGAACAGGATGAGCAGAAAGTACAGAAAAAAATAGCTTTAAACAAGACGTCTATTACATTAAAAAAGGGAAAGACATTTCAGTTAAAGTTAAAAAATGCCTTAAAAAAAGTAACCTGGAAATCTACAAATAAGAAAGTAGCAATTGTGGGAAAAAAGGGTAAGGTGACAGCGAAGAAAAAGGGAACTGCTGTGATTCAGGCAGTTTCTGGAAAGAAAACTTATCGCTGCAAGGTAAAAGTAAAGTAAAAAAAGGATGAATTGGTGCAGGAAAAGATATTGAGCAATATGGGGAGAATAAAAATATTATGGGAGATTTTCTAGCAGATATTGAGAAGTATTTTGGCGGTTCACAGTTGAAACCGGAGCAGTATTCTGCTTTGGGGCTTGCATATATTGGTGATGGTATTTATGACCTCATTATTCGGACAATCGTAGTTGAACTTGGAAACGGAAAAGTAAAAAAGTTTCATCGCTTAACCAGCGGGGTTGTAAAGGCCGAATCTCAGGCAAGGCTTATGAAGGCGATTCTAGAGCTTTTAAATGAAGAAGAGTTGGCCATTTACCGACATGGAAGGAATGCAAAGTCTGTGACATCTGCTAAGAATGCTTCTATTGGGGATTATCGCGTGGCAACGGGGTTTGAGTCATTATTAGGCTACCTGTACTTAAAACATCAGATGGATAGGCTACTTTCCTTAGTAAATGAAGGACTTAAAAGAACAGATTTACTTCCGACAAAGTTATAAAAAATATGAAAAGAAGTTTTTAGGGCATGTTGAAAAAGTATATAAGAAAGAATGGATTACAGCTATGAGATATGAGGAATTAACTCTAGAGGGAAGGAATGCGGTAATTGAAGCATTCCGGGCAGATAAAACAATTGACAAGATATTTTTGCTGGACGGTTGTCAGGATGGACCGATTCGCACAATATTGAGGGAAGCAAAAAAGAAGGACACCATTATTAACTTTGTAAAAAAAGAACGCCTGGATCAGATGTCAGAGACAGGGAAACATCAAGGAGTTATCGCATATGCGGCAGCTTATGAATATGGAACGGTGGAAGAAATGCTGCAGGATGCAGAAAGTAAGGGGGAAGCTCCGTTTCTAATTTTGCTGGACAACATTGAAGATCCCCATAATTTGGGGTCAATTTTGAGAACAGCAAACCAGGCGGGAGCACATGGCGTGATTATTCCGAAAAGACGCGCGGTAGGGTTGACCGCTGTTGTGGCGAAAGCCTCGGCAGGCGCAATAAATTATACTCCAGTGGCAAAAGTAACGAACCTTGTTAAGACAATAGAAGATTTGAAAAAGCAGGGAATGTGGTTTGTATGCGGCGATATGGGTGGAGAGTCTATGTACAAATTAGACTTAACTGGGCCAATCGGGGTTGTAATCGGGAGTGAGGGAGATGGTGTGAGCCGGCTAGTCAGAGAAAAGTGTGACTTTTCTGCAGCGATTCCGATGTTTGGAGATATTGATTCCCTAAATGCGTCTGTTGCGATGGGAGTGCTGTCATATGAGATAGTGCGCCAGAGGCTTATGAGGAAGGACTATGGAAGATAAATTCGGGAATTTAGATGAATTACAGATTATACAAAATGCTCAAAACGGCGATGAAGAAGCTATGACATACCTGATGGAAAAGTATAAAAGTATGGTAAGGGTGCTGTCGCGCCCGTTGTTTCTTATGGATGGTGACAAGGATGATTTGCTGCAGGAGGGCATGATTGGGCTGTTTAAGGCAGTTAGGACATATGATGCAGGAAAGGATACAGCATTTGAGACTTTTGCTAATCTTTGTATTTCCAGGCAACTTTATTCTGCTATTAAATTATCCAACCGCCAGAAGAATATACCGTTAAATTCTTATGTGCCAATTGATGCTGCGGATGGTGAAGATATATCGAATGATCTGGACCGTACGCTTTTGTCAGACAGAGCGAGGGCGGCATGGCAGCAGAATCCAGAGGAAATTGTAATCGGTGAGGAAAGTGCAAAAAATACAAAGCGCAAGTTGATAAGTAAGCTAAGTAAGATGGAAACAAAGGTTTTGGATCTCTTTTTAAAAGGATTAACGTATCAGGAGATTGCAGAGAGGCTAGGGAAAACGCCAAAGGCAATTGACAATGCGTTGCAGAGGATCAAAGGAAAGTTAAAGAAATTATAGGATAAAGAAAAAGCCCTATTATAGGGCATATAAGCTGATAACGGGAATCGAACCCGTGACCTCCACCTTACCAAGGTGACGCTCTACCGACTGAGCCATATCAGCAATCACAAATGATATTATAGCTTAGTTGAGGGAAGATTTCAAGTCTTTTTTTGAGAAAAGAGGTTCTGTATGATATATAAAATTTTGGGAATTTATTTTCTTTTGATCAATCTAATTAGCTTCTGCATGATGGGATTGGATAAAAATAAGGCGAAAAGAAATAAATGGAGGATACCAGAAAAGTCATTGTTTTGTTCTGCCCTGTTAGGTGGAAGCTTGGGGGCAATCATAAGTATGCGCATATTCCATCATAAAACAAGACATTGGTATTTTGTTTGGGGTATGCCGTTTATACTATTTGTGCAGCTTGTATTGACTGTTGGATTGTATTACTATTTTAAATGATACTAGGTTTTATTCCAGTATTTAAAACAATTTATTCGCTGCACTAGATGATAGGGAGGTTTTTGTTATGAAGAAACTTGGGTTTGGGCAGATGCGTTTACCGCTTCTGGATGCAAAAGATGTGACAAAGATAGATTATGAAGAGACGTGCCGGATGATGGATTCATTTCTAGAGCAAGGGTTTACTTATGTGGACACCGCATATATGTACCATGAATATGAGAGTGAGAGAATGGTGAGAAGGGCGCTGGTAGAGCGCCATCCAAGGGAAAGCTTTGTGCTTGCAGATAAATTGCCAACAATGATGTTAAAGACAAAAGAGGATCAGGAGCGTATTTTTAATGAACAACTAGAAAAATGCGGCGTGGAATATTTTGACTACTATCTGCTGCATTGTCTTAACAAAAATAATTTTGCGACGGTGGAGCGGCTCGGAAGTTTTGCATTTGGAATGCAGAAAAAGAAAGAGGGAAAAATTCGTAAGCTTGGTTTTTCTTTTCATGATAATGCGGCACTGCTTGACGAAATTCTTACAAAGCATCCAGAAACAGAGTTTGTACAGATTCAGTTAAATTATCTTGATTGGGAGAGTGAAAAAGTTCAGTCAAGGCTTTGCTATGAGGTCTGTGAAAAGCATAATATGCCAGTTATAGTCATGGAGCCGGTGAAGGGCGGAGCCCTTGCGGAGGTGCCAGTCGAGGCTAAGATTATGATGCAGGAATATAGCCCGAATGCAACTGTAGCATCATGGGCGGTGCGGTTTGCTGCCAGCCATAAAAATGTGTTTATGGTACTTTCCGGAATGTCTGATATGAAGCAATTGTTAGATAATACATCATATATGAAAGAATTTGTCCCAATAAATAAAGAAGAAACTGAGATATTAATGAGGGCTGTTGATATTATAAATTCCAGTATTGAAGTTTCTTGTACTGGCTGCAGGTATTGTGTAGAGGGCTGTCCAAAGAATATTCCGATACCAAATTATTTTGCGCTGTATAACGGGCATAAGCGTCTGGGACAAAACTCTAAAGCGCCCGAGATATATCAGTCAATGAACGGATTTGGCAAGGCGGGGGACTGTATTTCTTGCAAACAGTGTGAAGGGCATTGCCCACAGCATTTGCCGATTGCAGAGAAGATGAAAGCAGTGTCAAAAGTATTTGATTACTAGTAGATACATACACAGTTTTATGCTTTGCTTTGTCCATAAAAGTATTGTATTGGAATCATTGCATTTGCGGGAATAATAAGAATAAAAGAGGGAACAACTATGAAGAAAGTAGAATACACAGTGGATTTTGCAAGCGGTGTAGATAAAATATGGCAGGTGGTGACAGATAATAGTAACTGTACATGGCGCAGTGATTTATCTAAAGTGGAGGTGAAAGACGGCGGAAATTTCTTTGTAGAGTATGCAAAGAATGGATATCCGACAGAATTTACAGTAACGCTTAAGATTCCGCATGAGCGGTATGAGTTTGATATGAAAAATAGTAATATGACTGGACATTGGACAGGGATTTTTACAAAGTCTAATGGACGGGCAAAGTTTACTTCAATTGAGGAAGTGGAGGTGAAAGGTTTTATCAAAAAGCTTTTTGCCAGAATTTACCTAAAAAGCCAGCAGAAAAAATATATTGCAGATTTGAAAAAGGCTTTGGGGGAAGAGTAAGGGGGATTATCATGGTTATAACAAAATATTCGTTAATTGGGGCTATCTTACAGTACCATCCTTCTGCAGTTCAGTGTTTTGATGAGATGGGAATGCACTGTACAGCATGCCATATGTCGCCGAAGGAGACCTTAGAGCAGGCGTGCCAGGCACATCAGTGCAGCCTGGAATTGTTGATTGATAAGTTAGACAAGCATATTAACGGTTAGGTATCATTGCAGGGAAATTTACTGGCTTTATATGCAAATTAAAAAAGACAAAATGGCTATTAAAAGATAGGAACTTAATAACCATTTTGCCTATAGCCTGGGGCACCATATATAATGGTGCCTGCTTTATTTTATAGGAATCGGGAGCGATGTAACAATTTTATTTATCGATTTAATATCGGGAGACCATTCTCATCCCACTGTACAGTACGTATCCTTGCACTTCTGCATGGATCATAGAGCGGGTCTTCTGTCCCATAGCCACAAGTTCCTTCGTAGCACTCTTTAGAGCGGGAATGATATACAAAGATATCATTTCCATTTTCGTCTTTTGTAAAGGAATTGTGGCCTGGTCCATATTCTTCAACTAAATCTTCTGAAGTAAGGGCAGGAGTTTTTTGCTTTGTCCAAGACTTAATATCCATTAAATCAGCTTTTTCATCAGCATACATATATCCAATGCAATATTCTGGTCCCGTTGCGGCAGCAGAGTAAGCTACGATTACTTTTCCATTGTGGATTAATACAGATGGGCCTTCATTTACTGGGATAGAAACGCATTCCCAATAATATTCCGGTTTGGTTAATAGCATTGCCTTTGTTGTAGTTTTCCAAGGCTCTGCTGGATCCACTTCAGCCATATATAAGTTAGATGTGCTATTTGCTGGTTTCTGTGCCCAGATGACATAAGACTTTCCATTGCACTCAAAATAGGTCATATCAAGAGAAAAACCAGTAAAGGATAAATTGTCGCCCTTTGCAGCCTGGAATTTACCTTTTTCTACCCATTTATCGTTATATGGGTCATTTCCCTCACACATCAATACATGGCAGTTGATATCCCAAACATTATTCGGAGAACCGCTGGCTGCATAATACAGATACCATTTTCCACCAATATAGTGCATTTCAGGTGCCCAGATAAAGCGGTGTGAAATCTTGCTCTCACTCTCATCCCATACTGCTTTTTCTTCAGCTGTTTTCAGTCCCTCCAGTGTCTTAGACCTTCTTAATATAATTCTGTCATATCCATCCTTATCGCCTGCACCGCGCATTGGACAAGATGCTGTAAAATAGTAATATCCGTCAGCACCTAATGTGATGTACGGGTCTGCTCGGTCAGCAATAAATATTTCTGATTTTGTTCCTTTTGAATCCATATCTGCCTCTTTTGTGGACTCATAAATCTGAGCCACCTCTGCGTCTGTTTTTGCGTTCTGGAATACCTCTACTTCTCTGACAAATCCTGTCCATGTGACATCAGGGTATGAGGATTTGCCAATATATGCTGCAAGGTCATTTCCGAAGTCGCTGAACTTCATATTTAACTTAGAGGTCCCCACCTTTTTGCCATTAAAATATCCAGTGATGCTATCTGGCGTAATGACGGTTACATAGTGGTTCCATTCTGTCCCGGTAAATGGGCCAGGAGTTCCCTGTGTGGCAATGGATGCACTGATGCCAACTTCGGTTGTATATGGCTCTGCGGCATTTTTTGAATTTGTCATAACGGATTTCATGCGGCCTTCTGGATTGCTTGGATTTAAAAGCCAATAAGATATAGGCATATTTTCCTTTGTTCCTACAAACATAGCGCTGGTGTTGATCGTGCCGCTATAATTTTTAAGCCAGACGGAAACGGTAAAGGTATCGCGCCCAGCAAATACCTTTTCAGGGAGTTTAATATAGCCATTTTTTTCTATTAACAGAGAATGATTCTGCTGTAAAGTAGAGCTAACCCCAGATAATTCAGCATCATTGCCGTTTCCTGACTGATCTAACAAACGCTTGCCATCTTCGCTGCATGTCATATTATAATGTAATAATGTAGCAGACTGTGGGTTAGCAGTCGTGTCAGGTGAAGCAGATGTATCAGGAGATGCTGTTACATCAGGAGAAACAGTTGCTTCCGGCGCTGCCGTTGGTTCCTGATCAGGGCTAGGTGTTACCGATGGCTTGCTTGCTGCAGAAACGATTAAGTTTACCTTTTTTGTGTAGGTTGTTTTGTCTGTCATTTTAACTTTTGCCTGGACAGTTGCGTTTCCTTTTTTGACAGCTTTTACAGTAACAGAACTTTTTGATTTCTTTGATAATTTTATTGCATTTTTTCCTTTTGTCACTGACCATTTCACGCTTTTTATTTTTTTTCCGGTTGTGTTGTTGATTTTAATTTGCTGTTGTTTGCCAACTTTTAGGCTTTGCTTTGCCTTAACCAGCGTTATTGTTTTTTTCGCTGCTTTTGCGGCAGAACTTGAAAAAGGTGTGATTACCATTGTAGCTGCGAGCAGGATGGCAATCGGTTTTTTCCATTTTTTTCCCATAATCGGTTCCTCCTTTATATTTGTTGAGATTATTATAAAAAAAGGGGGGGATTAAGTCTATGATGTGAACCGTCAGAAATTTGTCTTTTTCTGCTTTTCCTGTTATAATTATTTTAAGAAGTATTGATTGATACGGCATTTGAGGGGGATTGAAAGATGATTAAAGTTGTTGATATGGGGTATCAGTTTGTTAATGTTGGGGGCTTTGAGGCAAATAGGCCGGAGGGCTCTGGAGATTATCTTTTTCTCTTTTTGCGCTGTCCGACGGAAATATTTTTAGATGGTGCCTATCAGTGGGTTCCAGCTGATACCTATATTATATTTGGGAAAGGTATCCCGCAGATTTATCGGAAATGGGATGCCCACTTTATCAATGACTGGATACATTTCGATTTTGATTGTGATTGTGCTGATAAATATTTTGAGAAACTTGGCGTTCCTCTTAATTCCCCCATTGTGCTTCCAAACAATACAGAGATTACAGAAATGACATCAGGACTGCAAATAGATTTTTTTAGCAATCACAAAGAAAACTATGAGCAGATTTTGTCGGAGAAAGCAGATGCCCTGTTTCAAAAGTTCGCTGAGCTGTATCATTTTTCCAATGAGTATAGTGAAAAAAAGTATAATTACCGTCAGAGTTTTACAAAACTGCGCCAAAGGATTTTAAACCGCCAGTATTGTCCAGACAGTTCGGAGGAAATTGCAGCTTCCATGAATCTTAGTGTTTCCTATTTCCAACATCTTTATAAAGACTTTTTTGGCAATTCGGTGTACAAAGACATTATATCTGCAAGAATCGAACAGGCGGCGCATCTTTTAGGGCATACGGAGTATTCCATCAGCCGCATTGCTTCCCTTTGTGGCTATGATAATGTAGAACATTTTTCAAGAATATTTAAAAAATATAAGGGAAGGTCGCCTCATAACTACCGGAAATGGGTGGGGATATCTAAGCCAAGCCAAGGGAAAAGGATGTAGATTCTGATAAAATCTTTGTTGAAGGATTGAAACAAACCTTGACAAAGGATGTCAGGTTATGTGTGTTATATTGATTACATAATAGTTACTATGAATGGAAAATTTCAACACATTGTCAGGACAGTGCTAAGAAAATGAATAACGTAAATAAGAAGTTTTGTTAGCGTTGTGGTATGTCCGAACATCGGAAGGAGAAATATTATGGGTAGGCCAACTACAAAGGCAGACTTACTGGCTGCTGCAACAGATTATTATGAAAAATTAAACACGCTTATCTCTGGATTATCAGAAAAGGAACTATCGACGGTTTTTGATTTTTCGGGTGATGTAAAAAAGAAAGAGGCACATTGGGGGAGAGATAAAAATCTTCGGGATATTTTAGTTCATTTGTATGAGTGGCATCAACTTTTGTTAAAGTGGGTGAGTTCAAACCAGAACGGTGATACGGAACCGTTCATTCCTCAGCCGTATAACTGGAAAACATATGGTGATATGAATGTAGAGTTTTGGAAAAAGCATCAAAATACGTCATTAGAAGAGGCGAAAGAAATGGTTGAAAAAACGCATAATGAGATATTATGTTTAGCAGAAACATTTTCTAACGAGGAATTATTTTCAAAAGGTGTATACAAATGGGTTGGTGGAAGTACATTAGGGTCATATTTTGTTAGTGTTATATCCAGCCATTATAATTGGGCCATCAAAAAGCTAAAAGCGCATATCAAAAATTGCAAGAGTAATTGAAGCAAAAAAACAAACCCTCAATTAAGGGTTTGTTTTTTGATTCAATGCGGAAGAAGGGACTTGAACCCTCACGTCGTCGCCAACACTAGATCCTTAGTCTAGCCTGTCTGCCAATTCCAGCACTTCCGCATAGTCATGTTTTTAATAAAACTCACATAACGAACGATATACATATTATCACTATTTTTTAAATATGTCAAGTTATTTTATGGAAATTTTTTTAGATTTAGAGGAATTTCTATTGATAATCAAGTATCGTTTTGTAAATGTATCGTGTGTTGAAAAGTATATGGAATTTAAGTATAATCAGGGCAGAGAGAACAGAGGATTTAACATAAATGGAGGTTTTCAAAATGAGGAAAGCAATAGACAAAAGGGATTATACGGCACCAGTTTCACTTCGCAATGTTAAAATTACGGACGATTTTTGGAAAAAAGAGATGGAACTAGTGCGCGAGGAAATCATTCCATATCAGTGGAATGCCCTGAATGACCGGATTGAGGGAGCAGAACCAAGTTTTTGCATGCGCAATTTTAAGGTGGCAGGAAAACAAAATGAGGAGAGAAAGGAGCAGGGAGATTTATTTGAGGAGCCGCAATATACGTTCCGCGGGTTTCAGGCGTTGCCGGAGGACATGGAGCACCTTGAGGATAAGTTTTATGGATTTGTGTTTCAGGACAGTGATTTTTATAAATGGGTGGAGGCAGTGGCGTATTCCCTGACACAGCATCCAGATTCAAAATTAGAGAAAGAGGCAGATGATGCGATAGATATTGTCTGTGCAGCCCAGCAGGAGGATGGGTATCTGGATACTTATTATATTATTAATGGAAAGGATAAGATATTTACGAATCTTAGGGATCACCATGAGTTATACTGCTTTGGGCATCTGGCAGAGGGGGCAGTGGCATATTATCAGGCTACCGGAAAGGATAAGCTGCTAAATGCAGCCAAAAAGTTTGCAGACTATATAGCACGTTATTTTGGGCCGGAGGAAGGAAAGTGCAAGGGGTATCCTGGACATGAGATTGCAGAGATGGCGCTAGTAAGGCTTTATGAAGTAACAGGGGAAATGAAATATCTTGAACTTAGTTATTTCTTTGTAAATGAGCGCGGTAAGCGTCCTTATTATTTTGACCAGGAGAATCATCCTGAGAAGGTGGAGAAGGGACATGAAGAGGATTTGCGTTATTTTTACAACCAAGCACATTTGCCAGTGCGTGAGCAGGACGAGGTTACAGGACATGCGGTAAGGGGAGTCTATCTGTATTCAGGGATGGCAGATTTGGCGAGGCTATATGAGGACCAGGAGCTTTACGAGGCGTGTGGGAAGCTTTGGGATAATATGGTTGGACAAAAGATGTATATTACTGGAGGAATTGGTGCAACCCATCTAGGCGAAGCGTTTTCTTACCGCTATGATTTGCCGAATGACACTGCATATGCTGAGACATGTGCATCAATTGGCCTTGTGTTTTGGGCGAGAAGGATGTTACAGATAAGGCCGGATGCGAAATATGCAGATGTAATGGAGCGTGCGTTATATAATGGTGTTTTGAGCGGAATGGCATTGGATGGTAAAAGCTTCTTTTATGTAAATCCATTGGAAGTTACTCCAGAGGCATGCCATTTTGATGAGCGCAAATTTCATGTAAAGCCGGTTAGACAAAAATGGTTTGGCTGTGCCTGCTGTCCGCCGAATCTGGCGCGCTTGTTAAGTTCTATTGGCTCGTATGCTTACACCGAAAAGGAGGATACCTTGTATGTCCATCTCTATATAGGAAGCACTGTTCGAAAAGAAGTGCAAGGGACAACTGCAGAGGTTTTTATTACATCTGGTTTTCCTTGGGACGGCAATGTTAGTGTCCGGGTCAAAGGGACAGCGAAGCCATTTACGCTTGCGCTGCGAATCCCAGGCTGGTGTGCAGACAAATATCAGGTAAGTGGCACAGAAGGGGCAGTTACCCGGATGGAAGATGGATATCTGTATGTGACAAAGGCGTGGTCAGAGAATGATTCTATTGAACTTAATTTTTCTATGAATATCCAATTATATGAGGCAGATAGCCGTGTCCGGGAAGATATCGGGAAAGTAGCAGTTATGCGTGGCCCGGTTGTCTATTGCCTGGAGGAAGCGGATAATGGAAAGGATTTACACCTTTTGGGTTTGGATTTAGATGCAGAGCCACAAGTAGAAGAGCGTGAGATAGAAGGAAATGTGGTAAGGGGCATTGCAATCTCTGGATTTCGTCAAGAACCAGTGTACATAAAGGGGCATGAATTGTACCGCATTGCGCAGCAGGCCGATTGGAAACCAGTGCGGCTTCGGTTTGTTCCATATTATACGTGGGCAAACCGTGGGGAGAACGAAATGGCGGTTTGGGTGCGAAGGGCATAATTTTATGGGCAGTTGCTTATACTATTCCATATCAAAAAAGGAAGGATTTCGATAATGAGCAATCGTCTAATCAACCAAAGTAGTCCATATCTTATCCAACATTCAGAAAATCCTGTTGACTGGTATCCGTGGAGTGAGGAAGCTTTTGAATTGGCGCGCAGAGTGGACAAGCCGGTTTTTCTAAGTATTGGGTATAGTACCTGCCATTGGTGCCACGTAATGGCACACGAGAGTTTTGAGAATCAGGAGATAGCAGATATCTTAAATCAGTATTTTGTTTCGGTTAAGGTGGATCGGGAGGAACGGCCCGATATTGACAGTGTCTATATGGAGGTGTGCCAGGCATTTACGGGTAGGGGCGGCTGGCCGATGAGCATTTTTATGACGGCAGAGCAAAAACCGTTTTTTGCTGGAACGTATTTTCCTCCAGAGTCAAATCGGGGGATGATAGGTTTTAGGGACTTACTGCTTACGGTAGCGGATAAGTGGAGGAGTGATAGAGAGGCACTTCTAACTACGGCAGACGATGTCTCAAGACAGCTTTGCAGGGAAGAAGGGGATGTAGATAGCAGAATCCGCGGGAATCTGCCTGTGGAGGCTGCCAATCTTTTTAAACAGAGTTTTGATAAACAACATGGCGGCTTTGGTTCTGCTCCTAAATTTCCAATGCCGCATAATCTAATATTTCTAACACTATATTCTCATATTTATCAGGATGACAGTGCGCTGTCGCAGGTGGAATGTACTTTGTCCGCTATGCGGCGGGGCGGGCTGTTTGACCAGATTGGATATGGTTTTTCTAGATATTCAACTGATGAATTATATCTTGTCCCACATTTTGAAAAAATGCTATATGATAATGCCCTTTTGATCATGGCATATCTAGTTGCATATAAAAAGTCTGGTAACAGACAGCATTTAGATACGGCTGAAAAGACGGCAGAATATGTTTTCCAGGAAATGACGGACAAAGAGGGAGGATTTTATTCTGCCCAAGACGCCGACAGTGAGGGAGAGGAGGGGAAGTATTATGTCTGGCGGTACCAAGAAATTTGCCATGTTCTGGGGGAAGAGAGGGGCAGGGAATTCTGTGATTATTTTGATATTACCAGGCAGGGGAATTTTGAGGGAAAAAATATCCCTAATCAATTAAAAAGCAAAGAGATAACTGACGACTTTGAGAAAGAAGCAAAGACATTATATCAATATCGAAAAAATCGGGGAAAGCTGCATTTGGATGATAAGGTGCTTACTTCGTGGAATTCTTTAATGATTTGTGCGATGGCTATGCTGTACCGTGTGACCGGAAAAGAGAAATATCGTTTGGCGGCCGCAAAATCCAGAGCTTATATTGAAAAGAATTTGGCAGAGGGAAACATTTTATATGTTAGCTGTAGAGGAAATATGCGTTCTGTAAAAGGGTTTCTGGATGAATATGCATATTACACAGCGGCTTTGGTGTCATTGTATGAAGTGACCGCGGAGAATTGTTATCTGGAACGTGCGGAGCAGATTTGCAATGAGGCGGTGCACCAGTTTGCCGATCAGGATGGGAATGGCTATTTTTTGTGTGGGAATCAAAATGGAAATTTGATTTCAAGGCCAAAGGAAACGTATGATGGTGCGCTTCCAAGCGGGAATTCCGCATTTGCCTACTGTCTGGTGCGGCTGTCACAGATAACGGGAAAGGATACTTATAGGCAGATGGCAGAGCGGCAGTTAGCCTATCTTTCTGGTGCAGCGGAGCACTATCCGGCGGGATATAGTTTGTTTTTGACGGCCCTGCTTCTCTATCTTCATCCGCCAAAGAAAATTACAGTCGTTTTGGCAAAAGATGATAAAGAGGAAAAGATTATAAGAAAGATTCCACTTTACTCTGAAATTAAAATATTGAAAGAAGAGACCACATCGTATCAATTACTAAATGGAAAAACTACCTATTATATTTGTGAGAATTATATTTGTTTGCCACCGGTGAATTCTCTAGAGTGAACGGGTGATTTCTGAACGGTTTTGCTATTGAATCTGTATTTTGTGTGTGTTACAATGGTTGGAACTGTAGCAGCGGTTGGAGGTAAAATATTTTTTGCCTCCAACATTTAAACATTAAGTTAAAAGGAGCAGTAGATGTATGTCAACTAGTAAGGAAAGAATGAGTGAAAATATAATTGCCTGGTATCCGTTTGATGATGCAGGGGATGCCGGAAAGGATGCGTCTGGCCAGGGCAATACTGCTGTGGCGATGGGTTCTAAAAAGCCAGTAATCAAGGAAGTTTGCGGGAGAAACGCAGCTGTATTTCAGGGGGGTGCGCATGGCATTTCCTATTTTCAGCTTCCAGAAGATATTTTGAAAGATGTTAATGATGAAGGTGGTTTTACTGTTTCAACATGGATATGTTGTAAGAGAGCCGTAGATGTATGGGAGAGAATTTTAGATTTTGGCAGGGGCAATATGGGACCATATCTTTTCCTGACCAGATTTTTAAGAGGTGTCTGTTTTGCGGGATCTGACCTCTATGCAGATGCAGGGCATGACTGTCCACTGAATGAGTGGATACATATCGCAATGACCGTTACAGGAACCAAAGGCGGTTCACTAAGTAGTGCCGGGCCAAGGATTTATTTGAATGGCGAGCTTATGGTAGATGGTTTTATCAGCCAGACCTCCAGCGGCACATATAAAAAGCTGAGAGAATGGTTCAAAACATTGGACGAGCCTTCAAATTATAGCCATAACTATATTGGGCACTCCCAGTTTCAGGCAGATGCGGATTTCTGCGGCGCCATGTCAGATTTCCGGCTTTATAAGGATGCACTTTCGGAGGAAGATATTATTGGGCTTATGTGCGAATCTTTATCAGAGAAGGACATCTTAAATCTGGCAAGAGATAAGTTCCTTCCTGCTCCGAGAAAGATTATTACAAGGGATATTAAGTTCCCGGAAAGCTTAATGGAGAACCGTGTTCAGGTGAACTGGAGTTGTAACCATCCTGAGATTATTTCTAGTGCTGGCAAAGTCAGCCATGCGGATGTTCCGGTCGGGGTTTGTATCAAGGCGGAACTTACACGCGGCAGCAGTTCAATTGAAAAGGACTTTATCGTTACTGTAATGCCGGAAAAGACTGCGGCTTATGAAATTACAATCCACGGTGATGACGAAGTGTTAGATATCAGCAAGACGCTGTATGGTTTGTTTTATGAGGATATTAATAATGCAGCGGACGGCGGTATTTATGCAGAGATGATTAACAACCGTTCTTTTGAGGAGTTTACATATAAAGTATATGATGCGGCAAGCGGTGAGGATGGAAAATCTTCTGGCAGGCTGCACAATCCAATGCGTTTCTGGTTTGGTGATGTGGATAAGGTGACTGTTAGGAATGAAGGCGGTTTAAATGAGCATTTTCAACTGAGTGATCCAGATGTAAATGCATATTATATAGAAGCACAAAGCGGGACAAAGCTATATAACCGTGGTTTTTGTGATAATAACTTAGAACTGTCTATGAACCTGCAGGAGGGCAGCAGTTACCAGTTTACCATATGGGCAAAGTCGGAGGCAGGCGCAAAGATTAAAGCAGTGCTTCTAGATGCCGAACATCATGAAGTCAGCAATCCGGTTGTGATTGATGTGGATGGAAACGGGTGGAAGAAGTATACTGCGGATAAGCTGATAGCATCAGAGACAGTGATGGGACAGATTCTTCTGGAATTTGAGGGAAATGTTTCGGTTGATATGGTTTCCTTGATGCCGGATAATGTCTGGGGCGCAGTGGAAGAGGCTTCCTCAAAGACTGCCCATGCAAATTTCGTCTGCAATAGTAATTACCGTCTGCGCAGAGATTTGATGGAAACTCTGATAGATTTGCATCCAACATTCCTGCGTTTTCCGGGTGGTTGTATTTCAGAAGGCTCCTATATCTGGGAAAATGTATATGATTGGAAAGAGTCAGTTGGCGATGTGGAAGTCCGCAAGGAGAATTACAATGTCTGGGGTTATATGATGACACTTGGGCTTGGTTATATGGAGTATTTTCAGATGGCAGAGGATTTGGATGCAGAACCACTTCCGGTTATGGCATGTGGTGTATTGTGCCAGGCACGTTCTGATTATGCGAATCCTGCTGGAGGCTGTTTGCAGGAAAAATACATTAAAAACTTTACTGATTTGATAGATTTTGCGATCAGCACAGATTTTGCCGGTAATGAATGGGCGGCGCTCCGCAAAAAAATGGGACATGAGGCACCATTTGGGCTGCATTATCTGGGCGTCGGCAATGAGAACTGGGGAACAGAATTTTTTGCCAGCTTTGAGGCATTTAAACATGCAATTGATTTGCATATGCAGAAGAATTATCCAGACTATGAGCTGCACATTATCTCAACGGCGGGTGCGCAGGCGGATGATGATGCATATAAGGAGGGCTGGAAATTCCTGGCTGGGTATATGAAGGGCGGCGCAACCGTTAGATTTACCGATGGGGAGAAAAGCTTTGAGCAGGACGTTACATGGTATCCTCATGAGAAGAATTATCTAGGTACAATTGTAGATGAGCATTACTACCGTGCAAATGATTATCTTTTGGAAAATGCGGACCGCTATAATTACTATTATCGTGCTTATGAAAATGGTAAACTGGTGGAAGACCAAGTATCGAAAGTGTTTGTTGGTGAATATGCTTCCAGTGACAAAAATACTTTGGCAGGTGCGGTTGCGGAGGCAGCTGTAATGACTGGGTTTGAGAGGAATTCTGATGTTGTAAGGCTTGCGGCAACAGCGCCGTTATTTAATAAGGTAGTTTCTGATGCAACTTACCGCTGGACGCCGGATGCGATCTGGTTTGATAACGACTCAGTATGGCGTACGCCAAACTATTATGTACAGCAGATGTTTGCCCAAAATATTGGTGAAAAACTGTTAGGAACCAGTTATTATACATATGAAGCAGGTGAGAAGAAACTTTTAGAGCCATGTGGCGGAGTTAGCATTGCAGTGGCTGGTGGAGAGGCAGTATTTAAAAAATTGTCTGTAATATCAAATGAAACGCATGAAATTTTGTTTGAGCAGGATTTTGCAAAGGAATTAGACAAGGCATTGCTTCCAATTGGGGTTGATGAGGATCATGTATCTGCGGAAGACGGGGGACTCAAGATTATTGGGGATAGTGCCAGAAGGCGTGGATACTATTTAAATCAGGTTGATTGGAAGAATTATACCGTTAATCTAATCGTAGAGAAAAAGACAGAAGGTGCAGAGATATTTGTCGGGGCAGGGCTGCAGGGCGTTTCTGACAAGTCTTTCAGTACAGAGAAATTGAATCTTTTAGAATACTGTGTCGGCTACGGCAGTGATGGGACGGGCTTAAAAGTATTTAAGGACGGGAAGGAAGGCTATACAATGGGAGATTATTCCTCCAGTGTGTTTGCCGGAAACCTGCGCGCATGCTATGATGACCCAGTGCCTGCTGGGGAGGAATACACAGTAACAGTCAATTATGGCGGAGAAAAAGGGAAATCGATTATTTGTTATTACACAGGAAAAGCGAGCGAAAAAATGGGGCTTCTTGATTGTAAACTAGAAAGTTATAATAGGGATGTCTACCATTCTGTTACAAAGGATTCTGAAAAAGTATATATTAAACTGGTCAATGCAGATTACTTTGATAAAATCCTAAAGATTAGCCTACAGAATTTATCCGTTGGGAAGCAGGCGGAGGCCATAACATTAACCGGTGATGTGGAGTTGCTGCATCTGCCGAATATTAATACGAAAGAGGCAGAAAATATTATACCTCTTTCAAGAGAAGTTGAAGTTCAGGGGGATAGTCTTGAGATAATGCTTCCTGCAAATTCAGTAAATGTGGTAGTTTTAAAGCAGAAATAAGATTGGGGGCACCAAACGGTGCCCCTTATCTATTGAATAATAATATTTGCGCAGTTAATATCGTCTGTTAAGTCATAAACGTTCCCACTTGTCAGCCCAACCACGGTTGGCCGCAGCACAGCGTCTGGGTGGTTTTTTACTACGCGCGCCAGCTCCCCGTTGCTAAGCTGTACTGTACTGTCTACGGGATAGAGGATAACACTGCTAAGGAATGTCTTCATGGCTGTGATGTCTAATTCTTCTGTCATGGACATAATCATTTCTACAGCAGTGCGCTGTGAAAGGGACTTTTTGTATGGCCGCTCTGTGACCAAGGCATCGTACACATCTACCACAGAGAGGATTTTTGCATAGGGCGTAATCTTTTCTGCGGTAACACCCATAGGGTAGCCTCTGCCATTCATTTTCTCATGATGCTGCAAAACAGCAAGGGAAATGGCAGGCGTAAATTCATTTTTTTCTTTTAATATTTCATAACCAAGAACAGAATGGCTTTTCATTACTGCAAATTCTTCATCGTTTAGTTTAGCAGGTTTATTTAAAATCTCCAACGGAATTTTTGACTTGCCCATATCATGGAGAAGCCCGGCAATACCAATATTATAAATATCTTGCTGTTTTAGTCCCTGCTTTTTCGCAATTACCATTGACATGGTTGCCACGTCTACGCTGTGTTTAAAAGTATATTCATCGCTGGTTTTGAGCGCGTTAATATCTACTGCGATTGCAGCATTATCATTAATTGCTTTCATCAGGTTATTGGTAATGCTGTTTGTTGTGTTAGTGAAATTTTCTGAGCCGGAATTATTATAAAGATACTGAATTCCTTCCGAAACCCGTTTTTTCACACTTTCTGTTAATTTTACTTTTGCCGGGTCAGCTTCCCGGTATTTGGAAATATTATTTTTGGCAATGGCTGAGATAGGAACTTGTTCTAGTGCCTTTTCCGGCGTAAGGTCTTCTTCGCCTTCTGAAATGTAAACGCCGCCGATTTCCAATTTATGTAACGAATCAATCAAATATTCGTTTAATATGGTGCCCTTGGCAATCAGTACCCGGTCCATACGGTCTTTAATAGATTGGTCTATCCGCATTCCCTCCTGCAGAGAGCGTGTCCGTACAAAATATCGTTTAATCAAAGTATTCCTCACTTCCGTTTTATTAAGATGACTAAGTATATAGGGACAATTCCTACTCTATTATAGCGCATTTTTTCCAGCATTCCAATGAGTTTTGGGAAAATATTTTAGAATGCAGACATCAGTAGTTACTATTCACAATGAATTTGTTTTAAGGAAATAGTTGAAAATTAGACGTTTATAAGGTATTATATTCCATGGGTGTTTTTGGGACTAAGGAAGACTGTCAGAAGTGATAAAAAGGTGAACGATGTTGGAGCAGGGTGAAAGGCGTAAAAGCAGGCTCTGTCCGCAGCAAATATAAAAAAGAAACGAAAAGTGAAAGGAGATTTTTATGAAGATTATCATGTTAGGTGCACCGGGTGCAGGCAAAGGAACTTATGCAAAGGGGATTGTAGAGAAGTATAAGATTCCAACAATTTCTACAGGAGATATTTTCCGTCAGAATATTAAAGAGGGTACAGAGCTTGGGAAAAAGGCAAAAGGATATATGGATGCAGGCGAGCTTGTCCCAGATGAGCTTGTTTGTGATTTAGTAGTAGACCGTCTGGAAAAGGATGATTGTAAAAATGGTTATATTTTAGATGGTTTCCCTAGGACGATTCCGCAGGCTGAAGCATTGACTGCTGCGCTGAAGGAGAAAGGGACAGCTATTGATTTTGCCCTGGATATTGAAATGGAGGATCAGGCGATCATTGACCGTATGGCAGGGCGCAGGGTATGTGCAAAATGTGGAGAGACATACCATATAGTAAATATCCCGCCAAAGGCAGAAGGAATCTGTGATAAGTGCGGTGGCGGCCTTGAGATCCGTGATGATGACCAGCCAGATACAGTAAAGAAGAGATTAGGCGTTTACCATGAGCAGACAGCCCCATTGATTGAGTTTTACAAAGGACAGGGAATTCTTCATGAGGTGGATGGAAATCTTGGGCTTGAAGGCGTAAGTAACAAGATTTATGAGATTCTTGGTGAATAGCGAGATAGGCAACTGCCCTAAAACAGCAGGGTGGTTTCTAAAAAACATTTATAGGAAAGACAGAAAATAGAAAGAAGGCATACTATGTCAGTATCAATTAAATCAGAGCATGAAATAGAATTGATGAGGGAGGCAGGAAGAATTCTTGCGATTGTCCACGATGAGATGGCAAAGATAATACGTCCGGGTGTTAGTACAATGGACATTAACCGCAAGGGGGAAGATGTGATTAGAAGTTTTAACTGCATTCCATCCTTTCTGAATTACAATGGATATCCTGCAGCTATCTGCGTATCAGTAAATGACGAAGTGGTGCATGGGATACCAAACAAAAAACGAATTCTGCAGGAGGGTGATATTGTCAGCCTGGATGCAGGAGTAATCTATCAGGGATACCAGTCTGATTCTGCCCGGACACATGCGGTGGGTGAAATTTCAGCGGAAGACAGGAGATTAATAGATATTACAAAACAGAGTTTTTTTGAGGGGATTAAATACGCTCGTGCTGGGAATCATTTATTTGATATTTCCAAAGCAATTCAAAATTTTGTGGAGGATAACGGGTATTCTGTTGTCCGGGATTTGGTTGGTCATGGCATTGGCAAAAAGCTTCATGAGGAGCCGCAGGTGCCGAATTTTAAGCCGATTGGCAGGGGAATGAAGCTTCGTTCGGGCATGACCCTGGCAATCGAGCCTATGGTAAATGCCGGAGCTTATGATGTGTGGGTGTTGGAAGATGACTGGACAGTGGTCACAAAGGATTCTACAAAGTCAGCGCATTATGAGAACACAATCCTGATTACTGAGGGGGAGCCGGAGCTTCTTTCTTATAATAAAGATTTGGTATAACTAAGAATGGAGGACAAAATGTCAAAAGAAGATGTAATTGAAATCGAAGGTGTCGTAGTGGAAAAACTTCCCAATGCGATGTTCAAGGTGGAATTGGAAAATGGCCATCAGGTGCTTGCACATATCAGCGGCAAGTTAAGAAAGAACTTTATCCGCATTCTGCCAGGGGATACAGTAACAATGGAGATGTCTCCGTATGACCTGACCAAAGGCCGTATCACATGGAGGGATAAATAGGATAAACATTGAAAAATTATTAGAATAAAAAACTTGCAGTAGAAAGCTGCAAGTTTTTTTGACGTTTTGATAATCTTTCTTTATATGACAAGGCAGCAGCTTGTGGGATTTGGCCCCAGTGATATGTTTGCCGGGGTGGTGCGCGCAAGATGGATTAGGCTTAGCAAGAATGTAATAATTACCGTAATAAGATTGTAAGATGCGCATGTTACAATAAATATATTAAAAATATGAGGGGGACAAAAATATGGGCATACTAAAATCGGATAATCTATGTAAAACATATGGCTCTGGGGAAAATGAGGTAAAAGCACTGGATCACGTGTCAATTAGCATAGAAGATGGCAGTTTTATTTCAATTATTGGCACATCGGGGAGCGGTAAGTCAACTTTGCTAAATATGCTTGGAGGGCTGGACCGGCCGGATTCTGGTACAGTTACTGTAGCAGGAAAAGAGATATTTTCTATGAGCGACGAGGAGCTTACCATCTTTCGTCGTAGAAATATAGGCTTTGTGTTCCAGAATTATAATCTGGTTCCAATCCTTAATGTGTATGAAAATATTGTGCTGCCAATTGAATTAGATGGCTCGGAGGTAGACAGGAAATATGTCGAAAATATTATTGAAACACTGGGAATTGAGAAAAAGCTTTCGTCCATGCCAAATCAGCTATCTGGCGGACAGCAGCAGAGAGTAGCAATCGCGCGCGCTTTGGCATCCAAACCGGCAATTATTCTTGCGGATGAGCCAACAGGAAACTTGGACAGCCGGACCAGCATGGATGTGCTGTCACTCCTAAAAGTTACAAGCCGTGAATTTGACCAGACAATTGCAATGATTACCCATAATGAAGAAATCGCTTTAATGGCGGATGGAATGATCCATATTGAGGACGGCAGGGTGAAAGCAGGTGAGGCAGTATGTTAAAAAATAATAACCAGGTTGCAGTAGAGAGGCTTGGCATCCGTCCTTTAAAGCAATATAAGACTAGAAATCTGTTTGTAATCCTTGCAATTGTGTTGACAACATTTATGTTCACGACTGTTTTTAGTATTGGTTTCAGCATGGCAAAAAATATGAATATTATGATGCTCCGGCAGCAGGGTACAAAGGTAAGTATTTTATTAGAAAAGCCAGTGGCAGGGCAGGTGGCGCAGGCGAATAAGGCCAAAAACCTGAATGCTGCAGGAATCAGGATTCCAGCCGGTGTCTTTACAAGCAAGGGGACAAAAGCAAAATTTCTAATGAATTATTATGACAAAACAGAATATGAAGAAAATTTTATTCCGGCAGCCACTGATATAGAGGGGACATATCCTGAAAAGGAAGATGAGATAATGCTTTCAAAGGCGGCTTTAGAAATACTTCAGGTGACAGAGCCCAAAAAGGGAATGGAGATAGAGCTGCAGTCTGATTCTTCGGATCAAGCATACCGTCTATCTGGCTGGTTCACGGAATACACTTATTCCCGAAATGGATTTCTTGGTTTTGTATCAGAGAAGTATGTGGATGGACTTGGGCTGACAGTAGAAAAGGATGGCAGTCTTTGTCTTTCTGCGAAGCCAGGAAAACAGGGCAGGCTGCTAGAAGAGTTGGAGGAACTGGTTACTTTGCATGGCGGCCAGGAATTTCAAACATCGTGGGATGTACAGGAAGAAAGCACAGGAAATGCATTTGTTGTCGCGGCGGCTATTGGGATAATGGGGTTTATTATTGTTTTGAGTGGTTATCTTCTTATATATAATGTTATGTATATTTCTGTAACAAAAGATATTCGTTTTTATGGGATGTTAAAGACACTTGGAACCTCACCAGCTCAGATTAGAAAAATTGTAAAAATGCAGATTGTAAGACTATCGTTCCTTGGAATTCCACTTGGGCTGGTGTTTGGGACAGTAATTTCTTTTTTTGCAGTTCCGTTTGCATTGAGCATGCTTGAGTCTGGTTTCTATGGAGGGATGATGCCCTCAGAGATCAGTTTTAACCCTTTTATTTATGTTGGTACAGTCTTATTTGCTATATTAACAGTTTCTGTAAGTTGCCGTAAGCCTGCAAAACTTGCTGGTAAGGTTTCAGCGGTGGAGGCGCTCCGGTTCAATGGGCAGAACCAAGTCAAAACAAAATATAAAAAATCTACGAGTGGAGGAAAGGTTTATAAAATGGCATTCCGCAATGTTTTCAGAGAAAAGAAACGCGCTATTCTGGTATTTGCTTCGTTCTTTATGGGGACAATGGCTTTTTTATCAGTAGATGTTTTTCTTGGAAGCATGAAACTAGAAAATTATGTGGAGTATTATCTGCCAAATGATTTTACAATATACACACGGTCGGGTTCAGAGGAAAATACAAAGGAGGAAGAGGCGAACTATGTCAAACAGGTGGAAAAACTCGTAAAGGATATCAATGGGATAGATGGAGTAACACATCTTGGCAGAAATCGTGCTGCTGATGGTTTTTTAGAGTTTGACGAGGAAGTATTTGCCCCATTTTTGGAGGGCGGTTTTTCAGATGAAGAGAGCATGAGAAAGGCGATTGATTTTTATAAGAATGCTACAAACGAAGAGGAGAGATATTCGGCGCCGATTATTGCAGTAGATACTAAAATGATTGAAAGATATAATGAGAGAGCACAGCAAAAAATGGATATAGAACGGTTTGAGAAAGGAGAAATCTGTTTAATTGGGGATGTTGCAGCGGAAAATCAGGCTGATGCATTATGTGGAAAAGAAATCACCATTGTAGACAAGGAGAGTGGGAAAAAACTTTCGGTTGAGATTGGCTCTTGCATGTTATATGGTAAAGAATATGGAATTAATATTGGTTATTATTGGCAGGATGCTGGGGGACCAAGTGCTATTTTGATTAGTGAGGCAGCATTAAATAAGTTTTGCAAGAGTACATCGTTTGATAATATTATTGTAGACTGTGAACCAGATGCCGAATCATCTGTTGCAGTCGAGATAAAGAGGCTTGCCAAGACGAATCCTTCTGTGCTTGATGTAGAGATTAAAACAGAATTGATTTCAGGTTTTAAATCTTCAATACTAGTTATGAATGTTCTTGGCAGTGGAATCTCCATTATCTTGATTATGATTGGGGTGCTAAACTTTATCAATGTAATGTTGACCGGGGTATATATGAGGCGTGGTGAGTTCGCTGTTATGGAGAGTGTTGGCATGACAAAAAAACAGGTAAAAAGGATGCTGACTTATGAGGGGGGATATTACGCAGCCGTAACAATTGGATTGATTCTGACTTTAGGAAATGTTATCATATACACAATTGCAGATATGGCACAAAAAATAGCGGACTATGCGGTATTCCATTATCCGGTGCCTTTAATGTGTATTATTTCTGTCTTTATCTTGGTGGTCTGTGTCAGTGTTCCTTGGGGCGTATATCATACACTTTCTAAGGAGAGTGTAACAGAACGCCTGCGGCAGGGAGAGTGATTTTAAGAAATACCATGTGCCTGGTTGTCTATAGTATACTGATTTGGCTTGGATGGAGGCAGGAGATAGAAAAATGTGGGAATGGGGGCTGTTATGCAGAAACTGCTGGTTGTAGAAGATGATGTTATTATTTGCGGTGGGGTAAAGGTGTTTCTGGAAAGCAAGGGTTATGCTGTAGATTGTGCTTATACATTTTCAGAGGCAGAAACGGCACTGCAGCATTCTTACAGTCTGGTGATTCTGGATATCAATCTTCCTGATGGGGATGGAATGGAGCTTTGTAAGAAGATACGCAGTACCAGTGGTACCCCGGTGATTTTTCTTACTGCAAATGACACTGAGAGAGATATGATTGAGGGGTTTCAGGCGGGATGTGATGATTATATTGCAAAACCCTTTTCTGTAGAACTTCTAAATCAGAGGGTAATGGCTGTTTTAAGGCGAAGCGCGCAGGAGTATTCTTCTGACCTGTTTTATTATAAAGAATTAGCAGTAGATTTTGGCAAAATGCAGGTGTTTTGCAGGCAAGTTCCGGTAAAATTATCTGTGACAGAATATAGGTTGCTGGAGCTGTTAATTAAAAATAAAGGGCAGGTTCTGACCAGAGAGTCGATTCTTGCAAAAATCTGGGATTGTGATGAGAATTATATAGATGAAAATACGTTAAATGTCCATATCCGGCGCCTGCGGCAGAAAATTGAAGCAGATACAAAAAATCCACAGTATGTGATAACGGTATTTGGGATTGGTTACACATTTGGCGAGTAGAAATGAGGGGGATTTTGAGACGGTTATCTTTTGAAAAGGGACTTCGTATATTAATTTGGTTATTTACAGCATTGGCGGCCTTGATGCCGCTTGTGCTGTATTTTATAACAGCGGATTTTACAGTTTTTGTATTTGCACTGGCTGGATGTCTGCTGTTCTGTTTTTTGGCATATTTGCTGCATCGGCTGGACGACTGGTATGTTACAGGGATTATAGCAGACTTGCCCAAGCTGATGGATTTGCTGGCAGAACTTGAGGAGAGGGAGGTATTTCCAGAGAATGAGGATACTGTGATTTCAAAATTACAGAGCAAAGTAATAAAGCTGGTTCGGATACTGAAGCAAAAAAACAGGCTGGCTGAGCAGGAGCATGAAAATATTAAGGGGCTGGTTTCGGATATCTCTCATCAATTAAAAACGCCCATCTCTAATTTAAGGATGTATAGCCAATTTTTGGAGGATGAGACGTTAGCCCCGGAAAAGCGGCAGGAATATGTAGGGGTGCTTCGGTTGTCTGTGGAGCGGTTATATTTTTTGTGTGAAAACATGATCAAAGTATCAAGGCTTGAGAGTGGATTAATACAGCTGAATATGGAGAAACAATGCCTGAATGAAACAGTTATGAAGTCGGTCAAAGATATTTATACAAAAGCAAAAAAGAAAAAAACGGAAATTGAATATCGTGAGGATGGACAGATTGTATTGGAGCATGATAGGAACTGGACGGCAGAGGCGGTATTTAACTTATTAGACAATGCAGTGAAATATGCACATGAGGGCAGCAGGATCATTCTGTCAGTCAGGCAGCTTGGTATGTTTGCAGAGGTATCCGTGGAGGATGAGAACGGCGCTATACCAGAAGAAGAAAGGGCAAAAATATTTACAAGGTTTTATCGGGGGAAAAATAGCCGCAGGAAAGAGGGTATCGGTGTTGGGCTGTATCTTTCAAGGGAAATTGCGGTTAGGCAGGGAGGTTATATGAATTTGCGGACAACAAATTTGGGAAATGTATTTTCTGTTATGTTGTATAAGGGGCGATAAAAAACCGGGCTTGTGTTGGCGCGAAAAATCTTAAGGCTTTTTGATGCCAGCCACCATATAACGAGGACTTTCCAACTAAATTTAAGAAAAAAATAAAGGTAAGCTGGCGGCTTGCCTTTATTTCTCTTCTTCCTTAATTTCCCAATGGATCAAAAAGGCTAACAAGGCGCGGAGGGCAATAATACCGGCGACCGTGGCGATTTCCTCCCATTCACGTACAATCACTGTTCGGAGGATTTCACTGCCCATTTTAAACTCTAATGCGACGGCGAGTCCTTTTGCCAGAGAAAGTTTTGTATCCGGGGAGCCTTTGATATAATTGTAAAAGCCTTTTATGCCGGATGCAGCGATAATTGCAACGCCCATAAATTCCAACACAATAATAATAAAGTTTACTGCATTTTCTAAGAGCATTTCTAGTACATGTAGAATGTTCATAAGCAATCCCCATTTCTGTTTACGTCAGTTTCTTCTATATTATAGCATGACCTTATTTTCTTCAAGCTTTTTTATTCAATAGCAGAAATTTTTCCTTTTACTAGAAAAATATGCTTAGATTTGTGAGTTGGATTTTTAAGTTGCAAAAAAATACTTGCATTACTGGAAAATTTATGATAGAGTAGACTTTGGACTTTTTGAAAGGAGGTTATTGCTGTGAAAGTTAGGTCTTCAGTAAAACCGATTTGCGAAAAATGTAAGATCATCAAAAGAAAGGGTCGTATCAGAGTAATCTGTGAAAATCCAAGACACAAACAGAGACAGGGCTAATTAGAGGAGCAGCGGCTGATAACGGGCGGCTGCCATTTCACATAGAACTTGCTTTCTGTTCGTTATAGTGCGAGAGGCACTATGATATTGTAGACGGGTTGATTACCTGTTTCAGCGGATGGACGCGTCATTTGGACTCTATTATTTATGGAGTTCCGTCCGGAGCTGGTCTTATCTACGGCAGATTGATGACTGCGGCATAGTACCGGCTGCCATTTCGCAGGCAGTCCATTTTTCCCTGCCATTGTGCAGGCGGAACCGAAACGTCTATGCAATAAGATTACAATTTAAAGCGGCTGGCAGTGCTGTCACAGCACTGTAATCAAATAATTATCATTATCAAACAAAAAATAATGGAGGTGTAAAGTACACATGGCACGTATTAGTGGTGTAGATTTACCAAGAGAGAAGCGTGTAGAGATTGGCCTTACCTATATTTATGGAATTGGAAGAGTCAGCTCTAACCGCATTTTGGCAGAAGCTAAAGTCAATCCTGACACACGCGTGAAGGATCTTACTGACGAAGAGGTTGCTCGTATCCGTGATGTCATTGATAACACACAGACAGTAGAGGGTGATCTCCGCAGGGAAATCGCGATGAATATCAAGAGGCTTCAGGAAATTGGATGCTATAGGGGAATCCGTCACAGGAAAGGTCTTCCGGTCCGTGGACAGAAGACTAAGACAAATGCGAGAACTCGTAAGGGTCCAAAGCGTACTGTTGCAAATAAGAAGAAATAATTAGGAGGGTTTGACAATGGCTAAACAGGTAGTAAAAAAGGCAAGCAAGAAGCGTGTCAAGAAAAATGTCGGACATGGACAGGCACATATTCAGTCTTCCTTCAATAATACAATCGTTACGCTTACAGATGCGCAGGGAAATGCAGTTTCTTGGGCAAGTGCGGGCGGATTAGGATTTAGGGGTTCTAAGAAATCAACTCCGTATGCAGCACAGATGGCAGCAGAGACAGCAGCAAAGGCTGCACTTCCACATGGTTTAACTTCTGTAGATGTTATGGTAAAGGGACCAGGTTCCGGACGTGAAGCAGCAATCCGTGCATTGCAGGCATGTGGAATTGATGTTACTAGTATCCGTGATGTAACACCAGTACCTCATAATGGATGCAGGCCGCCTAAGCGCCGTCGTGTCTAATGTACTAATATTATGTTAAAGACGAATTTGCTGATTATATTATAGGAGGAATTGAAATGGCAAGAGATATGACGCCGGTACTCAAGAGATGTAGGACTCTCGGACTTGATCCGACATTCTTGGGAATTGATAAAAAGTCTAATAGAAATGCAAGAGCTGGCAGGAAGCAGAGCGAGTATGGCCTTCAGTTGAAGGAGAAGCAGAAAGCTAAATTTATATACGGTGTATTAGAAAAACCTTTCAGAAATAATTTTGCGAAAGCTCAGAAATTAAAATATGGTACAACAGGTGAGAATCTTATGATTCTTCTGGAACTCAGGTTAGATAATGTATTATTCCGTATGGGATATGGACGTACAAGAAAAGAGGCAAGACAGGTTGTCGGGCATAAGCACGTGCTTGTAAATGGCAAGTGTGTAAACATTCCTTCTTACCAAGTTAAGCCTGGTGATGTTATTGAAATCAAGGAAAAGCACAAAGGCGCTCAGAGATATAAGGATATTCTTGAGGTAACAGATGGAAGAATTGTTCCAGACTGGCTTGAGGCTAACCATGAGACTCTTTCCGGTACAGTAAAGGATATCCCGACAAGAGAGCAGATTGATGTTCCTGTTAATGAAGTGCTTATCGTCGAGTTGTATTCTAAATAATAACTATATGTAGTGTTTTGGCACTGCGTATGGGCTGGTAAGCATTGAACACCCAAAAGGAGGTCCGGGGAGTGCTTGATTTTAAAGAGCCGAATATTGAAATAGCAGAGATTTCAGAAGATAAGAGGTATGGACGTTTTGTTGTTGAACCTCTGGAACGAGGATATGGTACGACTTTGGGTAATTCTTTAAGAAGAATTATGCTCTCTTCATTGCCGGGTACGGCTGTAAGCCATATTAAAATTGATGGCGTGGTTCATGAGTTCTCATCTATTCCTGGTGTCAAGGAAGATGTTACCGAAATTATCATGAACATTAAGAGCCTGGCTATTCGGAACAATAGTGAGACGGACGAGGTGAAGACAGCTTATATTGAAGCGTCCGGCGAATGCGTGGTCACAGCCGCAGATATCCAAGTTGATTCTGATATTGAGATCATGAATCCTGATCAGGTGATTGCTACATTAAGCGGAGGTTCTGACTGCAGGCTGTATATAGAAATGACAATTGTAAATGGCCGCGGATACATTAGTTCCGACAAAAATAAGAGAGAAGATTTGCCAATCAATGTGATTGCGATTGATTCTATTTTCACTCCTGTGGAGCGGGTAAACATTAAAATTGAAAATACCCGTGTCGGCCAGATTACTGATTATGACAAGCTGACAGTTGAGGTATATACAAATGGGACAATTGAGCCAAGTGACGCTGTCAGCCTTGCAGCAAAGGTGTTAAGCGATCATTTGAAATCCTTTATCAATCTGTCTGATAAAACTGCAGGCATTCAGGTTATTGCTGAGAGTATTGATGACAGCAAGGATAAAGTGCTTGAGATGAATATTGATGAATTAGAGCTTTCTGTGCGTTCATACAACTGTCTGAAACGTGCAGGTATTGATACGGTTGAGGAGCTGTGCAACCGTACATCCGAGGATATGATGAAGGTTCGTAATCTTGGACGCAAATCCTTGGAAGAAGTATTAACTAAGTTGAAGGAATTAGGTCTTTCCCTTAACTTGGGGGATGAATAATTAGGAGGTAAGCACAATGGCAGGCTATAGAAAACTTGGAAGAACTTCCAGCCAGAGAAAAGCATTGCTCCGCAATCAGGTAACAAATTTATTGTATCATGGAAAAATTGTTACCACGGAGGCAAAGGCAAAAGAAATTCGCAGAATTGCAGAGCATATCATTGCTTTAGGCATCAGGGAATGTGATAATTATGATACAGTAACCGTTACTGCTAAGGTTCCACGCAAGGATAAAGACGGCAAGAGAGTCAGAGAAGTTGTAGACGGCAGGCGCAAGACGGTTTACGATGAGGTAGAGAAGGAAATCAAAAAAGATCAGCCTTCCAGACTTCATGCAAGAAGGCAGATGCAGAAAACTCTTTATAAGGTAACAGAAGTTCCGAAAGAGGGCAAGGGCCGTAAGAAAGGCACTAAAACAATTGATGTTGCATCAAAGGTTCTTGATGAAATTGGACCAAAGTACGTAGGACGCAATGGTGGTTATACACGTATTGTTAAGATTGGCCAGCGTAAAGGCGATGCTGCAATGCAGGTGCTGATTGAGTTAGTATAATAGTTACTTTGCTAATAGACAGCAGTCTCATAATTCATTATGGGGCTGCTGTTTTTTGACTTATAGGAAACTGCTCAAACATAATGATCCCTAGCAAAAGCAAAGTCTGTGCCCTTTTTTATGTCTTTGTAATATGTTAAAATAAAAATATGTAGCAGAATGGATGATATATATATTTCGGCTTTACAAAATACACCCGATATAATATCATATAATACAAAATTAAATTTAATAAGAAAATCGCATAAAGGGTGTTTTTTCTATTATAAAGATAATTATGACATTGTAGGAGTTCTGCAGTAGGAATGCTTTTGGAACTTTTGCTGGACAAATAGCTGGTTTTGTCTTTTTATTATTGGGAGGGAGTTTATGGTAGAAATTTTAGTTTGTGATGATGATAGGGAGTTTGCGGTGCTAGAAAAAGAGGTTGCATGGGAGGTGGCTATTCGCTATCATCAGGAGGTGTGGATAGATTTATATCAGAGCGGAAGGGATTTGCTCAAAGCTCTGGAAAAGAAAGAGGAGACAAAGTTGTGTATTGTTCTTTTAGATATTAATATGCCAGAGTTGACAGGGTATGAAGTAGCAAAGATTTTGAACGAGCGGTTTCCAGAAGTGCTGGTTCTTTTTGTGTCTAACAAAGAAGAATTGGTTTATGCTGCTTTTGAGTACAGCCCGTTTCGATTTATAAGGAAGAGCCACTTTATGTTAGAAATTCGTCATGCGCTACGCAAGGCATTTGAAATGATGGAGCGGCGAATGGAGAAATATATAAAAGTGTTATGTGATGGAGAAATAATATTGTTGGCTCACTGGCAGATACTTTATTTTCTGATGCGTAGCCGTAAAGTTTGCTTTTATCTATGGGATGGCAGGGTGTTATTGGTGCGGGGGACGATGAAAGGCATGCTGGAGAAACTCAGAGATAGAAAAATGATACAGATAAATAGTGGTTGTGTGATAAATGCGGATCAAGTTGAGAGCTATACTTCAAATACGGTAACTATAAAGGGAGGAGAAAAGTTGCCCATAAGTAGAGATAGGGCAAAGAGTGTTAAAAGGCAGATAGAAGAAAATTGGAGGAAGTAATGCATATTTTGTTTATACTCCTATATTGGTTGAAAATAATCGATTAGAAATAGTTTAGATATATCTTGGGGCTATTCTTTCAAAATAGTTTATTATAGGTAGTAATAAGAGACGAAAAACATACGGAATAATCAAAAAACAGTACAAAATATACACGTTTTATATTTTTTGGTAAAAAGTATGATATAAAGAAATTGTAAAACAGTCAGAGAAAAAGGGGGGATTAAGTGGAAGAGGTAACAGGAAAGCAATAAAAATACGGATGTTAATTTATAGGAAAGGTTCGGAGAAACTGAGGAAAGTACATATTATAAATTTGGCTGGTTTTACACCGTATTGTTACATTAATTTATGGATACCAGATATAACACACTATTAAGTTGAGTTTGCTTCCATAGTTGTTTAGGTTGTAATATAGGGCAGACAAGAGTGTGAGGTCGTTAAAAAGGAGGAAGATTACATGAGAATTAGAAATTTAGGCAAATGTGTTTTACAAGTTGCATTCGTGTTTGGCATGATTGGAATGTTATCAGTACCAGTATTTGCAAGTGGTGGAAGTTTACAAGGAAGCAAGGCAGTCAATAATGGGAGTGGAAAATTTTATTCATTGACAGTATACAATAATAATAGTTCACCGGGAACTAAAGTGTATGCTTGGGCATGGATGGAAAATTCTTCAGGTGCTATTAGTGGGCTGGAATTGGCTTATGGGGTGAATGGAAGTGCCAGAGTTTCTTCCTCTGTAGCGATAGCAAATGGCTATCATTGTCATAGCGGTGGTCTACGAAGTGATAATACACTATATGACCCAGATGCATTTTTGAAAAAGGCTTTATAAGAGATATCTATTTTATTAATGTGAAGGCAACGTGAGTAGATGCAAGTTTGCATGTATCAATCGAGTGCGCCCACTGGGATTGTTAAACACCTAGCGGGTTTCGTTTAGTAATGGTTAAGTTGAGCCTAGACTAAAAACCCCGCCCTTAGGTCGAACTTATTAAAAAGAAGCTAAGTCATGCCTTTTTGTTTTATGGTGGAGTATTTGATTTCTATTCAGAGATATGGGGATATTAAAAAGTATCCCCATATTTCTACTAGAGAGGTTGGAGGAGAAGAGAATGAAAATTTGTGGGAAAAAATATGGGATTTCTACATTTGTTTTGTTTATTGGTGCAGTGGTTATTGCGTTTTGCTTTTGTATGATGCTGTTTCATACGGAGAGGAAGCGGCAGTTAGAAATGCAAAGCAGGGGATTTTATAACGACTATGCAAAGAGCTTTGCGGTTTTTGATACAGTTTCTAAGGAGCAGTTTCAAAAAGTATTGCAGGCATCCGTACGAGATGGGATGGTATTTTTAAGAAACCTGGATGGAATAAACATGACATATGGTGTATGGTATCAGGGAGAAGTGCAGAAGCCAGTGTTAGAAAGCGGCAGATTCTTTGAGGAAAAAGAATGTATGGGGAGAGAAAGACTGGCAGTCGTTGGGAAGGGCTGCTTAGGTGATGTTAATGAGAAAGAAGGGGAATTACATATTAAGATTGATGGAGAGAATTATACAGTAATTGGCGTATTAGCAGCAGAGGCAGATACAAAAATGGGTAAGATGAAATTTGTTAATTGGGAAGCAGCGGTCTGTCAGTATGGTATAGCTGGAGATTATATTCTGGATGGGAAAAGCGAGCAGGCGGTAAGAGAACAGATGGGGCAATTAGCGGGTCAAATGTCCGAGAATGAAGTATATTATTCAGAAGGGATAAAGGTAGAAGATAACAGTTTGGTGAGAATGTTTGGATTGGAAACGCTGGATGCGATTTATTTAATTATGTTTGTAAATTTTATCATCTGTGGCATTTTTATAATAGTATATTGGTTGCAGAAGCAAAAGAATTATGTGGAGGTATATACGTTATTGGGGATTGGCTGGGGCATACTGATCTGGGATGTACTGAAAAAGTTTATGGGGGCTGTTGTTCCAGGGACGCTTATAGGTATGACATATCTTCTGCTTAAGGAGGTGGCGGGATAATGTCTGTTATAAAAGATGCTTTTCGAAATATTAGAAAAAGCCTTGTGCTGGATTTTATTTTATTAGTTCAATTTGCTTCCTGCTTTTTTGCGTCTACTTATTTGGTCAGTTACTATTTTGATATTGAGAAGCAAGAAGTTATTTATCAGGAACAGATTGGAAAGAATCTTGACTGGGTTTGGCCGGAAAATGAGATTTTAAATGGAGGAATAGAGGTTTTGTCAGAAGCGCAAGAATGTATAAAAGATTTGCGTAATTCTAAGCGATTTGATTATATGGTTGTTTCTACAGCAGGAGCAATTTTAATGGATGAAGAAGAATGTAACAAATATATGACAGATTCGGAAAGACAGACTTTTCAGGAGGATAGTACAGAGACGGGATGTTATAGTGATATAGAAAATGGTGTGACATGGACGCCAAGCCTTAAGTCTGTAACATTAGACTGGAAGGGATATCAATATCTAAATAAAAGCTTGAAATCTGGACGGGAATTTAGGGAGAAAGATTTTGTTCGGGAGAATCGGGATGAAATCGTTCCAGTTATGCTTGGGGCGGATTATGCCAGATACATTTCAGTGGGGGATAGGGTAAAAATCACATGGTCAGATGAAATGATAGAGTGTGAGGTGATTGGTATTCTTGGGGAGAACAGCAATGTAAATCTTTCAACTCAGACATATCTAGATTCTTATATCGTGTATCCTTCACAGGATAGGGTATACAATTTTGCAAAAGGAGGTTCTATCTCACATGAATTGTGGCATTATAGCAAATGTTTGCGTGCATGGATTATTACAGAACCAGATATGCCAAGAAATCAATTGACACAGGAGTTAAATGATATAATGAGCAAATATCCTTCTCTGGGAAATTTAGAGGGTCAGCCGCAGACGTTTGGTACAGAAGCATTTAAAGGGGAGATGAAAGAAACGGTTGATTTGATCGCGGGTCTTGTAGGGATTTGGTTACTGTTCCTTGTTTTTACGGTTCTTATGGTATTGTTCCATAAAATAGATGTTAGGGAAAGAGAGTATGCCATTCTAATGATGAATGGGATTCCATATGGGGATGTGGTAAAGTCGTATCTTTTGGAGCTTGGGATTTTTCTTTTTGGGGCGGTGGTAGTTACTTGCGTTTGGCAGCCGGTGTTGCGAGAAAATATTGGAGAAATGAATTTTACAGTATATTATATTGCAATTATGATAGCTGTGGCAGCGGTTATACTGGCAGTGGCATGGCTTGTCTTGTATATTCGCTTTAAACAGATGGATCTTGAGGTCTTGATGAGGAGAAAGGAATAGAGTTTTTAGAATAGTATTTGAGCTGTTAGCTATATGGCACAGTAGAAAGGAGTTTAGTATGTTAAATCAGAAAAAAATATGGTATGGAATTTTGTTGGCATTATGTGTTTCTATGTTAGGAGGATGTGGGAAGGATAAAAAGAATGTCAGTGAAAATGCTTACTCTGTGGTAGAGGAAAAGTATACCACTAATTATTCATGCAAAGATAAGGAAGGCAAGGATTTGATTGGAAATAAAGTGACCTACAGAATAGAGCAGAAAAAGGAGATGACAGAGGGAGAGAAATTGGAAGTAATTGCGGGGCTTGCAGAGAAAGATGAAGAGGGAGGCGGAACAGAGCCAAATGTTACATCGGGAAACGTGGTTGAGGCGGAAGCGCAGTGGAAGGACCTAAATGGCAAGGAAAAGACATATCTTTTGCGGGGAGGTGAACTAGAAAGTTTTGTGACAGAAAAGGATGGCAAGGAAACATATCAAGACAGAGACGATGTGGAATAGAGGGGGAGGAAATGTATATCAGGTTAGAAAATGTGACAAAAACTTATGGTAAAAAAGATGGAAAAGTAGAAGCTCTTAGGGGAATTTCTGTAAATTTGGAAGTAGGAGAGATGGTAGCGGTTATGGGAAAGAGCGGTTCGGGTAAGTCCACATTATTAAATATTCTTGGGGGGCTGACCATGCCTACCTCAGGAAAATATTTTTTTCGTGATCAGGAGATTTCATCCTTAAAGCAGAAGCAGATGAATAAATTTCGGCGGAAAAGTGTTGGCTTTGTCGTGCAGTATTTTGCATTGATTGATGATATGGATGTTTACCATAATATTGCGCTGGCATTGCGTCACTCTGGAATATCAGGGAAGGAGGCACGGAAACGCATTGTACAGGCAGCGGAAAGCCTTGGGATATTAGACAAGTTAAAGGCGTTTCCAGATGAGCTTTCGGGCGGGCAGAAGCAGAGAGTGGCAATTGCAAGGGCAATTGTAAAAGATTCGGATATGATTGCGGCGGATGAGCCAACAGGAGCTTTAGATACCGAGACAGCGGAGGAATTGATGAAAATTTTCCGCGATATCAATAAGCAGGGAAAAACAATCTTGATTGTGACACATGATATTGAGGTTGCTAGAAAGTGCGATAGGATAATTGAGATTTCAGATGGGAGACTGGTGGAGGATATTAAAAACTAATATCGTTAAAAGAAGGGGAAATTAAAATGGATTTCATAGCAATGTGTAGATAATTATGCTATACTTAGTAAGATGTGTATGGGAGCAATGGGAGAAGCGCTGTCCAGATTATGGAGCAGTTGATTGCAGGAGGAGTGAAAAAAATAATAGCTGCAGGATGTTGTGGGGCTTTAGCCTTCGGATACCGAAGGCTCATTTTTTATTCCTACCGCTGCACTTAGGCAGGAAGGGACATCATATCATTATCTGCCGCCGTCACGGGAAATTGAATTGCATTCTGAACCAATTGATGTATTATGCAGGATGTTAGAAAGGGCAGAATTTAAAAAGGTAAGACTAGGAAATGCGGATGAGTTTGAAGAAAATTTATGTTTTGATTGAGAGGCGATGATGCAGTTTGAAAAAGAGAGAGATGGCTAAAAGTGATAAAAGAGCAGCAGTGGTTGAGTCTCATAATCTGGTGCATGAATATAGCAGGCGGGATGAAGAGGGGAATATTACTGGAATCGTGCGCGCATTGGATGGTGTTGACATTCAGGTAAAGCAGGGGGATTTTGTGGCGGTTTTGGGAGCAAACGGTTCTGGAAAATCTACATTTGCAAAGCATTTAAATGCGCTTTTATTTCCCACAGAAGGAGCCATTTATATAGATGGAATGGATACGCTGGAGCAGGAAAACACACTGGCGGTTAGGCAGACAGCGGGTATGGTTTTCCAGAACCCGGACAATCAGATTATTGCGAATATTGTGGAGGAAGATGTTGGGTTTGGACCGGAAAATATGGGTGTTCCTACCGAAGAGATTTTGCGTAGGGTAGAAGAGAGCTTGAAGGAGACAGGAATGTATGAGTACCGCAAGCATTCGCCGAACCGTTTATCGGGTGGGCAGAAGCAGAGGGTAGCAATTGCTGGGATTATGGCGATGCGCCCAAAATGTATTATTTTAGATGAGGCAACGGCAATGCTTGACCCATCCGGGCGGAAGAGTGTGCTGGAAACGATACAGCGGCTAAACCAGAAAGAACATATTACCATTATTTTGATAACACATTATATGGAGGAAGCCGCGAAAGCGGACTACGTCTATGTTATGGACCAGGGAAGGATTGCGCTCTCTGGGACGCCGGTGGAGATATTTCAAGAAACAGCCAAGCTTGCGGAGTGCCGGCTGGAAGTGCCTCAGGTAACGCAGATTGTACAGAGGCTGAGAGCAGCTGGGGTTCTGGTTCGGGAGGATATTCTTTACGTGGAGGAATTGGCGGAGGTACTGGTACAGATGGGAAATAGGTAATGTGCCCGAATCGCTTCAGAAACAGGAGGGAAGCATGTCGATTGTTTTAAAAAATGTAAGTTATACGTATGGAAAATGTGGAAGCGACTGTAAGCAGGCGTTAAAAGGTATAAACTTAGAAATTCATAAGGGAGAGTTTCTTGCCATTGTCGGCCATACTGGTTCTGGTAAATCAACATTAATTCAGTTATTGAATGGATTGGAACGGGCAACAGAGGGGGAAGTTTACTTTGGTGGAGAAAATATTAATGCGAAAGGGTTTTCGATGAAGAGCCTTAGGAGCAAGGTTGGGTTGGTATTTCAGTATCCAGAACACCAGCTTTTTGAGGCGACTGTGATAAAAGATGTAGAATTTGGGCCGAGAAACATGGGGCAGGAACCATTGCAGGCTGAATTAAATTCCTTTCAGGCGCTAAAGGATGTAGGAATCGGTGAGGAGCTTTTGGATGTGTCTGTGCTTGCATTATCAGGTGGGCAGAAGCGTCGTGTGGCAATTGCCGGGGTGCTTGCCATGCAGCCGGAATTTTTGGTACTGGATGAGCCAATGGCTGGATTAGACCCAGCTGGCAGGAAGGAAATATTTGCACTGCTTAAGAAACTGCATAGGGAGCGTGGGATTACGATTGTCTTTGTTTCCCATAGTATGGAGGATGTGGCGGAATATGCTGATAGGGTGGTTGTGATGAATCAGGGGCAGATTGTATTAGATGGCAGGCCGCGCAGAGTATTTCACTATGAAAAGGAATTGCAGCAGATTGGTTTGGGAGTGCCTCAGGCGACACAACTGGCACATTGCTTAATGGAGCGTGGGGCTGATATCACGCAGGATTGCCTTACGGCGGAGGAATGTGCGACAGCGGTTCTTAAATGGCTTGGCACAAGGCAATAGATGGCAGGGTAGAAAAACGTCTGATTAGTATACAACAGGCAGCAAAAAGCTGTTGAATATGGAGGCAGTTATGATTCGTGATATTACGATAGGGCAGTATTATAGGGCAGATTCTGTCATTCACAGTCTGGACCCCAGAGTGAAAATTGTAGGAACACTTCTATATATTATTACATTATTTGTTTTTAGCAGTTTTGCAGGATATGCAGTGGCAGCAGTTTTCTTTGGAATTTTGGTATTTCTGTCTAAAGTGCCGTTGTCTTATATAATACGGGGATTAAAACCTGTTTTTTTTGTGCTGGTTTTTACGGCAGTCTTGAATTTGTTTTGGACGCCTGGGGAATCCTTTTTTACATGGGGAGTGATCAATCTGACATGGGAAGGTCTTTATAAGGCGGCATTTATTGCGCTGCGCCTTATTTTTCTGGTGCTTGGCTCATCGTTAATGACATTTACGACCACGCCAAACCAATTGACGGATGCTCTGGAAAAGATTCTGCGCCCATTGCGGTATCTCCATGTTCCCGTACATGAGCTGGCAATGATGATGTCGATTGCGCTCCGTTTTATTCCGATTTTGGTGGAGGAGACAGACAAAATAATGAAAGCGCAGGCTGCCAGAGGAGCCGATTTTGAGAGTGGAAGTATGATAAGGCGGCTGAAGAGTATGGTGCCAATCCTAGTGCCGCTGTTTATATCAGCAGTCCACAGGGCAAATGACCTCGCACTTGCAATGGATGCAAGATGTTACCATGGAGGGGATGGGCGTACAAAGATGCATCCTCTCCGCTACAGCAGACAGGATTTTGTGGCATATGCTGTATGTATTTGCTATTCTTTGCTGATTTTTGTTGTATAATAACATATAATAGGTTATTATATATATGACACATTTATGACAAGGATATGACACATTTGCATGGAGGTAGCGTTTTGAAGCGAATTATGCTCAGGGTTTCCTATGATGGAACGAATTATCATGGATGGCAGCTTCAGCCTGGCGTCATTACTGTGGAAGGTGTGTTAAATGAGGCAGTTAGCAAATTAATTGGGGAACAGATTCAAGTGATTGGAGCCAGCAGGACGGATGCCGGGGTTCATGCGCTTGGAAATGTCGCAGTTTTTGATACATGCTCCTGCATTCCTGCGGAAAAGTTTTCATATGCGTTAAACCAGCGTTTGCCAGAGGATATTGTAATTCAAGAATCGGTGGAAGTGCTGCCCGATTTTCATCCACGGCACTGCGAATGCCAGAAAACGTATGAATATACCATTATCAATAGAAAATTTCCGTTGCCAGAATACCGGAATACGTCGTTTTTTTACTATGGAAAGCTGGATGTGGGACGGATGCGTCTTGCAGCAGAGGCTTTTATAGGGGAGCATGATTTTGCAGCATTTTGCTCTGCTGGGGCACAGGTGAAGACAACAGTGCGGCATATTTATGGTTTGGAGATTTTGGAGGAGCCTGGGGAAAGCAGAATTCGGATTAGGGTAACTGGAAATGGTTTTCTTTATAATATGGTACGGATTATTGTCGGTACTCTGCTGGAGGTAGGGAAGGGCAAAATAGAACCTGAATCCGTGCCGCAGATTATTGCTTCATGTGATAGGGGGGAAGCCGGGCCTACTGCGCCGGCAAAGGGGTTAAAGTTGTTATGTATTAAATATGGCCAAGCATGGAGGAAAAAATGAAAAAGATACTGTTGCGTGCAGCTATGTCACCATTGGTAAATCATAATCCCACCAGGGTTGTGATGAGGAATATGATTGGCAATAATATTGGCAATCTGCTTTTTCAATCAAGTGTCACGAGGACATTGCTGTGTGATGATACCACGATTGATACAGTAAATACAGTTAGAAAATATTCTAGTGATCATATTAGGAGAATTAACGAAAATTACGAGTGCCTGGTTCTTCCTTTTGCGAATGCATTCCGGGTTAATTTTATCTATGAGCTGGAGGCAGTGACAAATCTGGTTGAACAGTTGAAGATTCCCTGCATTATTGTTGGAGTAGGCGCCCAGGCAGGTTTAAATAAAGAAGTAAACTCGCCTGAGCTGGATGAGGCTGTTACAAAATTAATGAAAGCAGTCCTAAAAAAATCAAATAAGGTAGGGCTTCGGGGAGAATTTACGGCAGATTATCTAACAAAGCTTGGATTTCAGGCAGAAAGGGATTTTACAGTAATAGGCTGTCCATCCATGTATATGTATGGCAAGAAACTTCCGGCAATGGAAGTGAAGGAGTTGACAAAGGAGTCGGATGTCAGCATGAATTCCAAGATTTCCCTGCCTCAGAAGTTTCATGATTTTATGTACCGTTCCAGCCTCGAACTGCCAAATTATAATTATGTGCCGCAGGTGATTGAGGAAATTGGGCAGATGTTTATGGGGAAGAGATATCCGGCAGGGTTTGCAACTAGTATACCAGAACATTTTCCGGTTAATTTTGCCCATCCAATCTATCAGTCCGGCAAGGGCATTACTTTTACGAATATGCCTTCCTGGTTAGAATATTTAAGGAATAAGGATTTTTCTTTTGGCAGCCGGATTCATGGAAATATTGCTGCAATACTGGCGGGGACGCCATGTTTTATTGTGGTTTCTGATAATAGGATTATGGAGCTGGTAGAGTTTCATCATATTCCACATCTATTGATGAAAGATTTAAATAAGAGTACCAATATTTTTGATCTACATGAAAAAGCAGATTTTTCTGCAATCCAGATAGGCCATGAGAAGCATTTTATACATTATCTGGACTTTTTGAAGGAAAATGGGCTTGAGACTATTTATGATAAAGATGGAAATGAACCAGAAATAGTGCCATTTGATAAAAAGATATCAGAAGTGAAATTTGCGCAGCCAGTAAAGGCTTTTTCTGCGCTAACACCAGAGCAGCAGCTTAGAAGGCTTCGGAGAATTTATAAAGAGGATAGGAAAAAGACTCGTTATTATAAAAAGATGTCTACAGGGGTTATGGCATCTATTAAGGATTGGAAACGCCGTGAGATAGAGGGGAATCCGTCAAAAAATTATGAGAGTTATTATCCTTTTATTCGTGAATATAAGGATGCACTTGTAGCAGAGCAAATGAGGAACGCTGAAGATAATGCAATGAGTGAAAATGATGATGCAATAGAAGAGGAGGAATGAATCGCTGTCAGATAGTAAGTGGTTGGAAACAGGCGGCTCAGCAATTCTATGCCAGGTACAAGCTCTTCTAGGTTGATAAATATGGGGCTAAATAATAGCGAGCCAATTACAAGGACAGGGATTGCTGCAAGATAAAATTCCAAGTGTGTGAAAAGAACATACAGCAGATTGGCAAGCGACATACAACAGAATACAAAAAGTAGCATGGCTGGTATTTCGGCGGCAGGGGCTGCCAGAGTACCAGTCATTTTTATAGTAATCAGTCCAGCAGTACCCGCAAATAGCCCAGGAATAAACAGGGAGAGTAGATAGCAGAGTCTCCTTCTTCTGCTATCCATATGAGGAAGTATGCGGTATCTGTCGGAGTATCGGAAGAGTCCACCGGCAAGGCAGCATAAAAGAACCAGAACGGATACCATTCCTCGTATTGGCATTAGCATAAAGTTGGCATGGGAGTTATTAAGAAAAAAGTTTTCGTCCCCATTGGCGTATTCAAAGCGGAAGAGTAATTCAGAGCTGTTATTTTTTTGGTAAGTATCTTGAATCCATTTTTCTTTTGATGAGATATCTTGTTTTTTTGATAAGAAATTTGTCAGCCTATAGTAAGAAAGGGGTTCGTAAAGTTTGCTAAGGATAATTTCGTCTACAATTCTGGTGCGCATATCTTCCTCTTGACGGATTGCCGTAAGAATAGGAGATGGTTTTTCGGCAAAATTTTTTAGCAGGGTGTCCAGATTGTTCGGGAGAATATAGCCACATGCAGCCTTTCCTTTTGCCACATCACTTCTTAAGGAAACCTCGGTTCTACAACGATAGAATCTAATGGCAGAATTAGAAAGCGAGATCATATTTTGCGCTAATTCTACTGATATATGATCAGAGCTTTGCTCTGGTAAGAATATTGCGACATGAATCACGGCATCTTGCTTTGTATGGCAATTTTGTAAAAAGATGACGGAGAGCGGCATAAGAAGCAGCGTAAAAAGAAAAAGCGGACGTTTTAGCAAACGCTTGCACCAGAGGATAAAGTAAGTGCTAAATAGTTTCATAGAATCGCTCCTTTCTATTGTTTGGTGGTAACTTATGACAAGTGGATGGTCGATTTCCTAATAATATTATTTCCCTGCAATGTAGCGAAGCACGCGGCAGGAAGCCATTAGAATAAGGCATAATGTAAAATATATTATCAGTCTTAAAAGTGCCGCACCATCGTATGTTTGGTGCAGAATGGAAAGCCCATATTGGCACGCCTGATAGATTGGCAGTTTTGGTGCTAGTTCTTGTAAGGAATCTGGCAGATATTCTAATGGATAAAAGCAACCAGAGCAGAGGGCTAACAGCATTATGCCAAAAAATAGAAAGAGGATACCACTAATAGCATCACCTGTGATTTCGTAAATAAGCTGTATAACCGCAGAGGCAAATACAAGAAGCGGCAGGCAGCAGGCTGCGAAACGCCAAAGCCCTGATACATTTTTTATTATAGTGTCTGGCATTGAAAAACCAGTTAGTGTTAAGATGGCACTTATTACCAAAAATAAAGCAAGATAATTGGAAAAGCTGGCTGTAAGGAAAGAAAGGTATCTTGCTAGTACCTGCTTATATTGTGATACGCCATTTATGGCAAGTTGGTTTTGGAATGTTTTTTGGGGAGGAACCAGCAACTTGCTTCCAGCCAGTCCCCAGAATAGCAGGAAAAGAACGAAACCGGAAATAATGTAGCGGGATTGAAGGGGATAGGAATTTACAGATGCTACCGTTTCTGTCTTTATGCCCTTTTCGAGTTCTGCAATATCTTTAATATATTGAAGGTTTAATTTTAGCTCGTCTTCTGTTTTAGATGGGAGATTTTGAAGATCATAATATTCCTGCATGGTATAAATACCTGCCTCACTATTTAAAATAAAGGACGAGGCTGCTTCTGATAGCTGTTTTATAAGAAAATGGACAATAGTTGTCTGGCCATTTCCCATCCGTATAATTAGATGCTTATTTTCGCCATTGACAATAGATGCAACATAGTTTTCAGGGATAAAAAAGGCAACAGCAAATTCGCCGGACTGCAGCTTGCGGCTGGCATCCTGCTTGCTAATACGCTTAAATTGACAGTTGAATTCTATATTTTTCATATTGCTTACCGCAGAAATCATCCAATCTACAAACGGTTCATCCTCCTGTGCAACGACTCCTATTTTAATGATATGATCTTGTTCTGTTTTGATAGAGTGTTGTAAGCAGAAAAGAAAGATGCCTGATAGAGTGGCAAGTAAAAAGAAGCTTACGAAAAGAATTTTTGGAAGGGCAAGAAACATCCTCTTGGTTTCTATGCGGATGTATTGGAAAAAGAGTTTCATAACTATGACTTATCCTTTCATCATATTATAATTTTGATGCAAGTTTGTGGATATTTCCATCATACTCCAGTGGAACAAGCATGCCTTCCTTTAGGATATAGAGCCTGTCACATAAATTAATTTCCCGTTCCTCATGGGTAGCAAGGAGGGCAAGGTTACCCATAGTTTTATAGTGTCTGAGGTAGACTTCAATCCGCTCTTTACAGATTAGGTCAAGTGCCGCCCCGGGTTCATCTAAAAGAAGGATACGAGGTTTTTTGGAAAGGGCACATCCGATACTTAGTCTTTTTTTCATCCCGCCTGACATGTTTTTGACCTTTGTTTTCAAAAAGTCGGGGATGCCAAGCATAGCAAGCAAGCCATTCTCAAGCTCCTCACTTAGAGAAAGAGGGCTGTCGCAGTACCAGAGTTTCAGATTGTCCATTGCATTTAATTCTTCGATTAGCGGGCATTCCTGCGGAACATAACCAATATCTGCAGATGTACGTTTGCTTTGCCATAGGTGGAATCCTTTTTTAGCTGCTGGCGGGATTATAATATTCCCATTAATCTGGCAGCAGCCAGAATCTGGCACAAGAATTCCGGCAAGAATCGAGAGCAGTGTAGATTTTCCGCAGCCATTTGCCCCAAGAATCCCGATGCATTCGCCGCCGTTTGCTGTTAGGTTAATATCTGTAAGGACTTTCTTCCTTCCTTGATGGAAACTTTTTTGTAAATGTTCAATCGTAAGAGAAATACTAGCATTTGCCTCTGCCTGATCCATAGTCGCCTCCGTGTCATGATATTACATTTATAAATAATATGTGCCGATTGGTGCTGTTAGTTTACCACAAAAAATAGAAATAGGTAAAGGTTTTTAACAATATAATATTTTCCGCATTAATTGGGAAATTGCAGGGCAACAGCAGTTACTTTTTTATACGCAATCAATCTTATTGATAATTTTCAGTTATCCATCATTTTTTATCTTAAATGCTTGCATTTTTTTATCTATATTATGTTTTTTGTTGCAGTAAATGACTATGCATTCCAAAAGAAAGTGCAGACATGTTTTACAACATTACGCCTTTCGGAGGAACTATTTGCCTTGCTGCCTTGATCTTCTATTTGTGTGCTCCTCCACAAACTCCCATCATGCAACAGTTTTTCTATGTTTCCTGTAGAGGCACTCTCGAACCGCCGACACTTACAGAGCGTTTTATGCTCTGTTATGTGTCGCTGCGTGTGAGAGGTAGCACGAGCGTGCCTCCGAAGGAAACATGAAAACTGTGCATGCTGCTCAGACAGTGTTGCGGAGCACATATTCCTCAAGGCATAGCAAGGCAAAGTTCCTCCAGAAAGTCTATGTTGCTAGAAAACATGCCCGTACTTTCTTTTTGGAACGCAGCCTTCTTTACTGCAACAAAAAACATGAAAAAGATAAAAATGCAGGCAAGATAAATTTTATGATGGATAACTGAAAATTATTATCTATTTAATTGACTGTGAATTATTCAAAATAAGTGCTGTTGCCCTGGGAGAAATTGATTGTTATCTTGCATTCTGTCAGTTAGTTTAGTATAATTTACTCATTGTGTATTTATGTAAGGAGGGGGTTACGGCTGTTTACCAGCCTAAAAAGGATACAGAAAAAGCTGCTGTGGAACTATGTGTGCGGGGATGTATACGTGGCTTATTTTTATATATGAGTGGAAGAAGAAAGGCAGCAATTTGGAAATGGAGGACTAAAGAATGGCACAAAGAGGAAATTTATTATCATTTCGGCCGGACATTAAAGTGTTGGATGCTACGATTCGTGATGGAGGTCTTGTCAATGATTTTTATTTTAAGGATGAGTTTATCAAAGGTCTATATCTTGCAAATGTAAAGGCTGGAGTAGATTACATGGAATTTGGCTATCGTGCTGATAGAGAAATGTTCAATGAGGATAAATTTGGAAAATGGAAATTTTCAACGGATGATCAGATTCGCGAAATTGTTGGGGATAATGACACAGATTTAAAGATTTCCATTATGGCAGATGTGGGAAGGTGCAATTATAAGCAGGATATCCATGACCGGAGTGATAGTCCGGTTGATTTGATTCGCGTGGCAACTTATGTCAACACTATGCCAGCGGCAATTGATATGATTGAAGATGCCAACCGTAAGGGATATGAGACGACCTGTAATATTATGGCTATTTCAAATTCAAAGGAGTCAGATATTGCTATGGCTCTGGAGATGCTCGGAAAGAGCTGTGTAGATGGTATTTTTGTTGTTGATAGTTTTGGCTCATTAGTTCCAGAGCAGATACGCAAAATATCAGAGCAGTACATGGAAATTGGTGAAAAATATGGAAAATATATAGGAATACATGCCCATAACAATCAGCAGCTTGCATTTGCGAATACGATTGAAGCCTGCACACAGGGTGTCTCGTATCTGGATGCAACAATGAGCGGTATGGGGCGCGGTGCTGGAAATTGTGCGATGGAGCTATTATTGGGATTTCTTAAAAATCCAAAATATCATCTATTTCCAGTGATACAATTTGTTGAAAAATATGTGGTGCCTTTGCAGGAAGAAGGGATGGAGTGGGGCTTTGCGATACCATACCTTTTGACAGGCCATTTGAATCAGCATCCACGTGCTGCAATTGCCGCAATGAAAGAGGGACGTAAGGATTATACAGAGTTTTATAAGGAGATTATCGACAGGGACTAAATCGTGTCTGAGAGTTTTTCATTTCTATTTTTGAGAGATGAAATGGGAAGTTTTCAGACGTCCGATGAAGAATCGTGTCACCTGAAAAGGAATGGTGCAGTTTGATGAAAAACAGGGAGCCAATTGGAGTATTTGACTCTGGGGTAGGCGGTATAAGTGTGCTTCGAGAGTTGGTAAGTATTATGCCAAATGAGAACTATCTTTATTTGGGAGATTCTAGCAATGCCCCATACGGAACAAAATCGCTGGAAGAGGTGCGCAGGTTGACGATCCAAAATGTTGAAACACTTTTGGGGAAAGGAGCCAAGTCAATTGTTGTGGCCTGCAATACAGCGACTAGCGCTGCCGTGGCAGTTCTCCGGGAGATGTATCCAGAACTGCCCTTAGTTGGTATAGAGCCAGCCATAAAACCTGCCGTGTCGGAATATCCTGGCGGAAGGATTGTAGTTATGGCAACACCAATGACATTGCAGCAGGAAAAGTTTCACAAGCTGATGGGAAGGTATAAGATGAAAGCCCGTATTATATGCCTGCCTTGTCCGGGATTGATGGAGTTTATAGAACGGGGTGATTTGGATGGTGAAGATTTGCGAAAATATCTTACTGAATTGCTGTGGGGAATTGTAAGGGAAAAGGTGGATGCTATAGTTTTAGGGTGTACACATTATCCATTTGCCAGGGACATGATAGCGCAGGTAGTAGGGGATGAAGTAGCAATTTTTGATGGCGGGAATGGAACGGCACGGGAAATGAAAAGGCGGTTGGCAGAAGCAGATAAATTATCCAATGCGGATCAGATAGGAACGGTATCATTTTTTAACAGCCGTGATACAGAGGAGGAACGCAGACTTTGTGAATATCTTTTAAGTAGAAAAAGTAGTAGTATATAAAATAAGTATAAAGTGATTTGATGGTTATACGCTTAAGAATATGGAGGGCAGAATGAAGATTACAACCAAAGGAAGGTATGCGCTTAGCCTGATGTTGGATTTGGTAACCTACAGTGGCGGTGATCCGGTGAAGTTAAGAGACATTGCAGCGCGCCAGGGGATTTCTGACAAGTATCTGGAGCAGATTGTCGCAATGCTGCACAAGGCCGGGTTAATTCGCAGTGTCAGGGGAGCCCAGGGAGGCTATCTGTTAGTGAGAGAGCCTCACCAGTATACGGTTGGAGAGATTCTGCGTCTTGCAGAAGGGAATAATATGGCGCCAGTTCCCTGTCTGGAATATGATGAAAATCAATGTAATAAGCAGGAGGGCTGTGTTAGTGTAATCTTGTATAAGAAGATTAATGATGCTATAAATAGTGTGATTGATACGGTAACTCTAGCGGATATGTACAGTTGGCAGAAAGAGCTAACTGTGAGTGAATCAAAAGCGAATGGCTCTTGACAAATTTAACCTGCGGAGTTATTATACTAAAAATTAGCATAAAAAGCGATGACGGAAACAAGTAGCATATTAACCGCAGGCAGAGAGAGCATCATTAGGTGGAAGATGTTTATGTGGGTTGTATGTGAAAACCATTCCACAGCTGTAATACTGAAAGTAGATGTAAGTATTGCCGTATACCTGCGTTAAAGGTTAGGATTTGATAGAATCTGAAGTAAAAATTAAGGTGGAACCGTGCAAGAAGCACCCTTAAAGATACATTACGTATCTTTAAGGGTGCTTTTTTATGTTATAGGAAATTGCACTGAACATACTGGTACACCAACAAAAAAGTCGGTGACTTTTTTGCTAGCGCACCAGCGTTGGCGGTGCGCTTGTTTACCTTAAAGAAAGCTTCGCCATAGTGTGGTTGGTTGCCAACAAAAACGAAGTCTGTGCCCTTTTTTATGCTAATCATATTATTTTATTGTGAAAGGGAGAGGTAAAATGAAGATTAAAAAGAGAGATGGTTCTATTTTAGAGGCAGGCTTTGAGGAGGAATTGGGAAAGAACGCATTTAGGCATACAGCTGCGCATATTTTGGCACAGGCGGTGAAAAGGTTATATCCAGATACAAAATGTGCGATCGGCCCATCAATTGCAGATGGCTTTTACTATGATTTTGATTTTTCTTTTCGCTTTTCGGAAGAAAACTTTGCGGAGATTGAGGCAGAAATGAAAAAGATTGTAAAAGAAAATTTGCAGTTAAAGCATTTTATAGCAGACCGGAAAAAAGCAATGCAGATTATGAAGGAGAGAGGGGAAACTTATAAAATTGAAATGCTGCAAGAGCTTTCAGAGGGGGAGGAAATTAGCTTTTATCAACAGGGAGAATATTTGGAGATGTGTGCCGGACCACATGTAGCGTATACCAGTTTGGTTAAGGCATTTAAGTTGCTTTCAGTTGCCGGTGCATATTGGCGCGGCGATGAAAAGAACAAAATGCTTACGCGGATTTATGGCACAGCATTTCCAAGCCAGGATATGTTAGAGGAATATTTAAACCGGCGGGAGGAGGCAAAAAAGAGGGATCATAGAAAATTGGGAAAAGAATTAGGTTTATTTGCATTGTTTGAGGAAGGACCAGGGTTTCCATTTTTTTTGCCAAAGGGACTGATTTTAAAAAATCTATTGGTGGATTATTGGAGAAAATTACACGCAAGAGAAGGGTATGTGGAAATATCAACTCCAATTATATTGAACCGTCAGCTCTGGGAAACATCAGGGCATTGGGGTCATTATAGGGAAAATATGTATACAACGGTAATAGATGAAACAGATTTTGCCATAAAGCCTATGAATTGTCCAGGTGGCATGCTTGTTTACAAAATGGCACCCCATTCTTACAATGAGTTTCCTATGCGCATTGGTGAATTGGGGATAATACACAGAAATGAGAAATCTGGTACATTACACGGTCTTATGCGTGTCCGCTGTTGTACGCAGGATGATGCCCATATTTTTATGACACCAGGGCAGATTACAGACGAGATTAAGGGGGTTATCCGTCTAATTGACGAGGTGTACTCTGATTTTGGATTTAAGTATCATGTAGAATTATCTACAAGGCCAGATAATTCTATTGGAAGTGACAAGGACTGGGAGATGGCAACGAATGGATTAAAAAGTGCTTTAGATGAGTTGAAAATGCCTTATATTATAAATGAGGGTGATGGAGCATTTTACGGACCTAAGATTGATTTTCACTTGGAAGATTCTATTGGAAGGACATGGCAGTGTGGGACGATTCAATTGGATTTTCAATTGCCGCAGCGTTTTGAGGCAGAATACACAGGGGAAGATGGAAATAAGCACCGCCCTATTATGATACACAGGGTTGTGTTTGGTTCTATTGAGCGGTTTATTGGTATTTTAATTGAACATTTTGCTGGAAAATTTCCATTATGGCTGTCACCAGTGCAGGTAAAGATATTATCTATATCAGATAAATATAATGATTATGCAAAAGAGATTGAGAATATATTGAAAAGAGAAGGATTGCGCTGCGAGGTAGATGGAAGGGCTGAAAAAATAGGTTACAAAATAAGGGCAGCGCGCTTAGAAAGAATACCTTACCTGCTTATAGTTGGTGAGAAAGAAGTTGAAACGGATTGTGTATCTGTCCGTAAAAGAGATGATGGTGATCTAGGAAGTATGCCTATCGGTCAGCTGCTAGAGATTCTCAAGGAAGAAGGAATTTAAGTATAAGTAACAATATGCTTTGTAGAAAAATAAGCAGGCTCAGCCTGCTTATTTGATGTTACTCTATACCCTTATTTTTTCAATGATACAGCTGTGGCATTTACTTTCTTTGTTATAATTGATTCTCGCGTACGCAACGAGCCAAACGCAAGCTTGCTTGCACTTGGCGACTGCGCGCGGGTCACATACCCCGCTGCTTTGCAGCGTTGCAAGTTTGATACCCCGTTGCTTGCAGCGGGGTTGTTGATTCCAACAAGTAGGATTTCGCCACTGTAACCTTCAAGTGCTTTGGTATATTGTCGATTCTTTATCTGTTGTATGGCTGTGTCTGCAGATTTGTCGTATTTTATCAACTTGGAAATGATTGTAAATAACAAGGGGATGCATCCTTAATTTCAACATTGTATAACTTGCAGAATCTTCCTTTCTTCGGTATACTAATAACAACTATTAATTCCGCAGGAAGGCGGCATGTCAGTTTGTTACCATTCTATTATTTCGGAAGTTAAATTTCGCAAGATTTCTGTGGCATAAATTGGGATTTAACGGGCGAAGTAATAAATGAGATTGGAGGAAGATTATGTATAAGAGCAAATTGTTTCATTACACTTATGATGATTACGACAATGGCAAGAATGCTGAGACAATGCTGGAGGAAATTTTGAGCGACCCGGAACTTCCAGAATTAGATGAAATCGTTATTGGGAACTGGGGAGACGCATGGGAGGATTCCTGCCAGAAATTGATTGATGGAATCGTAGAGAATAAAGAGAAGTTTTCTAGAATAAAGAGTCTTTATGTGGGAGATATGGATTTTGAATCCTGTGAGGTTTCCTGGATTATCCAGGCTGATTATTCTAAGCTCTGGGGAGCGATGCCACAGTTAGAGAAAATAGTAATCAAGGGAAGTTCGGATTTAACGCTTGGAACCGTTGAGCATGAAAACCTGAAGCATTTAGAGATTATTTGTGGGGGGCTGCCGACAGATGTTTTTGCAGCAATTCAAAATGCAAAACTGCCATCCCTGCAGACGCTATTGCTCTATATTGGTATTGATGATTATGGATTTGACGGAGACATATCGACAATAAAAGATCTGTTAGCAAAGTCTGACTTCCCGAACCTTACTTATCTTGGGCTTACAGACAGTGAGATTCAGGATGATGTGGCGGAAGTTGTATTCGGTTCAAAATACATAAGTCAGATTACAACATTAGACTTATCTATGGGGACACTGACAGATAAAGGAGGCCAGGTGCTTTTGGAAAAGTTGCCGGAATATCCAAATATCAAAGCACTTAATCTGGAATATCACTTCTTGTCTGAGAGCATGATGGAAAAGTTAGAGGATCTTTCCGGAGTGGAAGTAAATGTAGATGATCAGCAGGAAGCAGATGAGTATGATGGAGAAGTTTATTATTATCCAATGCTGACAGAATAATGAAATTGATATTAATTGGTGAAGAGAATTCAAAAAGAACGGATTTTTTCAAAAAAGCCGCCGAAAATTTTCATGTGCCAGTAGAAGTGATTGGGTGGGATGTGCTGCAGCAAGAGGGTTTTTCTCTGAGAAACCTGCAACAGGCGGCAGTAAAAATAGACCCGCCTAGTTTTCAGACAATCCGCCTGTCCCACATGCAGAGTTTATTAGAAATATATAAGAAGGCGTTGCAAAAATTGACACAGGCGGATTGTCATTTTCTAAATTCGCCGGAAGCAATCTGGCGCCTTTTGGACAAAAAGGGCACGAAAGGGCATTTGCATAAGATGCATATCCCAGTGACACAGATGTTTGAGGATGAAATCGGGGATTCGGAACAGCTTTTGGGGCAGATGCATAGCAGACATTGCTATTCTGTATTTGTGAAACCGCGGTATTTTTCTGGTGCTGCAGGAGTAGCGGCATTCCGCGCGCATCCTTTCCGGGGGGACATGGTGTTATATACTTCCTGCCGCATAGAGAATGGTGATCTGGTCAATACCAAAAAGCTATTCAAAATGACAAACCGAGATGAAATAGTAACATTCTTAAATAGATTACTTGCGCTGGATTGTGTGATAGAGCGCTGGCATCCAAAGGCAGGTTACAAAGGAAAAAGCTATGACCTGCGGGTCGTGTTCCAGTTTGGACATATTGCCCATATCGTTGTGCGGCAGTCGAACGGGCCGATAACGAATTTGCATCTAAATAATCAGGCACTCGAAGTAAAGGAACTTGGGTTGGATAGCAGATGTATCCAAGGTATAGAAGAAGTGTGTTTTCAGGCTGTTTCCAGCTTTTCAGGGCTTCATATGGCTGGGGTTGATATTTTATTAGAAAAGGAAACAATGCGGCCTATGGTTATTGAAATGAATGGACAGGGTGATTTAATCTATCAGGATATCTACGATAAAAATAACATCTATCGGGAGCAGGTGGAAAAATTATGCAGGATATAGATATGAATTATGTGGTCGGGAACTGCCATATTTTGTTTGTGTGCATTGATTCCCTGCGTTATGATGTAGCGTTTGAGGAGCAGGAGAATCAGGGGACGCCAGTTTTAAACACTTTTGGTTCCTGGCGGAAATGTCATGCGCCAGGTAATTTTACCTACCCCTCCCATCAGGCTATGTTTGCAGGATTTTTTCCGGTCGATGAAGGTATTTTAGATATGAAAGAGAGAGAAAAGCTATTTTTCTCTGAAGATATCGGCATGGGGCGGAAAGCTCCGGCAAACTCATATACGTTTCAAGGATCAAACTGGGTAAAAGGATTGGAGTTGGTTGGATATCATACTTACTGTGTTGGCGGGGTCAGTTTTTTTGATAAGCGGACGGATATAGGAAAAGTAATGCCATCTTACTTTAAATATAGTTACTGGAATCCCGCCTTTGGCTGTAAGGTAAAAGAATCAGCGAAGCATCAGGTAGACTTTGCTATCCGGAAATTATCTCAAATACCAGAGGGGCAGTTAATTATGATGTATTTGAATATTTCGGCACTGCATTACCCCAATTTCTTTTATCTTCCAGATGCAAAAGAGGACAGCAAGCAGGCACATGCAGCGGCGCTCCGCTATGTAGACAGGGAACTGGGGAGATTGTTTGAGGCATTTCGCATAAAGGGAGATACTTTTGTAATCTGTTGCTCTGATCATGGTACGTGTTATGGTGAGGATGGTGTGTGGTATCATGGTATTGATCATCCTATTGTCAATACCGTTCCATATAAGCATTTTTTAATGTGTGAATAAAGCCGCGGGAGCGGCGAGCTTGCTAACTCGCTGGCCTTTGGGCGGTGAACAATATGAGCAGATAGTATATGTATTTTATAGATTATTTGTGCTGGCGAAGCCGGCATAATTAAAGTATTTAATGTACAGCAGCACCATAATAAGATGAGTTGATAAATAATATTGGAAGACGAGGGCAATTCTATGCAGGCAGTAAATCCATATATACAGTATATGTACAGTTATCCACATAAGACAGCGTATTATAAATTAGATAATATTTCATTGAAAGACTATTTTTCAAAGTTATCTGGAAGGGAAAATAGCCTTTATTTTCATATCCCATTTTGCCAGTATAAATGTGGTTACTGCAACTTATTTTCGGTAACAGGACAGCAGGAGCAGCGTATGTCTGAGTATATTGACGCGATGGAGAGGCAGGCGCTACAGATTTCGGACGCATTACCGTCAGATGTTATCTTTACAGATTTGACCTTTGGTGGTGGGACTCCGTTGATCCTGCCAACTGCGTTGCTTCGGAGGGTCTTTTTATTGGCAAAAAAATGGTTCCGTTTTCAACAAGAAGAGAGCTCTATTGTAGTAGAAACCTCTCCAAATCAGACAACAGCAGAAAAACTTGCCTTGTTAAAAGAGGAAAGAGTAAATAGAATCAGCATCGGTGTACAGAGTTTTCAAGAAAATGAGTTGGCTGCCCTACATCGTTTCCACAGTGTAGATTCTGCCAGAAAAGCACTTGATTTGATTAAGCAGATGGACTTTGATTGCACCAATATTGATTTGATCTATGGAATTCCGGGACAGACAATGGAAAGCTTGGATGACTCATTAAAACAGGCACTAGAATTTGAACCAGAAGAATTATTTGTCTATCCGCTTTATGTAAAACCGCAAACTTATCTCTTCAAGCAGGGGATTCAGAGGTCAGAGGCTGCATTTCCGATGTATCAGTATGTGCGCAGCCGTTTACAGGAGGCAGGATATTACCCATATTCTATGCGGCGTTTCGCAAAAAAGAGGGACCAGGGCTCCTTATGTGGATTTGGAAATACGATTTCTATAGGTTGTGGTGGGCGCAGTTATATTGACAATCTACATTTTTGTTCTCCTTATGCGGTCAGGCAGGAACATTGCCTGGATATTTTGTCTAATTATATGAAACAGAGTGATTTTTTACATGCTGTCCACGGTTTTGTTCTCTCGCAGGAGGAGCAAAAACGGCGCTATGTTATAAAACATATTTTGTTTGGCAGGGGGATTAACAGAGAGGATTATCAAAGGAATTTTGGCAGGGATGTGCAGCAAGAATTTCCGCAGCTTGTAGAATGGGAAAAGGCGGGTTTTGTCACGAAAACAGCAAGCCATATTACTTTGACAGAAGAAGGGGTTGCGTTGTCCGATTATCTTGGGCCGCAGCTTATTTCGGAGGAGGTCAGGAAGAGAATGGCTATGCTATAAATTGGAGGCTGATTATGAAAAGGCAGTGGTACTACCGCGGAGTTTTAAAATCCTGTAACTATTCCTGCAGTTATTGTCCCTTTTCCAAGAAAAAAGGAAGTATACAAGAACAGCAGAAGGATAAAACTGCATTTTTCCGATTTATCAATAGATTAGAAGAGATGCCCCAGGCAGAAGGGGCAGTACAGGTGGTTCCTTATGGCGAAGCATTGATTCATCCTTATTACTGGGAAGGGCTTGCCCAATTAAGCAGGAATCCCAAGCTGGATTTGGTAGGAGCCCAAAGCAATTTCAGCTTTCCAGTTGAGAAAATGTTGTCTGTTTACTGTAGAAATGGTGGCGATATCAGTAAATTGCGTTTATGGGGGACATTTCATCCAGAGATGACTAATGCGGAACAGTTTGTTGCACAGTGTGCATTATTATCTGCAAAGAATATAACATATTGTGTTGGCGCCGTAGGTGTACCAACTCAATTTGCTGCCATTCACCTGCTCCGTGAAGCCTTGCCTCCATCTGTCTATTTATGGATAAATAAGATGGATGGAATGAAAAGGGCATACACATCAACAGAGATTGCAAATTTCTTAAAAATAGACCCATATTTTGAGATGGAGCTCCGTCATCATAGAGCCGATGCAAAATACTGTGCAGATAACCGTTTTGTGGAATCTGACGGAGTCATGCACCGTTGTAATCTTTCACGCCAGGATATTGGTAATTTATATGATGAAGCTATAACCTCACATTCCCTTATCTGTAACAGAAAAGAATGTTCTTGCTATCTCGCCTACTGTAATCAGATGAAAGAACTTGAACTGCTTTGCTTTATGCCGTATCCGGCATTCCGAATCCCGGTTTTGCCTAAGGCGGTTTTTTTGGATGTGGATGGTACCTTGCTTCCAGAAGGTGAAACGAAGATACCAGAACGATATATCAAATGGATGAACCATCTGGCAGATTATAGTGACATTTATCTTGCTACTTCACTTCCCTATGAAATCGCCAGGAAAAAAACTGCTGCAATCTGGCCGCTTCTTAGTGGGGGTGTTTTTGCAAATGGTACCAGAATGGTTATTAGAAAACATGCATTGGATAAAATAGAGCCATTAGATACGAGCTGGATCGCAGGGGCAAAAGAAAAAAGCGTTCAGCTCGGTTTTCAACTACATACTTATCAAAAGTCAGGTATCGTTTATAAAGTGACACTTTCGTATCGAAAAAGGGGACACTTATCAATGTTTTCAAAAGAGTTTGTCCACAAAATCAATTGTGAATTAGGCATCCCGGAGAGTTGCCAAATTCTAACGGAGCACAGTTGCATTCAAATCACAAAGAAGGGAACTAGTAAGCTGGCCGGAGTACAACATATTTGTGGGAAGATGGGGTATAGCAGGCAGGAAACTGCGGTAGCAGGAAACTCGGAGAATGATATTCCAATGTTGGAATATTTTCCGGTTTCCCTTGCAATTTCATAGGCAGTTGGATAGTAAATGTAATATTCCTTGACGGATTTTTAAACAGCCCCGACTATGTTTTTTATTCCTTCACAGATTTTTCTTGCTACTGCAGGATTATTCATGGTATAGAGATGGATTCCGGGAATATCGTTTGCGAGCAAGTCGATAATCTGGCTTAATGCGTATGACATGCCGGCATCAAAAAGTGCGTCCCGGTATCCCTCAAATTTATGTATGATTTTTTGGAAACGTTCTGGAAATGATGCCCCACACAGTGTTACCATGCGCTGAATCTGTGCCGCATTGATTACAGGCATAATGCCTGGGATAACTGGAACTTCAATTCCGGCAATGCGGCAGTCTTCTTCGAAACGGTAGAATTGGCCGTTATCAAAAAATAGTTGGGAAAGTAGTACCTCTGCCCCTGCATCTACTTTCTTCTTTAGGTGCTTAAATTCACTTACCCTGTCTTTTGATTCTGGATGGCATTCTGGATAGCAGGCTCCGGCAATGCAAAAATCTTCTGTCTGTTTCAGGTAAGATATTAAGTCTGAGGCATGGCTAAAATCCTCTTTTTCGGGAAGATCGGGATTGCGGTCTCCCCGGAGGGCAAGCACATTTTCAATGCCTTCCTTCCGTAACAGGCAAGAGAAGGCATTAATTTCTGCTTTGTCATAACTTAAACAGGTCAAATGAACTACAGGCTCGACTTGATATTCATATTTGATTTTTTTGGCAAGCTCTATTGTGCGGTTGCAATTTGAGCTGCCGCCAGCCCCGAAAGTTACACTAATAAAATCTGGTTTTAGTTCACATAGAATCTCTAGTGTTGCATCAATATTTTTTAATTCGCTGTCCTTTTTTGGCGGGAAAATTTCAAAGGATAAAACTGTTTTTCCCTTTCCATATAACTCTGCAATCTTCATGTAAAACCTCCTTATAACTGTTAATAGATAAACTAATAGAATCAATTATAATTGTTGTTCTAGTCATTTAGTATGATAAAGGCTGCCTATACAACTGCTTTATAAAAACGCATTTCAAAATATGCGCCCGTACCATTCTTTTTATTTCCGGCCTGTATGGTACCATTATGTTCCGAGATAATTCTGTGTGAGAGTGCAAGCCCGATTCCCACGCTTTGCGCATCTGAATTTTTCCCACGGTAAAAGCGTTCAAAGATATGCGGCAGGTCTTCTTCCGTTATCCCGGTTCCGGTATCTTCAATACGAATTAGGGTATACAGAAGATTTTCTGAAGCAGTAACGGTAATTGTTCCGCCCATAGGGGTATGCTCCATACAATTTTTCAAAATATTTCCCATCGCTTCAGCCATCCAAGATAAGTCACCAATCATAGATACTGTTTCTTCAATCTGGGACTGGAAGTCAATTCTGCGGAGTTCCAGTGGAATTGCAAGGGTTTCATATGCCTGATTCCATAGGGCGGCCACATTAATCTGTTCCTTTTTCAATGTGATTGTGCCCGTATCCAATTTTGACATCCTTAAAAGGGCATATACCAGCCATTCAATCCGCCTAACAAGCTGTGAAACTTCCTGAGTAAGCTTCAACCGCCGTTCCATTTCCAGATTTTCTTCCTGCAAAAAGGAAAGTATTAAGCGGATAGAAGTCAGAGGCGTCTTAATTTGGTGGGAGATATCTGCCATATAATCAGCCATAAATGTTTTGTCAGAAACAAGTTGGTCTGACTGTTCTTTAAGACGGCGTACCATTTTATTAATCTGGGTCGCCAAAATGGCAAGATCACCTTCTTTACAATCTTGGATTAGCGCAACCTCTTCCCCGTGGAGGATTTGGTCAATCTGTCTGCTCATAATTTCTGTACGGTGATAACGAATACAATTTAAGATAATATTGATAAAGCAATAGAAAAAACAGATTGCAATTGCTCCAACTGCGCCATAAATACCACATAAAAGAAACATCCCTAATGTGCAGAGTGTTGTAATAACAAGATGGAGCATTATTTCAATTTTTATTTCAGGATTTCTTAAATAGTTCATAGGACGCCCCTTTTCTAATCGGCACGGTATCCTAGACCGCGGATGGTTTTAATGATTTTTGGATTTTGCGGGTCTGACTCAATTTTTTCGCGGAGCCGTTTAATATATACCGTCAATGTATTATCATTTACGAATTCTCCTGCAAAATCCCAGATTTCTTCCAACAGCTTTGAACGGGAGAGAACTCTTCCTTTGTGGTTAGCAAAAACCAAAAGAATACGGTATTCCAGTGCAGAAAGAAAAATATCCTGTCCATTTTTTGAGACAGAGCCCCCTGCTGTATCAATCCGAACATCACCCAATTCTAATATGGAAACGGTTTTGCCACAACGCCGCAGGACACTCCGAATCCGCGACATCAACTCCCGTGGCCGGAACGGTTTTCCAATATAATCATCTGCTCCCAGGTCTAAACCTGTGACAACGCTATATTCATCCCCAGAAGCGGTTAAAAAAATAACAGGGAGATCGGAGTTTGCCTTAATCGCTGCACAGACAGAAAAACCATTGCCATCTGCCAGAGAAACATCCAACAGCACAAGGTCGATTTCCAACGCATTTTCTTCAATAAATTCTAAAGCTTCTTTTTGGCCTCTTACAGATACGGTCTCAAAACCTTCGGACTTAAGAAACATAGAAAGATTTTTAATAATTTCAGTATCGTCTTCTACTAATAAAATCTGGTTGTTCATGATAATCTCCATTTCCGCATATATCATTTGCTGCAAGGCAGCTTTTGCCATACAGCAGTTATGCATGGGCATAAACAGCAACACAACATTATGTATAGTATTCTATAACATTTTATGAAATATGGAAAGAAGAAATCAAATACAACTCAGGGTAACAGCATTTACTTGTTACCTTTCATCGTCAACGAATATTGTTGAAAATGAAAAAAGTAACCGAATTGTTTTGATATATGGTTTATACACTAATTTCGTACCCCATTGATAAAAGTGGAATAAAATGCAACTTGATGAAAAAAACGGGGTGATATAGGATAGAAGATAACTAACAGTTGGGAGGGATTGCTGGAACATGGGGAATGAATTGCAGGATAATGAGATTGTGCAGCTTCTTTGGGACAGGCAGGAAGAGGGAATTGCACAGTTGCAGGCAAAATACAAGAGATATTGTGGGGCAATTGCCAAAAGAATTGTGGTAAATCCTGAGGATACGGAAGAATGTGTCAATGACACATGGCTGCGCGCATGGAACTCGATTCCACCGCACCGCCCAGAAAACCTAGCCGGATATCTTGCCAAAATTGTACGGAACCTGGCACTTAATACATACAAAAAACAGCATAGAAAAAAACGAGGGGGTGATGTTGTGACGGTGGCATTGGAGGAATTGTCTGACTGCCTGGCAGACAAAAAAGATACATTAGAAGAAATTGAGAGGCAGGAGTTGTCTGATATGATTGCAAATTATCTGAGGGGAAAAAGCATAGAACAGCAGGCAATCTTTATTAAACGATATTTTTATCTGATGGAGATTAAGGAGCTGGCCGGGGATCTGCAGATAAAAGAAAATACGGTTAAGTCCATTTTGTTTCGCATGAGGAAGGAACTTAAGATGTATTTGGAAGGGGAGGGGATTTTTATATGAAAATAGAGAATGAGAGGGATTGGGAGAGGGAAGAAAAGCTTTTTCACGCAATTGGAAACCTTCCAGAAGATATGATTGCACAGGCCGCGGAGTATAAAAGACCACAAAGTAAGCTTTTTGGTTTACCAGTTTGGAAAAGGTTCGCAGTTGCCGCATGTGCAGCGCTGGCAATTTTTGGCGGTGCAAAATTTATATCTGTTGTGCAGGAGAGATCAGGTCAGAACGTTGAAAAAAGTAATGAGATGCAGCTCGCAGCTGAGGAATCCAAAGGAGCTTCCCAAAAAGAAGCAGACCAAAACGAGACAAAGGAAAGTAACGAGGATGTAAATAGGCTACATGAGGATGACCAGATAAGAGACGGCGATGCAGATATAGTAGAGGGCAGTCATGCCGTTGCCGGGACAGCTGAGATCAAGTTGTGGGCATCAGGAACCATGGCATCGGGAGAAATTACGGCCGATAGTGAAAAAGATACGGCAAAACAGAATTCTCAGAAAGATAGCAGCAGCGAATTAAAAAATGAGGGCACAAGCGAAGCACAGATATTAATGAAAGAAGGGAATACGGTTGCCCTGCAGACAAAGGATATGAAGGGGATAGATGGAGAAGAGCTTGCAGTAATCACGTTTCAAATTGGCCAAGAGGAAGATAATGTGTCTTACACACTTCATTCTCAAACATCTAATTGCAAGATTATCACCATTGCACATGAGGGACTTCAAAAATATGTGAACCTGCCGAACGCTGAGTGTGCCAGCGGAGATGTGGCAGCATTTGATACAAGGCAATTCGCATCTGTAGATTGGGCATATGATATTGTGCCAGAATGGATTGATACTATGAATGTGATAGACATCATTGATATTTGTGAAAAAGGAGAGGATGACAAGGAGAATAAACTTGGACGGATTGTAATAGGGCAGCAGACAGAAGGAGAGGAGCAGAGGTTTTATGGGATATATCAAAACAAAAATGATTAAGTTTACAGCGGTTGCCGCGGTTGCGGGACTGTGCCTGACAGCCTGTGGAGCTGTGGGTGGGAACAGAGAGGGTATAAATGAAAATAAAAAGATAGTAGAAACTAAGGACGACAATCCAGAAACTGCTTCAAAGAATAATCAGGGGAAAGAGGACCAACGCACTGGCAAAGGAGAGGACGAGGGGGGACAATTAACAAGAAATGGCTATAAAGCAGGCAACATGAACAATACAGAATCCAAAACGGATGCAAAAGTGCCAATATATAGAGAAGGAGAAGAAGAGGCAGTCCAAAATTATTTGTCAAAGCTGCCAGATCAGCCGCTTTCTTTTGCAGAGGCAAAAAAATTAGGGGTTATCCTGGAAGGGCACATGAACACAAAACAGAAAGAAAAGGAGTATTTTGGGGAACAGTGGCTCACCTTCTATACAAATGCTAAAAAGTCAAAGAAGATTCTGGACGGAAAATGGGAAAAGGATATTGCAACAAGGTATGAAGAAGCAGTTGTTATTATGCAGTGCACTATAGAGGGTGACCCGATATATAAATATATCTCCTACTCGTTTCAAGATGGGATGTTTTATCTGTATGAAGACACTAGCAGGGACCACTTTGGCAGCGGAGATAATGGTTTCCATGATAGTTACTATGATGTGAAATGGAATATGGAAGAAGGAGAAGATAGGGTTTCTACAGACTTTTACATGGTAAAGGAAAGGAAGTTAAGTTCAAAAGAATTTGAAAAAAAATTGAAAGAAGAAGATTACGCTGGCCGTCAGTTATTACTGGCATATCGTATTGGATATTTAGTAGATACGATAGATGGCATGGCAATCTGCAGAGGGAAAAAATAGTAATCGGGTTTTAGCATGGAATCGTAATAATAAAGACAGGAAAAGAGAACCCTATTTTGCGGAGCAATCAAAAGAGATAGAAAAGTTTACAAATTCTTTCGATTTCACTGTGTTGCTTTTTCTCGTACTTAGATTTATACTTAACAGAAGTATACTTTGTGGGAAGAATCACAAATAGTACACAAATATTGAGTAAAATCAGATAAGGACTATGTGGCGTGAAGGAGGACAGAAGTTGGAGAACAACAATAGAAATCAAGGATCAGATAAGAAAAATAACCGGACGGGAGTTATTATCTGCCTGATTGTGGCACTGGGGCTTTTCCTGGTTTTTTCCATCATGAATAATCAGGTAAAAAATGCAACCAATAGAGAGATTACGTATGACCAGTTTTTACAATTACTAGATGACGGAAATGTGAAATCCGTTACGATTACTTCCAATCGGTTGGAGATTATACCTATTTCACAGTCAAATTCTCTATATCAAACTACTTATTATACCGGGCTTATTACAATGGATACCCAGTTGGTAGAGCGTCTTGAAGCAGCAGGCGTTCAGTTTTCCAGAGATACCTCTGACAGTGGCTCTAGCCTGGGCTATATGCTGCTCACAACTCTGCTGCCAATTCTGTTGTTATGGGTTGGACTATTCTTTGTATTCCGCGCAATGACAAAAAGTTCTGGCGGCATGATGGGTGTTGGGAAAAGCACAGCAAAAATGTATGTGCAGAAAGAGACAGGCGTGCTTTTTAAGGATGTTGCAGGGCAGGAAGAGGCGATGGATTCGCTTTATGAGTTAGTAGATTTTTTGCATAATCCACAGAAATATACTGCAATTGGAGCAAGGCTGCCTAAGGGCGCATTGCTGGTCGGACCTCCGGGAACAGGTAAGACATTACTTGCAAAGGCAGTTGCTGGTGAGGCGGGGGTTCCGTTTTTCTCGCTTTCGGGTTCTGATTTTGTAGAAATGTTTGTCGGTGTTGGCGCTTCCCGCGTGCGTGACCTTTTTAAGCAGGCACAACAGATGGCGCCGTGTATTATCTTTATTGATGAGATTGATGCAATTGGAAAAAGCCGTGACAGTCGGTATGGAGGTGGAAACGATGAGAGAGAGCAGACGTTAAATCAGCTCTTATCGGAAATGGATGGCTTTGATAGTTCAAAAGGTTTAGTTATCCTGGGCGCTACAAACCGTCCAGAGGTATTAGACCAGGCGCTGCTGCGTCCTGGGCGTTTTGACAGAAGAATCATAGTAGAAAAACCGGATTTAAAAGGCCGTGTGGATATCTTAAAGGTTCATGCCAAGGATGTGATGATGGATGAATCCGTAGATTTTGATGCTATTGCGCTGGCTACCAGCGGTGCAGTGGGCGCAGACCTTGCCAATATGATTAATGAAGCTGCGATTATGGCAGTACGCAGCGGAAGACATGCGGTAAACCAGAGAGATCTTTTTGAGGCGGTGGAAGTCGTGATTGCCGGAAAAGAGAAGAAGGACCGCATTTTGGGAAAAGAAGAAAAGCGTGTAGTTGCGTATCATGAGACAGGCCATGCCCTGGTTACTGCACTGCAGAAAGACGCAGAGCCAGTGCAAAAGATTACAATTGTCCCAAGGACAATGGGCTCTCTTGGCTATGTAATGCAGGTGCCGGAGGAAGAAAAGTACCTGATGAGCAAAGAGGAAATCTTGGCGAGGATCGTGACACTTTTTGGAGGCCGTGCGGCGGAGGAGCTTGTGTTTGGCTCTATTACGACGGGTGCATCCAATGATATTGAAAAGGCAACATCACTTGCTCGCTCTATGGTTACACAGTATGGTATGACAGAAAAATTTGGGCTGATCGGCCTGGAATCTGTTGAAAATAAATATTTGGATGGGAGGACTGTGCTGAATTGTGGAGATGCTACGGAAGCTGAGATTGACCAGGAGGTCATGAAAATCCTGAAAGAATGCTATCAGAAAGCAGTGGAGTATCTGTCTGGGAACAGGGATGCCTTGGATAAGCTGGCGGAATATCTGATTGAGCATGAGACGATTACTGGCAAAGAATTCATGAAGATTTTCCGTAAAGTCAAAGGAATAGATGAACCAGAAGGCGACCATTATGATGTTTTAGTGTTGGATATTGACGGAACATTGCTGAACTCACAGCGGGAAATAAGTGAATCTACTAAAAATGCTATAGTAGAGGCACAGAGACGTGGAAAGACAATTGCGGTAGCTTCGGGGCGGTCTATTTCTGGAATGCGGCGTACTGCGGCAAATATTTTGCTGGAAGAATTTGGTGGTTATATTATTGCATATAATGGAACGACTGTTTTAAATTGCAAGACTGGGGAATGCATCTATAACCAGACCATTTCTAAAGATTTGATTGCGCCTGTTTTTGAGGCGGCAAAGGAGGCAAAAGTAGGTATCTTAGTGTACAACGATTCAAAGAAAGAGTTGGTGCTTGGAACCAGTTTGGACCAATACAGTGAGGCGGATGCGAGGGAATGTGATGTTACCGTTCGCGAAGCAGACAATTTTGTTAAGGAAATTGACTTCCCTATCAATAAATTCCTTCTGACTGGGGAACCAGAATATATGAAAGAAGTAGAAAAAACAATGCAGAGCAAGTTTGGCAGCCGTTTAAATGTATTCCGCTCAGACCCACATTTTGTGGAGCTGTTGCCTAAGTTTGTTGACAAAGGCATCGCCGTGGACAAATTGATTAAACATCTTGATGTAAAAAAGGATAAGGTGATCTGTGTCGGTGACAGTCATAATGATCTACCGATGCTCCGCCAGGCAGGTCTCGGTGTTGCGATGGGGAATGCGCAGGCTGAGGTAAAGGAAGCTGCGGATTTTATCACCGGAAGCAATGATGAGGACGGTATATTAAAGGTAATCCAAAAGTTTATGACCGAAAAAATCGAGGAAGAAAAAACAGAATAAAAAGGATTATAGCATAAAAGGGAAGGCATTCGCAAAAAGGATGCCTTCTCTTTTTCTAACTTAATGCTAACTCAACTCTTTTTAAACCATATGTTTCACAAAATTGTTCCGCCTTATGGATTGCTTCGCTGTTCAGAATCTGTTCTGGGGCATGGGCGTCTATGCCAATTACTGCCGTGTTGCCGATTTTTCCGGCGATTTCCCAGAAACGTGCGGAAGGGTAAGGGCGCTGTTCCCAAAGGCCAAGCACATTGATTTCCAGGGGGATTTCCTTCTCCTTCATAAAATGACAGAGACGGGAAATATGCTTATTATAAACTTCATCAGAACCGATATAATTTATGATATCCGGATGAGCCAGATAGAGGTACTTTCCGGTGGCGATTCCCTCAATCACGAGATCGGCATACTGTTTTAAGATATCTTCGTCATCAGAGGGTCTGCCTACAAAGACTGAATCCGACTCAGAACCCATAAAGTGCTGCCCCAATATCATATAATCTATTGGATATCCTCTAAAAAGCTTTTCCTGCGATGCATTTAGCGCTGGAGTATATTCGGCTTCAAAACCTGCATAAATTTTAATATCGCTGCTATACTCTTTTTTTAGGGACTCAATAGAAGAAAAATAATTATCCAGTTGGGCGGGTGTCATGCGGATTCTGGAGATATAGCCATCTGGGAACAACCACGGACAGTGGTCAGAGAAGCCGAGAACTTTCAAACCAGAATGAATCGCTGCTTCAACGTATTCCTTGTCCTCCCCGCTGGCATGTTGGCACCGGAATGTGTGCGTATGAAAATTTGATAGCATAATAAGACCTCTTTTCTGTACATAACTATGTATTAGTATAGCAAAAAAATGGGAAAATGGGCAATTAATTTTAGAAGTAATATTTTTGCTAATGTATCTTTTTGATTTTCATGTTATAATAGTAATAAGTTATGAATCGATACTGCAGGAGGGCAATTTGTTGTTTGATCTAGAAGAAGAGCTGAAAAAACTTCCGGCTAAGCCTGGCGTCTATCTGATGCATGATAAAAAGGATGCAATTATCTATGTGGGAAAGGCAATCAGCCTAAAGAACCGTGTGCGCCAGTATTTCCAGAGTAGCCGCAGGGTGTCGCCGAAAATTCAGCAGATGATATCCCATATTGATCATTTCGAGTATATTATTACAGATTCTGAGGTGGAGGCACTGGTATTAGAGAACAATCTCATCAAAGAATATATGCCAAAATATAATACCATGCTTAAGGATGACAAAACTTATCCATTTATCCGGGCAACGGTTTATGAGGACTATCCGAGACTGATTTACTGCCGCCAGCAAAAAAGGGACAAATCTAAATACTTTGGGCCGTTTACCAGCCAGGGCACTGCGAAAAATGCTCTGGAGATGGCTCATAAAATATATCACGTGCGTACCTGCAACCGGGTTCTGCCAAGAGACCAGGGAAAAGACAGGCCATGCCTCAACTACCATATCAAACAGTGTGATGCCCCATGCCAGGGATATATTTCTAAGGAGGAGTATAGGGAAAATTTTAATAGAGCCTTAAAACTGCTGGAGGGGGATTACCGGGAGGTGACTCAGATTTTGCAGCAGAGGATGGAGAAGGCTGCACAAAATTTGGAATTTGAGGAGGCTGCAAGCTGCCGTGATCTGATAGAGAGCATCAAAAAAGTCGAAATTCGTCAGAAAATAACAGATTTTGGCGGCATAGACAGGGATATTATCGCAGTGGCTTCTACCAATCAGGAGGCGGTTGTCCAAGTGTTTTTCGTTAGGGAGGGAAAATTAGTCGGAAGAGATCATTTTCATCTAAATGGCGTAGGTGGAGATGCCAATGATGAGATTTTACAATCCTTTGTGAAACAGTTTTATGCGGGAACACCTTTTATTCCTCGTGAAGTCATGATAGAATATGAGATACAGGACAGTAAGCTCATTGAGGAGTGGCTTAGCCAGAGAAGGGGAGGGAAGGTAAACGTCCTTGTCCCAAAGAAGGGGCAGAAGGAGCGCTTGATGGAACTTGCACATAAGAATGCCGCCCTTATTTTGACGCAGGATAGTGAAAAGATCCGCAGGGAAGAGGCAAGGACAGCCGGGGCTATGGCACAGATATGTGGCTGGCTGGGGATGGAAGGCGTGACAAGGATTGAGTCATATGATATTTCTAATATAAATGGCTTTCAGTCTGTTGGTTCTATGGTTGTTTTTGAGAACGGGAAACCGAAAAAAAGTGATTATCGGAAATTTCGGATTCAGACAGTACAAGGACCAGATGACTATGCCAGCATGAATGAAGTGCTGACAAGGCGTTTCCGCCACGGATTGGAGGAACGTGCAGAATTAAAAGACAGGGAATGGGAGGAGGAGCTTGGCAGTTTTACGCGGTTTCCAGATCTAATCATGATGGACGGAGGCAAGGGGCAGGTTCATATTGCAGAACAGGCGCTTGAAAATCTTGGTCTGTCGATTCCGGTCTGCGGCATGGTTAAGGATGACCGGCATAGGACTAGAGGGTTGTATTTTCGGGATCAGGAGCTGCCGATAGAGGTGAATAGTGAGGGGTTTCATCTAATGACAAGAATTCAGGATGAGGTTCACCGCTTTGCAATTGAGTATCATCGTTCGCTGCGAAGCAAAGCGCAGGTCAAATCGGTGTTGGATGATATTCCGGGCATTGGCCCGAAAAGGAGAAAGGCATTGATGCGTCATTTCAAATCATTGGAAAAAATTCGCGACGCCTCTGTGGAAGAGCTTTTGGAGGCGGAAGCGATGAATGAAAATGCCGCACAGAGTGTTTTTGAATTTTTCCACAAGAAAGATTCCGCAGGTGAAAATTCATAAATATTATTAAAAAGGAGAGATGAATCATGCAGAATGGGGCATACAGCGTACCGCTTAAAGATCTTGTAGATCAACTACATCTGGAGAACTGTACTCCAGAGGTTTCTATTGATGACATATTGATCACACAGTCAGATGTAAATCGTCCGGCATTGCAGCTCGCCGGATATTTTGATTATTTTGATTCAAAGCGCATACAGATTATTGGCCATGTAGAACATACTTATATGCAGCAGAAAGGAATGGGGCACAGTGTAGAGATGATGGAGCGCATTATGGCTGGCAGCCATGAGTCGCCGAAGCCGCCTTGCATTATCTACTGCCGTGAAATCTGGATTGAGGATGAGATTGTAGAATTGGCGAATAAATATAAAGTACCACTTCTAAGGACAAAAAAATCTACCTCTTCTTTTATGGCAGAAGTTATCCGCTGGCTGAATGTGGAGTTGGCGCCTAGATGCTCTGTGCATGGTGTTCTGGTGGACTTGTTTGGCGAAGGTGTTCTGATTATGGGGGAGAGCGGCATCGGCAAATCAGAGGTTGCGCTGGAATTAGTACATAGGGGACACCGCCTGGTATCAGATGATGTGGTGGAAATCAAGAGGGTAAGCGATATTTCGTTGATTGGAAGTGCCCCAAATATCACAAGACATTTTATTGAGCTCCGTGGCGTTGGAATCATTGATGCAAAGGCGCTCTTTGGTGCGGAGAGTGTTAAGAATGAGCAGGAGATTGATCTTGTCATAAAGCTTGAGGAATTTAATAAGGAGCAGGAATATGACCGTTTAGGGCTTGAAGAGCAGTATATCGAATTTCTTGGGAATGAGGTAGTCTGCCATTCTATCCCAATTCGGCCAGGTAGGAACAGTGCGATTATCTGTGAAACTGCAGCGATTAATCACAGACAGAAGAAAATGGGTTATAACGCAGCTCTGGAGCTTTATAACCGGGTTACAAGTAATCTTGCAGAGAAAAGGGATGAAAACGCTTAGGGAACATCGTGTACATCATATGGGGTAGATTTTGTAAACCATTGGCGTATAATTCCTAAGAAATGCCATGTTTGTGCCTGTGTGCTGCCCGGCACGGACATGTTATAAGCAGAAAGCAGCACAGGAATGGAGAAAGCGTATGTTATTTGTAAAATCTGATGATTTAAAAACAGGAATGAGATTGGCAAAACCAATCTATAATAAAAATGGGGTAATGCTTTATGAGCGCAATTCAAAATTGACCAGCCAGGGTATTATGAGTATTCAGAATTTCGGGCTGATCGGTGTTTATATTCTGGAGCCGGCGGAACCACTTCCGCCGATGAGTGAGGATGATATTGAATTTGAGCGTTTTCAGACAATGTCTGTATTTACAATTAAGGAAGTCCTGGATCAGGTGGTGGATCAGAAAGAAGCAAAGGAAATGTATCCTTTTGCAAACCAGGTTATTAAGCGCTATGGAAATCTCCACCACAAAATTAATTTTGTACAGAATTTAAGGAGTGCTGAGGATGCACCATATAAGCATGCTTTAAATACAGCAATTCTTTGTGCGTTAATGTCAAAGCGTCTCAAACTGGAGTTCAAAGAGCAGTTAGATGTAGTTGTAGCAGGTATCCTTTACGATATCGGTAGCCTGATGGTGCCAGTCAGCCTTAGAAAATTAACAAAGGATGAGCTGACGGAGGAAGATAAGACAAAGATAAACACATACCACTATGCTGGATACCAGATGCTTAGCCAGGATTATAATTTAGATCCTAGCGTAAAGAGAAATGCAACCCTTGTCTGCAAAGAGTTGTTTAATATCAAAACGGATGATGAGGTAACCGTGACAAAACGGGTAACGGAAGTGGAGATATTAAAGGTTGCAGCAGTGTATGATAATATGACGGCCATGAAATATGAGGAACCTCCTCTTTCTGAGATTGCGGCGCTCCGTTATCTTTTGGCAAAGGAAAATGGATTTGACCAGTCAGCAGTGAGGGCACTGGTGGACAGCATTAATATTTTGCAGCCTGGTGTTGCCGTAGAGCTTAGCAATGGGGACAGAGGACTTGTAATCACAGAAGGGCCAATCGACATCTTGCGTCCGTTTGTGCTTTCGTTCCGGGATAATCAGGTTTTGAACTTGTCAGATGAGGCAGTGGCAGGTGACATTGAGATTAAGGATGTTATGAGGACAATGGATAACCGCCATGTTGTTGCAATAGATATGCTTCAAAATTATATTGGCGAAGAAGTCCATATGGGAGAAAGCAATCCAAAAAAACATTTTTAGCAGAGAAACGAGGGGAATTTATGTATATCATAGTCGGGCTTGGCAATCCAGGGCAGAAATATGAGGGAACCAGACATAATATTGGCTTTTCTGCCATTACTACCCTGGCAGATGAATATAATATTTCTGTAGATTCCAATAAACATAAAGCTTATATTGGAAAGGGAACGATAGATGGACAGAAGGTTATTCTGGTAAAGCCAGTAACTTATATGAATCTCAGCGGTGAAAGCATCCGGGAGTTAGTGAATTATTATAAAATTAACCCAAAAGAAGAGTTAATTGTGATTTATGATGACATCCATCTGGACCCAGGTAAGCTGCGGATTCGTGCAAAGGGAAGCGCAGGTGGACATAATGGGATAAAAAGCGTAATCCAGCTCTTAGAGACACAGGAATTTATCAGAGTGCGTATTGGCGTAGGTGGAAAGCTTCCTGGCAGGGATTTGGCAGAACATGTCCTTAGCAGATTTCCGATTGAGGAGGAGGCTATTATGCGAGAATCCCTGCGGAATGCTGCGGAGGCATGTAGAATTATTATGTCAGAAGACATCAATGCTGCAATGAATCAATTTAATTAAAAAAGAATCCGGGTGATGGTGCAGAACAAAGGACCCGCGGTTCAAGGAAAGGTGAAACATTGAAAACATTATTGGCACCATTACAGGAAATCAATGCATATAACAGTGCAAAGGAATGCATCGAGAGAAATCGGCTTCCTTTGCACATTTCTGGTTGTATGGATTCCCAGAAAGCGCATTTTATCTATGGGTTATCCCAGGGGATTTCTTGGAAGGTGATTGTGGCACAAAATGAGATAAAAGCAAGAGAGTTAATGGAAGAGTATCGCATGTTTGACCGGGAGGCGCTTTATTTTCCGGCAAAGGATGTGATTTTTTATAGTGCGGATGTTCATGGCAATGCCATTACAGCAGAGCGGCTCAAAGTAGTTGAGGCACTTTTAACGAAAACTTCAGGCACAGTTATTACGACGATGGACGCTGGCATGGAACATCTGCCTTCAATCTCTACCTATCAGAGATCTATCTGCGAGGTAAAGGAGGGGGACATTTTAGACCTGGAGCAGATGAGCAGCCATCTGACCAATATGGGATACAAAAGGCAGAATCAGGTTGAGTCGCCGGGTGATTATTCCATCCGAGGTGGCATTCTTGATCTATTTCCGATTACTGCAGATTGCCCATTCCGTATTGAATTATGGGGGGATGAGATTGATACCATCCGTTCGTTTGATGTAGAAAGCCAACGCTCTATTGAGAGAATGGAGCATCTTTCTATCTTTCCGGCATCAGAGTTTATCGCCTCACAAGTTGAGATTAAGGAAGCTTTTCAAAATATGAAGGCAGACCAGAAGAAACTTTTGGAGCAATTTCGGAAAGAGAAAAACCATGAGGGGACGAACCGTATCAATGAGACCATTCAGCTTTTGCAGGAGGAATTTGAGGTATATGGAAGCAGAATAGGGCTGGAAGGCTACCTTCCTTACTTTTCAGTACCAACTGGTTCGCTGTTTGATTATTTTGACCATGAAGATACTGTATTTTATGTTGACGACCCAAAACGCTGTATCGAAAAAATGGAAACTGTGGAATCAGAATTTCGTGAAAGCATGGAGGGAAGACTTGGAAAGGGATATATTCTGCCAAAGCAGATGGATATTCTGTATAGTGCAGAGACAGTAAATGCAATTTTACAGAATAAACGGTCAGTATACCTTACTATGTTAGATTTTCTGCCAAAACAGATTCATGCAGAATCATCTTACAACTTGCAAGTTCAGCCAATCGGCTCATATAACAAGCATTTTGAGCTTTTGGCAGATGATATTAGAAAATGGAGAAAGGACGGATATCGGGTACTTCTGCTGTCAGGATCGCGTACAAGGGCGGAAAGGCTTAGCAATGATTTAAACGAGTATGATATCCCAGCTTTCTATAGAGAACGGCCGGATACTGCGTTGGAAGCCGGACAGGTAATGGCCTCTTATGGATTTTTGCACAAAGGATTTTCTTACTCCACTGCAAAGTTTGTTGTGGTGACAGAGGGAGATATTTTTGGGGCAAAGGCGAGGGCAAGGAAGAATAAGAAAAAACAGTATTCCGGCAAGACAATTCAGAGTTTTAATGACTTAAATATAGGAGATTATGTAGTTCATGAAAATCACGGCCTCGGTATTTACCGTGGAATCGAAAAGATTCAGGTAGACCGGATTGCGAAGGACTATATTAAGATAGAATATGGCGATGGCGGCAACCTCTATGTGCCTGCATCAGGAATGGATGTCTTGCAGAAATTTGCGGGACAGGATGCAAAAAAGCCAAAGTTAAATAAATTAAATTCTACCGAATGGAAAAAGACAAAATCGCGTGTCCGTGGAGCTGTCCAGGAAATCGCAAAAGAGCTGGTGCTTCTGTATGCAAAGAGACAGGAGATGAAAGGATACCAGTTTAGCCAGGACACTGTCTGGCAGAGAGAATTTGAGGAATTGTTTCCATTTGAGGAAACACAGGATCAGCTTCGCGCAATTGAGGATACAAAGAGGGACATGGAAAGTACAAAAATCATGGACCGGCTCATTTGTGGTGACGTAGGGTATGGTAAGACTGAGATTGCAATCAGGGCTGCTTTTAAGGCAGTAAATGACGGCAAGCAGGTGGCTTTTCTGGTGCCGACCACGATTCTTGCACAGCAGCATTACAATACGTTAATTGAACGACTGGGAGATTTTCCGGTAACGGTTGAAATGTTATCGCGTTTCCGAACCCCGGCACAGCAGAAAAAGGCAATTACCCAGATAAAGAAGGGGCAGGCAGATATTGTGGTTGGGACACACCGCCTTTTGTCAAAGGATATTGAATTTAAGAACCTTGGCCTGTTGATTGTGGATGAAGAGCAGCGCTTTGGCGTGACCCATAAAGAAAAGATTAAACAGCTCAAAGGGAATGTGGATGTCCTCACCTTGAGCGCAACGCCAATCCCAAGAACACTCCATATGAGCCTGGTAGGAATCCGTGATATGAGCGTGCTGGAAGAGCCGCCAGTGGATCGCCTGCCGATTCAGACATTTGTTATGGAGCATAACAGTGAGACAATCAGGGAAGCGATTAACCGTGAACTGGCGAGAGGCGGGCAGGTGTATTATGTCTACAACAGAGTGAAAAGTATTGAGGAAGTTACATTGGAGGTTATGCAGCTTGTTCCTGATGCAAATATTGCATTTGCCCACGGGCAGATGAGTGAGAGGGAGCTTGAAAATATTATGATGTCCTTTATCAGTGGTGAGATTGATGTGCTGGTAGCAACTACGATTATAGAGACTGGTTTGGATATCTCTAATGTAAATACTATTATTATTGACAATGCAGACCAGATGGGGCTTTCACAGCTCTATCAGCTCCGGGGCAGGGTCGGGCGCTCGAACCGTACTTCCTTTGCCTTTTTGATGTATAAACGAAACAAGATGTTAAAAGAAGTAGCTGAGAAGAGGCTTGCGGCAATCAGAGAATATACGGAACTGGGTTCGGGAATCAAGGTTGCAATGAGGGACCTTGAAATCAGGGGCGCCGGAAATCTTCTGGGGGCTGCCCAATCAGGGCATATGGCAGCAGTTGGATACGACCTTTACTGCAAGATGCTAAATGATGCTGTGCGGCGCCTCAAGGGCGAGAGCAAGTTGGAAGAAGACTTCGAAACAACGATTGATTTGCAGGTAGATGCGTATATTCCGGCATCTTACATTCCGAGTGAATTTCAGAAACTTGATATGTATAAGCGGATCGCCGGGGTGGAGACATTGGAAGAATATAGGGATCTGCAGGAGGAACTTGTGGACCGTTTTGGGGAAATCCCGGCGGCGGCAGAAAATCTATTGCGCGTAGCTCTTTTAAAGGCGGATGCCCATGCTGCACGTATGACGCAGGTGGTACAAAAGCCAAATGGGATCCGATTTTATCTGCATGAGAGTGTTAGAGTTGACAGCAGCAAAGCCTCTAAAATGTTAGAGGATTATCAGGGAAAAATGAAGTATGTGCAGGAGGAGGAACCATATTTTTGCTATATCCTGCAAGAAACAAAAAATATGTGGAAAGTCAGTGCACCACGTTTTGTAGCGGCAGATGCGAAACAGAAAAGCACAAAGGCGAGCCAGGCAGATGAAATATTCCATACTGTAGAAAGTTCCATTAAGAGAATAGGAGGACTATATGATAAGGAAAAGTAAGCGTTTTCTTGCAATTTTACTGTCCGGTGTACTGACGGCGGCTGTATTGTCCGGCTGTACCAGTGAAAAGAATATTGGTGGTAATGTAAAGCTGGAAAATGGCGAGATTGAGGAAAACTCTATCGTGATTAAGGTGGGGGGAATTGGGGTCAAATACAGTGAAGTGCTTGGCTACTGCTATCTGCTAAAGGAACAGTATGAGGACAGCTTTGGCAGCAATATCTGGGATTATAAGCTAGAAGGCGGAAACACGATTGGGGATGACGCCAAAGAGGAAATTATCAATATGATAACACAGTTGAAGGTAATCGGCGCAACAGCGGAAGAGGAAGAGGTCAGCCTGACAAACGATGAGAGGGATGAAGCCCTGCAAAAGGCGGAGGAATTGCTTCGAACGGCCAGCAGCAAGGATAAGGAAAAATATCATCTATCCCTGCAAGGGCTTAGCAGTATCTATGAGGAAAATGCCCTTGCAAACAAAATGTTTTACATTGCTACTGACGATGCCGATACAGAAGTATCCTCTGAGGAGGCAAGGCAGGTAAAGATAGAATTTTTTCAGATAATGACTAAGGGGACAACAAAGAGTGGTGTGATAGTATCCCTGGATGAGAAGGAGAGGCGCACTGCGAGGGAGAGGGCAAGTGAACTCCGCAGTGCGGCGGCAAAAACGGAGAACTTTTTGGAGTTTGCAGAGGCCAATACGGAAGCTGAAAAGGTGGAGATGACAATTGGCCAGGACAATACAGAACTTGACCGAAGTATTGTAACCACAGCATTTTCAATGAAAAAGGGGGCAATTAGCCCAGTAATCGGAACAGGGGATGGATATTATGTCCTGCACTGTGTTGACGATAACGATGAAGATGCAACATATGCACGCAGGGAAGCCATTATTGAAGAGCGTCAGACGAAAATGTTTAAGCAGAAGTATAAGAAATGGCTTGGAGATTATGAAGTGAGTATCAGTAAGTCTTTTTGGAAGATTTTTCATATCTGAAAAATTTATCATTAAAAAGTTTACAGATATTATTTCATTTGTTATACTACAAGGGTATCATATTTTGTTGGGAGTCAGGGGTGGAGTCACAAAATATCATACTACTGTTGAAGGGAAGGTGATATTGTGAAAGCAGAGCATGTGAATCCATTTATTATCTCTGTTTGTAAGATTATGAAAGATATGTGTATGCTCGACTTGAAAATAGGGAAGCCTGCTATGGTAAAAGGAGCATATTCTGGGGATACGTCTATTATCAAATTAGGGATCATCGGCAATCTAACGGGACAGGTTGTACTTAATATTGCGCATCCGACGGCACTGCAGATAGTGTCGAAGATGGTAATGATGCCTGTGGACACCATTGATGAAATGGGTCAGAGTGCAATTTCTGAGCTTGGAAATATGATTGCCGGAAATGCAGCAACAGTTTTTGCCAATAGTAACATTATAATAGATATTACACCGCCAAGTTATTTTCTTGGCTCAGAGTTTAAACCGGATGTACCGTCGTTTTTTAGCATCCCATTTACTTGTGAGGCTGGAGAACTGTCCGTGGATGTCTTTATCAACGAATAATACATAGCAGAATGCAAGAGGGATGTAGTTTATCCCTCTTTTATAGAGCGTGCCTGAAAATTATTTTTCAGATACATTATAGTTTGCAAGCTGCTGTACTTACTAGAGTGAATTTGTTAATAAGCTCCAAGACAGACGCAGTGAAAATGGAGGTTATCATGGCAACATATAAAAGATACCGAAAAGAGGATAGCGTTTCCTATTCATTAGGGCTGACTCTAACATTTGAGCTTTTAAAATATAAGGCAGAATATGTGCGGAAAATCTATGTGCATTCTGCTATGAAGCCTGGAGATACATTAGACAAACTAACAGTATTATGTAAGGATGCCGGAATTGATATGGTATATACGGATAAAATATTTCATGTGCTGTCTGGGAAAGAGAATTGTTATGTTATCGGCGAATTTAGTAAATTTGCTGGGAATCTGTGCATAGAAGAATCTCATGTTGTCTTAGTAAATCCATCCAACGCAGGCAATATGGGAACCATTATGCGGAGTGCACTTGGTTTCGGCATCCGCCAGATTGCAATTGTGCGCCCGGCGGTAGATGCCTTTGATCCAAAAACGGTCCGTGCCTCTATGGGGGCTGTTTTTTCGATTGATTTTAAATATTTTGACAGTTTTAGTGATTATATGAAGCAATTTGAAGAGGGCAGGGAATTATATCCTTTTATGCTGGATGCAAAGAAACGTATTTATAATATTTGTCCTCAAGGAGTTTTCTCATTGATTTTTGGAAATGAGGCGACGGGACTTCCAGAACAATTTGCGGATATCGGGACAAGTGTTGTGATTCCGCATTCAAATAAGATTGATAGCCTAAACCTTCCGATTGCGGCAAGCATTGCTATGTATGAGGCAACAAAGGGGCGGGTTTAAAGAAAGGATGATAAGAGGTTATGGCAAAGATTGATATTATTTCAGGTTTTTTAGGAGCAGGAAAGACAACATTAATCAAAAAGCTGATCGCAGAGGCATTTCCAGGGGAGAAGCTTGTGTTAATTGAAAATGAGTTTGGAGAGATTGGGATTGATGGGGGTTTCTTAAAAGAAGCAGGTATCCAGATTACAGAAATGAATTCGGGTTGCATCTGCTGTTCACTTGTAGGTGATTTTGGGGAAGCGCTCAAAGAGGTTTTGGAGAAGTATTCGCCAGACCGCGTGATTATTGAGCCATCGGGAGTTGGCAAGCTTTCGGATGTTATGAAAGCAGTACAGAAGATTGGTGATGATGCCGTGATTAATAGTACAGCAGTAGTTGTTGATGCGGCAAAGTGTAAAATGTATATGAAAAACTACGGTGAATTTTACAATAACCAGATTGAATATGCAGGAACCATTATCCTGAGCCGTACCCAAAATATATCAGAAGAAAAACTGGGAACTTGTTTGAAGTTAATCCGCGAGAAGAATGGTGAGGCTTCTGTAATTACAACCCCTTGGGATGAAATTGCAGGAAAAAATATTTTAGAGGCAATGGAAAAAATCAATTCTCTGGAAAAGGAATTAATAGAAGAGCATGAGCATCATCACCATGATGGGGAGTGTTGCCATGAGCATCACCATGACGGAGAGCATCATCACCACGACGGGGAGTGCTGTCACGGGCATCACCATGACGGAGAGCATCATCACCACGACGGGGAGTGCTGCCATGGGCATCACCATGACGGAGAGCACCATCACCACGACGGGGAGTGCTGCCACGGGCATCACCATGACGGAGAGCACCATCACCACGATGGGGAGTGCTGCCATGGGCATCATCATGGACATGAGGGACACCACCATGCAGATGATGTGTTTACGAGTATGGGACTTGAGACAGCCCACAAGTTTACAGAGGAAGAACTAAAGAATATTATTGATAAATTGGCAAATAGTACAGAATATGGAGAGGTTCTCCGCGCAAAGGGCATTGTTGCCGCGGCGGAGGGGGAGTGGTTCCACTTTGACCTTGTGCCGGAAGAAACAGAAATCCGCCGGGGCGCTGCAGATTTTACCGGGCGTATCTGTGTAATCGGCTCCGAACTTAAGGAAGAGAAGGTGCGTGAGCTTTTTCATGTAGCGTAAGAATGGGGGGCGCCGTATGTTTGGAAGAAAAAAAGAGATGATGGTCTATGTTATTATGGGATTTTTAGAGGCCGGTAAAACAAGCCTAATCAAAGACTTGCTTCAGGATGAATTATTTGATGACCATGCAAAGACATTGATTCTTGCCTGTGAAGAGGGCGAGGAAGAATATGACACAGATTTGCTGCAAAAGACTGGGGCAGCATGTGAATATATAGAGGATGAGGAATCCTTTCGGGGAAAGGTTATCGAGAAATTTTTAAAAAAACACCGCCCGGACCGTATTGTTATGGAATACAATGGAATGTGGCCTGCCAGCCATATTCCTGAAATTTATGATGAGCTGGAGGAAATTTGCTTTGACAGGGAAGTGATTTTTCAGACAATTGATGTGGTAAATGATGAAAGTTTTTCTCTCTATATGAAAAATATGCCGTCGATGATGGTGGATCAGTTCCGGATCGCAGAAATGATTATAGTAAACCGCTGTACGCTGCAGACAAGCAAGTCTGCAATTCGCGGCAGTGTCAAGGCAGTGAATCCGCGGGCACAGATTGTCTACGAATCAGAAGATGACGCTTTTTATGATATGAAAGAGGAAATGCCTTTTGATACCAATGCAGACGTTATTGAAGTATCGGATGATGATTTTGGATTGTGGTATATTGATATGCTGGACCACCCGGAGACTTATACTGGTAAGATACTCAAAATAAAAGGGCTGATACAGAAGACGATGGGGCTGCAGCATGGATTTGTAGTTTTTGGTCGCTTCGCAATGACCTGCTGTGCGGATGATGTGCAGTATATGGGATTTCTTTGTAAGGCGGATGGCTGGTCATCATACCAAAATAAACAGTACGTTACGGTAACTGCCCGAATGGAATATAAATATATGGAAGAATATGCACAGGAAGGGCCGGTATTTTATGCGGAGGAAGTAGAGCCTGCAGAAAAACCGAAAGAGGAATTGGTTTATTTTAATTAGCAAATCTAGAGCGCTAAGATTGCCTGGATTAAAACAATTGCCAGCGGACCGAGAAATATCCCTGTAACGCCAAAGAGTTCAATCCCAATAAAGATTGCAGCAATCATAAAGAAGGGATTGAGCCCCATACCTTTCCCGAGCAATTTTGCTTCCAGGAATTCTCTTACAAACAGGGTGATAAGGTAAGTAGTGATTAGGATTGCAGCGGAGTAATAATCCCGTCCAAAAAAATCAATTAGTGCCCAGGGGATAAAAATAAACCCACTGCCGAGTACCGGAAAGGCATCAAAAATAGCAATACCCATCCCCAGAAGGAAAAAATAGGGGTTGTGGATAAGAAAAAGCCCTAGGGAGCAGGCCAACCAGTTAATTAGTAGAATGATGCCTTCTGTTTTTAAATATGTCAGGCCGCTTTCTTTTAGGCGTACTAAAATAGAATGAATTGGAGCAAAAAAAGAGCTGTTTCGGTAAGTTTGATGAAGCGGCTCTATTTCTTTGACCAAAAGAAGCATAGATATAATCAATATCAGGAGCATTGCAAAAAACTGGAAAGAGCCAGAAATGCAATTTACCAGCGTTTTTCCTGCCTTGTCAGTCAGCATCTCCCTGCCGCTTTGCTCAAACATACTAATCTGTTCTTCCATAAAAGCAAGAACTGTGCCGTTCTCTAGGCTGAGATAATAGTCAATACAGTGGCAGAACCGCTCTGTCTGCTTGCAAAAAGCAGCATTTAGAAGTTGCCTATATACTGGGAAATTGCTGAAAAAAAGGCGGAGCTGTGTGCTGATTTTCCAAAAAATCGTAAGAAGTATGCCAGTAACTGCAGCGAAAAAGCCAAAGAGGGTGCCGTAATGGGATACAATGCGTGGCAATTTTAAGCGCTTATGCAGATAGATCATTATAGGATAGAGCATCCGTATTAAAATATAAGCAAGCAGGAAAGGAAAGATTAATGGCAAAAGATAGCGAAATGAAAGATAAACGCCTGCTGTAACAAGAAGCAGACGTACAAATTGATGGAGGAGGGATGAATGTTCCATGTTTTTTTCCTTTCTTCGATGCTAAAACGTGTTTAAAGGGAAGCGTTTCAAATAGATTCCAGTACATTGCAAATCAAATAGATAATCCATGCGCGAGTTATGAAATGAACGATGTATTATGTTATCACTAACAGTTTGCACTGCGGAAAGGAAAATATACAAAACAAATTTTGGTGGAATAATAATAGAAAAAAATATAAGGACTGTTTGCGAAACAGTCCTTGTAAGGAGAAGGTATGAAAAAATTTTAAGCACTTATCAAATGTTTTTTCATTTGATAGGTTCATTATATCCAGGAATTATGAACGGCTAGTGATGGATTTATTAAGAATTTGTGAACGTTTTTTTAATATTGTTAATAAGGTCAATAAATATTTTGTTTGACTTTCCCCATTTTTTGAAGAATCATGCAATCACAGAGCAAAATTGGTGAATGATATGTATTATGGATAACCGCAGAGCATCTCTTCATAAGAAATGGGGAAAGTCAAAATCAGAGTTTTTGTTGACCGAAATAGGAATACATGATACACTGAAACCATGTATGCAACAGCCTGTAAAGTGCGGTCAAAACTTGATTTTAAGGTTGTCTAAAAAGAAAATATAATCAAAGAAAATGTAAAAATTAAGGAAAGGAGATAAGGGTATATTTAGAATTTTGGGGTACTTGATGGCGGCATATTGGCAAATTGTGGGGCTTATTAATATGTAAGAAGGAGGAGATATTAGTATGGCGAAATTTTATTTATATAAGAAAGGAGTCGCGTGCCTGCTTTCGGCGGCATTGGTGCTTACAAGCATTAGTGTACCGGGAGGGGGTATTAAGGAGGCGAAAGCGGCAACGCCGGACATTACATCAGATTTGATAGCATATTATCCGCTTGATGGGAGCCTAGACAACATTGTTTCTAAGACTGGAGGCAAAGCGACACTGCATGGCGGTGCAGGAGACACATGGAATAAGCCGGCAGTAGGAAATGCAACCTACGGAACTGGAAAAAAAGGAAAAGCATTTGATTTTAATGGCGGGGCAGTAGGTGTTGATGGCAATAATGGTTTAGAGTTGGATACAAAAATCACAACCGATTCGTATACTATGTCGTTCTGGGCGCAGATGGATAATTATGTTCAGTATACATCTCTTGCATTTGCGAACAGTGATAACGGTGGGTTTAACCTTGCACAAAACTGGGGCGGCGATACATTTCCTACTCTTAGAGTATGGAAAGATGGAGGATGGGATTCAGGTGCTCAAGACGTGTATGTAGATGCCTGGACAAAACCTGCATTAGGAGCCTGGACATATATTACATTAACATATGCAAACGGAACCTTTCATCTGTATAGAAACGGTGTTCAGGAAGCTGAGGTGAAGAATGCTGAACATACGCTTGCAACGATTAAAAATCAGCTTCTTTTTGTGGGCATTAACTGGTGGGATGCAACTATAGATGGAAGAATTGATGATTTTGCACTTTACAGCAGAGCTCTGTCTGCTGATGAAGTAGCGGCCTTATATGCAGAAGAGAATGTGGATGTAGATACCCAAAAGTTGACTGTATCAGCCGCTGGCGATAAAACAACTCTTACCAATACGAAATATAGTGGTGGTACATATGATTTAGATTCTGTGCAGTTGTCAGCAGAAATTGTTTCTCACTCCCTTCCAATGCAGATTACATGGAAGGTAAATGATGGAGCCCATGCAACTGTTGATGCAGCTGGAATGGTAAAATTGACAAAAGACGCCACAGATGGTGAAAAAATAACAGTAACAGCTACAAACAACTATGGTGTAACTGGCACAATTGAACTGACAGCAAAGGTCAATGAAGCTCAGGCAAAACCTGTTGAAAGTGTAACACTAAATAAACAGACTGCAAGCATAGAAGAAGGCGGAACATTAAAACTTACTGCATCTGTTTTGCCAGAAGATGCGGCAGACACAAGTGTTACTTGGAAGTCAGATAATACATCAGTTGCATCTGTGGATGGAAACGGAATGGTAACAGCAGTAAAAGCTGGTACAGCTACGGTCACAGCTACATCAAAGGAGGACTCTACGAAATTTGCTTCCTGCAAAGTGACAGTTACAGAAAAAAGTAATGTCGATGATAATCCTGGTGGCGGTACGGTTACTGATGAAAGCCAACTAGGGACTTATCGGTCAGACTTAGCATATAAGCGTGTTGGAGTTCATGACCCATCTGTTGTGCAGGATCCAAAGACGAAACGGTATTACATTTTTGGTTCACATTGTGCATGGGCATGGTCAGATGATTTGGAAAACTGGACACCATTTACCAACAATATTACAGAAGGGGATGGTGGAACTGCACATACAATCTTTAAGGATGAGATTGCATGGTGCGCAAAGAAACAGCCAAGTTATAATATAACTGGAAATCTCTGGGCGCCAGATGTAATCTGGGATGCATCATATCGTAATGCTGATGGTTCAAAGGGCGCATGGCTGATGTATATGAGTATTAATGGCCCGGATTGGAATTCTACCATATCCCTGCTTACATCTGACAGGCTGGATGGCAATTGGACCTATGTAGGACCAGTTATTCAGTCTGGTATGTCAAAGGGTTGCGGCCCGACTTTTGATTATCAAAAGGTTACTGGTGGGACAGATGTATCCAGATATACGTCTAATGTTAGCGGCGGTGGAAACCCTACTTTGGAGGCACATGCGATTGACCCATGTGTGCTTTATGATGAAAAGGGCAATCTATGGATGGCATATGGCTCCTGGTCAGGTGGTATTTCTATGATTAAGCTTGACAAGGAGACAGGTCTACGCGATTACAGTACGGCATATGCAGATACCAATAATGTAGTGAATGCAGATGGCTTGATTATCGACCCATATACTGGGTATAAGATTGCTGGTGGTACTGCAGTTAGTGGTGAGGGTACTTATATTAAGAAAATCGGTGATTATTATTATATGTTCCTCTCCTATGGTGGTTATGCACCAGATGGCGGCTATAATATGCGTGTATTCCGGTCAAGCGACATCAAAGGCCCTTATAAGGACGTGGCAGATAAGGATGCAAGACGGGTTGTGAACAGCCAGGCTGGTAATACTGCAGGAACCACTGGTATGCGGATTATGAGTTACTATAAATGGAATTTTGCGGATTATGGATATACAGCACAAGGTCATAACTCTGCAACTGTAGATGAAGAAAGTGGAAAGGCTTTTGTGATCTACCATAATAAGTATAATGATGGCACAGCAGCGCATGAAGTCAGGGTACACCAGCTTCTCTCAAATGAAGATGGCTGGATTTTGGCTCATCCATTTGAGTATGCCGGGGAGAGCGTAAAAGATACTGGGTATACGCAAAATGCGATTACAGGCGATTATGGTATTATGTTCCAGAAACAGAATTTAGACCATGCTAATCTCCAGTGTGCAACAGAACAGAGGATTACTTTAGAAGCAGGGACTGGAGATGCATCAACAGGCTTTAGTGGAAATATTTCTGGAGACCTTACAGGTACTTGGACTGCAAAGGCAAATAGCCCATATGTAACACTGAAGATTGGAAATGTAACTTACAAGGGAGTTCTCTGTGAGGGAACATTTGATGAGACAAATGTCCAGACAATGACATTTACTGCTGTTGGCGATAATCAGGAATGTTTGTGGGGATATAAAACAAAAGATCCTACCGTTGCAATTCGAATGACAATTGATAAAGCGATTCGGATTCCAGATAATGTTGTAACGGATATTCCTTTGCCGACAACCGGCGTGGGCGGAAGTAAGATTACCTGGAAGAGCAACAGTGTGGCTATCGCGGATGATGGAACCGTACCACATTTGTTTAATGATGATTCCAAAGCCAGCATGACAGCTACTATCACAAATAACGGATATGAGTATTCTAAGGTTTATGAGTTTACGGTTGTTGGAAATACAAAGCTTTCTGAGGAAAGTGATGTGGCAATTAAGAGTTTTTATACGGATACCGAACTGGATATGTCTAAGTTGCAGCAGGGGAATTGTCCAAAGTTTGATAATCCATTCCACTATACTCATGAAGACCTTTCGAATGGGATATCAATTAGCTTTGATGCAGTGCGTACCGCTCCATCCGACCGCCTGAGCAATATTATTTCTTTAAACAATAAGCTTGGAAAGATGTATTTCACGGGTGGAAGCTATTTGGGATACAATGACTTTAACGGTCGTTTTATGGATGCAAACTTAAATAGTGGATTTATGCCGGGAACTGATTATCTGGCAGATAACACTAAGGTTACTATAAAAATTGAGATTACTTCCAAGGGATTTACTGTTTACCAGAACGGCACAAAAGTGTATACATCTGCTGAAGTAAAAGCAGGAACAGTGCCAGGTGGATATTCTACAAATAATCCAGAGAATACAATGTTGGCATGGGTTATGTCTGCACCAGAATTAAACTTTGGTTCTGGCAATTTCTGGAATGATTTAATATTTAAAGGAAAGATTAGCAATGTAGTTTGTGCATACAAACAGCCAGAGATTAATGTCAATGGCACTGGCAATTCTTCCTTAGCTGGCATATATACACAGGATTTTGAGAATGTAAAGGATATCAGTACAGAATGGAAATCAACGAATGCCCAGGGAAATCTTTCCTTAGGAAATGTAGGGGATGAGCATGGAAAATATATGCTTTATGACTTTACTGGAGAGACTGGAACAAACAGCCGTGGCGCGCATTCTTATTTTGGGGATAATGTCACATGGCCGGAAAATTACATTCTGGAATATGATATAGCATTGAAAGCAGGTAATAACCAGAAAAGCCAGATTGCCGTACTTACCAGCAATGCAGCATATGTTAGCAATAATGAAAATAATGGAATCAACACTGGTTACATTTTTGAGATGTCTGCGACAAATTCAGATACATGGACCATTAACGGAGATGGAAGCAAAACTGTTAAGATTCCAAAATCAGAATGGGTGCATGTTGTAGTTACAGGTTCAAAAAATTCAACGGCAGCTCATTTGAAGATTACAAATGGAAACGCAACGCTGTTTGATGATGATGTAACTGCGACGGATACCGGAACTATCAAGGGGTTATACATGCTTGCAGGACGTTATCAGGCAACCTATATGTTGGACAATATCGTAGTAAAAGAGAAGGATGTTGATTACGCAAACCGTACAGTATATGATAATCTTTTGAAACGGGCGGAACAGTATGCTGCAGTTCAGGCAAAGAATCCGATTTATTCGGATGATTCCTTCCAGGTACTCGCGGATGCTATAGCTACGGCAAAGAATACAGTGACCAATACATCAACTCAAGATGTCATTGATGCACAGGCAGCAGCATTAGAGGCGGCAATGAATGGTTTGGAACGTGCATTCTACACAGTTACTTTAGTAGAGCCGGAGAACGGAACCATAACTGGTCTTGCGGCAGATGGAAAATATTTTGCGGGTGACAGCATGTCCTTAAAGGCAGTGCCAGACGCTGGATTTGCATTTGGCGGCTGGAAAATCGGAGATGATGTAGTCAGTGAGAATACATCATACTCTGCAATGGTAACGGCCAATATAACGATAACAGCAGTATTTAAGAAGAGCGAGGATGTGTCACCATCACCATCGCCATCCGCATCACCGGATGTTGACAGTTCTGCATCGCCGTCACCATCACCAAGTGCAACCAGTTCTGCGGCGCCATCACCAAAGCCAACAAGTGGTAACTCTGGCGGCAGTTCCGGTGGGAGTTCACCAATCTGGACACCAAGTCCGACTGTATCGCCAAAGCCAACAACGACACCAGATGCAACTACAAAACCAGATTCTTCTGCGAAGCCAGATACACCATCTGAGCCAACTGTATCACCAAAGCCAGATGTAACGGCAAAACCTTCGGCGACACCAGCTCCGTCAAAAAATACTGTAAAGAAAAATAAGGTATATTCTTCTGGTAATAATAAGTATAAAGTAACAAGCGTGACAGCAAAGAAAAAGACAGTTACATTGCTGCGTGTCACGAAAAACAAGACGGTTAAGAACTTGAAGGTTGGTGCAACAGTTAAAATTAAGGGGCAGACATTTAAGATCACAAAGATTGATACCAAGGCTTTTATAAACTGCAAGAAGCTTGAAACTGTTGTAATAGGCAAAAACATAACGACTCTTGGTGCAAAGTGCTTTGCAGGTTGTACAAATCTTAAAAAGGTTACATTTAAGACAAAAGTATTGACAAAAGTCGGTAAAGATGCATTTAAGAAGATTAATAAAAAGGCAGTTATAAAAGTACCAAAAGAAAAACTGAAAAAATACAAAAAACTATTAAAGAAGAAGGTACAGCCTTCTACAGTAAAAATAAAGAAATAAAATTCCAGAAAAACAAATGGACGAAGTCCTTCAACTGTACTGCAATACAGTTGAGGGACTTCATTTATATTTCAGCTATTGCTGTTTTAGCCTAATTGTCTTATGGCGGGTTTTGTGCTATACTTTTAAGAAAACTATACACAGAAATGAGGTTATATGACATATATTCTAATTCTTGTTGCATCTGTTATTTTCTTATGTATTTTGGCTGACAAATTATCTGACCGTCTGGGGATGCCTGCATTGCTTTTATTTATGTTTATTGGCATCTTGTTTGGCAGCGACGGCATTGTAAAAATACCATTTGATGATTTTCATATAGCTGAAAATATCTGCCATATTGCACTTCTGTTTATTATGTTTTATGGAGGTTTCAATACAAAATGGCAGTTGGCAAAAAAAGTTGCAGTAAAATCCATTGCATTATCGACTGCAGGTGTTGCCATTACAGCGGTAATTACTGCTTTCTTATGTTATGCCATTCTTGGCTTTGAACCGGCAGAAAGCTTTTTAGTAGGTGCTGTCCTTTCTTCAACGGATGCCGCCAGCGTTTTTTCTATTTTAAGAAAAAAGAAACTAAACTTAAAAGATGGTTCTGCCTCATTGTTAGAAGTAGAAAGTGGAAGTAATGACCCGATGGCATATATGTTGACGGTTATTGCAATGAATCTGTTAAAAACAGGTACTGTTGGAAATATCGGGTATTTAATTTTCTCCCAATTGGTTTATGGCATTATCATTGGAGTGGTCTTTGCTGTTTTATCTATCTGGCTGATGACAAAAAAAATTATCCCAGAAGGGCTTGAAACTATTTTTATGACTGCTGTCGCACTCCTTTGCTTTGGATTGGTTATGGCAATAAATGGAAACCAATACTTGGGTGTATATTTGATGGGAATTATTATTGGAAATAGTGATATTCGAAGTAAAAATATATTAATCCCGTTTTTTGATGGTATCACAAGCCTGGCGCAGATTATGCTGTTCTTTTTGCTTGGGCTTTTGGCATTTCCACATCAGATTCCTGCAGTAATTCCAATTTCGGTCAGCATTACCCTTTTTCTAACAATAATCGCAAGGCCAATTACAGTTTATTTACTGCTTTTACCGTTCCGGTGTAGTTTCAAACAGTGTATGCTAATTTCATGGGCAGGACTGCGCGGTGCCGCTTCCATTGTGTTTACGATTCTTGCTATCGCCAGCGGAGCAGCAATATCATGCGATTTGTATCATATCGTATTTATGGTGGCGCTTTTCTCTGTTGCCGTTCAGGGAACGCTTCTGCCATTTGCTGCAAAAAGACTGGATATGGTGGATGAGACTTCGGATGTACGCAAAACATTTAATGATTATCAAGAAGAATCTGCAATCACATTAACACAGATGGCAATTCCACAAGGGCATCATTGGGAAAATAGGCAGATTAAGGATGTCAATATTCCAAACGGCTGTCTCGCCATTATGATAAAACGTGGACAGGATACAGTAATTCCAAAAGGTGACACAACAATGCTTAAAGGGGATCAGGTTATTTTAAGTGTTCCTGTGTATGAATCCGCTGCCCATGAGCAGTTGGAGGAGATACATATTGAAAAAGGACATGAATGGTGCGGCAAGGCAATCGCTGATCTGGAACTTTCTGATGATGAGCTAATTACAATGATTATCCGGGGGGAGGAAAATCTGATACCAGATGGAAAGACAATAATCTGTGAGGACGATATTGTTGTTGCATTTCGTTGACTTTTGGGTAAAAAGCAATATACTATAAATAAAATCATAGAAACGAGGTGGAATATGGACGAGAACATAAAAAAATTAGCAGACATGGCGGCAAAAAGCAGCCATATAGTATTTTTTGGCGGTGCAGGTGTCAGCACAGAGAGCGGTATACCGGATTTTCGGAGCGTAGATGGACTTTACCATCAAAAATATGACTATCCCCCTGAGACGATTTTAAGCCACTCTTTTTTTCAGAAAAAGACAGGGGAATTTTATGATTTTTACCGAGATAAAATGATTTATCTGGATGCTTTGCCAAACACTACGCATAAAAAATTAGCAGAATGGGAAAGAGAAGATAAATTGGAGGGAATCGTTACCCAGAATATTGACGGGCTGCATCAACTGGCAGGAAATGAAAAAGTATTTGAGCTTCATGGTTCAATTCACCGGAACTATTGCACAAAATGTCATAAGTTTTTTTCTGTTGATGAGATTTTGCACAGTGAAGGAGTTCCGCATTGTGAATGCGGTGGTATCATCAAACCAGATGTCGTTCTTTATGAAGAAGGTCTGGACGATACGGTAATACGTGGTGCGGTTCGTGCCCTGGAAAATGCAGATTTATTAATTGTCGGCGGTACTTCCTTATCAGTATATCCGGCTGCCGGCATGCTGCAGTATTTTAAGGGAGATACGCTGGCATTAATCAATAAATCGCCAACCCCATATGATGAAAAAGCAGATATCCTAATTCAAAAGGGATTAGGCGAGGTTTTTGAGCAATTATAAATAAGCACACCGTTGGCACCACATTCGTTTAAGCAAAATGACCTATAACATAAAAAGGAGGATTTTTATTATGACATACTCATATAAAACAAAGGGAACTTGTTCACAAAGAATTGATTTTGACTTAGAGGATAACACTGTACATAACATTACATTTATCGGTGGATGTAATGGAAATACAAAAGGTGTTGCCGCACTCTGTGAGGGGCTTACTGTAGATCAGATTGAAGAGAGATTAAAGGGAATCCAGTGTGGCGTGAAAGGAACTTCTTGTGTAGACCAGCTTGCCACCGCAGTGCGTGAGGCGTTAAATTCTGTAGCTAAGGTGTGATGTTTAAAAATCTGGCGTTAGGAACCATGCTTTATATATGGTTCCTACGCTGGGGTTTAATTTAATTTGGCTGAACAAATGAATATTTCAAGTTGTTCAGCCTTCTAATCTTCTTATACTTTAAAACGGTAGCCAACTCCCCATATTGTCTCAATATATTGAGGTTTTGAAGAGGATTTTTCAATTTTTTCGCGGATTTTCTTAATATGTACTGTTACCGTGGCGATATCCCCCACGGATTCCATTTCCCAAATTTCTTTAAATAATTCTTCTTTCGAAAAAACATGGTTTGGATGTTGGGCTAGAAAAGTTAACAGGTCAAATTCTTTAGTTGTAAATGTTTTTTCTTTCCCATCAATATAGACACGGCGCGCCGTTTTGTCAATTTTGAGGCTGCGGATTTCAATTATCTCATTTTCAGGTAGCCCAGAGGCGGTCAGCCGTTTATACCGCGCAAGATGTGCTTTTACGCGTGCTACCAGTTCACTTGGGCTAAAAGGCTTTGTCATATAATCATCTGCGCCTAGCCCCAGACCGCGAATTTTGTCTATATCATCCTTTTTGGCGGAAACCATAATGATTGGTGTGTTTTTCTTTTCACGGATCAGCTTGCATATGTCAAAGCCGTCCATATTCGGCAGCATTAAATCCAAAATAATGAGGCTGTAGTCCTCAGACAATGCTCGTGCAGCGCCTTTGCAGCCATCACTCTCAATAGTAACTTCAAAATTGCTTAGTTCCAGATAATCTTTTTCTAATTCAGCAATGGAAGTTTCATCTTCAATAATTAAAATTGTATCCATAAATGCTCCTTTCTAATTGTGGGAAATATCCTTTTTAAGCGTAAAATAAAAGCTGCTTCCCACACCCTCAATACTTTCTGCCCAGACTTTCCCCCCGTGGTCAGAGATAATCCGTTTTACAATAGCAAGTCCCAGTCCGCTTCCCCTTTTTGATGAATTCCGGGATGCATCTGCACGGAAAAAACGGTCAAAAATATGCGGAAGATTTTTGGCAGCTATACCTGGTCCGTCATCCTCAATTTGTATCTGGACAAATTCATCTGGAATCGGCCGCGGCACCAGATCCGTTCCATCCTCTTTGAGCTGGCGGTACAGAGGAGGTGCAGTATTTGGCCGGACGACATCCTCAACGCGGATGGAAATATGGCCTTCCGGCTTATCATTGTATTTTACCGCATTTTCTATGATATTGTGAAGTACCCTTTTTAATTGTTCTGTATCTGCCAAAATATATGTGTCCTTATCTGTTGTATTATAATAGTCTATCGACATATTCTGCGATTCCATATCCAGAGAGACATCTTCAATGCAGTCTGTAAAATAATTTTCCAGATTAACCGAAACAAAATTATATGCAAGAGAATTACGCTCTACTTTAGAAAAGAGTGACAATTCATCAATCAGATAAGTGATATCATTTGCCTTTGTGTAAATAGTTTGCAAATACTTCTGTTGCTTCTCTGGTGTGTCAGCTACCCCATCCAAAATTCCTTCAGCATAACCCTTTATAGCAGTTACAGGAGTCTTTAGGTCATGGGAGATGCTGCTCATAATTTCACGGGTTTTTTCTTCTGATTCAATGCGTTCTTCTAACAAGCTTTTTAGCCGAATCCGCATATCCTCAAAATCACGGCATAACTGGCCAATTTCATCTGAAGAAGCAATATGGATCGGGTTGCCAAGGTTGCCCTGCCCAATCTGCATAGCCGCAAGGCGCAAGATATTTAATGGGTGCAAAATACTTTTGTAAATCCAGAGGCTAAGAATAATTCCAGTCGTCAGCAAAATCATAAAAAATGCGGCTGCAATATCTATAACCGAATGTTTCCAGCGGGGTAGAATAAGAGAAAAATCGGTTACCAGAAAGACTTGCCCCAAACTACCGTCTTGAAACAAAAATGTTCGTTCTTTTATGATAGAAGATGTCTTCAAGTCAAGATAAGTTAGGTTATTAGCGTTTTCATCATATTTGCGCTGGATGGGAACATTAATAAACTTCTTAAAGACAGACTGGTTCCCAATATAATAATAGCTTCCCTCTTTCACCACAATCAGGAATGAATCTCTTTTTTTTAGTTTTTCATTCGCATTATTTAAGAAATCCCTATCTAAAAACTGGTCTGGGTTATCATTAGTAATCTCGCTGATTGTTTTATAGTCTTTTTTAGAAATGTTGTAGAGGAAGTCAACAGGGTTTAGCAGTACATCATAGTGGTTATAAGAAGATTTACTAATATTGTAGGAATCCGTCATAATCTCTGTCTGTTTGCCCAAGATAGCATGGACACAGATAAACATCAATACAATAGGAAAAATCGTCATAATGAGAAAGGCTGTAAACAGCCTGCCCCGTATTTTCATAATTTGCACCAAGCCTCAAGCGAAAATGCTTGCATTCTCATTTAAGGCGCAAACACAAAGGATGAAAGATGTGTGTTTGCATTTTGTCCTTTCTTCTTTTTTGCTTTCATCCTTCCAAATATACCAATATATGAATTTTTAAAATTGTGCTAGACAGCGCGTATAACAAATGCAAACTTAGTCTAATAAGCATTTTTGTTTACACTCCGCCCAAAAAAAGTTAAAAATAGGATTTTAAAATCTAACTGCAATGTCCAGTTTTCCACATAGTACAGATCACATTGAATTCGTTTTGTAATGGAAGTATCGCCGCGGTAGCCATTGACCTGTGCCCATCCCGTCATACCAGGGCGTACCTGATGTTTAATCATATATCGCGGGATATCCTCTTTAAACTTGTCAACAAAATAAGGGCGCTCTGGGCGCGGCCCTACCATGCTCATGTCGCCTTTTAACACGTTAAAAAGCTGCGGCAGCTCGTCCACATTCGTTTTTCGCATAAATTTTCCAATTGGTGTGACGCGTGGATCATCCTGCGTAGTCCAGGCTTTCTTCTCATCGGCTTCGTTCTGGACGCGCATAGAGCGGAATTTATACATCTGGAATTCCCGGTTATGAAGGCCGATGCGTGTCTGTTTGAAAATCAATGGGCCAGGCGATGTGAATTTGACAATACAAGCCACTATCAACATAGGAATCGAAAAAATAGTAATAGCAACTAGTGAACCAAATACGTCTACCAGGCGTTTTATGGTATTATTAAATGAACTGCTCAATGGTACGTGGCGGACATGGATAACCGGCAGCCCGTCCAAGTCCTCTGTATAAGGCTTTGTTGGGATGATATGGTTGTAATCTGGGATAAATTTTGTATGGACGCCGGATTTTTCACAGATTGCGACAATCTGCTCTAATTTGGAATACTCATCTATACTTAATGTAATGGCGATTTCGTCATATTCATTTGTTGCAAGTATTTGTTCCAGAGTGCTTATTTTTCCAATAATATCTATCTTACGGTAAGACTCGCCTATTTCGCGTCTGTCATCCAGAATGCCATGTACCTTGTAGCCCCATTCCGGGTGCGAGCGGAGGCGGTCAATATAACCTTCTGCAGTACGGCTATATCCCACCAAAATAATATGTTTCAAATTCAAACCGGAACGGCGCATTTTACGTAGAATGCGCATAACAGAAAGTCTAAAAATATAATCAATAATAAGATTAATTCCGGCAAATATAATCAAGAATAAACGGGCGAAATCTGGTTCTTTAATCAGATAAAGCACTGCCACACAATAAATTAGCCCAAACGTGTTGGCTTTCAAAAGCCCCCAGAGTTCAGAACGTCGCCCGGCAGTCCGTTTTGGGTCATACATGCCAAACAAGCGGTACAAAATAAGATAACAGGGAATCAGAAGGACTAGCATTGTCTGATAATCTTCTGGATTACGCCAGTATCCACGTGGCGGCTCTATAATCTGATGTTTGATCAGAGGGCTCCATGTATCATCAAAACGCAGGTTATATGCTAACAGAAAGGAAAATGCAATAATAATAGCATCTACCAGCAGTTGCGACAGATTTAGTAATTTTTGGTTTTCTTTAATCAAATTTCCACCTTCTCTTTCCAATGCTCTAACAGTATATTATGACGCTGTAGGTTGCTATCTCTGGCATCATATCTATGATATTATATATTTTCCAGATTTAATTCGCAACATTCTTTTTGTGTTTTTGTTGAATTTCTGTTATGATAGAAAATATTTAGATATTTTTCACATGTTTTACACAATTCACTGATACACTAGTAAAAATCACTTTGATTGCTGGCGCTATAGTATGCCGGCAAACGAGAGTGACCTTAACTGTTAAAATAAGTGAGAAGTTCAAATGGCTATTACAGTGCCGCATCTATGAAAATGATAAAAGATACAAGGAGGGCTTTTAGTATGGACGAAAATAACGAAGAAAAGAGCACCGGGTATACCGGAGAGTACGGAAATTCGGTGGAAGGTGACTATCAGGATAACAGCCAGTCAACTTACCGTTACTCGTATAAGGATGGCGAGAATGGAAGTACACATTCTGGTGATTATTATGCAGACCAGAACCAAAATGCACAAAATAGCGCAGGCGATGAGAATTCAGTTCAGAATCAGGATTCCGGCCAAAATGGTTATCAGAGCGGACAAGGACAATATTACAGCAGTGATGATAACGGCTATCAAAATGCTGGCTACCAAAATACTGGCAGCCAAAACACAGGGTATCAAGGCAGCAGTTACCAAAATAATAATTATCAGGCAAATCAATATCAAAATAATAGTTATCAAAATGGAACTTATCAGAATGGAAGCTACCAGAATCCAAATAACAAAGCTTCAAAAGATAAAAAGGAAGGCGCATCTCTTGGAAAGATGATTTTGCTTACTGCAGCGCTGGCGGTTATGTTTGGTGTAGTTGCCGGTGTATGTTTTAATGCGGTCAATTATGCTTCAAGAACATTGTTTGGCTCAGGAGATAAAGCAGGAAACAATGTCCAGTTGGGCAAAACAACAGATCAGGCGGCTATCCCAACGACGAGACCTGGCAATACCCAAAGCGGGACTGCTGCGCAGGGTGTAACAGATGTATCATCCATTACGGAGCAGAGTATGCCGGCAGTTGTGGCGATTACTAGTACAACTAAGGGGGCTGATTATTATGATTTGTTTGGGCAGTATTATCAGGGGAAGGAGACTATGGGCTCTGGAAGCGGATTTATTGTCGGGCAAAATGAGAAGGAGCTGCTGATTGCGACAAACAATCATGTTATTGATGAGGCTAAGACGATTTCTGTCCAGTTTATTGATGGTGAAATCTATGAGGCAACTGAGAAAGGTTCCGATTCTGGAAATGATTTAGCAGTTATTGCTGTTAAGCTTTCTGATATTAAAGATAGTACCATGGAAAAGATTAAGATTGCTGATATGGGGGATTCTGATAAGGCAAAGGTCGGTGAGATGGTTATTGCAATCGGCAATGCACTTGGCTATGGCCAGTCTGTTACTGTTGGTTATATTAGCGCAAAAGACCGCGTGATTACGGAAACGTCTTCGAATGGAACTGCGGGCAACAAAATGAAGGCGCTCCAGACAGATGCGGCAATTAACCCTGGCAACAGCGGCGGTGCCCTGCTGAATATGCAGGGGCAGGTAATCGGCATTAATTCTGCTAAAATTGCAGATTCTGCGGTAGAGGGTGTCGGATATGCGATTCCGATTTCTGTTGCAACACCAATTATTGATGAATTGATGAACAGGGAGATTTTAAACGATGACGAAAAGGGATATCTGGGGATTACTGGAAATACTGTAACACAGGAAGGAATGGCTTATAACCTGCCATATGGTGTCTATGTAAAGGAAGTTGCAGAGGGAGGCGCTGCAGATAAGGCAGGCATTAAAGTAAATGATATTATTACAGCTATTAATAAGATGGAAGTTACAACCATGGAGAGCCTTCAGCAAAAGGTAAATAGTTACCGGAAGGGGACAAAAATTGAAGTTACGCTTCAGCGCAGCAACAACGGAAGCTATGAGGAGAAAAAGGTAACTGTGACATTGCAGGACAAAGCATCATTGGACAGTTTGCAGCAAAATAATAATTCTTCTGGCTCCGATAGGGGGGATACTAGGGATAATGAACAAAATAACCAACCATATAATGACAACAACTCCGGCAGCGGAGGAAGTTTCTGGGATTTCTTCCGGTAAGATTTCCGATCATCACAATAGGTTTCAAAACGCTTCTGCAGATTTTCTGAAAAGAGTCTGCGGAAGCGTTCTCTTTCAGGTGATCTTTTTTCTTGTGTTTTCTTTTTTAGAATTTGTTACATTGGAATTGTTTTTTAAAGTCTCTGTATTAGATTATAGCTTTGTCATCATTTTAAAAAATGTGCTGATCATAGCTTTTTTGAACCTATTCCTGGTAGGGCTTTTCCATAGTTTAAAGTTGCCGCTTATGATTTCGGTTCTTCTTTTTACTTTAATCGGGGCTGCAAACTATTTTGTGATTGCGTTCCGGGGATATGGAATTGTTTTTTTGGATCTGTATGCAGTTAAGACAGCAGCGGGAGTTGCAGGAGGATACAACTATTCTGTGGAGTGGCATTTTATTGCTGCCGTTGTGACGAATCTTATTTTATTTATGATCTGTTTTCTGCTTCCAAAGAGGAAGCACGCTTACCGTAATCCTAGATTTATGCTTATTTCTCTGCTTGGGATGGCAGCGAGCGCCCTGTTTTTCTTCTGGATTGGTTCAGATACCATTTTTTTCCGCAATGTCAGCCATTTGACCTGGGATCACAATATTGGAATGAATAAATATGGTTATGTGCTGTATTTTACTGCAAATGGCGGGAAAGTAACAGTAAAGAAGCCGTCCGGCTATTCCGTAGAAAAAGTAGATTGTATTTTATCAAGATATGAGGAGTCTGACGTTCCAGAAAGGACAACACAAAACCCAAATCTCATTATAATTATGAATGAATCTTTTGCAGATTTAAATGTGCTTGGCAGAGTAGCAACCAATAAAGAAGTATTTTCGTTCTACAACAGCCTGACAGAGAATACAATAAAAGGCTATGCAGAATCTTCTGTATATGGTGGATATACTGCTAATTCTGAGTTTGAATTTCTTACTGGATGTACCAAAGCATATTTGCCAGGGAATCCTTACCTGCAATATCTTGATGATTACATACCATCCCTGATCACCAATTTAAAAAAGCAGGCAGGATATCGGGAGGCAGTTGCAGTTCATCCATATTATCCTTCTGGTTACAACCGGAACAGGGCTTATCCACTCCTTGGATTTGATAAATTTTTATCTCTGGAGGACTTTGCAAACGATGATCCTGTCCGAAAGTTTGTGGGGGATTTAGAAAATTATAAAAAGATTGAAGAGCTATTTGAGCAGAAGGAGGAAGGAAGTTCGCTATGTGTCTTTAATGTAACCATGCAGAACCACAGTTCTTATGATGACCTTTCTTACAAGTTTGAAAATCCAATATCTGTAATGAATTTTTCTACAACAGCTTCGGTTAATCAGTATCTTTCATTATTAAAAATGTCGGATGACGCACTGAAGCAATTAATCACTTATTTTAATAATGTGGATGAACCGACTGTGATTGTATTTTTTGGGGATCACCAGCCGCATTTGCCGGATGGGTTTTATAAAGAAGTTATGGGGCAGGTACCAGAGTTATTTACCAGAGAACAGATGATGCAGAAATATGTGGTTCCGTTTTTTATCTGGGCAAATTATGATATTCCAGAACAAGAGGTTGGAAGAGTATCGTTAAATTATTTATCCAGCCTTATGCTGCAGACAGCGGGCTTAAAATTAAGTAACTTTAACCGCTACCTACTGGATTTGCATAAGAAACTGCCTTCAGTCAGTGCAAACGGCTATTATGATTCGGAGGGAAAGCTCCATGACTATTCAGAAGAAGATACGGAGAACCAGCGGCTTTTAGAGGAGTATGAGATGGTGCAGTACCATTATCTCTTTGATAGGGAAAATCGGTTGGAAAAACATTTTACAATAGGCCAGTAAGTATTGCTTCGGTTATGAAATCTTTGACTTTCCCCATTTTTTGAAGAGGATAATCTGATGTTATTGATAGGCAGTGGAGTTTCGCCAATTTTGCTCTGTGATTGCATGATGATTCAAAAAACTTCAGGTGGAACAACCAGGAATGCAGCCTCATCGCCAGACAACTAGCTTTGATAGAAGGTCTTTGCTTTGTAAAACTTCGATGGAATATGCGCCCCGAAGCATGTCTAAGCGGCATGTAGCAGTGTGCTATGTTTTCCTAGAAGGCACGCTTCCGCTACGCAGAGGCACGTAACGGTGCATAATATCCTGCAAAGCAGAATATAAGCACCGACGGCCTCTGAGTGCCTCTGCGAAAAACATAGCACACTGGCTGCATTGCCGTGAGTTTGCGAAAGGGGCGCATAAATCATACATCGAAGTTTGCAAAGCATTAGACCTTCCTCAAAGCGTAGCGTTGCCAGATGGGGCTGCATTGCCTGATTGTTCCATTTGAATTCTGAATGAAAATCATGTACACAGAGCAAAATTGGCAAAATATCTGTGTCTTCAATACCATCAGATTATTCCCTCTAAAAATGGGGAAAGTCAAATTATGAAATCTCATTGTAAATTGTTAGCCTTTGAATTATAATTAATGAAACGAATAGAACTAGACTGATCAAATTATAATGTATGCTAGACTAGAAGAAAAGGGCTGTGAAAGGGGGAGAGATCGTATGGCTTTTATGATATGGGTTATTGTAGGAATTGCGTTTATTATCTTGGGATTGTATGCTAGACTTTCTAAAAAAGAGGTCGCATTTAGTTTTTGGGCAAACGCGAAAACATTTCCAGTAGATGATGTGAGGGCATATAATAAAGCGGTTGGCAGATTATGGTGTATATTTGGGGCTGCTTTTGCAGTGACCGGGGTTCCGCTTCTTGGCGGACAGAATTCGCCGCTTATCCTGTTTTCTATTTTGGGTGCAATGTTTGAGGTAATTGCTACTATGGTAGTTTACGTGGCTGTGATTGAGAAAAAATACCGCAAAAAGGACTGATGTTTACATAAGAAAAAAATGGGAATAGTAACAGTAAAATTGATTAGGAGTATGTGGATGAGGAAGAAAAATATAGCGATTATTACTGGAGCTAGCAGCGGCTTTGGCAAAGAATTTGTACGTCTTCTGGCAAAGGAGCGCACAATTGATGAGATATGGGCAGTGGCCAGAGATGAGAAAAAGTTGCAAAGACTTAGTGCAGAGTTTAAGAAAAAATTGAAAACTTTTTCTGTTGATCTGTCAGTAAAGCAGGAATTGGAATCTTTTGCAGAGGAAATAAAAAAAGTAAGCGTTACCGTCCGTTTTCTTATCAACAATGCTGGTTATGGAAAATTTGGCTCCTATAAGAATCTGACAATCCATGAGTCAGTAAATATGATTGATTTGAATGTAAGTGCAGTGGTTCAGATGGGACTGATATGTATTCCTTATATGAGAAAAGGGAGCCATATTATTAATATAGCATCGCAGGCATCGTTTCAGCCATTGCCATACCTTAATATCTATAGTGCGACAAAAGCTTTTGTTAGAAATTATTCCAGGGCGCTTCATGTTGAGTTAAAAGAGAAAGGAATATCAGTTACTGCTGTCTGTCCGGGGTGGATGAGAACGGCGTTTTTTGATAGGGCAGAAATCGGCGCTGCAAAGTCTGTAAAAAAATTTGTCTGTATCACAACGCCTGACCGGGTGGCTGCAAAGGCATTGGCGGATGCAAAAAGAGGAAAAGATATTTCGGTATATGGTTTTTATGTAAGATGTGCACACGTGGTCGCTAAATTACTGCCTCAAAAAGTTATGATGAGACTTTGGCTGCGTCAGCAAAGTATGAAATAATAGAAGCACCCCTTAGCTATGTTTTAAAAAATGTAAACTTAAAACTCTATGCGGGGGAGAAGCTGGCAATCGTGGGCGAAAGTGGTTCTGGCAAAACGACCTTAATTAAGCTGGTTTGCAGATTATACCAGCGCCAGGCAGCCGATTTTTAGTGATTTTGATGAGAATGGCACAGACCTCTCTGGCGGTGAGCAGCAAAAGGTGGCGATAGCCAGGGCAGTTTATAAGGATGCAGGACTGATGGTTCTGGATGAACCGACGGCTGCTTTGGACCCTTATGCAGAATATGGAATTTATCAAAATTTTAGTGAGATTACAGAGAGTAAGACATTGATTTCTATTAGCCATCGGCTATCATCCTCCCGTATGTGTGACAGGATTCTTGTGCTGGACGAGGGGAGGGTTGCACAGGAAGGAGCCCATGAGGAGCTCGTTAAGGACTTGGATGGGAAATATTATGCATTGTGGAATGCACAGGCACAGTATTATGATAATTTTGAGCCAAATACCAGCAATAGTATTGTAGGATAGGCAGTATAGCATATTAGGAAATAATGAATGGTTGGGGGGCAATTCAAAATGAATTAGTTTGGGTTATATTAGAGTAGGCGATGGAGCCCTCAAGAAAAAATGCTTAAAATCTTATTAATGAAAGATTCTAAGCATTTTTTTAACTTATGTGATGGAGATATTGTAAACTATTGCCGATGGATTACTCATTATAACGAAGTATTGTCTCTGTGTACTTTCTATCCATATCATGTCTGATTTTTCTAGTTTCAGCGGTTTCAAACAGGATGGAAAAGTCATAATCCTCTGGATATAATTCTGCAGCTGCCACATGGAGTTTAGTCCTTTTGTGGTTGATCCAGATTTTCTTTTCTGGTAGCTGTACTCTTAAAACGCCCTTTTCATTTATCGGATCACATACAATGCCGATCTTTTTATCTGGGTAAACCATCACGCTATCACCGCGCTTATATTTTTCCCTTAGCTTAGCATTCTCTTTTGGCCGCTTACTTTTGATAATTCTATTTGTTTCCTTTTTTGGTAATGTGGTATTCTTTTGCTGAAATACATACGAATTTACCGCATTTTTGCCATAAGCAGCTTCTATCGCAACGCGCAGCATCTCATTTGGCATCCCAAGTTTCTCAGCAATATAAAAAGCACAGCTCTCTCCTGCTTCACCAAGAATCATCTGGTACGTTGGTCTTAAGGTTTCCTTGTCAAAAGTCATTCTTGCATTTATCACATCTTGGGTTTTATCAGCGAATTCCTTCACTTCGGGATAATGTGTTGTTACAAGAAAAATAGCGCCGCTTTTTCTTAACTCTTCTAAAATTCCAATCGCAATACCCATTCCCTCTGTTGGGTCTGTTCCAGAACCCAGTTCGTCCATAATGACCAGGCTATTTTTGTTCACCTCGCTTAATACTTCCAAAACATTTTTGATATGTGACGAAAATGTTGATAAATTTTCTGAAAGATTCTGGCCATCTCCAATATCGCACAGATAGGAGTTATTCATACAGATATCTGCCTCTTTGCAGGTTACATGCAAACCACATTGTGCCATAATACAGTTTAGAATAACTGTTTTTATTGCCACTGTCTTTCCACCGGTATTGGGGCCGGTTATAACAATGCCCCTAATATTTTCCCCTATCTCAAATTGTAGAGGGACATTGACTTTTTTATCCATCAGAGGATGCCTTGCATCTTTTAGTATTATTTTTCGCTCTGTATTAATACAAGGTTCTACAGCGTCAAGGTCTATGCTCAGCTTTCCTTTCGAGAAAATAAAATCTAGTTTTTCTGTCATTGCAATATTTTCTTGCATGATATCATCAGCGGATGCAACCATTGCTGAAAGCGTATACAAAATGCGGTATACCTCATTTTCTTCACTCACCTTAAGCTCCTGTAGCTCTTCATAACATTTCGCTACACTTGATGGCTCAATAAATAATGTATTTCCCGTGGCAGATTTGTCAATTACACTACCTGATACTTTTAATTTGCATTCTCTTTTAACTGGAACACATACCCTTCCATTGCGTATGGTACAATAATGGTCCGCCATGCTCTCTTTCTGGGCGCGCATAACCCTCTCTGCCTTCTGCTTCATATTTTCCTCACATTTTGCAATTTGGCTTCTGACCCGGACAAGCTCTTTTGAAGCATAATCATCTACGGCGCCATTTCTTATTTGTCTGCCAATCTCTTCCCGCAGTTCTTCAAGCTCATTTAGATTTACCTCGTAATATGCCAGTGGGTTTTTATATATTTTGCCCCTCGCCAGATACTCTTTCAAACGCCGAACGGCGGTCAAAACAGTTTCAACTCGTTCAAGCTGATATGGTGTAAGACAGTCCCCCTTTTGAGCAATCAACATTATGTCCTTTATCTCTGTAAGGCTTTGTAACGGCGGTGCTCCAAGCTTTTCCATCAGAGTTCTGCTATTTGTAGTGTCTCTAAGTTCTCCCCTCAATTCGCTTTCATTAAGGTAAAATGAAATCTTACTGATTTTTTCTTTTGCCCATTCTGTGACAGCCAGATTCTGCCATATCTCCTTTACCTTATCCAATTCAATTTGTTTTTCTATATTCATTTTTCTATTATTCCTTTCTATGCAGGCATACCGCTTTCAGCGGTATTATATTATTACCCAGATTGTGCTGCCCTTATAATGACACCTCACTGTAGCTAAATTATTTAGAGTCAAAAAAAAAGCACGACCATACAGTCATGCTTAAATGATTTTAAAATACATACCATGATGCTATAGAATTGCTAAATTGCGTAGCAATGTAACAATACATAGCATCAGTTGGGGGCAAAATACCTTTTGACCTCAAAATCATACCATAATATTAAGCAATTGTAAGGCGAAAATGCCGACAGCCCAAACTATCAGCAAAAGGGCAGACTTCAAGCGTAAACCAAAAATCACCCTTGCAATATTTATTTTGCAATTTTCTCCATTACAACCACAATTAACATGCAAAATCCTCCTGAGAACTATTTTTCTGTCTCCTAATATATAACTATCTTATCCCGTTGTCAATACTTTGCGAATTTGACTTTCCCCATTTTTAGCAGGGAATAATCTGATGCTTATTGAAGACACAGATATTTTGCCAATTTTGCTCTGTGTACATGATTTTCATTCAGAATTCAAATGGAACAATCAGGCAATGCAGCCCCATCTGGCAACGCTACGCTTTGAGGAAGGTCTAATGCTTTGCAAACTCCACTGTCTATCAATAACATCAAATTATCGTCTTCAAAAAATGGGGAAAGTCAAATTTATGAAGGTTTAAGAAAAAACAATTTAAAACTTAATTAGTATGAATGAACAATGAAACCGGGATGTCTGGGTTTGACTTGAAAAGACAGGCATTTTTCTGTATGTTTACTTGCTGCAAATTAGTGTATTATATATCCATACAGAACCAAAAATAAGAGGAAGTGTTGTAAAACATTTGCTAAAATAATATGAGTCAAACCGAAAGGAAATAAATATGGAATGGAATGAAAAACTACAAATAATTATTGATTATGTCGAAAATCATTTACAACGAAAAGAAGAATTGATTGACAGTGAAGAAATCTCAAAAATTGCGGAATGTTCTTTTGGATTTTTTCAAAAGGTATTTTCATACATGAATGGTATTAGCTTTGCTGAATATATTCGCTCACGAAAATTAACGTTAGCCGGGTATGATTTGAAAAGCACTGATTTAAAAGTGATTGATATAAGCTACAAATATGGTTATGATTCTCCTACATCATTTACAAAAGCATTTCAACTTTTTCATGGAGTATCACCAAGAGAAGCAAGAAATCGGAATGTTGTTTTAAAAGTTGTTCCGAAAATGCAGATATTAGAACACCATGAATATTCGTGGAAACTTGAACAAAAAGATGGTTTTCGATTAGTGGGAAAGAGTATCATTGTGTCTTGCGAAAATAATCTTCATTTTAAGAAAATACCAGAATTTTGGAGTGAATGTCAGCGGAATGGTATTTTTGCAATACTAATTTCGATAGATACTGCTACTCCCAAAGGGATATTTGGTTTATTTGGAACTTATGATGAACAATCAAATGAAATAGAATATTCTATTATGGCTATATCTGATCAAGAAACGCCACAAGGTTTTACCGAAATCAATATTCCAAGTGCTACATGGGCAATTTTTGATTGTAGAGGTTCCGTTCCACAAGCAATACAGAAAGGTTGGCAATATCTTAATAAAGAATGGCTTGTGAAATATCCGTTTCAACATGCACAATGCCCGGAAATAGAATGGTACAGCAATGGAAATGTATATGACAGCAACTATTTAAGTCAAATATGGATACCAATTATAGAGGAGGAATAAAAAGTGGTACATTTAGTTTATTGTGATAATGTAGGCAAAAAAGGTGAAAAAGTATTAGACAAAATTTTAGCAGGAACGAAAACAATGATTGTGCGCGGAGCAGCAGGAAGAAAAATTCCCCATAGCAGAGTTTTTGAAGGTGAGTGTCTTTATTTCATGGAAAAAGGAAGTGCAGAAGTAACGGCAACCGCTATTGTAAAAAAAGTGCAAAATTTTGTGAAACTGTCTGATGAAGAAATTACAAAAACTCTTGCGGATAATCAGAGCAAATTAAACTTATCAGATAAGCAAAAAGTACGGTGGCATAAAAAGTGTCTATGCTTAGTGGAATTTGAAAATGTCAAGGAAATATCTCCACTTGCTTTTGAACATCAGGGAAATATGGATGATTGGCTTATTTTAGAAAAAATTGAAGATGTTATTGTAGGAACAAGTATTCCGTACAATTACAAAAATTCTAAATTTTGAATAGAGGATTTATTCCCGCGAAGCAACGAGCCAAGCGCGAGCTTGCTCGCATTTGGCGACTGCCGCGAGGGTCAAATACCCCGCCCCTCTGGGGCGAACTTGCTAAAAAGAAGCTAAGTCATGCCCCGTTGCTTGCAGCGGGGTATTTGACTATTTTACGAGCAGCCGCTTATATGATAGCTCAATTAAAAAGGCACCTAACGGTGCGGTAATTAAAATAGCAAGAACCGCAACTGCCAAAACGATATTCCCGCAACGAAGGCCCATAGCAAGCGGAACTCCTCCAATCGCTGCCTGCACGGTTGCCTTTGGCAGATATCCAAGCATACAAAACAACCGCTCTTTTGCAGATAGATTTGTCTTTAAAACGCAGACAAGTACACCAGATATACGAAATACCAATACACCAAATATTAAAAGAATGACAGTGATGCCGGCTGATACCGCATAAGAAATATCTACTGCTGCTCCAACTAATACAAATAATACAATTTCGGCGCATACCCAGATTTTATTAAATTTGGCAGATAAGCGTTTAGCCATTTCAGCCCGCCTTTTCTTCATAGCTGTTCCCATAAACATAATGGCGATTAGTGCGGAAAATGTAATAGGCGTAGCAATACTGTCTTCCAATGAGACGAGAATAAAAGATATGCTTAAAATTATTAATACCTTAATGGTGTCCCGTACATGCATCTTTTGGAATAATACACCAAGTAAAGTCCCAGCTAAGATTCCGAATAAAATCCCCAAACCAATTGAAACTGGAATATTGATAAAACGAATAGCGTTTACTGTCTTCCCCTGTGCTAATGAAGTAAAGGCAGTAAACAGGACAATCACAAAAACATCATCGACGGAAGCACCTGCCAGGATCATTTGAGGAATTCCCTTTTTCGTTCCATATCCTTCTTCTATTAATTTAATCATTTTAGGTACAATCACAGCCGGAGAAACTGCCGCCACAACCGTTCCCATAATAGCAGCCTCAAGTACAGAGATTCCTAAGAGTGGGGGAGCAAGCAAAATCATTCCCACAATCTCAAATGAGGCAGGAACAAAACACATCATTACTGCAGGTCTGCCAACTTTTTTTAAGTCAGAAATATTTAGTGTAAGCCCTGCTCTTGTCAATATAATAATTAAGGCAATCTTTCTCAGTTCAGATGAAATGCCAAGGATTGAAGAATCAATGAGATTCCATGCATGTGGTCCTAATAATATACCTGTCAAAATCATCCCTAACAAACCTGGCAGTTTAAGTTTGGCACAGAGCCATCCCATAAACATTCCAGCTAGTAAGATGAATGCAATACTTAACAGCATATCAGAACCTCCTTTTTATGAGCCCAAAACGCTAATATCATCTGCACATCCTTGCACTCTCTATAGTAAGCATTCTGCATTTGTCCCATAAAAAATCCCCTCTTTTCCGGCAAGCATTTCACATAATTTTTCCATTCGGTCCCAATTCTGGTTCACCTCAAGTTCATAGCTGTGGCCCCAAATATAAAATAGCATTGGATTTGCAGCGTTTGCCGGCCTCTGCAAAAATTCTTCAGCCAATTCAAATAGCCTCTCATCATCATGATGGCAAGTTGCCTCTAGATGCATAGGGTCCCTTGGCAGTTCAAAATTATGGGTAACCCCAACTGTCCTGGCGTAGTGGATGCCAATTGTAGTCAAGTATCTTGTGGCTTCCTCTGTCACTACTCCATACGCATATGCCATGCCCACAGGATATTTTCCATAAAGGCGCTCAATATTTTTGGCATCCGTCAAAAATTCTTGCTCCAGCTCTTTTTCGGAAAGTTGGTCTGGTGCAGTGTGCATTAGACCATGTACCGCAATCTCATGTCCTTTGTATAGCTTTTCAAGCCCCTCCTGCGGCATACGGTGAATGCGCACGCCATTGATGTCAAAGAAGCTGTCAGGAGTTTGAATGCCAGTGTTTAAATTAAAAGTACATTTCATATGATAATAGTTAAACATCTCCACCAAACGCCGATCCTGCTCAATTCCATCATCGTAACTAAAAGTCACTGCTTTGCTATAATTCATATGTAGTCTCCTATAATATGTGATTTTACCCTTTCATATAAGGCAAAAAGACTGTATTCCCACATACAGTTGATGTGAAAATACAGTCCAGATTAAGTGATACAACAACTTTTACAGTCTCTTCATAAGCTCTTCTCTCTGAGCCTCAAATCCTGGCTTTCCAAGAAGTGCAAACATATTCTTCTTGTAGCTTTCTACACCCGGCTGGTTAAATGGATTTACGCCAAGGATATAACCGCTCACGCCACATGCAAACTCAAAGAAGTAGAATAGCTGTCCCAGATAGAACTCATTCTGCTCTGGCACTTTTATCGTAAGGTTTGGAACATTGCCGTCTGTATGGGCAAGCTGGGTTCCCTTCATAGCGCTCTTATTGATAAAATCAAGAGTCTTTCCGGTTAAATAATTCAGGCCATCAAGATCTACTGGCTCTTCCTCAAGAGTAATATCCAGAGATGGGCTTTCTAATTCCATAACAGTTTCAAACATAATACGGCTTCCGTCCTGAATAAACTGTCCCATAGAATGCAAATCTGTTGTTAAATCAACGGATGCTGGGAAAAGTCCTTTCTGATCCTTACCCTCGCTCTCACCATAGAGCTGTTTCCACCACTCTGAAACATAGTGGAGTGCTGGTTCATAGTTACAGAGAATTTCAACAGATTTTCCCTTACGCAGAAGAATATTACGGATAGCAGCATATTTCAAAGGCTCATTCTCTGCAAAATCTTTGTTCAGGCACATTTCGCGCATGGAAGCAGCACCTTCCATAAGCTTGGCAATATCAGCGCCGCTCACTGCGATTGGAAGGAGTCCTACAGCAGTTAATACAGAGAAACGTCCACCAACGTCATCCGGTACAACAAATGCCTCATAACCTTCTTCTGTAGCAAGATTCTTTAATGCCCCTCTTGCCTTATCTGTTGTGGCGTAAATTCTCTTTGCAGCACCTTCCTTGCCATACTTTTTCTCGAGCATTCCCTTGAAAATACGGAATGCTACGGCAGGTTCTGTTGTTGTTCCAGACTTACTGATTATATTTACAGAAAAGTCTCTGTCCCCAATTACTTCAACTAACTGCTTCAGATAAGTTCCACTTAGATTGTTTCCACAATAATAAATTTCAGGAGTCTTACGGATTTCTTTTGAAACGCTATTATAGAATCCGTGTCTTAAGAATTCAATTGCTGCCCTTGCACCGAGATAAGATCCGCCAATACCGATTACCAGCAGTACTTCCGAATCTGACTGAATTCTCTTTGCAGCTTCTTGTATTCGTGCAAATTCCTCTTTGTCATAATCTACCGGAAGGTCAATCCAGCCCAAGAAATCATTTCCGGCCCCGTTCTTAGAAACCAAAACTTCTTTTGCGTCCTCTGCAATTTTCTGCATGGATTTCACTTCATCCTCAGAGATTACATTACTTGCCAACGCATAATCAAATTTTACCTGACTAGCCATACATCCTCCATTCCGCCGCTGCCTGCGGCAAGTATTTATTTTATTCCATTCTAAACAATTCCTGTCCCCAAGTCAAGAAAAGAAAATGTATGAGCCACAGAACAAGACAACAAAAAATAGCAGGAAAATTATACCCTCTCCTGTTCGAGATTGCCAAACTTTGTAAGATTGGACAGCCAAGCCAGTTTCACCTTTCCAGTTGGCCCGCTTCGCTGCTTGGCGATAATAATTTCTGCTACACCCTTGTCTTCCGTATCTGGATTATAGTATTCATCTCGATATAAAAACATGACGATGTCCGCATCTTGCTCAATCGCTCCAGACTCGCGCAAATCTGAAAGCATTGGGCGTTTATCTGGACGCTGCTCCACAGCACGGGAAAGCTGCGACAAAGCAATTACTGGTATGTTCAGTTCTCTTGCCATTACCTTTAAGGCACGTGAGATATCTGAGATTTCCTGCTGCCTGCTATCGCCTCTGCGTTTACCGGAGCCGCTCATTAACTGTAGGTAATCAATTATAATCAAATCTAATCCCTTGCTAAGTTTTAATTTCCGGCATTTAGAGCGGATTTCTGATGCCGTTATACCCGATGTATCATCAATTACCAGGCTTGTATTTCCGATGCGGCGCACGCTGTCAACCAGCTTTACCCACTCTTCATCTTCCAGATTTCCGGTACGGATCTTTTGGGAATCTACTTTAGAATTCATAGCAAGCATTCTTTTGACAAGCTGCTCCTTGCTCATTTCCAAGCTAAACATAGCAATCGTATGTGAACCATGCAGTGCAATATACTCAATTAAATTTAGCACAAGCGCTGTTTTTCCCATAGCTGGGCGGGCGGCGAGCAGAATTAAATCCGATTTCTGCAATCCGGCTGTCTTAAAATCCAAATCGCGGAATCCTGTTTCAAGCCCGGTAATATGGCCTTCTTGCTTAGCTGCCTGTGAGATTTCATCCAAAGTGCGAAGTACCACCTGGCTAATCGGCTCAAATTCATTGACAGAACGCTGCTGCAATACATCAAACATATCTTTTTCAGCGCGGTCAAGAACGTCCTCTAAAGGCTGATTATCCATATAACAGATACCAGCTATCTTTTCGGATGCATGGATCAGCCTGCGCAGCACCGCCTTTTCATGAACAATATCTGCATAATGTTTGATATTTGCTGATGTCGGTACACTCAAAGTAAGTTCTGCCAGGTATTCTGTACTGGAAAGCTCAGGTGAAGTTTCCATCTCCTTTAGTTTGTTCTTTAAAGTAACTAAATCAATAGCAACCCCAGCATGGTATAAATCAGTCAATGCCAAAAAAAGCTGTCCATACTGCCCCTGGTAGAAATCGTCCGCTGTAAGGATTTCCGAGCTAGTTAGTATTGCCTCCTTATCCATAATCATGGAGCCGATGACGGCGCGCTCTGCCTCGGTGCTGTGGGGCGGTATTCTTTTAATTAAAGCTTCATCCATGGTAATCCCCATTTCTATGCTTCTTTTACAATAACCTTAAGTTCTCCTGTCACCTTTGGGTGCAGTTTGATTGGCATAGTAAAAATGCCAGGGCTTTTAATCGGCACATCAAGAACCATTTTCTTTTTATCTAACTCATAACCAAGCTGCTCCTTTGCAGCAGCGGCAAGCTCTTTGGTAGAAACCGAACCAAAGCTCCGACCGCCAGAACCAGTCTTGATTGAAACTGTGATAGATTTCTCTTTTAGCTCCTCCGCAAATGCTTTTGCCTCCTCAAGTTTTTCCCTGGCTATTTTTTCCTCATGCTGTTTCTGCAGCTTTAGGTCATTTTTATTTTTTGCAGTTGCTTCTACGCCCATTTTTTTCTTTAATAAAAAATTCCTTGCATATCCTTCACTGACATTGACTAGTTCCCCTTTTTTCCCAAGTGACTTTACATCTTCTAATAATATAACTTCCATCTTATGCCTCCCCTTCTGTAATCATATTGTCTATTGTTTCCCGGATAATTCCTTTTGCCTCATCTACCGTTACGTCTTTTAGCTGTGCCCCTGCCACATTAATATGGCCGCCGCCGCCCAGACGTTCCATCATAACCTGCACGTTTAACTCATCAATTGACCGTGCGCTGATATATATTTTTCCCTTGTATTTCGTCAAGACAAAAGATGCCTTGACACCATTGATATCTAAGAGTGAATTTGCAATTTTTGCTCCCAATACGGTTGGGCTTTCGATGCCTTCCGAGGAGCTTTCTGCAATCGCATATTCTCCAAGGTAAAGCTCGGTATCCTGGATGGCTGCCGCTTTAATCTTATATTCCTCTATGTCTTCACGGAATGCCTTGCGAACCCGGACTGCATCTGCGCCATTCCTGCGCAGGTATGCCATCGCCTCAAATGTCCTAACACCTGTTTTATTAGAAAAGAAATTAGTGTCTACCATAATCCCGGCATACATTGCCTCTGCTTCTGCCGGGTGAAGCCTCAGCCCATTTCCAATATATTGCGAAATCTCCGCAACCATTTCACTTGCAGAAGAGGCATATGGCTCAATGTAAAACAATACCGCTTTTGTAATGGCATCTCCTGCCTGCCGATGATGGTCAATCACCACCACGGTCTGCGCCTGCTCGATCAGTTCTGGGCACTCTGTATAGCTTCCTTTGTTTACATCTACTATAACTAAAAGCGTAGAATCGTCTACTAATTCTTTTGCTTCTTCACTGCCTATGATCATATCATTTTCATATTCCTTTGAATGAAAACGCTCTTTAATTGGTTTTACAGAGGCAGTTACTTCATTTAGGACAATATGTGCTTTTCTGTTGAGTGTTTTTGCAATGCGGTAAATGCCTACAGAGGCGCCGAAAGAATCCATATCACCAATGGAATGCCCCATAACTAATACACGCTCTTTACCCTCGATCAGCTCTTTCAGGACATGCGCCTTGACTCTTGCCTTAACTCGGGTATTTCTTTCAATCTGGACACGTTTGCCGCCAAAAAATTGTTCACTATCGCCATCTTTAATTACCGCCTGGTCCCCACCGCGTCCCAGCGCCAGGTCCATTGCAGCTCTCGCCCACTCATAGCGCTCCATATAGGAACCTTTGCCTACGCCGATACCGATACTAATAGTAGCAGATTGGTCATTTCCCAGATTAATATTGCGGATTTCTTCTAGAATCGAAAAACGGTTTGCAGTTAAACCTTCTAGATGCTTTTGCTTAAAGGCAAAAAAGAACTTATCCTTTTCGAGTTTTTTAGAAATGGCATCAATTCCCTGCATATATTTATTTACCTTGCGGTCAATCAGGGCAACGGTCAGGGACTGCCTAACCTCATCAATGCTTTCTATCAACTCTTCATAGTTGTCAATATAGAGAAGGCCGACTACTAAATTTTCCGCATCCCGCACTTTCTCCAGATTAATAACTTCCGTCTCTTCATACATACACATAGCAATAATTCGTTTATTCTCAATAATCTGATCAAAGTGCAGTGTTTCGTCAGAGTTTGCCACACTGTCATTGACCACCAGATTCAGGACGCAACGGTAGTATCGCTCCTGTGCCTGCACATGGATTTCCCTTCCCTCTGGAGTTTTGGGAAGCTTGCCATATGTGATTTCTGGAAAGACATTATTAATCCCTTTTCTGGCTGCTTTTTTATTCACAATTACTTCTAAGAATTTATCATTGCCCCACAAAAGCTGTCCTTCTTCATTTAAAACACAATATGGGATATCCATTTCCTTTATAATGCTAACTTGCATCTGCCCATAATTTGATGCAAAATTTATTAAGTCCCTGCGGATTTTTCTGCGGCTGCCAAAATATATGAAACTGGAAGCCATAATATATATTAGAAAATAAACCCCACAGAGATACCCCGCCTTACGGTTCATCAGAAAAACCTGAATACCCATAATTAAAAAGAGAATACTTAGAAAAAGAGGAATCCCTAGATAGGCCCTCATAAATCCCTTTAACTTTAATCCCCGTTTCATCATGTTAATCTCCAATCCCTTATGCACAATACCGCTAATCCTATCATTATATCATCTATTGGTATCAGCGTCAAACCACCAGCGTCCAGAGGCGCCACATGGCAGGATCAGTCCATTTTCTGATACTGGAAGCCCGATTTCCTGTGCTTCTGTCTGGCCGCCAAATTTTGGTACAAGCTCCGTTTGTATCATGTAGGCCAGTACTGCGGGTTGCAAGCCGGTGGTGTAAGAATTAATCAGAAAAAACAATGGTTCAGGAGACAAAATCTGTGTGCAAAGTCTTATAAACGGATGTATTTTCTCCTCTATTTTCCAAATTTCTCCTTTTGGTCCCCTTCCATAAGAAGGCGGATCCATAATAATAGCATCATACTGGCTGCCGCGGCGAATCTCCCTCTCCACAAATTTCACACAGTCATCTACCAGCCAGCGGATTGGGGCATCTTTCAATCCAGATGCTGCAGCATTCTCTTTTGCCCATCCGACCATCCCCTTAGATGCATCCACATGTGTTACACTGGCGCCTGCAGCTGCAGCTGCCAATGTTGCTCCACCTGTATACGCAAACAGATTTAATACTTTAATTGGCCGTCCTGCATTCTGAATCTTTTCACTAAACCATTCCCAGTTGACTGCCTGTTCTGGGAAGAGCCCTGTATGTTTAAACTGAAATGGCTGTAAATGGAAAACAAGCGACTTATAACGGATGTTCCATCTGTCCGGCAGGTCAAAAAATTCCCATTCTCCGCCTCCTTTACTGCTCCGATGGTAATGTCCGTTTCTGTTTTTCCAACCCTTGTTCCTTTTTGGTGTCTCCCATATTACTTGGGGGTCTGGGCGTACCAGTATATATTTGCCCCATCTCTCCAGCTTTTCCCCAGCTGAAGTATCTATTACCTCATAATCCTTCCATTGATTGGCAACCCACATATTTTCTCATCCTTTCTGTCTTAACCTCAAAAAACGTTACTGTTCACTACGTGCCCAGTAACACAGTGCTTTTAGTACAAAATACATACATTTTGAAAAATATACTATGCATCAATTGACGCTGCATATGGACTAATGTCATTTATTATAGCTGACTCATTCTGCAGGTGCAACTAATTCAATACTTTTCTTGACCTTTTTGTCAAATTTAGTATACTAATTAATGAGTGTGTTTAAAAATCTATTCTCACAAACTGCATAGACAGGAAGGAAAAAAGGAAATGATTATTGATTATAAATGCCCTAATTGTGCCGCAAATATGGTATTTGACAGCACAACCGGAACACTCCACTGTGGAAGTTGCGATTATAAAGAGGAAATTGAAGGTTATCGTAAGGATTACGAGACGTTCGACTCAAAGTACCATACCGCTACATTTGGGGATGAAGAGGCACGTCAGTATCTGTGCAAAAGCTGTGGCGCAATCCTGGTGACCGACAATCACACTGCTGCAACAATCTGCAGTTTTTGCGGTTCGCCTATGATTCTGGGAGATAGGATTTCCGGCGATTATGCGCCGACGAAAGTGATACCATTTTCTATCTCAAAAGATGAGGCAACGAAAACATTTAAAAAATGGTGCAGAAAGCTTAAGTTTTCGCCAAAAGAGTTTACAAAAGCAAATAAAGTCAAAGAAGTTGTTGGCATGTATGTCCCTTTCTGGCTCTATGACCTGCGAGGGCAGGGGGAAGCAAAGTTCCATTGTACCAGAACCCATATCTATGACAGTGGTGATGAGACAATAACAGAAACCAGGCATTTTGATGTATATCGGCAGGTTGATCTGACACTGAAAGATATCCCGGCGGATGCCTCTGAGAAAATGGCAGATAAGCTTATGGATGCCTTGGAACCATTTGATTATTCGGGCATTCGTGAGTTTAACACTCCATATCTTGCAGGATTTCTCTCAGAAAAATATAATTACACAGACAGGGAGATGTTGCCAAGAGTAACAAAGCGCGCAGAAAAATATATGGATGAATATATTACATCTACGATTCATGGATATGATACAATGCATTTTGCTGACAGGGATTATCACATAGGGCAGCTTTCCTCAGAATACGCTTTGTTTCCGGTTTGGATGGTATATTACAGCTATGATGAGGCGGAATATACTTTTGCAATGAATGGACAGACTGGTAAATTGGCTGGCAGTCCGCCGCGCTCGATTCCTAAGATTGCATCCTCCATAGGACTTGCAACTGTGCTGTTCTTTCTTCTGTTCCGCATTATCACTGTGCTGTTAGGAGGACCATTATTATGATAAATACATATGTATACCCTGGTAATACAGATAGCCAAAGCAAAAATCGTTCGGTGGCTTCACGGCTTTTGAGGCAAATGTTTTTGCTGGCACTTGTTCTTTTCTTTGTGTTTCTTGGCAGCCAGAAGGCCGATGCCGCTACAGTGATCACGGATGGAGCGAATATGCTTACGGCAAAGGAGTCAGAACAGATACGCTCCCAGTGTGAATCTATTTTAACGCAGTATGATACTTCTATTTATATCGTAACTTCTGATAAGATTGGCAAGCAAGATGATTTTGAAGGATATATGGAAAAGATTGGGAATGCCGATGATGCACCAGAAAATATGATACTTTTATTCGTTAGTACAAAAAAGGATGGCCGTGTTTATCAGATTTTTGGGTATGGTAAAGCAGAAGTTTTTATGACGCATGACCGATGTAATAAAGTGATGGACCGCATGCAGGGGGACTTAAAGGATGGGGAATATTTTTCCGCATTAGAAACATTTTGCAAGGAAACTCGTTCCTATATGGGCAGGGACCCAAAGTTTGACAGCCTTATTTTCCAGGCATTGCCTCAATTGATAGTCAGCCTGCTTTTGAGTATATTGATTATCTTTCTGATGGTAAGAAGTTCAACTGGAAGGAATACTACAACAGTCCAGACCTATATTGACCAGAATCATTCTCGTTTATTAGGCCGGATTGACCATTTTACACATATGACGGTGAGCCGTGTAAAAAAATCACGTGATAGCGACAACAGAGGTGGCAGCAGTGGCGGCGGTGGACGCAGCCACAGCAGCGGTGATTCTCACTCGTTCTAGAGTTAGATTAAAAGTACAGAAGGGGCATTGCACTAAAAATTTAGTGTAATGCCCCTATTTTGACTTATTAAGAGACTGCCCGTAACATAGTGGTGTACCAACAAGGAACGTTTTTATCTCTATAATTTCAATATTTTCTGAAATTTCAATTTTTTATCTTTAGGTGCTTTTAACTTTGGTTTTGAAGAAATCCCAGCAAAGATATTTTTTCCTGCCTTCTTTAATGTGGAAGACTTTATAGATACTTCTTTTAATTTTTTGCAATTTGCAAAGGCTTTGTCGCCTATTTCTGTAATATTTTGACCGATTGTTGCTTTAACAAGCTTTTTACTGCCTGCAAATGCATTTTTTCCAATGGATATTACTTTATATGTTTGCTTTTTATATGTTACCCCCGCTGGAATGGTCAGTTTCTTTCCTAAATTTTGAGCCCCTATGCAGGAGACCGTCTTTTTACCTCCAATAGACAGTACCTTAAACCTAAGACCGTTTACCACAAATTTTGTACCCTTTTTCACCGTACCTTTATGATTTGAGGTAGATGGCACCTCTTTTTTAGGCTCAATTTTAATAGGAATATCTGGTACTGGGGTTGGCGTTGGGTTTATATCTGGTGCTGGCGTGTCGCTTGGCGGCGTAACATCTGGAATTGGTGTTTCATCCGGTACGGGCGATACATCTGGTACTGGGGTTGTATCTGGTGCCGGTGATATATCTGGGCGTGGTACATCTGGCATTACTGGAAAGATATCGGCTTTTCCATCATCCACAACGGTCACCTTGCAAAATAGTGGCTTTACCATCCCGCCATGGACAACCACTATTGCGGTTCCCTCTTTTAGGCCATGTACATATCCACTTCCATTTACTTGGACAATCTCCTCATCAGAGGAAGCAAAATTAAGTTCTGAATATATAATTGCGCTTTCTGGAATATGCTGTACGGCGATGCGCCCATATCCTCCTTTTGATACTACAATATTGTTTTCTAAAAGCATAGCAGACTGCAGAGTCTCGTAATTCTTATAATCAATTAAATGTACAAGACAGCTCGCACTTACTCCATTTGGCGCAGTGGCTGTTATTACAACATCGCCAACCTTCATCTTTGACAGAACCATACCATTCATTACAGAAGCTATTGTTTCGTCACTGGATGACCAGATTAATTCTGTATCATCTGCTTCAAATGGTAAAACGCAGTAATTTAATCCTAGATTATCATCAAATGTCATATAATATTCTTTTTGGTAAAAACCTATTTTTTGTATTGGAAGTACAGTTGATCTCTCCTTCCATTTTGCTTTTACGGTGATATCCTCTGTGATCTTGATATTTTCTGTAAGCTGATATTCGTAGCTGCCTGCCTCTGTTTCTTTTGTGGCATACCAGCCATCAAATTGATAGCCTTCTTTTTCTGGGACTGCAGGGAAGATACCTATTGTATCGTTTTCCCCGATTTGCTCAGAAATATATTCCGTTTCATCCACCATAAATTTGACAGTATAATAAGTTCTTTTTAAATCGTTTAAATTCTCATCAATCCATCCGACACGCTGTTTTACCCATAATTTCAGCCGTTCTACTTCACTGTCATAAGTAATCTGGTTTGAGACAGATTCTCCTTCGTTTTTTCCATTAGTATAATACCATTCATGACCATATCTATCACTGTATTTTTCCCATATCTGATAATTTGTTTTCTGGGATTCATACTGTTTCTTTGAGTAAATATCAATCTGCCCACCATCTTTGGCGGCCTCCAAAAGTTTTTCTTTTATTGCAGGCCATCGGTCCACAATTTTTTGGTAAAATACCGGATCCTCAAAAAGACGTCCAAACCACATGCTTGTATTCTGTGAATAACCTTCATAATAATTATTATGATACTCTGTTGCTCCCCAGGCGACATAATCAAAATCCCAGAGTGGTCCCCAGTATAGCTTTCCGTTTCTCTTTTTATATAGATAGGTGCTGGTAGAGGCAAATGCATCGCCATTTTTGGATATTTCTTGTATCCAGTAATAGTCAACAGCAGAATCTATATCCATATATTCCTGATAAGACTTTCCATCATCTTGAAAATCATTGCCATAAATGGCATCTTCTGTTTTTTGAACATAATCTTTTATGTAATTATATTGTGCCTCATTTTCATAATCCTCAAAGGAAGGGCTTTCTATTAGGAAACGGTTGTCACGGCTGGTAGAGAACACCTTTTTTAATTCATCTCCATATGGGGATAATCCCAGAAGATAGCCACCAGATATAACGGATTCATCTATAGAAGCTTTTGTTTCTTCGTCATCTTCCAAATCGTCAATATTGACGCGGCTTTTCCCCACACGGACCTGCTCAGAAAGATAATAACTCCCCAGATATTCGCCATTCATAATAACATTAACAAATTCGCACTTCGGCGTAAATTCCATACCCAGTTCTGCCCCCAGCCAGTAAGTGAGTTTATTGCGGAGCATCGACACATCATAATAGTTTGCCAGTAGAATCCAGTGTTTATTGGCTCCCATCCCTAAAAGCCCCTGCTTTGTTTCTAATTTAAATTTGTATGGCTTTTTGGCTGCACTCCATGTTGAATTTCCGCGTCCACGCACATAATCCAGTGTATATTTCCCAGATTTACAAGCGCTGTCTGTATATTCCGTTTTGTACCCTTTTGGAATGCTCAAGGATACCGTTCCATAACACTCTGTGTCATGCTCCATATCGCCATTCATTTCGGAAATGCTCCCCTGTGATTCATCCAGATTAAATTCTACAACAGGGAGATCACTTGTGATGACAGACAAAGAGCGGATTACCAGACGGAGAATTCCAGTATCCTGCGTAACTACCTGAAAACGCAGCTTGTGTTTTCCAGAAATTTTTTTGCCAGAAAGATTAACACAACGGCTTTTTACGGTTGACCAGATTTCAGCTTTCTTTTGTTTTGCAAGAGAAACAGTTGCAAATGGTTTTTTCTCGTCGTCCAGATAAAATGCTAACTTAACGTTTTTCTTGCGCTGTGCCAGTGCATTAATCAGGAAATATTCTGTCTGGCTGTCATCAAACCGAAAATCATCTCCATATGTAAACATCGTACCTGAAAAGTCTGCCGCGTCGCCTATTATCATGACACCATTTGCCTTTTCATCCATCTGCATAATAATAGATGGATTTGAAATTTTAAACTTGCCCTGTTTGCGCAAGTCCAATGCTTTTTGGTATTCTGTCTGCGCATTGTCTGCTGCGGCATTGCTGACGGATTTTGGCGGTATTAAGAAGATGCCCGCCAGTGCAAGAAATGTAATTAATAGTTTACCAAAGAATCGTTTAGAAATTTTTTCCCTCATAAAAATTCCCCCCATATTTTATTCTCGCGTAAGCAACGAGCCAAACGCAATGCTTGCAAGGAACTGAAAGTTCCTTTGCACTTGGCAACTGCACGCGGGTCAAATACCCCGCCACTTGGGGTGGACTCGCCAAGGAACCGAATGGTTCCTTTAGAGAAGCTAAATCATGCCCCGTTGCTTTGCAGCGGGGTATTTGACTGACATGTTTTTGACATAAGTTGCAAGTAAAGCATAGCATAGTTGCCTTAAAAATACAAGTGTAACTGCTGTTGCCCTGTCCATGCAGTCGGAGGAAATAGGAGCGCAAAATAATTTTTTTCAGAATGAGAAATATCGGCGTTTTGATTTGTATATTAAGTGAAGGGAGGTAAGAGATTGAAAAAGATTAGTGCTAATCAGAATGATTTTCAAGAGACCGTTATAACCTATTCAAATATGTTATTAAAATATGCATATAGTTTTTGTCTGAATCGGGCCGATGCAGAAGATGTGGTACAGGATGTCTTTTTAAAATATTTATCAAAGGATAAAGTGTTTGAATCAGAGGAACATAGAAAGGCATGGCTGATAAGAACAACGATTAATACTGCTAAAAATTATAAAAATACATTTTGGAACAGAAACAAGGCACCTCTTGAAGATAAATATGTCTTTGAAGATCCTGTAAAGGAGGATATTTGGGATGCGGTAAAAAAATTGCCGGACAAATATCGGATTATTGTTGATTTATATTATAGAGATGGATACAGCATAAAGGAAATTGCTTTCATCCTGGATAAAAAAAATTCAACTATAGGGACGCAGTTAGAACGCGCACGGCAAAAATTAAAAAAAATATTGGAGGATTAGCAATGAAAAGAGAGCATTTTGATTCTTATATAAAAGAACATTATCCACAGGAAATATCAGATTTAAGGATATCTGATGAAGCATTAAATCGTATTATGCAGCTAAATAGGAATTCACCTAGTACAAAGGTTGGAAAAAGGATTTTATTATCTTATGTACTTGTACTGCTTCTATTAGCAATTAGCATACCGGTTACTGCATATGCTGCTGCAACTATATATTCTGCAGTTTATGAGAAGGTGAAAAATTCCGGTATGACAAAAGATGAAATTTCAGATTTAGCAGATGTATTAGAAGGACTTAATTATTCTGCGGATGACATTGAAGCAATGGAGCCAGTGCAAAGAAATGAAGATGGGCAAAGCTATGGGATTGATATTTTAAATGCAGATCTGATAGCTGCTGTAGCCGATAATGGCAAACAAGGATATGTCTACCGCAAGGACTTAGAACCTGAAGATTTCAAGAATCCAGAGGAAGCCGCCGAATACTCAGCTGATCGTTCAGCATTCCGCATCAAGGTATATAAGAAGGACGGCAAAACCGTGATTGGTTATTTTACAGTGGGTTCGGGAAAAAATAATGACAATTAACAAGAAGTTACACCCTAAATGAATAGTTAGGGAAAGGAAGAAAGGTAGGAGAAGAATGAACGTTCAAATAAACAAGAAAATACTTAGCCTCGTACTTACTATGTCTGTATTATTATCGGGCGTGACATCATCCGTTGCCCATGCAGATACTGCGTCGAGTTGGACAACAAAAACAGTCAATGGACGGTCGTATAAATTTGATTCTGAAGTATGGAATTGTATGTCAGATTCTAAAAATGCGGTGCAGGCTGTTGCGCAGGTAATGACTTGCGACTATACGAATGCAAAGGCTGGTTATATGGGAGCACAGGCAAGGCTGTACGATGCAAATAGACAATTGAGAAAGAGCGGTGACCTTGTTTATAACAGCAGAGATTGTGTGAATTTATATGCATATTCTCCGAAGGCAACATCTACTACAACTTATTTTTATGCTCAATCTAAGATAAAATTGTATAATGGAAATGGGTATACAACATTTACTGCTAACGAATCTCCAAATTGTAAAGTAAAGACAGCCGCGTTAAGTATTGAAAGTAATTGGGAGGAGGCTTTTGGCTTCACCACTTTTGGGAAAGGCGGAAAGAGACTCAGCTATGGTTCTGGATTACAAGTTAATGATATGGGAGATGAGCCAGATTTGATTGAAGCAGTAGGAGTAAATAATCAAAGTGGATATGTAAAATCAGATGATTTAATGATTGAGGCTAGCACTCCACAGGAGGCATGCCAGGCAGTTCAGAAAGGAGTAGGCTCTTACTCTATTCCAGTTTATGATTTGAATGGGAACGTGATTGATCAATTTGTTGTAGGGCGATAGAAAAAATCTGTAAGTAATATAAGTTTTGTTCATGAAGTTTTGCTATTTATGAAGAAGAGTATTTCAATAAAAATAAAAAAAATCAACATTTCCTTAACTTAGAAATACGGTCATAAATAGCAAAACCTTTTAAGGTGATACTTTAGCTTTCCTCGAAACATGGCCAGGGTTCCCCCTGCTCCATGGCAATTTTTATCTTATTATAGTAGCGGACTTTCTGCTGGATATGATCCAAATCCTGCTGCATCTTTTCCATCTGGCAAATAATATCTTTTTCGTGGCTTTCCATCATATCTATAATATCATCAATATGGCACGGTAAATTCTCAGCATACTCAAAGAAATCATGTATTTTTGCAATAGGAAGCCCTGTCCGTTTAAAACAGTTAATCGCATGCAGGCGATCCATATGTTCCTCTGTGTATATGCGCTGGTTTGTTTCAGTGCGCTTTACTTCTGGAAATAGTCCGATATCCTCATAATATCGCAGGGTAGAAGACGGAATATCAAATTTTTCCCGCATTTCCTTAATTGTGTAAGTTTTCATATGATCAATCCTTTCTGAAAAATCTGAGATAAAATAATTTATAAATAAGTTTCTTCTTGACTTCAAGTATACTTGAAGTGTTAGCATTTGTAAATAAAGAGAAAGCATAGAAAAGGAGGATTCTTATGGTACAGCAAAAATCAGTATAAAATGCTTGGAGAACTTATTCAAAAGTGAATGGGATAAAAAAATATAGAGATAAATACAATAAAAGCAAAAATATAATATTATGGCGTCAGATATGTTGTGATGTCGAGTGAAAAAATGGGAGGTATGAATGATGGAATATCGCAGTGTAGGAAAATCAGGGTTGAAAGTTAGTGAAATTGCAGTAGGAAGCTGGATGACAGATCTTGCCGGAAGTGAAAAAGCTAAAATTGCTGAGGATACCATACGTCTTGCGTATGAAAATGGCATTAATTTCTTTGACTGTGCCGATGCGTACAGTGGTGGGGAGGCAGAGCGCTTTTTAGGAAGGGTTTTGAAAGACTACCGCAGAAGCTCTTATGTTGTATCGAGCAAAGTATTTTTCCCAACGGGACCTTCGGTCAACGAGTGGGGGTTATCTAGAAAGCATATCTTTGAAAATATCGACCGTACATTGTCAAATATGCAGCTTGACTATATTGATTTGTATTACTGCCACCGATTTGACTTGACTACCCCAATGGAGGAAACGCTTCGTGCTCTAAGCGCACTGGTGGATCAGGGGAAAATTCTCTATTACGGCGTTAGCGAAGAGTGGGGCGGAGCTAGACTGGTAGAGGCACAGAAAATTATTGAAAAATATAATCTTCACCCAATGACCAGCTTGCAGCCACAGTATAATATGATGGACCGCTATATTGAGCATGAGATTATGGGAATCTGTGAGACGTATGGCATTGGCATTACACCATTTTCGCCGCTTGCCCAAGGTCTTTTGACTGGTAAATACAAGAAAGGGCAGCCATATCCAGAAGGTTCCCGTGCCACACATCAGGCAGATAAGCAGGTTAATAACCTTCTGACAGATGAGAACTTAGATAAGGTGGAGGCTATGGAAAAAATCGCAGCGGAACTTGGAACGACCATGTCTGTCCTTGCATTGGCGTGGATACTCCGCAAAAAGATTATAAGCAGTGTGATTACGGGGGCTAGCAAACCGTCCCAGTTAGAAAATAACCTTGCCGCTGCAGGATTTAAAATCCCGCTGGATGCCCAGGAAGAAATTGACAGGGTTCTGGGATTTGTGCCATTTGAAAGACATGTTGGCTAATATTTTTCCTTTTGACAAAAATTTCCTTGGCTTTTTGTCCCTAAACAATCAAAAAGGGCTTGCAAAAAGTTGAAAATTTCGTATGATAAAGTAAACAGATAATTCTATGAAAGATAAGAGGATATTTTAATGGCAATCAGAAAAGGAAAAGCGGAACTTATGCGGGCTATTTCAGAATTAAGAGAAGCCGATTACTCCAGAGAACCAGAGTTGAATGGGATTTATCGCAGGCTGTTCAATGGCAGGAAACAATTTGCTGAAATTTTTGAAAAAAATATTAGTGCGATTATGCAGATCAGTTCACTTGACCTGATGATGCAGCATCAGACGCAAAAAATAATGGATATATCCCAGAAGGTAACAAAAGCTACAGAAATGATTTTTGGCACTGCTGCAGGAAATGCAGACAACCAGCATGAAGAATTGACAAACACAATTATTAAAGTTTCCGAAGAAACCGATGAAGTTTATAGGAAAATCGAGGAAGGCCAGAGTGAATTAACCATGATCAAAGAGCTTTCCAGTGAGACAATTACTGTTTCAAAGGAAATGCAGAAAGATATGGATGAGCTTGTTGATGTAATCAATAATATGACTACAGTTATCGCAGGTATTGACTCTATTTCCCTGCAGACAAATTTGTTGGCATTAAACGCGTCGGTAGAGGCAGCAAGGGCTGGGGAGGCAGGCAGAAGTTTTGCTGTCGTGGCCAATGAAATCAGGGAGCTGGCAGAGGAAACACAGAAATTAACAAAAAATATGAGTACATTTGTTGAGAGTATGAAAGCCGCTTCACAAAAAAGCGTTAACAGTTCTACCAGCACAATTAGTTCACTTGCTTCTATGGCAGATAAAATTAGCAATGTATGGGAACTAAACAGCGAAAGCCAAAACCATGTCTCAAAAGTCAATGAATCTATAAGCTCAATTGCTGCTGTTAGTGAAGAACTGAGCAGTTCTATGACGGAGATGGAGAATCAGTTAAAAGATAGTGCTGGGTTTATGCGCAATGTTGGCCAGGAACTGCAACAGGAAGCTAAACCAGTCGTAAATATAGAGCAGACTTTGGATGAAGTAGTTAAGCAAATGGGAGGAATGACGAAGGATGTATTTTATCATCTAGAAAACGAGGAATTTGCCCAATATATGAGCAATGCGATTTCTTCTCATCACACATGGCTTGGCAACCTCAAAAAAATGGTTTACGGAAGAGCGATTGTGCCATTGCAGCTTGATTCTTCCAAATGTGGTTTCGGACACTTTTACTATGCTATGACACCAGATATTCCGGGGGTTCTTCCAATTTGGGAAGCGCTTGGTGAGAAGCATCAGAAATTCCATAAATATGGTGCTGCTGTTACAAATGCCATTAACCGGCAGGCATATGAAGAAGCAGAACAGATTTATAGGGAGGCAGAAAATTATTCGAAAGGTTTAATTGCAGACATGCAGAAAATACTGGATTTAACAAAGAAATAAGACAGTAAATGCATGGATGAAACCACATACATACAATAGTTACATTAAAAAAGATATATTAAACTGTAATATTAGGGCATGGTGGAATTTACTGGTTTTGCAATTGATTTGCAGGCCGTACAATTCCATCACGCTCTATTTTAGTTTTAAAGAGTTTACTTTCTTCCCATTTGAACTATATTGGTAGCTATTTTTTCACAGAACCTTACATCGTGTTCTACGACAAGCATGGTAGGTTTTTGCTGTAAGAGAAGATTTTCAATCTGCATTCTTGAAAATACATCAATGTAGTTTAATGGTTCGTCCCACAGATACAAATGTGCCTGTGTAAGAAGGCTCGAAGCGATTAAAACTTTTTTCTTCTGTCCTTCGGAATACTCTTCCATATTTTTTGCAAACTGCTCTCTTCCAAGATCAAGTTGACGTAAAATTGCTTTTAAAAGACTTTCGTCCAGTCCCCGTTTCGCACAGAACTCTTTTAAATTACCCTTCAAAAAGGAGGTATCCTGGTTTATATAGGAGATAATCAAGCCACTTGCAACAGTAAGGTATCCCGTTTCTTCTATCTGGTTTTCACTAAAAACGTTGTCTTTGATACCAAACCCTAGAGTTTTGTTTTCCTGTCTGGTATCTGCTGTTTTTTGAATCTGTGCCAAAATCGCCTTTATAAAACTTGATTTTCCACAACCGTTTTCTCCACGCAGGAAAAGTCGTTCTCCCTGCCGTAATTCTAAGTTAAAATCATGGAAGATTTCATAAGCATTATTTTGCGGGATACCATTCTGTGTGCTGCAATCAGCAGTATGCTCTTCTTTTGGCGAGGCTCCTCGATAGGCAATCCCATATCCCTTTGCCGCGATCAGCACTTCCTTATGATGCTTTAAGGGCATTATTTTCAGCACTGCCGGATTTTCAATATCTTGCAGTAAACCTTCCTTCTGTGAAATCTCCTTTGTGATACGTTCTTCCAGCTGCTTTACGCGGCTTTGCATTTTTTTCGTCTTAGCTCCGATATATGCCCTGGTGCCAATGCCGCGGTCATGATTTTTGATCGGGTCATAACCAATCTTAGTCTCTTCGTTTTTAACAGCCCAGTTTCTTGCCTGGTCAGCAGCTTTTTTAAGCCGCCTAATTTCCCTCTTATGTTTCTCGTTTTCATCTCGTTGAAAATGGTCCAGACGCTCCTTATTCATCTGCCAGGAAGAAAAATTACCATTCTGTACTTCAATTGAATGGCGGTTTAGCACTAGTACATGGTCGATACATGCGTCCAGTAAATCTCGGTCATGGGAAACCAGTATAAATCCTTTTTTCTGCCCCAGATATTCCTTGACGATCTCCCTTGATTTCTGGTCTAAATGATTTGTCGGCTCATCAATCAGTAGAAAATAATTATCCCCTGCAAAAAGAATGGCTAACAGTACCTTTGTCCGCTCCCCATGGCTTAGTGTTTCAAAAGGGCGGTATAGTACATCTGCTTCTAGATGCAGCTTCTCTAATTCACAGATGACTCGCCAAAGTTCACAATCTGTCCGAAGCTTATCTAAAAAATCACCGGCACATTGTTTCATCTGGTTTTCTGAAATCTGGTATGGAAAATATTCAAAGGCGGCCGGGGTACTGATGGTTCCCTGATATTCATACTTTCCCAATAATAGATTTAAAAAGGTCGTTTTTCCCTTTCCGTTTCTTCCGATAAAGCCTAATTTCCAATCAGTATCAATTGAAAATGATACCTTCTCAAAAATATTGTCAAAACTGCCTTCATAACAAAAAGTAAGGTCTGATACATTTATTCTTGCCATTCACATCCCTCCATTCCATGGGTGTTTCAAAATGATAAAGCACTATTGTTGCAAAAATGATTAGTGTTCCTTGGCAATTGTTCTGCAAAAAGTTTCTGATACAACAAAAAAGAACCATCTGTTGCCAAATGATTCTGAATTTTATTTCTATATCCAATATCCTGTTGCTTTTAGTATTGCAAAACAGGAAAAGAATGCCGGATACAGTATTTTCCCATTACACAAATATGTGCGGGAAAGGGCACTGTATATATGGTATTCCGCCTACGATATGAAATTATCAGGCAGATACCACATTAGTGCGGCGTTCTTATCATATTATAAAGGGCATGAGAAATATAATCCACTTTTGGCATCACAAATACAAAATATGGCTCTCCATATTTTGTACAATTCTATTCTTTCAGAAATAAAATCCTGCGGGATTTCATAGCCGAAGAACTATATGTGCATGTTTCAAAAGAAGATTATCTCCTCATGTTACCACCCCTCTCGTTTCTTTTCCAATAACGAATGTAGTTTAATTCGTTTAATATTCATTACTTTAGTATACATACACTACAGCAGGCAAAACTTACCTGCTGTTAATTGATTTTCTCATTATAAAATGTTTTGGGGGCTTTGTCAAATATTATTTTCAACTTCAATCTGAGACAAACTGTATAAAATATGATATACTGTAACGGCGAAGGCAGTTCTGCCGCATAAGGGATGAAGGAGAGTCAGGACACATGGAATTATGGGATATTTATGATAAAGATAAAAAACGGACAGGACGTACGATGAAGAGGGATGATTGGCATATGAAAGAGGGAGACTATCATCTATCTGTTTTGGGCGTTATTATGCGGCCTGATGGAAAGTTTTTGATTACCCGCAGGGCGGAGGATAAGGGTTGGGCACCCGGCTGGTGGGAGGTGTCAGGTGGTGCAGCTTTGGCGGGAGAGGATTCTTTTGATGCAGTTCTAAGAGAAATAAATGAAGAGACAGGACTTGACGTGTCGGGATGTGAAGGAGGTTTGCTCTTTTCTTATCACCGGGAGAATCCAGGCGATAATTATTTCGTTGATGTCTATCGTTTTTTGGTGGATTTTACAGAAGAAGACGTAATTTTGCAGGAAGAGGAAACTTCCGAATATATGATCGCAGATTTAAAACAGATTGATGTGTTAGGCAATCAGGGGATTTTTTTGCATTACAATAGCATTAAGGGGGCCTTTGTGATTTAAGATGCAAAAGGGCAAAAACAGGGAGGTTTCTAAAATGTCGGCAGTAAGTCAGGGAGAAGAATTATATAATCTATTGGCGGAACTGATCAACCAAAAAATAAACCGTACGGTTTTAGATAGCATCCGCGGTGAATATGGTGTCCTGCGCCATTTGTTGGATGTGGAAGATAAGATTAGCGCTGGGATGCTTACAGAACGGCTTCATGTTGTACCAGGCAGGATGACCGATATCTTAAATAGTTTGGAGAAAAAGGGGCTGATCAAGCGGTATAGAGATGAGGAGGATAAACGTCGGGTCAATGTGCGGATAACGGATGCGGGAAAAAGGGAAGTAAAAGAAAAGCGGAAATATATCAGCAAGGAATACCAGGGAATGTTTCAAATTCTTGGAGAAGAAAATACAAAAGAATTAATCCGGCTGTTAAGGATTGTATTAGGAACTGTCAAGAAATAGTGGCGGATGCCGTCTTTTTCTTGTATAATATGATTGACTAGGGAAAGGAGATGTGAATGATATGACTGGCGGTTTAGGAATGAATGTAGGGGCGTCTGTACGGACAATTTCACAGGCGAGGGATGCAGGTTATGACAATGGCGAAATTAAACAGATGACCCGAAGTGGAAAAATTGAATGTGAAACTTGTCAAAACAGGAAATATCAGGATGGTTCGGATGAAATGGTATCGTTTAAGGCACCAGGGCATATTTCCCCTCAGGCATCTGCTTCTGCTGTAATGTCCCATGAACAGGAGCATGTAAGCAATGCGTATGATGAGGCCAGCCGGAAGGATGGTGAAGTAGTGCAGGCAAGCGTTAGCCTTCAAACGGCAACCTGTCCAGAATGCGGCAGGACATATGTATCTGGCGGAGAGACAACTACACAGATTAAATATCATGAAGACAATCCATATGCAAAAGGTTTTAAGACCGCAGATTCATCTGTAGTGGCAGGGAGAAATCTAAGCTTAGAGGTTTAATTTTTACTTTACAAAAAATATACCATTCTGATAGGGTTTCTATTTCAGGATGGTATGTTTTTTAGCATATAGTATCTCTTAATTAGCATAAGTAAGACAAAAGCTGCTGGTTTTATACATGATGTTTAGAATGGCTGTGAAATAGTAATAAGAGATAATATGCCTAATTTCTGGCTAAAAATATACTTGCAAAATGTAAAATAGTCTGTTACTATTATTAATGTGGCTGCAGCTTGGGAAAGCTATCTGGCGGCATATGCCGGTTCCACACCAGCAAATTTATAATGCCTAGAACAAACTTCCAATTTTTATAGGAAGTTTTTTTGATGTGGATTCGTTAGGTAATATATGCAGCTATAGAGAATCTACTGCGACGCGCTGCAGCGGGATTCTTTCTAAAAAATGCAGTATTCCACAATTCATTTTAGGACAAGCAGCGCAGAAAAGAGGTTATTACATATGAAAGATAAAACAGTAGAAATTTTTGAAGATGCACCTGTACCAAAAGCTGTCTTTGTAAATATTATTCCGTCTGTAATCAGTATGCTGATGGTATTAATTTACAATTTGGCGGATACTTTTTTTATAGGGCAGACAAAAAATGCATATATGGTAGCTGCTGTATCATTAGCGACCCCGGCATTTTTATTTTTTATGGCAGTTGGCATGCTATTTGGTATTGGAGGAACTTCGCTGATATCCAGAATGCTTGGAGAGGGAAGGCGCGAGGATGCAAAACATGCCTGTGCTTTCTGTTTTTGGACTGGGACGGCAGTTGGCATAATCGGCATGGCAGTGATTCTTTTGGCCATTGACCCGGTAGCCAGGCTGGTAGGAGCTACCCCGGATACTATGGTTTATGTCAGGCAATATCTTATGATTGTTGCAATCGGCGTACCGTTCTTAGTTATCGGCAATATTTTTAGTACGATTATCCGTGCGGAGGGTAAAGCAAATAAAGCAATGGCAGGCATGATTCTGGGCAATATAGCTAATATTGTTTTAGACCCAGTTATGATTCTGCTTTTTGGGTGGAATGTAGCAGGTGCCGCAATCGCTACGGTGATTGGAAATGTACTGAGTGCTGTGTTTTATATTTTTCATTTTCTTAGCGGAAATTCTATTCTTACGATACATCCAAAGTATTACCGCGCAGGAAAAGGAATTGCCGCCGGAGTATTCTCTATTGGAATTCCGGCATCGCTCAACAGTATTTTGATGAGTACCTCAAATGTGCTGGTCAATAAATTAATGGTTCATTATGGTGATATGGCAGTTGCCGGGCTTGGTGTTGCCATGAAAGTAAATATGGTTGCTGTAATGTTACTTATCGGTGTGGGCACTGGCATCCAGCCACTTCTCGGCTATAACTTTGGTTCTGGCAATAAGAAACGCTTTCTTGGGATTCTTCGGTTTTCGCTGCTTCTGGCAATCGCACTGAGTCTTGTTATGACGATTCTATGCTATCTTGGGGCAGGCCCGATGGTAAATGCGTTTTTGGAGCAGCAGGATGCCTATGAATTTGGCATGAAATTTGCGAGGACTCTCATTCTCTCTGGGCCAATCCTTGGAGTTCTCTTTGTCATGATCAACACAATCCAGTCCATGGGAGCTGCAATTCCTTCCTTAATACTCTCGATTAGCCGTCAGGGATTGCTGTATATCCCGGTACTGTTTGTGTTTGACAAGGTATTTGCATCTGAGAAAATGCTGGTTATGGCTCAGCCAGTGACAGATTATCTTGCGGTAATTTTGTCTATCATACTTGGTATTTTCGCTTTCGGAAGATATTTTGAAGAGCGGAAACTGCAATAAGGGTAACTATCCCTGCCAGTGTAAGCATAAGGCCAGCCTTTTTGCCGGGAGCGTGGTAAATGAGCTGTACCATATGCTTTCCGGCGGGGATTTTTGCTCCCATAAATGCAGTATTTACTTTTAGTGAGTCAATCTCCTTTCCGTCTAAATAAATCTTAAAATTCTCGTCATATGGAAAACTGGTAATCAGATAACCAGTTTCTTCTGCCGTTACATTTCCGGCAATGCTGTTATCTAATTTTTGCCCTCTCTCTATGTCGACTGGGTTTTGATAGAGGGATAGATTCTGAAACGATTTTAGATTTCCCACAAAGGCTTTTATATTGGCAATTCGGTAACTACCCGCGCTAAATTCGATGGAAATATTGTTTTGGCCTGTTTCCTTTGAAATCATAAATGTAAAATTAGTGTTTTGGTTTGCATATTCATGCGAAATAGCTGTAAGACGGTTCGTCTGCTCATTGACCCGGATATGCATATCACTGTCTGGTTTTTTGTTATCTACATCAAAAATTAGCGCAAAAAGGTTGGTTTCTTTGTGGGCTACACCGTTAATTATAATTTCTGTTTTTGAATCTTCTTTTGCCGTCACCTCATAACCATCCGAGGTCTTTTTTATAGTAAGCTCTGGTGTTTTACATTCTGGTATCTCAATATCACATTCTTCCATTTGCTGTATATCCAAGGCAGCATTTGTACTTTCGGAGGCTTCTCCATCGGGTACAACGGCATATTGGAGCAACGCTGTCTGATTTGTTGGGAAAGCATGCATCTTATATTGTTTTTCTGATATAACCTGGTTTGTCACATACAGAATAGGAGCTGCGGATGGATTTGTAAGAATATTGTTCTCTCCAGTCGGTTTATAACCTGCTGCATTTCCTTGATGCAACAGATATTTTACGCCCATAAACTGTAAAAAACAGGGATTATCGGTTGCAGACTGCATCATATTGTTGCGAAATGGCTCATTTAGTGCATAGGTATCTTTTCGGAAGCTCCAATACTCTTTATTGTAGCAGGATGAATACATGGATGTGATATTCTGGCGGATGTCGGCAAGCCGATTTACATTATTATGATTTGTCATTCCATCACTGACTACCTCCATCCGGTAAAAGGAATTATCTCGTTCCAGTATGTTTTTTAATGCATTATTTTTCTGAATGTCTACTACATTTTTATATTCCTCGGTTGGAACCATTCGCTCTCTTTCCGAGTTCATTTGCTTATCAAAGGCAAAAAGGGATATACAGGCAGCGAGAAGTACGGGAACCATGTAAATTGTATTTTCTTGGCCGGAAAGTGAAGATTGCTCTGGTTTATTTATCCTTTTTCTGATTTCCGCTGCAAGGAAGGATAAGACATAACACAATAGTGCAATTGAAAAATCTGCCCACGCAATCGGAATATAAGCTTCAAAATCAGGAACCTTTGCCGAGAGATAGATTAAAGTGCCAGTTAAAGCCCATGGTAAAAGTCCAGAAAAAAAACGCTGATGTTTTATAGATATATATCTTCCACATTGGAGGCATACAAGTGGAACGAATGGAATAAACACCTTCTGTTTATCGTATAATCCGCCATTTAGCAGAAATCCAATGGCAGGTACAGAAAGTAGGATGGCAAGGGCAGAAGGAAGTATGCGCTCCTGCCATTTGGCTGCACAGAAAATCCCACTTAAGATTGCAACGACCGCCAGTACTGTAAGACCCATTCCATATGGAGTATACAGTATTTTCAAAGGTGCAAAGGAAATAATAGAAGATAGCTGCTCTTTCGCTGCATTTTCCTGGCGGCTGGAAAATATTGAGACAGCTGCAGGCACTAGGAGAATTCCACAAAGAAGCACTCCCTGCAGTAAAATTCCAGTATAGCAGAGCCCTTTTTTTAATACAGATATAAAAGACACTTGCTCCGTGATCAGAAAATATTCAGATAATGCATAGAGGCATAGCGCTAACATTCCTCCAATGCTGAAATAGAAACTGGTGAGAATCATCCCAACTGTTCCCAAAAGCAGACATCCTTTTTTTTGCTTTTTTAGATATAAATCCGTTCCAATCAGGGACAGGCATAGAAATGGCATATAATTGATAAACATCAGTTGGTTATAGGATTGGTAAACCATAGATGCTGCAAGAGCAAATAGGAGGGCTGTCCCAAAGCGGGCAGTGCCAGTTATTTTCTTGCATCTTAAAAAACGATAAAACAGAAGAACAGAGATAATATAACTTAAAATACTGCTTCCCATAATATAATAGTCCATCCTGATAAATGGAAGGGCAAAGGAGAATAATATAACCGGACTGAAAAGTCCATAATAAGAGAGATGGTAAATATTTTGCCCAGCGCCTATATTCCAAGCATAATCTGGAAACAGGTTACCTGTTTCGTAAAAGCGCTTCCGAAAATAATCAGGAATAACACTATGCTGGTTAATCCAGTCTATTTTTGAGCCAAAAATGCCATATTGCAGGACAAACAACCAGCAAAACGCTATACATGCAATAGTTAAGATAATGTATGGCAACGCCCTCTGTAATCTGTTGGCAAGCCGTGAATTTCTGTGAAAGGTATCCATAATTCCCCTCTTTTCCTCCACGCAAAATAAGCGGGATAGGTATGTAAAAAAATATATGTATTTCTTAAGAGCTGAAAATCAATCTTTTTACAATTCCTTAGTATCACTTATTTAGAATATTTTATGTTCTGTCCTTCTTCCTTTTTGTTCTGGGTATCCATATTTTTATGCATGTCCTTCTTATGCTGGTTCAAGGCTTCTTCTTTTAGGATATAAATGGGACGGTGCTTTGCCTCCAGATATGTTTTTGACAGATATGCCCCAATAATGCCAATGCAGAACAATTGAACCCCACTGACTAGAAAGATAATACAGGCCAGAGAAGTCCAACCAGCTACTGGGTCTCCAAAAATCATAGTTCTGGCAGCGATAAATACTGTCATAAAAAATGCGACGATACAAAAAAGAATACCCATAACAGACGCAAGGGAAAGCGGAACAACAGAAAAGCCTAAAATTCCTTCAAGGGAATAGGCAGCCAGTTTCGCAAGGGACCATTTCGTTTCACCGGCACAGCGTTCCGTATTGTGAAATTCCAGCCATACCGTACGGAACCCGACCCACTGGAATATACCTTTTGAAAAACGATTATACTCGTGCATTTCTAACACAGCCTTGACCATGCTTTTTTTCATCATGCGGTAATCGCGTGCGCCGTTTACTATTTCTGTATTAGAAATTTTGTTGATAAATTTATAGAAACAATCAGATAAAAAAGAGCGTATTTTGGGCTCACCTTCCCGATCAGAACGGCGGGTTGCTACGCAATCACAATCCTCATCCTGAATCATTTGATACATTTTAGGCAATAGTTCTACTGGGTCTTGTAAATCCACGTCCATCACCGCCACATAATCCCCAGTGGCGTTTGAGAGCCCGGCATAGAGCGCTGCCTCCTTGCCGAAATTTCTAGAAAAAGATAGATAGCTGCAGCGACGATCCTGTTTGGCTAGCTCTCTTACAGCAGTGAGCGTTCCGTCAGAAGAACCGTCATCCACAAAAATTAATTCGAATATTACTTCTTTCATAGAATCCATTATCGGTTTTATTGCATCATAATAAACCGGTATCGCTTCCTGCTCGTTAAAGCAAGGAACTATAACTGAAATTTTATCCATATTTCCTCAAACTCCTCTAACAATAATACTTTGAAAGACCGTTATCTACGGTCAGTTTTTGTTAAAATTGTAAAAAAGAGCGGCTTCCCCTAAGCCAGCATCTTCTTTTTGCCGTTCCTTTCCTAATTTTGGTATAATAAGCTATATTATGTTCCTTTTTGTATAAAAAGTCAATACTTTGATATATTTCCAATACGTTCCATTTGTCTAAAAAGTCAATACTTCGATATATTTCCAATACGTTCCATAAAAGGCGTGTCTTTCTATTTAACTTTCCGGAAAACCGTAGTTATGCACATAAAATCCTCCCATATTTCAGCGAATATTTCGCCATCCATTTTTAACATCAGCTGACGGCAGATATATAGCCCAAGCCCGCTGCCGTTACTGCTTTCGGCATTTGAGCCCCGCCAAAAGCTTTCAAAAATGTGGGGGAGCTCCGTATCTGGTAAGCTACAACCGCTGTTTTTTATGCATATAAGCTTGCAGTCATCTTCTTCTGAAAACACAAGTTCAATGTGATGTCCATCACCATATTTTATTGCATTTTCAATGATATTCTGAATGGTCTCAACTGCTCTGTCCAGATCGCCTTTTAGAAGGCAGTTAGAATATTTTCCGACAATAAATCGAGTTTTTATTAGTTTGAGTTTTTCTGTATAATATTGGGTGATTTTCTTTACAAGCTCTGAGAGATAAAATTCTCCTTGCATTACTTCGAGCTGTAAAAATTCTTCATTGGAAGCTTTTATAATTTGTGAGACAAATTCTTCAATTTCATCGGCTTTTGTATTTATATTTTCTGCAATCTGAACCTGCTGGCCTGTTTCTGTATAAAGTCCTTTTGACAGTGCCTTGGAGTACAATTTAATTGCAGAGAGAGGAGTTTTAATATCATGGGAAATGGAAAGAATCAACCTCTTTTTTTCACGCTGAAGGTTTTGTTCGCGCGTCCTTTGTTGTTCCATATTTTCTCGAAGAAGATCTATCCCCCAGATAAATTTTCCAAAGAAACGAAGTTTCTGTTCTTTTACTGGCACGGTAAGGTTGCCTTTTGACAATTCATATGGAATATCGCATAATGTATTAAATGGTTTTAAAATAAATCTGTATAAATATAGCATTACAACTAAAATGAATAATGACATTGCTAGTAATATACTGTTTACGGTAATCAGGATATTTTTATAATCTAATTCTGAAAAGTAATGATAATCTAGGCGATATAACGTATTATCAACCTGCCGAAAAAGGGAATCGCCATTACTTTCAAAAAAATGGCTATCCCCTTTCTTGTATCGGACGACTTGGCTGATATAGGTGTAGTTGGATAAATCTAGATTTTCCAAACCGTCTTCCTGAAGTTCATTTATAATTCTTCTGGCCTCCACCCGGTAGGGCCTTCCTTTTTGGTCATTTTTTAATGCGGCCAGAAATAAATTTGCACAGGCAAAAGCTGTGATTAGCAGCACAATCGTCATAGTATAAATTTTACTGAAATTTTTCATACAAACCGGTACCCCGTTCCCCAGACTGTCAAAATTCGTTTTGGATTTCCTGGGTCTTCCTCAATTTTTTGCCGAAGCCATTTGACATGCACGGTCAGGGTTTGAGGTTCAGAAAAGCTGTCGACTCCCCAGACCTGGTTAAAAATATATTCTTTGTTTAAAACTTTCCCTTTATTTTCAATAAACAACAATAAAAGGTCAAATTCTTTTGCTGTTAGTTCTAGCTGTTTTTGGCCTTTGTACGCAACACGGTCTATTTTATTTAATTTTAGATTTCCGTCACATACTTCATCAAGAGAATATTTGCGCTTAAAAATTCCATTGATTTTTGCAAGCAACAGGTCAATATCATAAGGTTTTTCGATATAATCATCTGCTCCTAAAATCAAACCATTTAGTTTATCATCTTTTGCTGTCTTTGCACTGACAATAAGAATTGGTGTATTATTTTTTTCCCTGATTTTTTTGCAGACTGCAAAACCATCTATGCCTGCCAACATAATATCAAGAATAATAAGCTTTGCGCCGTACTGTTCATACAGCTTTAAAGCTTTTTCGCCAGTCTCTGCGATTGTGGTGCTGTAACCTGCTGCACGAAGAAAATTGCGCAGCAGGCATGCAAGCTCACTATTATCTTCTACAATTAGAATGTCTGTCATGTCGTTACCATCCCATCTCCATCAACCAGTTATTTAGGGAGCGTTCCCGCTCGCGAAGCCCCGTTTCAGAAGTATATTTGTCTAAAGTATACTCCCCTTCGATATTTCCATCAACTAGGTAAAGGATTCTGGTACATTTTGCCGCAACCTTCACATCATGTGTGACCAGCATAATGGCTGTGCCTTCGTTGTTTATCTTTGTCAGTTCATCCATTACTTCATCCGAGGTGGCACGGTTTAGGGCCCCCGTAGGTTCATCGGCAAATATCATGGAAGGTCTGTTTATCATACTTCGACAAATACATGCCCTTTGGAGCTGGCCGCCGGAGACTTCGTTGATATCATTATCTGCAATATCAATAATTCCTAATTTTCTCATGAGATCCTGCCCGGATTGGATTTTTTCTTTCCGGCTTGCGGTATTCTTTTTTGATTGACAGGCAGGGAGTATAATATTATCCAGCACAGTTAAATTTTTCAGCATATACATTTGCTGAAAGATAAATCCCATTTCATCAAGGCGCAGCCCGGCAAGCTCCTTTTGGGAAAGCAATGTAATATTTTTTCCACAGAAGGATACTTCCCCTGCAGTAATATTGTCCATACCAGAAACAGAATATAACAGCGTTGACTTACCAGAACCGGATGATCCCATAACAGCAACCATTTCACCGTCTGCAATGGTAAAGTTTACATTTCTCAGAACATTGTTCTGACGTTTATTTACAACATATGTTTTGCATAAATCTTTTACTTCTAATATTTTTTTCATGGGCACATTCTCACTTTCTAATTACATTATTCAATGTTAGACGTTTCTGCTGCAGAAATCTTGCAAATACGCAATGCTGCGAGCATACTGGCAAAAACTGTTACTGCCAGCATAATTGATGGATATAGCACATAAACTTCAAGGGGAACAACTGCAAATTTAATATTTTTTGCCCCCATAATTTTAAAAATTGGGGTAACGGATAATTCCGAAAGCGGTGTGGAAAAAAGAACTGCAATTAGTGTTGACAATAGAAGGACAATTCCAATTCGAAGCATCTGCCATATAACTAAAGAGGAATTTCGAAATCCAATTGCCTTCAGCATTGCAATTTCTCCCTTTTCTTTTGTGATAAAGCTTTTTACCATCAGTACCGTGACAAGAATATTAATGCAAAGTACGACAATTAAGATTAACTTTTTAATATCCTGTAATACACTGCCTGCTATATTTCCAATCATGGAATTTACATAGCCTCCTGCCGTGTAAACCCGTCCATTTGGCAATAATTCTTTTAGCATCCCTTTGCGCCTGTCCATTTCCTCGTAATCTGGCTGATCATGATAAGTGACTTGTACCCCGAAGCCGCCGGATGCGTACCGATAGTCTAGTGGTTCGTCTGGATGAAAACGGATACCCTCACCCATATTGTTCATACTTTGGTAGATTGCGGTAACGATATATTCTTTTGTCGTTTCTCCGTTCTTAATAGAGACAAGATCACCAATATCTGCGCCGATTGTATCAGCAATAAAGTAAGTGAGGGCTACTTCATCCTTGTTTTGTGGAGCAGAGCCATCTAGGTATTGGTATTTGTCTGGGGTGATATCCCCAGTGCCTTGGAACGCAAGGGACGACGTTGTTTTATCCTGATAAGAAATATGCATAGTAAACATGATTTCTTGAAAAACATCTGCTTCAATGCCTTTTTCATTAAAATATGTCCTGATCTTTTGAAGCCTAGTGTTTACAATATCCTTATTATTGTTGTTGAAATTAAATATTTGTTCCTCACCGACCACGTGGTCGCATTTTGCCATATTAAACCAGGTAAGTAACTCGTCAGACCGAAGTGTATTGATGGTATTAATCGGAATAATAATCAGTAATATTCCCAGAGTAAAGATTAAAATCATGGTCATATATCTTTTTATTCCGCTTAAAATATCATTAAATGCCATAAATGGGACAGGAGCTACCCTTGATTTGCTGAGATGCAAAATTCCCTTTCGGTGATAGCGCTCGCCGTTTTCTCCGTTTCGGATGGCATCAATCGGGGAAAACTTTTTTACCTTACGAGTGCAGAAGTAGCAGAATAGCACAATAAATACCACAACTGCAATAGCACAGATGATATTTAAAAAGTAATTTCCCTCATTTGGTATTATAATATTTTGTGAGCAATTAAGTATCATCATTTTGCCAAAAGGATAGCTGAGGATTAGGCCAATTACACCGCCTACTGTAGCAATTGAAAAATACTTTGTAATGTATAGCCCACGAATTTTTTGGTTTTTAATTCCGATTGCTTTCATAACGCCGATTTCTCGAAATTCTTCGTTCATGGTAAAATGAATAGTAAAGCGAAGGATTACCATGGAAATTAAAATAAGACAAATACTGACAATTAACATCACCGCAGATACAATCATATCTACAATACGGGTGTTTTTAATTCCATTATAATCTGCATGAAATACTGTATTTAATTTTAATTTATTAAATTTTTCCAGGAAATCACTGTCATCATAAATGGCAATTGAGTAGAAAGGGGTTTTCTTTACTGCATAAAAATAGTTATAATCATTCTGGCTTATCATAAACCTTGTCATTCCCATCATTGCAGAACCATACATGGCATCCTTAGTATTTCCTTTGAGAGTAAAGGTTTTTGATTTGCCATTTTTATTAATATGAATTGTATCTCCAATCTTAAATTTGTTTTTGGAGGAGTGGAATATTTCGCTTGTAATATAGATTTCCCCATCATTAATCTTGGTTATTTCTTTGTCATTTTTATCAAATATTTTAGTAGAATTCTTGAGCTGTGACAGGAAAAGACTGTTATAATATATAAATTTTTTATCATTTATTTTAACATCTTCAGGGAGAATCTGAATTAATTCCTGTGTCGTAGCTTTATAATTGTTTTCTTCTGCAAAGTTTTGGAATCTCTTGTTCTCTTTCTGGCCAGATATTGCAAACCAGTAGTCCGGGACTCCTGCCTTTTCAAAAAAATTGTCCAGTGCTGTAACAACTGATACCATGTTGTTTGCGCTGCTTGCGATAAATGTTGCTGCAAGGATAATGAAAATAAGAAGAATAAGGTTCATTGTCCTTTTTCTTTTTAAGTCTTTTCTAAGGATTCGCAGATACATATTTTGTGCTCCTTTCTGTGCTATGATTATAGACTGAATATAACATGTCAATTATTAAATAATCCTTAAATATGAGTAGTAGTTATAAAATGGTACTATTTAAGTCAAATTCCACGAAATAATCATCCTCTTACGTGCAAGCACGTCAAGTCTGGATATTTCCTGAATTTAGGCGAGAGTAGTAATATTAATCCACAACATATAAATGTAGTTGTCTCAGCAGGCGGGAGATGTTATAATTATTACGGGAGCAGTTATAATTTGGAAGTGGGAGGGACCGCAATGAAAGAGAGAAAGATATGGAGAAATGGTATAAAGATAGCCTGGTTATTATTTAATGTGATCAGTATTCTAATCTGGTTGCCAAGCCTGGATAGGTTATTTACTCAGGATCACGTATTAACTTCAAGATATATTTCTCTGGATGATGGCTGGGACATTGTAATTAACGATAGTTCTTATCAGGATGTTTCGTTAGATGATTTTCGTTTTGAGGCGGTAAATATAGGTGACACCATTACAATGAAGAGAAAACTTCCAGATAATTGGGAGATTACCCAGGGAACGCTGCGTTTTCATATCAGGCATTCCGCGGTCAGGGTATATATTGACAGCCAACGGGTATATGATTATGGTTATGAGAGAATATCGGAGAATAAAACAGTCGGCAGTGGGCTTCAGTTTATTAATTTTCCAGACGAATATAAGGGAAAGGATTTAAGGATTGATTTTGACCTGGCAGAAGATAATGCATTTACAAAATTGGATTCAGTCCGTATCTATGGGTGGGAAAATGCGTATCGTTCCTTGCTGACAGAAAACAGGATTCCCCTTCTTTTTGGATGTTTTTTGGTGATATTTGGCTTTTCTACAATGTTGATTACAGCATTTGCCTTACTTTTTTCAATGAAATATGTGAGAATTCTGTGCATATCTGCGTTTTGTATGTGTATGGGATTATGGACGCTGTGTTACTATAATGTCATTTTAATGTTTGCTATTCCGCTATATTCAGTATCTCTATTAGAGTATGTGGCACTATATTTGAGCCCGGTTCCTCTGATTATTTATATGTACGACAATGTTAAAAATACAAAAAATAAGATATTAAAATATATTTACTGGGTGCTATTCATGGTTCAAATTCTATTTAATATAACTGTAATGGCATTGCATGCAAAGGACATTGTTCATTTCGCAGCAGTTCTAAAATATTTTCAGGTGCTTATTGTGTGTCATCTTGCTTATTTTATCATTATTGATGTGATTAATTTGAAATCCAGCCATTTGATGAACCGGATGTATTTGATTGGACTGCTGGTTGTTGCCGGATGTACAGGGTATGATTTGTTTACTTATTATGAACAGCGTTATTATGCCAAATCAGTTGCTTCTATTAGAGGGCTGTCCGCAGTTGGGATGATGGTTTTTGTGTTTATCCTTATTATTTCATTTTATATGAACTTGGCATACCGGATGATGGAAGAGGCTGAGCGGAATTCTCTGTTAAAGAGTGCCTACACGGATGAGCTGACTAAGCTGCACAACAGGCGTTACTGTTCCGAGCATATGGAGCAGATTAACCGAGATAAAACAAAAGATTACACAGTAGTCTGTTTTGATTTAAATAACCTAAAGGTAATTAATGATACATATGGCCATGCAAAAGGGGATCTTCTCATTAAAAGTGCTGCGGATGTGATTGGAGAAACATTTGAAAAGCATGGATTCGTGGGAAGAATGGGCGGGGACGAGTTTATTGCGGTTCTGCTTACCTCTGCCAAAAAGGAAATTGAAGCATGGATGGAACAATTTCAGGAAAATATAGCAAAGAAAAACCGGGAAGTGAAAGATTTGAATATGTCTATCTCTTATGGTTATGCACTAAGTGATGAGCTTCCAGAGAAGGATATTGAAAAAGTATATCAGCAGGCAGATGACCGCATGTATGAGTATAAGAAACAGTATAAATTGCGGACTGGTGCAGAGAGGGGAGTGGCGCCAAAGGGCATATAAGAGGCAGAAGAATTTAGAGCAATATTATATACTAAGTATCCGGAATAATTATTCTACAGGAATATATCAGAAACTTATGTTGATTAAACTATATATTATATAAATAGGATAGAGAGGGTTTAGGACGGATGAAATTATTATACGGGACAGGGAATCAGGCAAAACTATCCGCTATGGAAGAAAGGATGAAAATACTTGGGATTGAATTAATTGGACTTAAGGATTTAGACTGTGAAATTCCGAGCCCGCCAGAAACTGGTGATACGCCACGTGAGAATGCCAGGCAGAAAGCAGAGGCATATTACAGAGCCTTTCATATGCCGGTATTTTCTTGCGATTCGGGCCTGTATTTTGACAATGTCCCAGATGAGGTTCAACCGGGTATACATGTCCGCACAGTCCACGGTAAATGTCTAACGGATGAGGAGATGCTTGCATACTATGCCAGCCTTGCAAAGGAATATGGTGGTTTGACAGCAAGATATAAGAATGCAATCTGCCTTGTGATGGATGGGGATCATATTTATGAAGCAATGGAGCCTTCCATGGAAAGTGAGCCGTTTCTTTTAACTGAGAAACCGCATCAGCAGCATATTTTAAAACCAGGATTTCCCCTGGATTGTTTATCAATAGATATAAAGAGTGGAAAATATTACTACGACCTGCCTAATGAAGAATTAAATCAGTTAGCTGTAGAGGATGGTTTTTTAGATTTTTTTCGTAAAATCATGAAAAAGTGGCGTGAAACATGACATACTGTTGTCTTGTTCTAAATAGTATACTGAATATGTTTACGTTGGAAGTAAAATTTAACCAGGTAAAAACGGTTAGATAAAATGGCTGAAATAATAATATACAAGATGAAAGGCAGGGAATAGTATGGTTGATTCAAGATGTGGGCTTCACTGCACAGGATGTGAATTTAAGGAATCCTGTGGATGTGGCGGCTGCATAGAAACAAACGGGCATCCGTTTCATGGAGAATGTCCGGTTGCAATATGCTGCCAAGATAAGGGATATGTGCATTGCGGGCAATGCCCCGACCTTCCTTGCGATCTGCTTTCGCAGTATTCGTGCGACCCGGAGCATGGAGATACCCCTCCTGGTGCAAGGATTGAGCAATGCAAACATTGGAGGGCAATAGAAGCCAGCTCCACTACATAAGGGACAATTTTTGAGTGAATTTCTTTACGGCTCTAGGATTTTTTAAGACAATTAATTTTTTAGGGTATTTTTCGTAAAGTTTCTGGTATCTTTTCTGGTGGGTTTTATCCCGTCCCTCATGGATGATCCACCAGAGAAATTCTTTGTCAATCTTCTCATTACATCCGTCTGCCATAGAAAATCTGCTCTGTCCCCGATAAGTGAAATAACGTTTTACTGCGCGGTATAGGCAAATATGTATCGGAAATTTCAAAAATATGATATGGGATGCCTCTTCCATGCGCCGATTAAAACAGACGGATTTATAGTTTCCATCAATTACCCAGCTAGGGTGCGTATCTAGAAAATCTGAAACAATTTTTTTTGTATCTTCTTTTTGCCTTTCCTTCCAGCCGGGAAGCCAGTGTACACAGTCTAAATAAAGGACATCACAGTTATATTTTTTTCCCAACTTTTGCGCTAAAGTAGATTTTCCACTGCCGCTGTAGCCTATGATGGCGATTTTTTGTTCCATAATCTTGTTCTCCTCATTGTTATTTTTAATTAAAGCATAAAAAATATAGTACCATAAGGGGTATGATTTTGCAAAAGTGTTTCTTGAGCGGTTTTTTTGCGTGTGCTATACTAATACAACAAATAAGACAACAGCCTGGAGCATTGAAGTATCCGGGTAAAATGCAGTTGAGGGAGAGTTTTACATTGAATAAAATACTGATTGTAGAAGATGATACAAATATTAATAATCTTTTGAAAGAGGCATTGATGGGAGAGGGGTATTTCTGTGAGCAGGCATTTTCGGGAACGGAAGCACGGATGTTGTTGGGGATGAACTCTTACGTGCTTGTTTTGTTGGACTTAATGCTGCCAGGGATTTCTGGGGAGGATGTGCTAAAGGAAATCCGTATGTTGGGGAACATACCAGTGATTGTGCTGACAGCAAAGGATGAATTGGACGAAAAAGTAAGTCTTTTAACGAAGGGAGCAGACGACTATATTACAAAGCCTTTTGAGATTAAAGAAATTATCGCCAGAGTGCAGGTGCAGCTTCGCCATGCATTGCTGGAGCCTTCACAGGAGATAGAGCAGCACACCTTATCTTACCGCGGCCTTATGCTGGATAAAGATACGTTTTCAGTTAGTATCTTAGGAGAGGTACTTCCTAAAATCACAAAGCAGGAGTTTGCCATTCTGGAATTGCTTTTAAGACATCCCAAACAGGTATTTAGCAAGGAGGATATCTTTGAATACGCTTGGGATGAGCCTTATATGGGCGAGACAAAGACCCTGGATGTGCATATTAGCAATATCCGCAGGAAGATAAAGGCAGTTACCCAGGAGGAATATATAGAGACAGTCTGGGGGATTGGATACCGTCTGCATGCATAATCTTTACTCTTTTTTTACTTTTTATTTGCGATTAATTAAGATTAACCGGATATGATAATCACAGATTAAGAAAACAAGTAAAAAAAGAGTGGCTTTTTTATAAGATGATGTCTGTGCGCACAAGGCATAAACCTATAGCCACAAGAAGCATGCGCAGAAATGGGGAATAATATGAGTGAGATGTTATTGCAGACGAAAGGTTTGACGAAACAATATGGTCATCAAAAGGCTGTAGATCATGTAGATGTGCATATACGGAAAGGTGCAATCTATGGCTTTATTGGGAGGAATGGAGCTGGTAAGACTACATTTTTAAAAATGATTAGCGGTCTGGCAGCTGCTACGAATGGTGAGATAGAAATGTTTGGTTACAAGGGGAAGGACTTACAGAAGATTCGCTCTAGAGTAGGCTGCCTAATTGAGTCCCCGGGACTTTATGGTAATATGGATGCATATGAGAACCTTAAGATTAAATGTACTTTATTTGGGATAAAAGAAAAAAATTATATCGAGGAAATCTTAAAAACAGTTGGCCTAAGCGATGTAGGAAACAAAAAGACAAAACATTATTCACTTGGAATGAAACAGCGGCTTGGAATTGGGCTTGCCCTGGTGGGGGAACCTGATCTGCTGGTTTTGGATGAGCCGATTAATGGCTTAGACCCACAGGGAATTGCGGAAGTTAGGGATACGATTCAGAAACTGCGTGATGAGCGCAGTATGACAATTATTATATCCAGCCATATTCTGGAGGAGCTGTCTAAAATCGCAACGGATTATGGGATTATCCATAAGGGCATGCTTTTGCAGGAGCTGACAAGAGAGGAACTGATGAACCGCTGCAGCGAGCGGATTGAGGTAAACCTTGACCAGCCGGAGCAGGCAGTTCCGGTGCTGGATTCTATGGGATTTACTAAGTATCAGGTGGCAGATAAAGAACATATTTATATTTTTGAACGTTTAGGCGAGAGCGCACAGTTAAATATGGAACTGGCAAGGGCGGGGATTCCGGTAAAAGGAATTTCAATCACAAGCGAGGAATTGGAAACATATTTTTTAAACTTAACAGGGGGTGGGCTCAATGCTTAATGTAATAAAGATGGATTTATATCGGATGATTCGGACAAAAAGCTTGTATATAATCTGGTTTATAGCTGCAGTGTGTATGTTGGGGACTACTTATATCCTAAAGTCAGAATCACTATCCGAGGAGATTCATGACCAGTCACAGCAGGAAGTTATTTCGGATTATGGCAAGGGAGAAGTGGCGTTAGGAATTATGGTGATGACACCAATAGAACCAGGAGAAAAAGTTACAGTAAAGGATGTTTTTTATGGGAATGCCCAGTCTAAATTTTATGCGTTATTCTTTGTGATTTTCACTGTGCTGTTTGCGATGGCGGATATTAACAGTGGATATATTAAAAATATCGGAGGTCAGATAAAAAGCAGAGGCTCGCTAATAATCGCCAAAGCAGTTTCCTTGCTGGTCTATACAATTTTATCAATGTTTGTTATGGTGTTGATACAGATTGTATCAAATAGGCTGGTATTGGGATATGTGGAAATTGGCAATATAAAAGATTTTTTTGCCTATATGGGTATTCAGACATTGCTTTATTATGCATTATGTATTATTTGTATGGCGATAGCGATTATTTTAAAAAGTAATGTAGCAAGTATGGTGATTGTAATCTGCTTGTGCATGAATATGTTTCTGATTTTATATAGTGCGATTGATAAGGTACTTGGAATGATAGGTGTGAAGAATTTTAATCTTTTTAAATATACGGTAACCGGAAGAATTGCGATGGTTTCGCAAAACCCGACAGGGAAGGAGTGCTTTCCGGCAGCGGTGGTTGCAATAAGTTTTATTGTGGCATGTACAGCAGTTTGTGTTGCTGTTTTTAGGAAAAGGGATATGTAGTCTATGTATATTATAATTGGAATCTTAGTAGGATTGATATTAGCACAATTTTTCATATTATGGAAATTTCAGCGGCAGGTGAAAGACATCTGCCGCCAGTTGGCGTTTTTGATAAAAAACGACAGTAATATGCTGATTAGCAGGGAGTTTGATTTTGGGGGAATCGGGTGGCTTGCAGATATTTTAAATGAATTTCTCAAAGTTAGGAAAAAAGAAAGGGTGGAGTATCTGGGAAAAGAAAAAATGATTGCGGATACTTATACCAACCTTTCCCATGATATCCGCACACCTCTTACTTCACTAGATGGATACTTTCAGTTATTGGAGGCAAGCAGCGATGAGGAAACCAGAAAGCGGTATCTAAAGATTATTCAAGAGAGGATTCAGAGTTTAAAAGAGATGCTGGAAGAGCTTTTCACTTTTACAAAGCTAAAAAATGACTCTTACCAATTAGAATTAACAAAATGCTGTATGAACCGCATTTTAAAGGAAATTGTATTTTCCTATTATGATGAATGGATGCGCATTGGCATTACTCCTAATATCAGCATTACCGAAGAATTATTATATTTAAACGGAAATGTGCAGGGACTTCGGCGTGTCATCCAAAACATTATCAAAAATGGGTTGGACCACGGGAAAAGCAAGATAAAAATTGTGTTAACCCGCGCTGCAGATCATATGGTCCTAAAAATCAGTAATCAGGTGCTTCACCCGGAGGAAATTGATGCCAGCCAGGTTTTTGAACGGTTCTATAAGGCGGATGCAGCCAGAAATAGAACATCAACTGGACTGGGGCTTTCTATTGCAAGGGAACTTGTACTTCGCATGGGAGGTGAAATAAGAGCAGATATCATAAAGGATGAGTTTGAAGTGAAAATCTGTTTTCCAATATGGAGTAAATGACAAGGAATAGCAATGGGGCTGTTATGTATGGTGTATTTATGTTATGAGTAGGGCTTTATATTTTAGGGTTATAGTGGTATAATAATACTAAGATCAAAAGCAGATAGCAAGGTGCACTGGTACGTAATTTACTATCTGCTGGCTTACCCGCCAAACATTGTCAAGAGGCATATTTTCATGCAAATATGTGGAGTTGGAGGTGTTTGTAGGGGCTGAACGTTTGTTTAGCACGGATCATAGTGGAGCGAAGATGTGGAAGTTTTGAAACAACGCAGCAATTCGTAGTATCAGTTGGGGGCAAAATGCTTTTTGGACCCAACGTTATAACAACACTATTATAGTGTATGAAACAATTGCTTTATCGATGAATGACTAGGAGAAGTAAATGTACTATATTGCTATTTGTGATAATGATGAATCGGTGTGCGCTGAGATAAAAGCTATTTTACTGGAGCATGCAGCAAAATTAAATCTGCAGGTAGAGGTTGATATTTTTTATTCTGGCGTAGAAATGAATCAAGTGATATTAAGTGATAATCACTATAACATTATTTTCCTTGAAGTAAATCTGGAAGTGGTTTCTGGGATAGAGATTGCCAACAATATCAGGGATACTATGGGAAATGAGGCAATGAAAATTATTTATATGTCTGCGGAGACAGATCGGGCAATGGAACTGTTTAGGGCCAGGCCGGTTGATTTTCTTGTTAAGCCGTTAAAAAAGGAACGAATTACTTATAATCTGGAAGAAGCTATCAGGTTATTGCAAACAGGCAGGCCATGTTTTGAATTTTACGTGGGCCATAATTTTTATAGACGGCCCTATGCGGATATTATGTATTTTCAGAGCAATGAGCGGAAAATAACATTAGTTACAGTCTCTGAAAAAATTCCTTTTTACGGGAAGTTGGATGAAATTGTAAAGCAACTTCCAGAGACTCATTTTGTAAGGATACATAAGTCCTTTGTGTTAAATTATGACTTTATTATTGAATATTCATATGACTGGGTTAAAATGCAGGATGGGTCCGTCTTTACCATTAGCAGGGGGAAGCGAACTTTTATGCAGGATTTGTTATTTACAAAATGCAAAAATGCAACCAGAAAAAAGAAATAAGCAAACGTAGAGTATTTTAATATTGCAGGGAAATATTGGGCAGTCTTTTTAGGCGGTTAGGTGGAAGGGGGATGATAGTATGTATAAAATTATTACGATGGAACGTGAATTTGCAAGTGGTGGAAATGAGATTGGCAGGAGAGTCGCAAAAAATTTGGGCATCGAATTGTATGACCGGAATATTTTGGTGGAGGCTGCAAAGAGGTTGGAGCTATCACCATTTTATATCGAAGATTTGGAAGAAACAGCGCCAGGAAGTATTATTTTTAATCTGTCAAAAACCGCAATGGGTGGCAGTAAAAAGGATGACCCAAATCTGTCAATGGCAGAAAAATTATTCCTAGAGGAAAAGAAGATTATTCAGGAAATAGTTAAAAAGCATAATTGTATAATAGTAGGAAGATGCGGCTCGTATATTTTAAAAAATCGGTTGGATTGCTTAAAAGTATTTGTGCATGCCGATCAGGAATACCGGATTGCGCGTGCGATTGAAACAGAGAAGATTGCCAGTGGGGAAGCGAAAGATTTTCTTAAAAAATCAGATAAAAGAAGAAGTAGTTTTTATAATACACATACAGGGTGGAAATGGGGCGATATGTCTAAATTTGATCTTTGCCTTAATAGCTGCAGCCTTGGTTTGGATGCCTGTGTGGATATCTTGACAGAATTAATGAAGAAATAAATATGTTGGCTTGTATCAAACGATTATTGATAAAGCGGGGAATCATCTTTTTGATAATAGTATTGAAAAGATGATTCCCCGCTTTGTTTATGGTGATGCCTTGGAAAGCGGTATTTTAGTTTGATGAAAAAGTATTCGTTGTGCGGGGATTTCCGTCATTGTCAAAATTTTTCTTTAATGCCCGCTCCACTGGGAAAATTGTTGCTATTAGAATAATGCATTGTATCGTTTCTGCTATTGCGCCCACTATTCCGATTGTTTCGATACTCTTATTTATAATCAGCAGCATGATTGCAATGGAAAGGGGAAGCATAATGCGGCCAGTTCGTTTCCAAAGTTTTCCACAATACGCATGGGCGAAGTCCCAGGTATCCTGGCTTTTTCTTGACCTTGAAGTTCGATATCCATAAATAGAGTTGATGGACTGTGGCGGATGTTCTGTAAATATTTTACCAAATAAGATCATAATAGCTGGTATGATAAGGTTGTTTGCTGTCATAAAAATCCAAAATCCCATAGCATTCACGCCCCTCTCTTGGATTAGATACTGAAAATATAGTAGTGTTAAGTTTATTATAAGCCCAATCGTCAGAATTGACAAGTGGTTTATTATCCTCTGGTAGAAAATGAAAAATGTGTTAAAATAGTATGTAATAGCGAAAGTGAGGGTGTCAGACAGGACGGCGACAAGGTTCATGCCGTCTTTGGTGGGGCTGTTGCTCATTTTTGGTTTTGCTATATTGTTTGCTCCTTTGCATAAAAATGGAGCGCATAGACTTGTTTTCTATATGCTCTGACGCTGTGTGTGACTATTCTGTTATGATTGTGGCATGGTTATCTAAGTAAGATGAACACGGATTGATATTAAATATATATGTTTTCTCAACTTCTAAAGTGAATTATTAAACGTAAATCCTATTACATTCGCCTCCGATGCAGTAAACGTATCATATTTCCCGTTTGTATACTCTGCAATAACCTTACCCCAAAAGTTTTGAGCGGGTAAGTTGTTAATCCATTGGGATATTTCCCACCCACCATGAAACATATCAAAAATCTTCATAGCTGCTATCCTGCCAACTCCTTTTTGTCTGTATTTCTTCATTACAAAAAATTCGGCTATGTTATGAGGGTTTGGCAGATTATTATATTCACAACAGGAACGTATTAAAACCAGTCCTGCAAGTTTTCCATTTACCCTAATAAAAAAAGGGTATCTGCCTTTTTCATTCCAATAATCATCAATATGCTCATATCCAAAATATCCATATTCGTTTATGTCATCATTGGAAAATTCTGAAAAATCATAATTATACAATTCCAACATCTGAATAAAAACAGATTTCTGCTCGTATACTATAGGCTCTACACTAATGTCCATGTATATCCTCCATAAAATTTAATTTTACTGTCTATAATTTGTACCTCTAACAGAGTACCACAATTACACCCACATTTCTATTAGATTTCCATTAAATTTCTTGCTCCTTTCGTTTTGTTCTGTTGCCTGTTAGCTATCCCTCGGATAGCTTGATGTCGGCTCTCGTTCTGCTTTTTCTTTTCATTGGCTACACGCTGTTTCGCCTGTTCCAGTGCCTGCAATGATTTTTCTAAGTTTCTGCTTGCCTCATTTTTGCTCTCAATCATCTTGATACCTCATTCTTTCTGTGCTGTGTTATTGGTTTCTGAAAATAAAAAAGGTAGCTGATTGTCTTTTAAGATAATCGCTACCTAAAGGTAAACATATTCAGTTTTATCTTCTGCATTATCATTGTAAAAGCAAAGGAAATACGCATATATAATCTTTAGTAAATTTTGAAAATTATAGCACGAAAACTTTGCTTAATTCTCCATATTGATTTGCTGTATAAATCCTTGTCGCTATGTTATTCGTTTCACAACATAGATATTCAAGCATATCTGCATTATCTTTGTAAAATCGTCTTACCATTTTCTCAATAAAATTTTTCACGATATTTTCTATATCGGAAATTGGTTTTGCTTTAAATATTTCTGATAATTCAAGATATTCTTCATGCAGGAAGCAAGCGTCATGAAACGGTTTATTGACTGCAATATGACCGACTGTATTCATCAGTACAATACCGCATATGTTTTCTAACATATCCCGATATTCAGAATTGTAATTCGCTAAAACTGATATGACATAGTACCTGTCAAACAGGCTTAAAAACGACTGCTCAATCTGAATGGCTTGGATATATTTATAAACTGCGTCTGCCCCTGTTAGAGAATTACAGTCTATGAGCAATGGATAATCTAAAGTCAGAATTGTATTCTGCGGACAAAATTTTATGTCATACCATTTCAAAAATTGTGGGATACCTTTCTGTACCGTATCATACAGGCACTTCACTCCAAAATCATCAAACTGAAAGGAAACAGCGTTAAATATTTCTCTAATGTTGTCTACCTTTTCCAATATAAGATTTGTGCCTATATGGTATTGCTCTTTTAAAGATATATTTTTATCAACAAGGTTGTTGGCGTATGAATGACTGTATTCATCTAAACTATACAAAACAGCACCCATAAGCATTTGTGCTTTTTCATAAGTGATTGACGTGCTTTCATAAGCAGTATATTTTTGTGCCAGTTCAGAAACAATAGGGAGAAGTTCCTCCATTTTATAATCCATAACGCCTACCTCCAGCAAAGTTCCCTTAATACTTCTAAATATAGTTCCTTATCCCATCTTGGTACAATATCAAATTCCTCAAATTCTCCATAACCTTGTGTCTTTTGATATCCTCTATAGCCTGCTCTGATTGCCTGCGCAAAAATATCTAAACAGGTTCCATCAAGATAGTCTAAATCTCCATAGCACACCGTTTCAAATTGTTCCCTCATAAAATGAATTAGTTCATCATCTGTAATCTCGTCCTGCATTTCATTCTTATACAGATAAAATATTTCCTGTAACCGTATCAATGTTTCGACATAATTATTTTGTGATAAAAAGGAAGAATCACAAAACTCATAAATAATTTTAGGCAAAATGCTCTGCCCAAATTCTACCCTCCGTTCCACTTTTAATGTATTATTTTTTTCTGCAAGTAAAAGTTCTGTATCATCTTCTGACAGCACAAGCCCAAATTTTTCTGTATATTGATTTGTTTCCTGCACTTGTTTAAGCCATGTCTGACCATTCAAGAGTTCTAACCAGTTTTGACCGCCCATACACATTCCTCCTTTGGAATATATAGTATAATCCCGAACAGGAAACAGTACAAGTCTTGAATTATAAGGGTTTTTTTGGTATAATAGTAATATAGGGAAGTGGTGTGGACACCTCTTCCCTTAAATTTTTTTGATTTTATTTTACCATAAACATATCTGGTGTTCAAATTTTTGATTTATTCCGTTTAACTGTCAAGTCTAACTCCAATTCTTAACAGGGAGGGCAATTACTTATAAGGTCTTGTTATCTCTTGGTTCAGCTTCAATTACAATTCTTCATGTTGGGTTTATCGTATATATAATATTAATTATGGTATTGCTTTGCTTAATAAAATCAGTGTACAAAACGAAATAAAGGATGAGAGGGGATATGTGGAAGGCAATTATGAAAGAGGTTTTAGTCAACTTGCTAAAACAAAGGATTGGTGGTATACTTTTTGCTGTTACATAATTCAGCAAGAATTAGCAAAAGCCTATTTTTCCGTACATTGTGAGCAAAATGCAAGTTTGCAGCGGGAAGTTTGATTTTGCAGAAATGGGGAATATATGAAGTTATATACAGAGTTAAATGCGCAGGAAAAATTTAAACGAACCTTGCATTCTGCGCCGTTTTGTTTGATTATTATAGCGATTCTCTTATTTGTTGGGGATCGTGATATGTTCAGTGTAGTATCTGCTGCTGCTCTTTTCGTTTTATATCTGGTGCAATTTCTTTATACTTACAAAAAATCAAAAGAAAAATAGCGAGAGTATTACTTAGTATTAAAATTCCAGAGAGTTAATTGTTCCGTGGTGTTTTTTTCTTCAAAGGTTTGCAGATAATGAAATATCTGTTCATTATTATGAACAATTCCATATTGACTGCATTTTTGGTGAAATAGCTTCATTAACTGCTTGCTATTGGGGCTTTCTACTATATATTGGTTTCCATATGTCTGTATGTATTTTTCTTTTAATTGTGGAAATAGGAGGTCTAATTGCTTATAGAAGTATTCTCTGTTTCCCTCACGGAGCGTCAGTCCCATGCCAAAGCAAATAATACCATATACTTTAGCTTCAATACACATATCTAAAATGCCGGAAATATTTTCTTTTGTATCATTTATAAATGGCAAAATTGGAGTCATCCACACAACAGTGGGGATTCCTGTGTCGCGTAGTCTCTTTAAGGCTGCAAATCGTTCTTTTGTTGTACTCACATTTGGCTCGATTTTTCTGCACAGATTTTCGTCATAAGTAGTTAATGTCATTTGTACAACACATTTTGTTTTTTCGTGTATTTTTTGTAAAAGGTCCAAATCCCGCAAAATACGGTCTGATTTTGTAATAACGGTAAATCCAAAGCCGTACTCTTCGATTAATTGCAGCGCTTTTCTAACATTCCTGATTTCCATTTCCAAAGGGATATAGGGGTCTGTCATAGAGCCTGTACCTATCATACATTTTTTTCGTTTATGTCGAAGGGCATAGCTTAATAGGTCAATTGCATTTTCCTTTACTTCAATATCTTCAAAAGCATGTTCGATGTGATAGCACTTGCTTCTAGAATCACAGTAAATACACCCATGCGAACAGCCACGGTATAAGTTCATTCCATTTTTTGAAGATAAGATTCCTTTTGCGGTTACAACATGCATTTGGACCCTCCTTATTTTTATTACCATAACATAAATACTATTTTAATATCAAATATAAATAGTAATCATACTAATGTGATTGTTGATAAGCTTCTAAAAATTTTATGCACATCCTTAATTATGATTTGTTTTTTTCATATATCAATTTAGCCTGTTTTGCCAAAATTTCTTTTAAATATATAGGTGAAAGAACATCTACCTTTGTGCCGAATGATAGAAGAAAGCCAATCAGCCATGTATCTTCTGGCATTTTTGCAGAAACAATAAAATCTCCATTTGCCTGTTGTTGCACTTGTGTTTTATCAAACTCGTCATAAACACGGTATGCCATTTCTTTTGGAAAGCGGAGCACTATCAGATTATAATCCTCTTCTGCAGTGTCTATGGGCTGGGGAAAAACACAATGCGGAAATGTCTCATTTAAAATTTCTAAGTCTAAAATACGGTTTAATTTGAAGATCCGCCAGTCCTGCTTATTTGTACAAAATGCTTTTAAATACCATGCTTTTGCTTTGTATGTGAGTTTTAATGGATGCACGACACGTTCGCTTGTTACTTCATAGGAATTTGCGTAGATTATTTTCACACAATTACAGTGAATGATTGCTGATTTCAATAAATCGAATTTATTATTATCAAATAATTTATTGCCCCATCTGGAAAAATCAACTTCAAGCCAATTCTCAGAACTGACATTGAATATTGCGGAAAGTTTCTGTAATGTTTGGCTGTTGTTCGTATTCTGTGTGGTGTTGATACTCTGAAGTGCGGTCAGGATTTCTTGTTTTTCCTCCTTGGACAATATTGCTTTATCTAAAACATAATTATTCATTAAATGAATACCACCGTTTCTTCCTGGTTCTGCATAAACAGGGATGCCTGCCCCGCTTAGGGCATCAATATCTCTGTAAATTGTGCGAACTGACACTTCAAACTTTTCCGCTAATTCTGGGGCGGTAGCTTGTCCTTTATCAAGTAGGTAGTATACGATTTTAAATAATCTGCTTTCGTGCATTGCCATTTCCTCCTTAAGAATAGAATAGCATTTAAATCCTGCCATGTTATGTCAAGATTTATTATATCCATAGATGTTCTTGGTGGCAACAGTTTGTTGCTATTCTTGGTTGTCATTTGTCAAGCGATGTCTTTTCCGCCTGTGGCACAGGTCGTTGCTTTGGCAGAGTAATCAAATAAAGTAATAGTCCAGTCTAATATTTGATACAATACTGTGAGGTTGCATATGGCACGCTAAACTGTAAAGTTTTTTATAGACAAAATAGGGTTTCTTGACTTATGTATCAATTTGATATATAATAAATATATCAGATTGATACATAGGAAGCATTATATTTGGCTCGTTGTGTGTAAGTCAAGTACTCCGTTGCAGGGCAACGGGGCATGATTTAGCTTCTCTAAAGGAACCATTCGGTTCCTTGGCAAGTTCCGCCCCAAGTGGCGGGGGATTAGAGTTCAGAATGCATCAAATGTGATACTTGTCTTGTAAACTATCCTAGGGATGATTTTAAGAAAGGAAGATAGCGATGGCAACTGGGAAAAAGATAGATTGTGTGATTTTGGGTTTGCTAAGCCATGAAGAGCTAACAGGATATGAGATAAAGAAAAGAATGGACACAACACTAAAATATTTCTGGGGTGCAAGTTATGGCAGTATATACCCTGCATTGAACGATTTGGTTTATCGTGGATTGGCTACAAAACGGCAAGAGGCGGGAAATAAAAGAAATAAACTGATTTATACCATAACGGATAATGGGCGGGAATACCTCAAAGAGTGGCTGACATTGCCTGTTGAAAAAGATGAGCTTCGTTATGAGACGCTGCTTAAATTGTTTTTTGGAAATGAGCAAGGCACAGAGCAGGCATTATTACATATTAAAGCATTTGAGGAAAAAATTAAAAGGGAATTGCCAAATCTTTTGGGGGCAGAAAAAGTTCTAAAAGGATGCCTAAGTGATGATACTGCTCATAAATACTATTTTCTCACCGTAGAATTTGGGTTAAAAACTTATCAGACTTATTTAGAATGGTGTGAGGAGGCAAAAAAAATTTTGATGGAAATGGAGGAATAGACACATGACTGGTCATTTGGGGTTTTCATATATAGGACTGATATTTTTGCTGTTATTATTCATTCCTAATATTATTTGGACAAGAAAGAAACCGCAAGGATATACGCAGGAAAACGAAAATATAGTATTTTTGATTTTTGAAAGAGTAGGTGAAGTTTTTGCTACCATTTGTATGCTGATATTTGATGATTTTAATTTACGCGGTTGGTCAAATTGGACTTGGTGGCTTATTGTAGCCTTTGTGTTAATGGTGATGTATGAATTATGGTGGATACGCTATTTTCAGGGAGGGCAAGAATTATCAGATTTTTATAGCGGCTTCATAGGTATACCGGTGGCAGGGGCGACATTGCCAGTAATTTCTATTTTTATACTGGGGATATATGGTAAAGTTATATGGCTTATTGTTGCTGCTATAATCTTAGGGGTTGGACATATTGGAATACATGTACAACATAGCAAAGAACTAAATATATTAAATTAAAGCAGCCGCGTATATTTGATTTTGGAATGTGGAATTCAGCACATCGTCATGTTATACTAAATGAGTAAGAAAATATTCTTTTATTTTGTTATATCTTGGTTTAGGAAATACAGTTGCGGATAGGTGGGTTAGGTGCGGTCTTTTTTGTTTTACCAAGGACGTTTTTAATTACAAGGGGGAATAAGAAGAATGGGCAATATCGTTGTTTTAACTGGCAGTATGCGGAAAGGTGGAAATACAGATTTGCTTGCACAGGCATTTGCGGAGGGAGCGGGCAACAGTAATATAGTAGAGATAGTTTCGGTTGCGGATTATAAAGTAAATCCCTGCATCGGCTGTAATTCATGCTTTACAAGAGAGGGAAACCAATGTTTTCAAAAGGACGATATGACAGAAATTTATACGAAGCTGAAGGTTGCTGATATAGTAGTAGTCGCCTCTCCAGTTTATTTTTATGGAATAAGTGCTGAATTAAAAGCGATTATTGATAGATTACATACACCTATGAGAAATGAATTTCGGGTAAAGAAGTTGGCGCTGCTATTGGTGGGGGCGGCAACATTACCAGAATTGTTTGACGCAATTAAACTGCAGTATCAACTTGTGCTTAATTTTTTTCATTTGGATAATGCAGGGATGGTGCTTGTGAGAGGGGTTAAGGATATAGGAGACATTAAGGGGACAAGGGCATTGGAGGAAGCGTATCATCTGGGAATGACGATTAATGATGAAACTCATAGTCTTGTGAAGTCAACAAAAGAGATAAGCTCTAACTTAGAATTGCTGGATCATTTAGATGAATTGCACACAACAGACTTGGGAAATGTACGGATAAAACGGAATTTGTCTTTGGATACAGCAGATGTTGTCGCATGGTGCAAAGAAATAATACGTTCGGCTCATGCAGTTATTACAAGAAAAGGGAAAAACTGGTATATATCTGTAGATGATATTGTTATTACAGTAAATGCCCATAGTTATACAATAATAACAGCACATAGGGAGAAAAGATAAGCATTATGAGATATGAAAGTGTTAAGTAGAAATGAGGTGTAATATGCAGATATCAAGCAGATTTACGATTGCTGTCCATGTTCTGATATGTATAGAAACATTTAAAAACGATTATAAGGTTACGAGTGATTTCCTTGCGTCAAGTGTTAATGTAAACCCTGTTGTTATAAGGCGTTTGTTACAGCAGCTAAAAAAGGCAGGACTAATCAATGTTAAGCGGGGAAGTGGGGGAACAGATATAGAAAAACCATTAAATGAAATTACATTATTGGATTTGTATCATGCAGTAGAATGTGTGGAAGATGGAAATCTTTTTCATTTCCATGAAAGTCCTAATCAACTTTGTCCTGTAGGGAAAAATATTCATTCACTTTTAGATGTAAGGCTGGAAGAAATACAAAAAGCGATGGAAGAAGAAATGAGGTCAGTGTCAATACAGGATATCATGAATGACGCAAAGGAATTGATACAGATGTAATATTTTCCACAGTTTTGGAAGGCAATTGCTGTATATTTTCTAATTACGCGTTGTAACTATTGACAGTACAACAAAAGTGTGCTACATTCATTGTATCAATTGATGTTACAATGAATGTATGGAGGTAAAGATTATGGAAAATTTTAGTAAGGTTAGTGTGGCGCAGGATGCAAGGACAGAGCTTCATGACAAACTTTCTTTAACAGGGGCAGAGATTAGTATTAACAGTTTGCCGGCAGGGGCAAGTGTGCCTTTTATTCATTCTCATAAGAACAATGAAGAAATATATGCTGTTCTTGAGGGAAAAGGAAAAGTAGTTATTGATGGCGAAGATCTAGAGCTTGCGGCTGGAGATTGGATTCGCATTTCTCCTGCAGGAAAGAGACAGTTTTTTGCAGCAGAAGATTCTGCAATTAGTTTCGTATGTATTCAGGTGAAAGAAAATTCCCTTGGGAATTATACCGTGGATGATGCGGTGGTCGAGAACTAAAAAGTGAATTATGACATCCCGGTTTAGCCCTCTACGAAGTAATGCTGTTTACTACTGTGTATTTAGCGATTTTTTGATATATTGCATAGATAGGTAAAATATTATTCAAAAAAGTGCTATTATCAAATAGTTTATGGTATAATTCCTTTAACAAATCTGCATTTGGAGGGATACTGACAATGAAATTAAAGAACATTTTGATTGTTGTTAAAGATATAGAAAAATCAAAACAATTTTACCATGATTTGTTTGGTCTTGAGATGGTGCTTGACAATGATGGCAATATGATTTTGACGGAAGGTCTTGTACTCCAGGATGAAAAAATTTGGAAAAAGTTTTTGGGAAAAGATATTATTCCGAAAAGTAATTCTTGTGAACTGTATTTTGAAGAACAAGATATAGAAGCATTTATTGAAAAATTGGATAAAACGTATCCCTCAATTCAATACGTCAATCGACTTATGACGCATAGCTGGGGACAAAAGGTAATCCGTTTTTACGATTTAGACGGTAATTTGATTGAGGTAGGAACACCTATGTAATGCGGCACAGTCTACTACAATAGGTACACTTATAATTGTATGTAGCGAACTGATTTGCAACTAACAAGCGTAACGCTTATTTCCTTGAAAATATAGTGGGTATAGGGAAACCTCTTGCCCACTGTGATTTCTTGCTATAAACAAAAATAGAACAAGGCCTTTTACATTCCTAAAGCCTACATCTTACGAAGAAAAAGAATAGGTGTTTGGGATAGATAGTAGAAATTTTGCATTTTTATGCTATAATTCGTTATAAAAGGTGAATACAAATATTAAAGGAGCGAAAGATTTCAATGTCACACATAAAATGGGTTGGTATAATCAATAGTGAAATAGCAGATTATCAAAAAGGAAATCTGGATTGTAGAGCAAAGAAAATGGCGTTGCCTACTACGATGAAAGAAATGATGATAAAGGCATTGCCATTTGCAGTTGTTCCATTTACTGTGGTTTTTTTATCTATTTTTCTTAAAACTTTTCTTGCTGGAGAAAGGATTATATCCCCTGTATTTTTTGTTATTGGATTTATTGCTGGCTTTCTTGGATTGATTGTCCACGAATGGTTACACGCTATTGTATATCCTGCAAACGCAACTGTTTATATAGGGTTTCATCTGAAGTCTTTTGCCGCTGTTGCTTTGGTATCTTATCCATTGAAAAAATGGAGATTTATCCTGATGTCTTTACTTCCTTTGTTATTAGGGATTGTGCCTATTGTGCTGTTTTTGTTTAGCCCTATTGCTTGGAAGTCTTGGAATGGTTTTTTGTTTGGCTTTTCAATAATGGGACTTATCAGTCCGTATCCAGATTACTTTAATGTTTATCAAGTGATAAAGCAAACTCCGCCTAAATGTTACATTCAGAACTACAATGATGAGACATATTGGATTGAATAATTATCTTAAATTTTAGAAAGAGGACAATATAGAGATTTTCCCCAAAAATTAAGGATTATTTTAGTGGGATAGATTATCTTGCAAATATTTTTTGTGATAATAATCTTACAAATGGGAGGATTTATCCCATTATGGTTTTCAGATAGTAAAACCAAAATAATCTGTATTGTTATGGCAGTATATCTTTCAATTAATACAATTATGAATCTTATTTCCAGCAGTAATAAAGAAAAGTATATAATGACACCTCTTTCTGCAATTTCATCAATATGCTTTTGGATAACGGGACTGTAAATGATGAACATTCGGAACAAAGTGCAATTATAATGTCAGGGCGTCATTCTGATATAATTTCCCACCGAAAGCTGTAATGCTTTTTATAGAGGCTGAAATAGATGATTTTGAAGGCTTGTTTTTGTTCCTACCGCAGCACTTAGACAGGAAGGAACATCATATTATTATTTGCAGCCATCACGGGAAATTGAATTAGAATCTGCTCCAATTAAAGCAATATGTAGAGTGTTAGAAAATGCGGAATTAAATTATAAAACCTGCAAAACATGGACAACAGATGGCTTTTACCGAAAAACAAAAGAAATGGTTTTTTTTACAGCAGCCATGAAAATTACAGTGCAGGCGATAACGGAGGTGTGATTATGAGAACAGAAAATGAAATGTACGACCTTATTTTAGGCATTGCAAAAAGTGATGTCAGGATTAAAGCTGTTTATATGAATGGTTCAAGAACAAACGAAAAAGTTCCAAAAGATATTTTTCAAGATTATGATATTGTTTATGTTGTGGAAGACACCAAAAGTTTTATAGAAGACAAAGACTGGATTAATCTTTTTGGAGAAATTTTTTACATGCAATATCCTGATGAAAATCCATATTATCCAAGTGATAAGAAAAACTCGTATGGATGGCTCATGCAATTTGCAGACGGAATTAGAATTGACTTAAGAGTGCAGTCTATTGATTACGCACTACAGCATATTCAAGATGATAAACTATGCAAAATTTTGTTAGATAAAGAATCTATATTACCCGAAATAGAAGCAGCAACAGATTGTCAGTATTGGGTTAAAGAGCCAACGGAAGAACAATATTTAGCAGTTTGTAATGAGTTTTGGTGGTGTACCAATAATATAGCAAAAGGATTATGGCGGGAGGAGATTCCTTATGTACAGGACATGACAAATCATGTTGTAAGAGCTCAGCTTATTACTATGTTAAATTGGAAAGTTGGTATCTTAACAGAATGGTCAGTAAGCACCGGAAAATCATCAAAATATCTGTATAAGTGGCTTTCAGATGAAGAATGGCAAATGTTTATGGCAACTTATTTCGATGCGAATATTGATAATGCATGGAAGTCTGTTTTGGGTATGTGCGAGTTGTTTAGCATCGCGGCACAGTTTGTTGGGAAGAAACTTGGATGGGAATATAATGAAAAAGAGGGGAAAGCGGCCAGGGCTTTCTTGGAATATGTACACCAATTACCAAGGAATAGATGATATATGGATTCGCATTTACAATGTATATACATAGTTATTGCCCTTTTCTTTTTTGTTACTTTTGATACCATTCTGAAACACTTCTTTCAGAGTCATTTCAAAAAGGGAACAAATCATTTCTGATTCAATCCCTTCCTTTCATTTTTGATATGAATATATAGAAAAAGAGATACCGAAGTACCTCTTAATCATCAAGCTATGCAACCTTTGTATAATTGATTACTGAGATCTCCTGCATAAGCTGTTTGGCTGTGTTCACTAACTTCTCTAACTGTCGTGCTGTTTCATCTGAATAATATTTTGCGCCGCACTGCGCACACTCTTCACAGGGGACATTTTTCACGATAATCACACATTCCTTACAATTGGCTTTTTGGCTTCTACAGGTAAAGTTACATTATCGTTGTTAAAACATGGGGGTTGATTTTATCTGAATTCTGTTTTAAAATGAATTCTAAGCGTATATAAATGAATAAGGAGACAGTTGTATGGAGAAATGTATTTTAGTAGTTGACGACGATGCGATGAATTTAAAGAGGACAAAAATAATTCTTCAAAATTATTATGATGTGCTTTTTGCAAAATCAGGAGAGGAAGCTTTGCATATGTTAAAAAGTGAAAAAATAGATATGGTTCTTCTTGATATTGCAATGCCCAACATGAATGGGATTGAAACGTTTGAACGCATGAGAGATGATGCTATTGATATTCCCGTGATTTTCCTGACGGCATCGGGTGACGAGGATGACGTACTAGATGCGCTTAGCTTGGGAGCTGTTAATTATCTGAAAAAGCCATATATACCACAGGAATTGCTAAAACGAATTGCAAAGGGGTTTGAGAAAAAATGAGAACGGAAGAGCAGACAAGTATGCATCTGCTTTTGGCAAGTATTATTACCGTGTTTGGCGTGATGCTGATTTTTGCTACGATAGTTATGTCATGGGAGTCTTGGATGATTCCGATTATTGTAATTGGTAGTTCTGCTGTGTGGTGTCTGCATATTGGAAGATCTGGCTCCAATGTTTTATATGAAAATTTGTGTATTGGACTTCTGATGATCGGATTTTTTTTCTTTGCTGTACACCAAGCCGTTTTGTTTGAAATATCTGCTGTGGCTTGTATGTTGGTTCTTATTTTTTCCATGTTTGACAGAAAACGTTTGCTGTATATGACGATTGTGCTGTATTTGTTTTCGCTGTTATATCATTTTTTGCTTTTACATACCATCTCTCTTGATATGGGTTATCAAAACATGGTGCGGCTGGGAATTGGCGGTGTGATAGTATTTGGTGCGGCAGCGATTGCAAGGTACCGAATTAACAGAAGAAACAGCGCAAGAAAACATTATGACAACACACTTGCTCAATTAGAAAAGGCAGGAAGGCAAAACGCTGATTTTATGTCAAATGTATCCCACGAACTTAGGACGCCTATTAACATGGTTATTGGAATCAGTGAAGTTACACTGGAAAAAAACATTTCACCAGAAATTTTAGAAGACATACGGTCCATACAAATGGCCGGAAAACGTCTGTCCAATCAAATTAATAATATTTTAGATTATACAGAGATTGTGGAAGGCACACTTACTGCAGCAAAAGAAGAATATATGATCACATCTCTGCTTAACGATGTCATCACCACAATTGCTATGCAAAACAGCAGACAGCAACTGGAAATTGTGTTCGATATGAATCCCAGAATGCCCACAGTACTGATTGGGGATGCCGAAAAAATTTCACATGTACTAAAAATTCTAGTAGAAAATTCCATCAAATTTACAGAAGAGGGCGGCATTGACATCTGTATTGATTATCGTAAAGAAAGTTATGGCATTAACTTGATTATAGATATTTACGATACCGGAATTGGCATGACGGATTCTCAGATTACGCAGATGTGTAACGATTTTTATCAGGCAGAATCTGGAAGCGATCGTTATGCCAGTGGACTTGGACTTGGACTTCCAATTGCAAGAGGCCTTCTTCATGCCATGGGTGGATTTATTCATTTTGACAGTAAATCGCAGGAAGGTTTACAGACTCACATCGTTATCCCTCAGGAAGTGAAAGACCATACGCCAAGTATGTCTATTTCCAATGTAGAAAGTATCTGTGTCGCATGTTATTTCAGAACCGAAAAATACAGCTGTGACGAAGTAAGAGGCTACTATGACAAAATGATTTTACATATGATAGAAGGACTTAACATCAAAGGATATCAGACCCATAATTTTGACGGACTGCTAAAATTGCTGAAACATCATAAAGTGACCCATTTGTTTATAGCACAGATGGAATATGAAGAGAACAGTTCTTATTATGAAAATCTTCCGAAAGACATTCAAGTTGTAATCATTGCTAATAAAGATTTTTCCTTGCACAGCAACAGCAGACTGCTTGTGCTCCGCAAACCATTTTTTGCTCTTTCCGTTGTAAATCTGTTAAACGGAGAAGCAAAAGAAAATAGATTCGAGGAAGCGCAGGCCGCAGGCCGCAGACCGTTTTCCTGTGTCGATGTGCATGTTTTAGTTGTAGATGACGAAGAGATGAATCTTTTAGTGGCAAAAGGTGTTTTAGGAAGCTATGGCATACAGGTAGATACTTGCCTAAGCGGCAGGGAAGCAATTACACGATGCCAAACCAATACCTATGATATTGTTTTTTTGGATCATATGATGCCTGGTTTTGACGGTGTGGAAACACTTAGGCAAATTCGGGAAATTAACAATGGAATTTATCAGGATTTGCCAATCATTGCTTTAACTGCAAATACCATCAGTGGAGCAAGGGAAATGTTTCGATACGAGGGCTTTACAGAGTTTATACCAAAACCGATTGAACGGGCTGTTTTAGAAAGAGTACTGCGCAAATGCCTTCCTAAAAATAGCATTCAATATCATACTGCATTTTTAAATTCCAATTATGTTCATACAGAAAAAGATATATCCGAAAATTTCCCATCCAATGAACAGATACCAGAAGAAACAGGGTCAGACTCCCCGCTTTTGTCTTTAAACGACCTTGCGCAATATGGCATCAATGTGCAATTGGGGTTGGATTATTGTTCAGGGGAAAAAGATTTTTATATGGAAATGCTTGAAACGTTCTTGTCTCAATATGCAGAAAAAAAAGAGGAAATCGTTTCCCTATATGAAGCTGCGGATTGGGCCAATTACGCAATTAAAGTTCATGCATTAAAAAGCACATCATTAACGATTGGTGCAGAACAGCTTTCTGAATGTGCAAAGGCACTAGAAAAGGCTGGAAAGGAAGAAGATGTGGACTATATCCAAGAAAACCATGCCCTGCTGCTTGAGTTGTATGATAAAATTTGTAAAACCATTGACAAAATATAGCTTTTGTTGCTTTTTTGATAGAATCCGGTTTTGAGAGGAGGAAATGCTGCGTGTTTAAAAAATGGCTGGAACTAATCTTTGACCATAAGATTAGTCTGCGGGAGCGTATGTTCCGCATAGCTACGGGCATATGTATGGTCGCATTAATATTTATTTTGCCTATGGGCAGAAACCTTTTCAATATACTGCTTTTAATAGTGAGCCTAATTGCTATTGCGCTGATTGTAAAATTTAGTATTCAAAAAAAATGTATCAATGCAGGAGCTACATTTATTTCGGTATTGTTCCTTATTCTTTTTCCATTAAGTTTTTTTTCAGCAGGTGGATTTTACAGTGGAATGCCAGAATGGTTTGTGCTTTGTTTTATTTATATCAGCATAACCTTGGAAGGAAAACGGAAAGCTATATTTTTCCTGCTTTGTACGGCAGAAACCCTGCTCTGCTACTATGTTGCCTATTATTTTCCGGAATACGTTGCACAAAATATCCAGAAACATACCTTTTTTGATTCCGCAAATTCCGTTATTATGGTAGGCGCATTAACGAGCGTATTGCTTTTATTTCTAAACCGATTGTATGAAGAGGAAAATAAGACTTCGATACAGCAGAAAAAGGAAATTGAAGAATTAAACAAGGCGGAAAATCATTTCTTCTCTAGTATGAGCCATGAAATTCGGACTCCCATCAACACAATTATTGGATTAAATGAAATTATTCTAAGAGGCGATATTTCAGAAGACGTTGCTGAAAATGCCAGAAATATCCAGGGCGCCAGCAAAATGTTACTTACATTGATCAATGATATTTTGGATTTATCTAAGATCAAATCAGGAAAAATGGATATTGTAAATGTGTCCTATGAAACAGGAGCCCTTTTTTCTGAGATTGTCAATATGATCTGGATTAAAGCAAAAGAAAAAGGCCTGGATTTTCAGCTGCATGTAGATTCTTCCATTCCAAGTATGCTCTGTGGCGACGAAATTCGCATTAAACAGGTACTAATCAATTTACTAAACAACGCCGTGAAATATACAAGTGAAGGTTATGTTTCTCTCTCCGTTCGCTGCGAACGGCTGACACTAAATCGGGTACGTGTATGGTACACTGTGGAGGATACTGGATTGGGTGTAAAAAAAGAGAACATACCATATCTTTTCAATGCATTTAAAAGAGTAGATGAAGAAAAGAACAGGCATATTGAAGGAACCGGACTTGGACTTAGCATTGTGCATCAGCTCGTGGAATTGATGGGAGGCGAGATTAGTGTGAACAGCGTTTATACAAAAGGATCTGTTTTCGTCGTTATGCTAGAACAAGATATTATTGAAAATGAAGCGTTGGGAACATTTACTTTGTCTTCCCGTACCAGAGTTCATGACACAGAGCAATATCAGCAGAGTTTTGAGGCTCCAGAAGCGCATATTCTCGTAGTAGATGACAATGAAATGAATCTGATGGTTGTGCGTAAGCTTCTTTTAGAAACAAAAATTCAGATAGATACCGCGGCAAGCGCAGCCGAATGCCTCAAACTGACGCAAATTCAGCATTATGATGGAATATTGATGGATCACCTGATGCCAGAAATGGATGGGATTACTTGTCTCCATGCTCTTCGTGCGCAGAGGGGAGGATTGTGCCAAGATACGCCTGTCATTGCACTAACTGCTAATGCCGGAAGCAGCAATCAGCTTCTTTATCGAAAAGAAGGATTCAGCGGTTATTTGGCAAAACCAGTTAGCGGTGCGCTGCTGGAAGCGGCTATGCTTAGTATTCTTCCTAAAGAACTGGTGGAACTAAACGAAGATATCAACCAATCAGAAATCGGAAAAGATGTCTTAATCTTTGAACAAGCCAAAAGACGTTCCTTGATTGTAACAACGGACAGCGTATGTGATCTGCCAGAATCTTTGATAAAAGAATTTGGCATTTACGTATGCCCTTACTATGTCTGTACAGAAGAAGGACGGTTTCTAGATGAAATTGAACTTGGGGCGGATGAGCTTTTAGAACATATATCCGCCGGAAAAGTCGGTTTCTCCCAGGCTCCCACAGAAAAAGATTACGAACGGTTTTTTGCAGAAAGATTAACGGAAGCGCAAAACATTATACATATTACGATGGCCAAACATGTTAGTCAGGGATATGAAAATGCGCTTGAAGCTGCAAAATCTTTTGAAAATGTCACTGTAATAGATTCTGGGCATCTCTCGAGCAGTATGGGATTATCTGTTTTGTATGCCGCTTATATGGCAGAAAAACACGCTTCAAAAACGGAAATTATAAGAACAATAAAAAAATTAAGACGTTATATCTCTTCAGCTTTTATTATAGACAGCACACATATGATGTGCCATGCAGGAAGAATACCTAAACGAATACAAATTCTCTGCGACACGCTTCTGCTGCATCCCATTATTGTGCTTAAAAAAAGTAAAATGGTCGTTGGTAGTATGGAGATAGGCAGTTTTGCACATGTTGCAAAACGTTATGTCCGAAAAGTCTTTTTGGATTCCAGAAATATTGATCGGCGGATTTTATTTATTACATATGCCGGAATGAACGATGAAATGCTGCAGTATATTCAAGAGCTTGTACGCCAATATTGTCCGTTTAAACATGTTTATCTGCAGAAGGCGTCTTCCGCAATTGCAAGTAACTGTGGTCCTCGTTCGTTTGGCCTTCTGTTTATGAAAAAAAATGATGTAGAAATTTCCTTTTCCGATGCATCCGAAGAGATAATAGAAAATAACTCTTAAATTATTTTATGGAAGAATGCAACTGACTTTCCTCTTAATGGTAAAATGCCTACACTTTAAAAATAGAGTGCAGGCATTTTTCTATACTCATAAACCATCTTAATTTCTGCAAGAAAGAATAGATTATATAATAGCTAATTGATGCTTTTAAAAATTCTAAACCTTGATTTATAATTTTTTGGTATCTTTTTTCATTTACATTTTTTAGCCAGGCGATTTTTCCTGAGATTATCAAGATACCAATCAAACCAATTTCCTTTCTGTCACGCAAACGAAATGGCAAGGCGCATAAGGAAAATGCGCTCGCTGAGCACAAGAAAAGACGGTACAGCCCTTGTATTCGGGGCTATACCGCCTAATCTGAAATTATCTTTCTCTAACCGTAAATATTTAGTATTACGGGCTTTTTTCTTATCCAAAATACCTTTTTAATAACCCTTCAAATGCCTTGCCGTGTCTAGCCTCATCTCTTGCCATTTCATGTACAGTGTCGTGAATTGCGTCAAGATTTGCAGCTTTTGCCTTCTTAGCTAACTCAAACTTTCCTGCTGTTGCACCGCATTCAGCTTCTACGCGCATCTCAAGGTTTTTCTTTGTGCTGTCTGTAACAACTTCACCAAGTAATTCAGCGAATTTTGCAGCATGTTCAGCTTCCTCATACGCAGCTTTTTCCCAGTAAAGGCCAATTTCAGGATAACCTTCGCGGTGAGCAACTCTAGACATTGCAAGATACATACCTACTTCTGAACATTCGCCATTAAAGTTATCGCGGAGTCCCTGAAGAATCTCCTCATCAACACCCTGCGCAACACCAACGATATGTTCAGCAGCCCATGACATTTCACCAGTCTGCTCTTTAAACTTATCAGCTCCAACTCCACACTGAGGACATTTCTCTGGAGCAGCATCCCCCTCATAAACATAACCACATACAGAACATACAAATTTTGCCATAATTGAATTCTCCTTTTCTTTATATAATTTTTTTATTAATATCGCCTAATCAGTAATGGTTACTGATTAATGAGTATTATAACATGTTTTCACAGAATGTCAACAGCTTTTTTAAAATTTTTAAACTGTTAAATTTTTCAATCTAAAACATGCCCTATAAGTAATTTAATCTAAATGATTTTTCTGGCAATCCTCACATAAACCGCGAAAATATATAACATGATCTTCAATCATTCCGCTAAAACCTGCATTCGCAATGATATCGATATGGTCTATTCCATCCATTTCTAAATCAATTATGCTTCCGCAGCTTCTACAGAGAAAGTGGTTATGCGGGGCAGTTTTTCCATCAAAATGTTCAAAACCGTCCCCGCAGTTAATGCGGAGAGCCTCGCCGTGTTCTACCAGAAAGTTTAAGTTTCGGTAGACTGTGCCAAGGCTGATGTTCGGGAAATCCTTTTTTAAATCATCATATACTGTTTCTGCGGTGGGATGTGCCGTGGTAGACATCAAATACGATTTGATTGCTTCGCGCTGTCTGCTGCGTCTGACCGTTGCCATGGTACACCTCCTGTTAATGATAATCATTATTATTATAACTTTTTTTGGAATTTTGTCAATATTGAGGGCTAGAAAAGTCAAAAACAGCATTTTTATGTTTTGTAGTTTTTTGTTTCAAGATGGTGAGTTTTGTTCCAAAAAGAAATTGCAGCCATGTTTTGCAAAAATCATGGAATTGTTATATATTATCTGTAGCATCGTTTCCTATATATAAGAAAGGGCAATAGAGAAAAGCTGCGGGATTTAACAGCCGAAGTAATAATAATATCATGGAGGATAATGATGAGACAGAAGGAAATGTTTAAATTTTATATTAGAAGAATATACCGCCACATAGGTACATTTTTAAAATGGTGCGTGTTTGCGACGATTGTCGGTCTGGTGGTGGGTGGTTTTAGCACGCTTTTTGCATACTGTCTGCGGAAAGTGACGGACTTTCGAACAGTTCACCCTGAGATGATTTTGCTTCTGCCCGCTGCAGGCGCACTTATTGTTTTTTTATATGGAATCTTTCAATATAAAAATGATAAGGGAACGAATATGGTGTTGTCTACTATTCACGCCGAAACAGAATTGCCATTCCGTATGGCACCGCTTATTTTTATTTCTACCATTATAACACATCTTTTCGGTGGTTCGGCAGGACGTGAGGGCGCTGCCCTGCAATTGGGAGGCAGTATCGGAAACCAGTTGGGAAGGTGGTTTCGCTTTGATGAGAAGGACAGGCGGATTGTTGTGATGTGCGGGATGAGTGCAGCATTTGCAGCTATTTTTGGAACCCCGGTTGCAGCATCTATTTTTGCGATGGAGGTCGTGAGTGTTGGTATTATGTACTACGCTGCCTTGGTGCCATGTGTTTTTGCGTCTCTGATTGCATCAAAAGTGGCAACGGACATGGGCATTAATCCAAGTCTTTTTGCGATTAGCCATATACCAGAATTTCATCTGCTGCCAAGTGTTAAAGTGATTTTACTGGCGCTTTGCTGTGCAGGGTTAAGTGTGATATTTTGTATGGTGCTTCATTCTCTGGGGGATTTCTATCGGGCGAAGTTGAGGAATCCGTATATTCGTATTATTGTATCCAGTGGAATTATTGTTTTGCTGACTATTGTGCTACATACTTCGGATTATATGGGAGCAGGCGTACCGGTTATAGAGAATGCGATAAAAGGTGAGGTGCGCCCAGAAGCATTTTTACTAAAAATTATCTTTACGGCATTAACAATAGAGGCTGGGTTTAAAGGGGGTGAGATTGTCCCATCGTTTTATGTGGGGGCAACATTTGGCTGCCTTTTTGGGCAGATTTTGGGAATTTCACCTTCGCTTTGCGCGGCAGTGGGGATGATTGCTGTTTTTTGTGGTGTGACAAATTGTCCGATTTCATCCATGCTTATTGCATTTGAATTATTTGGATATGAGGCAGTTCCTTATTTTATGATTGCAATCAGCGTTAGCTATCTGATGTCAGGGTACTACGGTCTGTACCATGACCAGACAATTGTATATTCAAAATATAAAACAGAATATATTAACCGGAAAGCGCAGGAGTAGGATAGAAAGCAAGCAAAGGGATTGTATAACTTAATTACAATTCTTAAGGGGGAAATCAGTATGAATATATGGAAAAAAGGATTGTGTTGGATTTTGGCTGGGAGCATGATGCTTGGCGCGGCCAGCATGTTGCCTGGGACAGATGCAGCAGGAAGGGGCGTGATAAAAAAGGAAGAAAAGGTTAAAACGCTTACCATTGATGGGGATACTATGGTGACCGCGGAAAACAGCTCTTTTCGTGGGCTTGGCGCGGTTACTTGCAGCAATTCTTCAAGGCTTTTGATGGATTACAAAGAGGAACATAAGGAGCAATACTGGGAGATTATGAATTGGCTATTCCATCCTAAAACTGGGGCCGGACTTTCCCACATTAAAATAGAGCTTGGGAATGACTTAGATTCTTCTGTGGGTGCAGAACCGGCTACAAAACGTTCTGCAAGCCAGAAAGCGGATGTTCTGCGCGGTGCTGGTTTTATGTTTGCCCATGATGCGCTAACAATTAATTCAAATATTACAATAGATATGATTTGCAAGGGGATGCCTGCATGGGTGGAACAGGCATATGGGCAGGGCAACCAGTCAGGTTTTCAGGCAAGATACCGTTGGTATAAGGAAACAATAGATGCAGCATATGACAAATGGGATATTACATTTTCGTATATTAGTGCAAACTGTAATGAGACGGCAATTGAAAAGGATTGGACGAAATATCTGCGCAGAGCCCTAAATACGGAAAAGATACAGCGGTATGATTATAGCAAGATTAAAATAGTGGCGGCAGATGAGGCCGACACAATGAATGTGGCAAATGAGATGTTGCAGGATACGGAGTACCGAGACGCGGTGGATGTGATTGGATGTCATGGAAACGTGTTCACCGATGATAATATAAAGAAGCTCCATGCAGATTATAATAAAGAGATTTGGCTTAGCGAGGGGGCGGCTGTGACAACAGATTCTATCTTTGGGGCAAATAATACGGTTGATGGCAGAAATACTTCTGGAACAGGCGGGATGCTTGATATTGCGAACCGTATTATAATTGGAATGGCGCAATCTGACATAACAATGTATGAATTCCAGACGGCAGCGGCTTCTAATTATATTGATTCATCAGCTTATCAGGGGCAGCTCGTTCAGGCAAACTCGCCATGGTCTGGCGATTACTCTGTTTCAAATGGGCTTGTAATGGCGATGCATTTTACGAACTTTATTAAAAAGGGATGGAAGTTCGTAGACAGTGGATGCTATGGAGATGGGCAGCAGGATGGGCAATCTATTATAGAAACAAAAGATACTTATCTGACGGCTGCAAAAAAGTCAACCGGAGATTATTCGGTTGTAATTACAAATGATAGCAAAACAGCGAGAACTTATGAGATAAATGTAACAAATCTTAAAAAAGCATCTTCCAAAGTTTCTGTCTGGGAGACAAAGAGCAATGATGCCGATGAGGAATATGATGCCCATTGGCTAGAAAATATTGGCACGCTGCATCCAACAAAGAAGGGGGATGCCTATATTTATGAAATAACAGTTAAACCGTATGCAATGGTTACGTTAACAACAACAACTGGCCAGACAGAATATACAAAAAGAAAGTCAAAAACAAGTATAGGAACTCCGAAAAATACTAGATTGGCACTTCCATATACTGATGATTTTGAATATAAAAACTCCTACCTAAAACGCAGAGGCAAAACACCACGCTATACTTGTGATGTCAATGGTGCGTTTGAAGTGGTGGCGCAGGGAAATGGAAACCATGTCCTGCGTCAGCAGATTAACAAAGACCATTTGCCAGCTGGCCAGGACGGGATTCCGGTTGAGCCTCTTACGTCCTTTGGGGATGATACATGGAAGGATTATATTTTATCAGCAGATGTTGTGTTGGATTCCACTGAAAATGCAAAAAATTATGCTGCGATTATAGCACGTTACAATGTAGGGCAGTCAACAGCAGAAAACGGATACCAACTTAGAATTTATAGAGCGGGCTCGTGGGCGCTCTACAGCAATCAGGGGAAGATTGCAGAGGGCATGGTTTCTGGAATGAAAGAGGGCAGGTTGGTCAACTTAAAGCTTAAGGTTGTTGGAAATAAGGTAAGTGCCTATATTAATAATGAGCTGGTGGTTAGAAAGAATGTGAAAAAGTCTCCCGTTAATTCTGGCCGGGCTGCACTTGCAAGTGCTTACAATAAAAATTGTTTTGACAATGTCAAAGTTATTCCAGTTCAAGGCGGTGTAAGTCATATAAAAAGAGTAGATGACCTGGATTCTGCCTTGAATTTTAGCGGGAAGGTAAGACGTCAGCAGGGAAATAGTTACCGCAACTTTGGAGGGACGGTTTCTACAATGGTAGAAAAGTCCGATTCTCTTACTTATTCCTTTCAGGGAACGGGAATCAGCATTCTTGGAAATAATCTTGCTGGGGCAAAAATAAACATTAGCCTGGACGGGAAAGAAATAGAAAATCGTTATCCGGTAAAGGCCACAGAATATAGGTCGGCATTTTACCAACTAAGCGGTTTGGAGAAAAAAGAGCATACGGTTCAGATAAAGCTTGTAAACGAAGATATCTTACATATTGACGCAATTGAGGTGGAAGAAGGGGAAAATTCTACAGAAATAGAGAAAGCAGAAGGGATTTCATTAAAAAATGATTTGATAGAACTGGCATATGGAGAGCGTGTTTCTCTTGGAGTAAAGCTGGAACCGCAAAATGCTACTGAAAGAGTAATCTACACAACATCCAATATGGCTGTCGCAATGGTAACTTCCGATGGAATGATAATTGGTAACGGGGCTGGCAAGGCTGTGGTTACAGCGGCACTCAGCAATGGAGAAAAAGTTTCTGTAAAAGTGTTGGTTACACAGCTTGCCATAAAACCAGATAGCGGGATTCGTGTCGGTGCAGGCGAGGTCGTGAAACTTAAAGCATCATATTTGAAGGGGATAAACAGAGCATCTATAAAAAAATGGAAATCTTCCAATAAAAAGTTAGCTGCGGTTTCCTCCAAAGGAGTAGTTCATACAAAAAAAGCTGGGGATGTTACCATTACTGTAGTAGGCAAAAATGGATACAAGGGAACTGCGGTGATACATATCCGCAAAGCGCCTTATCAGGTTAAGCTGCTACCTGAAAATGTCTCTTTAAAAGTAGGGAAAACGAAAAAACTTAAGTGCCAGATACCTTCTGGATGTTATTCCAAAAAACTTACCTATAAAAGCAGCAATCCAGAGATTTTAAGTGTTACTAAAAGTGGGGTGATCAGGGCAAAAAAGCGCGGAAATTGCCAGATTACTGTGGGAACATACAATGGGAAGATATCAGCCGTAACGGTAAAAGTGGTTTAATTGGGGAGAAGCTATGTCTGACAAACAAATTTTGTTAATTGATGATGATAAGGACTTGTCATATATTATATCAGATATGCTTGAAAGCTATGGTTATCAGGTGGATTGCGCGGGAGATAGTGATGCTGGTCTGGAGCTGCTTTCTAAAAAGAAATATCATCTTGTGGTATTGGATATTAATTTGCCTGGCATAACGGGATTTGAGTTGTGTCAGGAGCTCCGCCGTGTCTCTACTGTGCCGGTGATTTTTGCAAGCGCACGGGTAAACGAAGTGGATCGTATTACGGGATTTGATATTGGCGGTGACGATTATCTTCCAAAACCATATTCCATGAAAGAACTGCTGTCTCGGATTAATGCGCTGATCCGCCGTACATATGGCTTTGAGGAACAGGAAAAGATTGTGGGGTTTGGAGATATTACGGTGAATATCACCGCCCGCTCGGTGCAAAAGAACAGTAAAGAAGTCGCGCTTTCCCTGCGTGAATTTGATTTGTTAGCATATCTTTGTGAACACAAAAATACAGCGGTATCCAAAGAAAAATTATTATCTGGGGTCTGGGGGGCATTTTCTGCAGTGGAGCCCTCTACATTGACTGTACACATTCGCTGGTTAAGGGAAAAGCTGGAAGACACCCCGTCAAAGCCTGCATATTTAAAAACAGTCTGGGGCGTTGGATATATGCTGGAGGTGGCGGAATGATAAAAAGATTATTGGGCATAGTAGTGTTTTTTATAGTGGTTATCCTTGGTATAACCACTTATTTTTACGTTTCAGGTAAGACTGATGATTCATCAGGTATACGGTCGGAACAAATTGTTGCTGCAAATGAGATTGAGCAGCTTGCCCGTATGGGTAAACTAGAAGAAGCAGCCAAAAAGGCGGCAAAATTGCAGCAGAGTATCCGAAATTTAGAAAGCAGAAGTTATAGTAGCAATGACGGAGTATTGCTTTTGTGTGGGATATGCCTTATCTTTCTTTTTGTGGTTTTTGGCTATCTGTATTTTATGATTTTACGGCCTTTTGAGAAGATGAAGGATTTTGTTGGAAATATAGCGCGGGGGAACTTTGACATGTCGCTCAATTATGAAAGGTCTAACTATTTTGGAGAATTTACATGGGCGTTTGATAGTATGCGCAGGGAAATTACAAAAGCACGCTCTTGTGAACGTGAAGCGACTGAAAATAATAAAACGGTAATCGCAACGCTATCCCATGATATTAAAACACCAATTTCGTCTATCCGTGCATATGCAGAGGGATTGGAAGCAAATCTAGACAATACTCCTGAAAAACGCTCAAAGTATTTATCAGTTATTATGCGTAAATGTGATGAAGTGTCTAAGTTGACAAATGACTTATTTCTGCATTCTCTTTCTGATCTGGAAAAATTAAAAATCAATCTGGAAGAATTTGAGTTATGTAGTTTTCTGGAATGTGCTATCAATGAAATAGCAGCAGAACACAATGATATCTGTTTTTATAGTCCTGATTTTAAAGCGTTAGTAAATGCAGATAAAAACAGAATGATGCAGATTATGGAAAATTTAATTAATAATGCTAGAAAATACGCAAAGACTCAGATTGATGTAAAAATTTTGCTAAAAGGGCGTTATGTGAATATTTATTTTAGAGATTATGGTTCTGGTATTTGCGATGAGGATATGCCATTTATTTTTGATAAGTTCTATCGTGGGAAAAATTGCGGGAGCGAGCAGGGTTCTGGACTTGGATTATATATCGTTAAATATATTATGGAGCAGATGCGGGGCAGTGTGGTTTTAGATAATTGTGGGAATGGGCTGGAAGTGGTACTTAGCCTTCCGGTTTCTTCTGTTTAATTATCCTTAAGGATTTCTTAATATATTTCGAGGTAAAATGCACATATCATACTTTACTTATAGTGATGCTGCTAAAAGCAGCATAGTAGTTAAGAAAGGAAAGAGAGAATGAAAAATGTGATTTTATCAGCGGATGGGCTTTGTAAAAGCTTTGCCCATAATGGCGGGCAAGTTCATATTCTATCCAATATTGACCTAGAACTTTATGAAGGTGACCTGACTGTGATTATGGGGGCTTCCGGTTCAGGAAAGTCCACATTACTTTATGCCCTAAGCGGTATGGATAGGGCAACGGCAGGAAAAGTGATTTATAAGGATGAAGATATTGTGGCTATGGGTGAAAAGAAACTTGCAAAACTTCGCAGGGGGGATTTTGGATTTATTTTTCAGCAGATGTACCTTGTCAGCAACCTTTCCTTATATGAAAATATTGTAGTTTCTGGGTGGCTGAACAAGGAGAGGCGTACTTCGCAGGTTAAAATACATGCGAATGAGCTGATGGAGCAGATGGGGATTTCCCACATCAGGTCACATCTGCCATCACAAGTGTCTGGCGGTGAGCAGCAGCGGTGTGCGATTGCCAGGGCAGTGATTAACAGCCCCAAGCTTCTATTTGCCGATGAGCCGACTGGGGCGTTAAACCGAAAAAATACAACAGAAGTATTAAATCTTCTTACCAGTTTGAATCAGGCAGGACAGAGCATTTTAATGGTTACACATGATTTGAAAGCGGCCCTCAGGGCAACAAGGCTGCTGTATCTTGAGGATGGGAAAATTGTTGGAAATCTGGTGCTTTCTGCATATCACCCTGATAAGGAGAGGAGCCGTGAGGAACAAGTGAATGCATGGCTTTCCTCAATGAAATGGTGAGGTGGAATATGGAAATTATTACATTGATTAAAGCAAATATTTATCGGAGAAAGGGTTCATTTACTGGAATTATATTATTAATGGTTATTATCTCGATGTCTTTGACAGCCATATTAAGTGTGCTTGACAATTATAGAAGCGGGCTTGATACAGCATATCGGCAGATTGATTCGGGAAATTTATATGTGTTTTTGAAGAATGAGACTGTTACGGAGGAAGTCATGGATTCACTCAAAACGCATCCTCTGATAGAACGGGTTAGTAAGACAGATGCTATTAGAAGCGCAGAAATTAGTGCGGGCGGAAAAACGGAGCAGAATCCGTGGTTTCTGTTAAAATACGATAAGAAATATAAAGTATTAAATAATACCTTATCTGGTTATGAAAAAGAGCCCTTGTCTTTTCTAAAAAGCGGCGAGATTTATGTTACGCAGGGTGCTATGACCAGGATGGAATGCAGAATAGGTGATAGTATTACATTTACGATATCGGATAGAAAATATGCATTTGTAGTAAAAGGCATTGTTGCTGAGCCTATGTTTGGGAGTTCTATGATTGGCTGGAAACAGGTTTTTATTAATGATGAGGATTTTAATAGATTGTCCAGGGATGCGGCTGTTGCTGATAAGAAGACAGTGGAGGGAATTGGAAGATGCTGTGTTGTGCAGCTATATAAGTCTGCTGACTGTAAGCTTACGGATGGAAAGTTTAAACGCAGAATCAATTTGGATACAGGGATTGTTGACCATTCTCTGGGAACGCTGACGAGGGATATGTCAGTACATTATACTTCTCTTTTTCTGAATACGGTTCTTACTATATTAATGGTCTTTATTTTGTTTCTATTTCTTGTGGTTCTTATTGTTATGGCACACAGCATTTCGACAGGAATTGAGATGGATTATGTGAATATAGGTGTCTTAAAGTCGCAGGGGTTTACAAAAAATAAAGTAAGGGCGATTTGGATTTTTCAGTATCTTCTTGCGCAGGCGATTGGAGCGGTGGCCGGAATCATTCTTGCGATTCCTTTATGCCGTGCACTGGGAAATGCATTTTGGCCGATTACTGGGATACTTGCTGACAAAGGGATTTCTGTCTGGAAAAGCTTTTTCCTAATATTTACGATTCTTGTGGTATCTGCTATTTTAATTTTGCTTCTTACAAGAAAAATAGGGAAAGTTTCTCCGGTTAGGGCAATTTCCGGGGGGCGCAGCGAGGTTTATTTTGACAGCAGACTTAAGGCACCAATCCTTCAGCAATTCCTTTCCGTCAGCCTTGCATTTCGTCAATTTACGTCCTACAAGCGCAAATATATTGGCATGACTGCGATTGTTTCTATCCTTATCTTTTTTATGCTGACAATTACCGTGTTAGGCAATGTATTAGATTCCAAAAAGGCGTTGGAGTCTATGGGGGCTTTGTATGCTGAGTGTAGTATGGAGTTTTTGGGAAAAGTGGATGATGCGAAACTTGTAGAAATTGAAAAAGTAGTAGAGAAGTATTCGCCCATTGAGAAAAAATATTATTGGTCATCACTTTATTATTCTATTAATGGCGAGGAATATTATTGTCAGGTTTATCAAAACCCTGATGTAATTTGTGTGACAAAAGGCAGAGCGCCGCTGTATGGCAATGAAATTGTGATAACAGAGCTGATTGCTGATGAGATGGGGCTGGAAATAGGGGAGAAGGCTGTTGTGACACATGGAAATAGTAAAAAAGAATTTCTTGTCTCAGGTATCTTTCAAAGTATCAATGATACTGGAATGACGTTTGCAATGTCACTTGAGGGGGCGAAGGTTTTTGGGATGGATTCTGTTTGGTTTGCCGGTTATAGCTTGGGCAGCCCAGACAAAAACAAGCTGATTGCAGATAAGCTTAATGCTGCTTATGGAGATATTTTGAGGGCGACGGCAAATGCAGATGGCGGTATGCTGGAAGATACCTATACAATCGCAATTAACGGAATGAAAGCGGTTATCTATATTTTTTCCGTGCTTTTTGCGCTGGTTGTTGTTATGATGGTATGTACAAAGACATTTATACAAGAGAAAAGGGATATTGGTATTTATAAGGCGCTTGGTTTTACTGCCGTCAATCTGCGCCTTCAGTTTGCCATCCGTTTCTTTCTTGTGGCACTGGCAGGTTCCTTGCTTGGGACAGTCCTTAGCATACTCTTTTCTGGAAGACTTTTAAGCAGTCTGCTGCGCAGCATGGGAATTACCAACTTTACTGTACAGTTTACTGCTGTTTCTCTGGTTATTCCTGTTGCACTAATCTGTGTCTGCTTTTTTCTGTTTGCATTCTTTGCGTCGGGAAAAGTTAAGAGGGTTGAAGTGAGGGAGCTGGTTACCGAATAAGATTAAAATTTTCAATGAATACTTGTTCTGCCAAATATTAAAGTGTTATTGGTCTTTAAGAAGTAGTAAAATGAAAATCTAAAAACTATGAAAGAGAGCGAGGAGAAAAATATGTTATATATTGGGGTAGACCTTGGAACTTCTGCAGTGAAGTTATTATTGATGGATGGGGCTGGTAAGATACATAAAATGGTATCAAAAGAATATCCATTATATTTTCCGCAATCTGGGTGGTCAGAGCAAAGGCCGGAGGACTGGTTTGTACAGTCTATGGCTGGGATCAGAGAATTGACAGAGGCATGCAGGAAAGAAGAGATTGCAGGGATTAGTTTTGGCGGGCAGATGCATGGATTAGTTACTTTGGATAAGAACGATAGGGTGATACGTCCGGCAATCTTGTGGAATGATGGGCGAACTGGCGAGGAGACAGATTATCTTAATCAAGCGATTGGCAAAGAAAAGTTGTCAGATTACACTGCAAACATTGCTTTTGCAGGATTTACCGCACCGAAACTTCTTTGGATGAAGAAGCATGAGCCGGAAAATTTTGCAAAAATAGCTAAGATTATGCTTCCAAAGGACTATCTGGCGTATCGTTTGTCTGGCGCATTCTGTACAGATGTATCGGATGCCAGTGGTATGCTTCTTTTGGATGTAAAAAATAGGCGCTGGTCAAAAGAGATGCTTGAAATATGTGGGGTCCGGGAGGAACAATTGCCAAGATTGTATGAGAGTTATGAGGCTGTGGGAACATTAAAGCCAGAGATTGCGAAGGAGCTTGGGTTGCCGCAGGCTGTTAAGGTAGTTGCAGGGGCTGGAGACAATGCGGCAGCAGCGGTCGGTACTGGGACAGTTGGTGATGGAATGTGCAATCTTTCCTTGGGAACATCCGGCACGATTTTTATTTCTAGTGAAAAATTTGGTGTGGATGAAAACAATGCGCTGCATTCTTTTGCCCATGCGGATGGGAATTACCATCTAATGGGGTGTATGTTAAGTGCAGCGTCCTGCAATAAATGGTGGAGTGAGGAAATTTTAAAGACGGATGATTTTGGTGCGGAGCAGGCGGGCATTACAAAGCTTGGAGAAAATAACGTATTTTATCTTCCTTATTTAATGGGTGAGCGTTCTCCGCACAATAATCCAGATGCGAGGGCAATGTTTATTGGTATGTCCATGGATACAGCAAGGGAAGATATGACGCAGGCAGTGTTGGAAGGAGTTGCATTTGGGCTGCGGGATTCTCTTGAAATAGCAAGAAGCCTTGGAATCCAGATAGAGCGCACCAAAATCTGCGGCGGCGGGGCAAAAAGTGTGCTGTGGAAGAAGATTATTGCAAATGTAATGAATATAAAAGTGGATGTAATTGAAAGCGAGGAAGGCCCGGCTCTTGGCGGTGCGATGCTGGCTGCAGTTGGCTGTGGGGAATATCCAGATGTGAAAACAGCTGCAGATAAAATTGTTAAGGTGATAGATACGGTTGAGCCGGAACCAGGGCTGGTACAGAAATATGAAGAAAGATACCAGAAATTTAAAAAGATTTATCCGGCAGTCAAAGGATTGTTCTAAAAGAAGGCGGCTAATTTGAGAGTTGCAGGTAAGTAAAAAACATGATAAAATAGGGATGCTATATTTCGGCATTGCATAAAACTTATAAAATGATTTCAATATAGGATTTTATCTGCAACAAGAAAAATTTTAAGTATAATATAAAGGAGACGTATTTATGGCTTTATTAGATGAATTAAAGGCTCTGGATGTCAATGTTGATGAGGGACTAGAACGCATGATGGGGAATTCCTCTCTTTATGAGAGAATGCTTGTTAAATTTGTTAAAGTAATGAATGATCTGGAGGTTAGCCCGGATTTTGACAATAATGATTATGCAGAAATTATTGAAAAGACACATACTATTAAAGGGGCTTCAGGGAATCTTTCTGTCACACCAGTGTATGAGGCATACACAGAAATCGTAAACTTATTGCGCAGTGATAAGCCAGAGGAGGCAAAGGAGATACTAAGGAATATTTTGCCTGTTCAGAAGGAAATCCTTGCTTGTATTGAAAAATACGTATGATATTTATTTAGTTTATAGGAATGATTAGTTTTAGGGAGATTTTTAATGAGTGAAAGTAGAGCAACAATATTAATTGTAGATGATGTTGAAATTAACCGTACGATTCTGGCAGAAGTTTTTAAAGATGATTATAATATCTTAGAAGCGGATAATGGGCTGGATGCAATTGAAATGATTAATGGAAACTATGGTATTTCTGCTGTTCTATTGGATTTAATTATGCCAGGGATTAATGGACTTGAGGTACTAAAGGAGATGAATAAAAGCGGGACAATAGAAAATATCCCTGTTTTTTTAATTACTGCAGCAGAAAGCACGAAGGCGTTGATGGAAGGATATCAGCTTGGTGCAGTTGATGTTATCTCAAAACCATTTATGCCAAATTTCATGAAGTGCCGAATTAACAATATTATTGAGTTATATGAACACAGAAATAAATTGGAGCACATCGTGGCGGAGCAGGTGGAGCGCCTAAATAGCTTAAATCAGTCTATGGTGGAGACTCTTGCGACAGTTATCGAGTTTAGGGACTGTGAATCTGGTGAACATGTTAAGAGGATCGGGAGGTTGACCAAGATTTTGATGACGCAGGTGAGTGAGATGTATCCAGAACATCATTTACCGAAGAAGGAAATTGATAAGATTGTGACCTCTTCTATTTTGCATGACGTAGGAAAGATTTCGATACCAGACCGAATTCTGAATAAGCCTGGAAGGTTGACGGAGGAAGAATTTGAGATTATGAAACAGCACACTGTAAAAGGGTGTGAGATTCTTCAAAATATACCGGATATTATTGATGAAGGGGTATATAAATATAGTTATGATATCTGCCGCCATCATCATGAGCGCTGGGATGGAAGAGGCTATCCAGATGGCTTAAGCGGTGATGATATATCAATCTGGGCACAAGTTGTATCCGTTGCCGATGTATATGATGCACTGACTGCGGAGAGAGTGTATAAAAAGGCATTTTCCCATGAAAAAGCGGTACAGATGATACATGATGGGGAATGCGGTACGTTTAGCCCTAAGCTTCTAAAGGCATTTGATGAAGTTTTAGATGAGATTATTGTAAAAAAATAAGAAACTATGGAATGTATTCTGCAAAAAATGCACCGTCTGTGCTGAAAAAGCTTACGGCTTTTTTGCAGCTAACACAGTACGGAGAGATTTTTTGTAAGTTAATAAAGTGAAACATTCCGCGCGCTGTCGCCAAGTGCAAAGGACTTTTAAGTCCTTGTAAGCTTTGCGTGTGGTTTGTTGCGTACGCGAGAATAAAGCCCTGCACGTCTTTTGATTTTGATGAGCAGGGCTTTATTCATTGTACTAGTTTAAGTATCAATAATGATAGATTTTTCGCTTTTTTGCGAAGAATGTAAAAGTTACACATAATGCCAATAGTTCAGAAACAACAATTGCAAGCCATATTCCATCAATACCAAGAATGGTTGGCAGAATCAGAACGATACTCGTCTGGAATATTAATGTCCGCAGGAAGGAAATTGCCGCAGACACAGCCCCATCACTGAGGGCAGTAAAAAATGACGATCCCCAGATATTGATTCCCATGATAAAGAAAGCGAGGCAGTATAGCCTGAAACCATGGCAGGTCATTTCATACAGTTTTTCATCGTAGCTTGTAAAAATTTTGACAAGCGGCGAGGAAAGTAGTTCTGCCAATATTGTTAAAATAATGCCTGCAGAAGCAACCAGGGTCAAACTTTTCTTAAACAGGTTCTTTAACTCATCATGATTGCCAGCTCCATAGTGATATCCTGTAATCGGAGCGCTTCCTATCGAATAGCCGAAAAAGATTGCCATAAAAATGAAATTGACATACATTATAACTCCATATGCCGCAACACCGTTTTCGCCAGCTAACTTCATAAGTTGGAAGTTGTATAAAATATTTACAATAGATGCAGAAAGATTGGTAACCATCTCAGAGGAACCATTTGTGCAGGTTTTCAAAAAAATCTTTCTATTAAATTTTGTTTTTGTCAGGTGCAGCAAGCTGCTGTTTTTTCTTGCAAAATAGAAAATAGGCACGATACCGCCAACAATCTCTCCCAGTCCGGTAGCAATGGCGGCTCCGGCGATTCCCCAGTGAAAGACAGCAATAAATAAAAAATCAAAGATCATATTTGTTAAACCAGAAGCAATTGACATTCTAAGGCTGAGGTCTGGTTTCTGTGCCGTAATAAAAAAGCTCTGGAAAATATTTTGCAACATAAAGGCTGGCTGTGTCACAAAAAGGATTCTGCCATAGATAACACAATTTTCCAAAAGTTCTCCATCTGCCCCAAGTAGAATAGAAATCGGACGGATAAAAATAAAACATATGGCAGAAATAGTAATGCCAATTGCAGCAGCTGCATATACGAGCATTGAAAAATACTGGTTTGCAAGTTCATTTTTCTTTTCGCCAAGAGTTTTTGCAACAATGGCACTGCCGCCGCTTCCAATCATAAAACCGATGGTTGCAGTTCCCATCATAATTGGCATAATTAAATTGACAGCGGCGAATGATGTTTTTCCAACAAAGTTAGAAACAAAGAAACCGTCAACAACGCTGTATAGTGATGTAAATATCATCATTAATACTGGTGACATGACAAAACGCAGCAGTCGTTTGTAAGTAAAGTGGTCTGACAATTGTATTTTCATATATTGCACCAAACCTCAAGCGAAAAAGCTTGTATTATCATTTGAGGCGCAAACACACAAAGGGTGAAAGATGTGTGTTTGCATTCTGTCCTTCCATCTTTTTTCTTTCACCCATACGGTTATGCCAGCCTTGCCAGCATAAACACTTTCATGGCTAAAACACCAGGCTATCGTTGTTTCGCAGTGTTACCTACCTGCACTCCTAAAAAAATAGGCGCCCGGTTCAATACATAACCGAGCGCACTCGACATCTTCTCAACATTATGACTGCGGTCATAAGTTCTCCGATGAGTTCTATTCTGTTCAAGTGTTACAGATATTACCTTATATCTTTGGATTTGTCAATACATTGATATTTTGTTTTTCCATTTTTTTAAAGAGGATAATCTGATGTTATTGATAGGCAGTGGAGTTTTGCCAATTTTACTCTGTGATTGCATGATGATCCAAAAAACTTCAGGTGGAACAACCAGGAATGCAGCCTCATCGCCAGACAACTAGCTTTGATAGAAGGTCTTTGCTTTGTAAAACTTCGATGGAATATGCGCCCCGAAGCATGTCTAAGCGGCATGTAGCAGTGTGCTATGTTTTCCTAGAAGGCACGCTTCCGCTACGCAGAGGCACGTAACGGTGCATAATATCCTGCAAAGCAGAATATAAGCACCGACGGCCTCTGAGTGCCTCTACGAAAAACATAGCACACTACTGCATTGCCGTAAGTTTGCGAAAGGGGCGCATAAATCATTCATCGAAGTTTGCAAAGGCATTAGACCTTCTTCAAAGCGTAGCGTTGCCAGATGAGGCTGCATTTCCTGATTGTTCCATTTAAATTTTAAATGAAAATCATGTACACAGAGTAAAATTGGCAAAATATCTGTGTTATCAATAACATTAGATTATTCCCTTTTAAAAATGGGGAAAGTTAAAAATGATATAGTTTAATTATCATAATTGTCATTATATATTATTTTTTCTAATATTGTGTCTGCTGTCTCTTTATTTTTAAAACGTTCTATAATAGCCGCGGCAAATTCAATTGTTGTCCCAGCGCCGCGCGAGGTAATAAAGATACCATCAACAACAACTGGCTGTTTCATATAGGAAGCATTGGTAAGTTTCTCCGCAAAATCAGGATAACATGTGGCTTTACATCCATTGTATAGTCCGAGTTCATCATAAATAGTCGGGGCAGCACAGATTGCGGAGAGCCATTTTCCTTCTGCGGCAAATTTTTTGATTTGGTCAGTAAGCGGCTTGCAAGCCAAAAGGTTTGGCGTACCTGGAATTCCGCCAGGAAGCACTATCATTTTGGCGCTGTCAAAATCAGCATCTTTTAAAAGGACATCCGCTTTAATCGTTACGTTATGTGAACTTATTACTTCTAATGAATCTGTGATAGACACCATATCTATCTCAATCCCGCTGCGGCGCAGCAGATCAACAACTGTCAGCATTTCTACTTCTTCATATCCCGGTGCTAAAAAAATTAATACTTGAGCCATATACATATCCTCCATTTTCAATGTTTTTCTGGTTTTGGTATGCCACAACAGCAGCATTTTTATATAGAAAAGTTTAATACAATTTTATAGGATAAGCAAGAAGAAAGACATCGCTTTCTTCACCCACAATTAATAATATAGATAATATTCCGTATTCCGTCGAAACATATATATCCTGCCTGTACTTTCTTTTGGAATGTTCAGTTATTTTTGAAACAACAAACATGATATAGGTCAAAGAATACAGATATGTATGATGGATAATGGAGGATAACTGAAAATTATTATCTAAATCATTCCTTGTAAATTTCAAAAAAATCAACGGTCGTTACTCTGACGTATGAACGGAAATTTCTTGTAAAAAAGGTTTAAATGTGATAACGTATGTATACAGATGGTAAATTTTACAATCAGCTATCTGCATTGGAAAGGGAGATTGGAATGAAATTTCGACATACGTTACTAATTATATTTTTATTGTTTTCCTTAGTGCCCCTCTATGCGCTTGGTGCTGTATTAATGTACGAAAATGATAGAAATATAGAAGATGTAATGACAGAGGGACTTGAGTCAATCAGTAAAACCCAGATTCAGGATATTAAAAATTTTTGCCAGGAACGCAAAGAATATTTGGAAATGATTGGGCAATATGATATGGTAAAAGAAGCCATCTTAATTAGCCTGGATGGTACAAAAGAACTGGAGAAATCTTATCAGAAATATTTAGATAATATGTTAGATGAAAGAACGAAATCTAACTTATTTGTTTCTAATTTATTTATTTTGGATGCCGATTTTCGGATGGTATCTTCTAGCGGGGAGTATACTCTTGGTGAAGTTAGTACATTAAAAGATGAAGTGGACCCGAAATGCCTGAGTGGGGAATTTCTCATTAGTCAGGTATATAAACGTAGAATACGGAACAATGAATATAGGGTTGTTGCTGCATATGCTGGTGTTTATAATGAAAAAGAGTTGATTGGATATATTGTAGAAGAAATACCAACCTCCTATTTTGATCAGTACCGTGCCAGTGTAAATCTGTCTGCTGGAGGCACTATGTATATTACGGATGGAAATAACCAGATTATTACTGCGGGTTCCTCCGGGGAAGAGGCAAACAGGGCAAAATATATTGTAACAGAAGAAGAGCGGCGCGGTTTTAATGAGTTATGGAAAAAAATTGATTGGGAAAAGAATCCTGCTGGTTCCTTTACTTATATGGTGGATGGCAGAAAATATATTACATATTATTCCAATATTGATTATACGGATTGGACTATTCGAATAAATGGAAATTTAAGCGCGTACCACCAACGTACCCAGAAATTTCGGCAGCTCTTAATTATGTCATTGGCCATACTTACAGCTGCACTTTTGCTGGTAAACCTCTATCTGTCTAACCGGTTGACAAAACCACTTGGCCGCATTGTAAATATTTTATCTAGAGTCAGGAAAGAGCATGATTATTCGCTCCGGGTAAATAACAAGAGCAAGGATGAATTCGGCATTTTGTCACGGGAGGTTGATGAGCTGCTTTTTTATGCAGAAACAGCAGAACGGCGGGAGCAGCGCAAACAGAAACATTTGCAGCGCAGAGCTGAAAAAGATCCTTTGACAGGCATTTATAACAAAGCGGCTATTGGAAATTATATTGAACAGACGATTGAGGGCGTAGCCCGAAACGGCGGGGATATTGTAGTTGGATTTGTAGATATTGATGATTTCCGGGATTATAATACAAAATATGGGCATCAGGCAGGCGATGATGTGATATGTTTTGTTGCCAATTCTTTGCAGGAGCAGATTGGGAACGGCGTCGGCAGAAATGGTGGCGATGAGTTTTTGTTCTGTTTGACGCAATTTGCCGGGCGGGAAGAGATTGTATATCGTATGAAAGCTTTAGTGCAAAAGTTTAATCAAGGGTTTTATAGTGAGAAAGTCGGCAAAAATATAGCTATTCCATGTAGCATTGGGGTAACAATTGCTAAAGCTGATGAGTCAACGCACGAATCATTAATTGAAGATGCAGACGAAGCGATGTACCATGCAAAAGAAAATGGTAAAAATGGTTATTTTATACTGTAAAAATAGTAGAGAGAAATAGGGCATCGCCTCCGCGGTGCCCTATTTGCTGTAAAATGAATTTATTCCCGCGAAGCAACGAGCCAAGCGCGAGCTTGCTCGCATTTGGCGACTGCCGCGAGGGTCAAATACCCCGCCCCTCTGGGGCGAACTTGCTAAAAAGAAGCTAAGTCATGCCCCGTTGCTTGCAGCGGGGTATTTGACTCTATACAAGCAAAAGAAAAAATCCTGAAAGCAATAAAACGCTGCCCTCAGGATTCGCCCCTGCCAAGGTTTGTTTTGCACTCCGCCTTCTCCAAACCTTGAAATCGGCGTGACAGGATTTGAACCTGCGGCCTCGTCGTCCCGAACGACGCGCTCTACCAAACTGAGCCACACGCCGAAGTACCTCCCTATTGTATCTCGAATCAGAAAAAATAGCAAGAGGTTTTTCTAAAAAATAAATGATATCGGTTTTTTCTCGGTTAATGTTAAATAAAAATGGAACCAATGAGCTTGCCATTACCTCCACTTTTCCCAAAAACGGGATAGATATTCTGGCATGCTATCCAGTGAAATTACTTCATATGGAAACCATTCCCTCGGAAAAAGTGCCTGATATCCTGTCTGTAAAAAACGGTCATCCAATAGAAGAACCGCGCCGATATCTTCGGTTGTCCGAATTACCCTCCCAGCAGCCTGCAGCACCTTATTCATACCAGGATACTGGTAGGCATAGCAAAATCCACTGCTTTTTTTCTCATCAAAATAGTCTTTAAACAGTTCATTTACGGTGCAGACCATTGGAAGCCCAGTTCCCACAATGACGGCGCCAATCAACCGGCTCTCTTTCAAATCAATCCCTTCACTAAAAATTCCGCCCATCACACATAACCCAATGCTGGTATATTCTGGTGCATCCTGAAAATGGGCCAAAAATTCTTCGCGTGCCTCTTCTGTCATGGCAGTTGACTGTGCGTAAAGAGTAATATGCTCTGGCTTGGTTTCTTCCTCCAGGACAAAATCACACTCCAGCAGATATTGCCTAATCTCCTCCAACATCCGATAGGATGGGAAAAATACAAGATAGTTTCCAGTTCTGCTTTTGGCAAAGGAGATAATATATTGTGCGATTTTTTCATACATCAAGGGTCCTCGCCTGGTATATTTTGTGGAAACATCACGCCCAATCATCAGAAGCCTTTTTTCCACCGAAAATGGAGAGGGTGCATAGATTGCGTAATCATCTTCGCGGCCAGCAAGTTGTTCTCTGTAATAATGGATTGGCAGTAAAGTTGCAGAAAAAAACACACTGCACCGCCCTTTTTTTAGGTAACTGTCTAAATTTACCGAAGGGTCCATGCACTGAAGATGCAGCCTAAAATCTCCCTCCTCCGAGTAATCACTGTAAACAATATAGTGCTCATCAAGCAGTTCGTAAACATTCTGGAACTCCCTCGCCCCAAAATAGAAGTTCAAAAGCTGTTCCTTTTGGACAGCTGAGAGGGCAGCAACTTGGTCACCACTGTTATGCTCATCTTCTTGAAAAAATTCTTCCAGCATGGTACAGAGCCTCGTGAGGCGCAAAATAAAGTCTTCTATTTCCAGTGGGTTATATTTTTGTGAACTATCACATTCCCGTTTCAATGCCAGGAGAATTCGGCCGCAGGCTTCGATTGCATTGGCTATTTTGCGTGAGCATGGTTTTGCCAGTTTCTTCATGGCGGTAAACTCTTCTTTAATTAATGTAGCAGAATACATTTCCCTTGCCCGGTCTACCAGATTATGAGCCTCATCAACCAGAAAAACAAAATCATTTTCACCCCCTGTTGCAAAAAAACGTTTTAGGCAGGCAGTTGGGTCAAAGACATAGTTGTAGTCGCCAATAACTACATCACACCAGGTAGAGATATCTAGAGACATTTCAAATGGACAGACCCGGTGCTTTTTTGCATATTTCAATATACAATCCCTTGTCATAATTGTCTCATGGGTCAATATGTCAAACACAGCATTGTTAATCCGGTCAAAATGCCCTTTTGCCCGTTCACACGTAGAAGGATTGCAGGCTGTTTTTTCAAGGATGCAGATTTTTTCCTTTGCGGTCAAGGTAACGCATTTTAACATCGCCCCCTGCCTTTCTAGTAATAAAAAGGTGTCTTCGGCTACTGTACGAGTAATGGTTTTTGCTGTCAGGTAAAACAGTTTTTCCGTAAGGCTTTCACCAATGGATTTTACAGCAGGAAAAACCGTAGAGATTGTTTTTCCGACGCCGGTCGGAGCCTCAATATAGAGACGCTTTTTGCGCAGGATGCTCTGATATACTCCCTTAACTAGTTTAGACTGGCCTTCCCTGTAGGAAAAGGGAAACTCCAGTTTTTTTAGTGATGTATTTCGGTCATCCTGCCATTTGATTTGCCATGCAGCCCATTTTACATAGTCTTGCAGGATTGCATAGAACTGGTCGGAAATTTCCTGAAACGAAAGCTGTTCTTCAAAATAGCGCACCTTTTCTGTAGGAATATGGCAATAGGTCATACGAAGCCCCAGCCTTGGCAACTGATTTTGATAAGCATAAATATAAGCATAACAGAGTGCCTGTGCACGGTGGACTGGCACCGCCTCTTTCATGCCGCGGATATCGCGGTATACACCTTTGATCTCATCAATTACTTCGCCGTTCTCATCCGTAAAAATACCATCAGCACGTCCTTCTAACGTAATTGTAAAATCAATGCCATTGCAGGAAACAGGGATTTCATCAGAGAGTGTCACCTCAGGACGGTAGGCTTTCCCCATGCGCCGTTGTAGTTTTTTGTGTATCCGCATCCCCTCCTGCATTGCATCTGGGTCTTTTAACCCAGTCTGGGAAGTTGACAGATCGCCAGAGCGCATAATAAATTCTACGAGATTGCGTACCGATATTTTAATAGAATGCATAAAAATCCCCTTTCCGCCTGTGTCCGATGTACACTACTTTTTTCTTTCCCGTTTTGCTTTCTGGAGCCCACCGCCCATATGCTCCGCTTCCGAATCTATAAAGCAGGCACGCATAACAGAATCCTCACCATAACGGTTCCGTATTGAGTCTATGGCATTATTTAATTTCGACAATTTTTCATATTTCTGCATATCAAATAAATTGTATTGTTCATAACGCTCTGCGCTGGCATGGCTGGTACTCACCCCCAAAAGGCGGAGAGGTATCTCATTCCATGCCTGTTTGAATAGCGTGGCGGCGGCCTCGTATATTTTTTCTGTTACATCTGTTGAGGACAGAAGTGTCATTTGCTTGGAAATATGATGAAACTCAAAATCTACCAAGGTAATAGATACTACGCTAATATATACATGGTCAGCACGTATTCTGGCACCGACAGTTTCACAAAGCGAAAGGATAATTTTTAATGCAGTATCGCTATCTGTAATATCAAAGTGTGTTGTAACTGAATTTCCATATCCCTTATTTGGGTCTGGTTGTTCCTTTAAGATATCAGTATCAATTCCGTTGGCATAATTCCAAATTACTTCCCCATGTTTTTTAAGATGTGCCCTTATCATATTTGGGTCGCTCTGCGCCAAATCTCCAATTGTTTTTATCCCAAGAAAGTGTAATTTTTTAGAAGAGGACCTGCCAACATAAAAAAGGTTTTCAACCGGTAGAGGCCAGAGCTTTGTTTTAACCTCATCTGGAAAAAGTGTGTGTACCCTGTCTGGCTTGGTAAAGTCTGAAGCCATCTTTGCGAGAAGTTTATTATTTGATACTCCAATATTAACCGTAAAACCCAGCTTGCTTTTTATTTCTTTTCGGAGTGTGTGGGCATATTCAACTGGGTCACCATGAAGCTGTTCCATTCCGGTCATATCACAAAATGCCTCGTCAATGCTATATTGCTCTACAATTGGGGAATGCATTTTTAGCAGCTCAATAAAAGCATCCGATTTTTCCACATACAACGGAAAGTTTGGTGGAATAATGGCAAGATGCGGGCATTTTTTCCTCGCACTCACCAATGGTTCACCTGTCTGGATATGATATGCTTTTGCTGGTGTAGATTTTGCAAGAACAATTCCATGCCGTTCCTCCTGGCTGCCACCGATGACTGCGGGAATTGTGCGGATATCTTGCGCATTTTCATTGATAGATATATCATAGCACGCCTGCCAAGACAGAAAAGCAGCGTTGACATCTATGTGGTAGATTATTGTTTCTGGCATGGATTTCCCCCCCTTTTTTTTCTATAAAAACCAACCATCTGCCGCGAGCGCATGAATTACTTCCTTTATTCCCGCGAAGCAACGAGCCAAGCGCGAGCTTGCTCGCATTTGGCGACTGCCGCGAGGGTCAAATACCCCGCCCCTCTGGGGCGAACTTGCTAAAAAGAAGCTAAGTCATGCCCCGTTGCTTGCAGCGGGGTATTTGACTATATAACAGTTTGGCTTTTCCTATTTTTAAGAAAGGATAACCGATTCAAAAAATGTGCACTCAGATATATAACGGTCATTGACAATGATAATCAATAAGAATATAATAACAGAACGAATGTTCAGAGTAAATAGTTATTTTTGATACAGAATGCTAATTTTTCTATTGATTAATTGTGATATAGTGGTAAGCATACTGAACGCTTTTGAACATACTTAGAAGTCCGCAACTCCATTTCCTGTGTATGGAGCCGGAATTCTTCACAAAATTAAGGAGGTGTGAGGGCGGATGGGTTGTTTTATATGGATGCAGCTTGCCGCAGATGAAAAAAGGAAAAAGATGCTGAAAAAAAGTGGTGTCATTTTATGCAAAGAAAATAAAGGTATAGAACACATCACTGCATACGCGAGAATCTAGGCAGGCAGTAGCGGTAGCTGTCTCCTATCTCTGACAGTTATAGATAGGAGGGATTCTATATAGTGGGCAGAAATAGGACATTAGATCATGTAATATGTTACATTGAGGAAAATATTTGCAGCAAGTTGACTGTCGAAGATATTGCAGCGAAGGCTTATATATCTCCGGCACATTTACAGAGATTATTTCATATCACCTTTGGCATGACAATTGCGGAATATGTCCGCAGCCGGAAATTGCAAAAGGCATTAGAACTTTTATACAATACAGACCGGAAGGTCTGTGATATAGCTTATGATGTTGGATTTGAACATGAATCATCTTTTATCCGAAGTTTTAAAAGGGAATTTGGTGTAACGCCGCATGAGGCAAGAAAACACCCATATGGGATAAAGCTTACTCCGCCAAGGGGATTTGGAAATAGTTACTTTTCTTAAATTAATAATAACGGCTTCCAGTAATATGCAGTTCATTACCGGAAGCCGTTTTATTCTCGCGCAAGCAACGAGCCAAACGCAATGCTTGCAAAGAACTGAAAGTTCCTTTGCACATGACTATAACTCTGCAATGCGCCTAAATTGCGGCACGATTTGCGCCGCTACAATTGCCTTTAAAATGTCCAGAGGAAGAAATGGCAAGAACCCTGTGATTATCGCCTGCTTTATGGAAAGACCAGTCAGTGCCATAAGCCATCCGGCGCCAAATATATCAATAAATAGTGCAGCGCCCATCGCAATAACCGTGTAGTATATACGGTTATATCCCCTGCCGCGAAGAAGCGGTACAAGGATAGAACTCATCACAAAGGCAATGCTGTAACCTCCCCAACCACTTGCAATATAGGAAATGCCGGCATTGCCGCCGATAAACACCGGCACTCCAACTATGCCTAGCAGCAACCAGGTTAGAGTAATGCAGAAAGATTGTCTCAGTGGAAATACAAGAACGATCAGCAGCACAATAAAATTAAGAAAAGCAATATGGGAACCTGCAGGCAGTGGAATGCTTATATAAGCAGAAACACACAGGATAGCAGCAAATAATGCTGTAATTACCAAAGAGCGCGTGTGAATTGTTGCCTGCGCAGCCACGGAATAATCTGCGGGCTTTTTTGTATCTGTTTTTGTATTCATTTTTTTTACATTCCTTTCTCTATTTGATGCTTATTATATGATGTTGGGGTCAAAAGGTATTTTGCCCCCAACAGATGCCACGAATTGCTACATTGCTACGCAATTTCCGCAATTCTATAAACACCTCCAATCCCGCATATTTGCAAGCAAATCTGCTTCTTGTCGGTGTTTGGCGGTTCAAGCCAGTAGATAGCAATTTGCATGTAAACATGCATTGCTATCTACTTTTGACCCTGGCATCATTATATTAAATTATTGAGGAAAAAGGGTATTTCATATCCGACGGATGTTATAATTTGTTGTCTGCTTTACCTCTGGAAATTATAGTATTAGAAAAAAGATTGTTTGTCAACCTAATTTTATATTTGGTTGACAAATATCTCAAGAACCGATAAGATGTTATTAACATTATATGGTAACTATATTTGGAGGTTGTTATAAATGAAGTTTGTTCAAAATTTAAAGGAAAAAGTGTTGAGTGGAGGATATATTAACAAGGACGAGGCATTACAGCTTGCCAACGCAGACTTAGAGGCGCTTTGCAGTGCTGCCGATGAAATTCGGAGTGTATTTTGCCAAAATGGCTTTGATATTTGTACAATAATTAATGGAAAAAGCGGAAAATGTACTGAAAATTGCAAATACTGTGCGCAGGCAGGCTGTCATGCAACCTCTGCCGCAGAGTATCCTCTTCTGGAAACCAAACAGCTGTTGGAGGAAGCCAGGCATAACGAAAAACAAGGTGTCCTGCGTTATTCCATTGTGACTTCTGGAAGAAGATTAAGTCCCAAAGAAGTAGAATTAGCATGTGAAAGTATTAAAACAATTAAACATGAAACTAACATAGAAGTTTGCGCTTCATTCGGGCTTTTGGAAGAAGAAGACTTTAAAAAACTAAAAGAGGCCGGGGTGTCAAGGATTCATAATAACTTGGAATCTTCTAGACGTTATTTCCCAGAAGTGTGTACAACGCATACATATCGTGACAAAATTACAGCAATTCAGGCTGCACAAAAGGCAGGGCTGTCGGTATGCAGCGGTGGGATAATGGGAATCGGTGAGACTATGGAGGACAGGATTGATATGGCACTGGAACTAAGGGCGCTAGAGATTCGTTCCGTTCCAGTCAATATGCTCAATCCGATTCCCGGAACGCCGCTTGCAGACCAAAAGATACTTTCGGAAGATGAAATGCGCAGGATTATAGCGATTTACCGTTTTATCTTGCCGCAAGCTTCTATCCGCATGGCAGGCGGGCGGGGGCTGCTGGAGGATAAGGGCATGAAATGTTTCCAATCTGGTGCAAACGCTGCGATTTCCGGCGATATGCTTACAACATCCGGCATTACAGTAGCAAAAGATTTGGAAATGCTTGAGCAGCTTGGCTATGTCCCAAGGTTATCGGAGTAAAATATCCCGCAGCAAGCTTGCGTTTGGCTAGCTGTGGATGTGAGAATAAATATTTATTCCCGCGAAGCAACGAGCCAAGCGCGAGCTTGCTCGCATTTGGCGACTGCCGCGAGGGTCAAATACCCTGCTCCTCTGGGGCGAACTTGCTAAAAAGAAGCTAAGTCATGCCCCGTTGCTTGCAGCGGGGTATTTGACTTTCCAGATTAGCAATTAACAATTTGAACTTTGCAATATAGGCAAGGTGATAGTATATGGATGAGTACCAGAAATGAGGAGTTCCATGAAAAAAGTATATTTATTAGGCGGTGGACGGAGTTATATCGGGATAGAAAATAGCATGTACCGCCATATTCCTGCCGAGATATTAGGAGCCAAGACGCTGAGAAAGGTACTATTGCCGTATGATATAAATGGACTTGATGGAATCATTGCCGGAAATGGAGTGGGTGCGGGTGGTAACATCACACGTTTGATGATGCTGGAAGCTGGTTTGCCAGAAAAAATCCCAGCCGTTACAGTAGACTTGCAATGTGGTTCAGGATTAGAAGCAATTGGCATTGCTGCTGCCAAAATTGCATGTGGGATGGGAGACTTTTATATTGCTGGAGGATTTGAGAGCAGTTCAACCGCACCAAGAAGAGGATACCATGCCAATCATGCGGATTATGAAAAATTTGGCGGGGTATCAGGCTGGTATCAGGTTGCAAAATTTGCTCCTGGCAGTCACAGGGAAACTTCTATGCTGGAAGGGGCAGAAAATACAGCAAAAAGATATAAAATTACAAGGCAGGAGATGAACCCCTGGGTTATTCGGAGCCATCAGCTTGCAAAAGAGACAGAGGAAAACGGCTATCTGCATGATATTGTATTTGAAGTGTTGGAGGGATGCCGCCGGGATGAGGGGATTCGGAAAAGAATGAGTGATAAGTTACTAGACAGGCTGCCTTGTGTGCTTACGGATGGAGAAACTATTACAGCAGGCAACGCCTGCCTGACCAATGATGGCGCGGCGTTTGTGGCTCTCTGCTCAGAAGAGTATGCGAAACAACATAGCCTGACGCCAAAGGCAGAGTTTATAGGAATGGTGGAAATTGGTGCAAACCCAGAGGAGAGCCCAGTAACCGCAATTTTGGCAATTGGCAGGCTTCTTGAGAGATACCATTTAACAGCGCAGGATATTGATATTTTTGAGTGCAATGAGGCATTTGCTGTAATTGATGTATTATTTGCAAGGACCTATCCAGATAAGACGGATTGCTATAATATTTTCGGCGGGGCGCTTGCATATGGCCATCCATATGGGGCATCGGGGGGGATTATTACACTCCATGCGCTCCGTGCATTGGAAAAGACTGGCGGGAGGTTTGGAATATGCAGCATTGCAGCAGCAGGAGGCGTCGGGACGGCAATTCTTATCAAAAGGATATAACACATGAATTATTATAAAATGATGCAGGAAAAGAATCCGGCAAAAGAAGCGCTCATTGTGGACGGCGAGCCCTATACATATGGCATGCTTGTAGATAACGCAAAAGAGCTTAGCAGGGAATGGCGAGATGACAAAGGCGGTTCCTCGTATCTTATCGGGCAGAATGAAAAGCCACAGGTACGAGTTATTAAGGAAAATGGGATTTTGAAACAACTGCTCTCTTTTTTGGCTTGTTATGTGATAGGGGACATTCCGCTAATTGTTCCTTTTGATGGAAAGGCATTTTGTAATGGGGAATATCTGCCTAATCTCAAAGTGCCGGAGGGGGCATGTATGGCAGTATCAACTTCCGGGACGACCGGAGCTCCTAAAATCTATTTCCGCTCTTATCAAAGCTGGGCTGGGTATTTTCCAGTGCAAAATAAAATCTTTGGGATAACAGGGGACAGCCGCCTTTTTATGCAGGGGAGCCTTGCCTTTACTGGCAACTTAAATCTCTATATGGCACAATTTTATGCTGGGGCAACTGTGATTGCAGAAAATGCATTTAACCCAAAGCGCTGGGCGGAGCGGATACAGGCTTGGAAAGCAGACGGGATTTATCTGATCCCATCAAAACTAATGCTTCTGCCAGGGGTTATAAAAAAGGAAGTTCTGAATATTAATATGATTATATCCGGTTCACAAAGCCTTGGAAAAAAAGAGGCCGATAGTTTAAAGAATATATTTCCGAATTCAAGAATTATCTTGTATTATGCGGCAAGTGAATTAAACTATGTAACTTATATAGAAGACAGGCATATGACAGAGGAGCGCAATTTAATTGGAAAACCATTTCCAGAAGTAGAAGTATTTCTGCAAGATGGGGAAATCTATGTAAATACAGCATACCATGTGGAAGGGATTACCTGCCCGTATTCCTTATCAGACCTTGGATATCAAGATGAAGAAGGGAATTTTTATTTCTCTGGTCGGAAAGACGATATTTTAAATATACACGGGCGAAAAATATCTGCTGTCAAAATAGAAAATGCCTTGGAACAACTTCCTCAGATAAAAGAAGCTGCAGTGCTAGCCGAGGAGGACGATGGCAAAAAGCAATATATTGCAGCGTATATTGTGCCTTGTAAAGGAATAAAATGTGGAAAGCAGAAGGTTTATAACTGTCTTCGGGAATCCTTGGCACATTATGAAATGCCAAGGCGATTGTACATAGTCCGTGAACTGCCGAAAAATGAAAGCGGTAAGGTGGACAAAAAGAGATTGGCTGTGCTATAATAGTAAGGTTATTACGACTGGAAGCACATGTTTGGAGGTAAAAGGAATGGTAGTAGAGCCAAAGGTAAAAGGGTTTATGTGTACAACTGCCCACCCGGAGGGATGCAGGGCATCTGTAAAAGCACAGATTGATTATGTAAAAGCACAGCCAAAAACAGAAGGACCAAAAAAGGTATTGGTCATCGGTTCATCAATGGGATATGGCTTGGCAAGCCGCATTGCAGTTACTTATTCCTGTGATGCGGATACAATTGGCATTATTTTTGATAAAGCAGGCAAAGAAAAGAGAACCGGAAGTGCGGGCTGGTATAATACAGCAGCATTTGAGGAATTTGCTACAGCAGATGGGCACTATGCAAAATCAATTAATGGTGATGCCTATTCACAGGAAATCAAAGAAGAGACCATTGCCCTAATAAAAAAAGACTGGGGCAAGGTGGATATGGTTATCTACAGTATTGCCGCACCGCGCCGCAAAGCACCAGATGGCGTGACATACCGTTCCGTTTTAAAAACAACGAAAGAAGAATATACTAATATTACAATAGATTTAATTACAAACGAGATATCAGAAGTGACCATTCCGACGGCGACAGAACAGGAGGTTTTTGATACTGTCAAGGTGATGGGCGGTGAAGATTGGAAACTTTGGATGCAGGCATTAAAGGATGCCGATGTGCTGGCTGAAAATGCGAAAACGGTAGCATATTCCTATATTGGACCGGAATTGACACATCCGATTTATTATGATGGTTCCATTGGGCAGGCGAAAAAGGATTTGTACCGCACTGCAGATGAAATGAATGAACAGATAGAAGGTTTACAGGCATATGTTGCCGTAAATAAAGCAGTTGTTACGCAATCCAGTGCGGCAATTCCAATTGTGCCGCTTTATATATCCCTTTTATTTAAGATTATGAAAGAAAAAGGGCTACATGAGGGATGCATTGAGCAGATGTACCGTCTGGTCCATGACAGGCTTTGCCAGAAAGATGTTCCAACAGATGAAAACCATCTGATTCGCATGGATGATTATGAGATGAAACAAGAGGTACAAGATGCCGTTGTAGAACTTTGGGGCAAAGTATCAAAAGATAACATACGTGATATTGCTGATTTAGAAGGCTATTGGCAGGAGTTTTATGAGATTTTTGGGTTCCGTATTCAGGGGGTGGATTATTCCGCTGATGTGGATATCCAGGGGGGCATTCCGAGCCTCTCCTAGTGGGAAATTGATGTTTCTATATAAAACGTTTTAAGTTTGCGTTTGGCTCATTGGGCACGCAAGAATAGATTGGAAAATATTTAGATTAGATTCCAGGTGCAGCAAATAAGGAGAATCGGCACGAACGCTGTACCAGAGGGGGAGACAGCATGATTTTTAATAATGTAATTGATCTGATTGGAAATACCCCGCTTGTCAGTTTAAAAGAGACAACGGGGATGAGTATTTTTGCAAAGGCTGAGTTTTTAAATCCTGGTGGAAGTATTAAGGATCGTGTGGCAAAAAATATGGTTCTTCAAGCGGAAAAAGAAGGAAAGTTAAAACCAGGCATGACAATTATTGAGCCGACTTCTGGAAACACCGGGATTGGGCTGTCGCTTGTCGGTGTGAGAAAAGGATACCGCGTAATTATTGTAATGCCAGAAAATATGAGTGAAGAGCGGAAAAAAATTATTCGCTGCCTTGGCGCTGAACTTGTGTTGACGCCTGCAGAGCTAAGCATTGATGGCTCTGTAAAAAGAGCGGAGGAACTGCTTGACGAGATGGGCAGTGACAAGGCATTTATCCCACAACAGTTTATTAATCCGAACAATCCAGATATTCATTATAAAACAACGGGGCCGGAGATTTTTGAACAGTTAAATGGTAAAGTAGATGTCTTTGTCTCTGGGCTTGGCAGTGGCGGCACGCTGCAGGGTATTGGCAGATATCTTAAGGAAATGAACCCTGATTTGAAACTGGTCGCAGTGGAGCCCAAAAATGTATCGGCACTTCTCGGACATGAGCCGGGCATACATAAAATCCAGGGGATTGGCGACGGTTTTGTCCCGGAAGTCCTGGACACTTCATTGATTGATGATATTGTGGAAGTGACAGACGAAGATGCCATTGCAACAACGAGGGAACTGGCAAATGTACAGGGACTTCTGTGTGGTACCTCTTCTGGTGCAAATGTCTGGGCTGCAAAGCAGATGGCCGCAAAATATGGTAAAGAAAAAGTAATTGCAACCGTAATGGCAGACAGGATGGAGCGGTATTTTAGTACCGGGCTGCTAGATGCGTAGTAGATAGATGGGAAGAAGGGGGCACAGTATTATCAGAGATACCACAACTATCCCTGATAATACTGTGCCTGTGCCCGCCATAAATTAGCATAAAGACCTTTTTGCTCAAGCAACTCTGCGTGGCTTCCCATCTGCGTGATATTTCCGTTGTCAAAGACAAGGATATTTTCACAAAATCTACAGCTCGACATTCGGTGGGAGATATAGATTGCCGTCTTTTCTTGAACCATTTCATCAAAACGCTGGTATATTTCTAATTCCGATTCTGGGTCAAGCGCTGCAGTTGGTTCATCCAGTATTACAACTGGCGCATCTTTATAGAGCGCTCTGGCAATCGCAATCTTTTGTGCTTCTCCGCCAGATATCTCAACCCCTTCATCTTCTTGTTTATAAATTATAGTTTCTATTCCATGTTCCATTTCCTGTACTCGTTCTTTGAGCCCCGCCTGTTCTAAAGCTTGCCACACCTTTTCTTTCTTATAAGCTGTTCCTGCTGCTACATTCCAGGCAATCGGAAAAGAATACAACTGAAAGTCCTGAAATACCACACCAAAAATCTGGCGGTATTCGTCATAATCATATTTTTTGATATTAATTCCGTTTAATAAAATCTCCCCCTCTGTCGGGTCGTAAAGTCTGCAAAGAAGCTTTATAAAGGTTGACTTTCCTGAACCGTTCTTGCCTACAATGGCCATCTTTCGTCCTACATGGATCTTAGCAGTAATATTTTTTAGCACTAAGGCATCGTTATTTGGATAATGGAATGAAACATTTCTAAATTCTAATTCATAGTCATTATCCAGACGCTTCTCAATTGGCAGCGTGCCATCATATTTTTCATTTGGAAGTTCTTGATAATCTATATAATGAATTAGATATTTTGTTGACATTCCTAAAAAACTAAACAAACTAATTATATCAGTTAGTATATAGGTTAATGTAGCAAGCACGCCTGCATAAAACGTAAATTCTCCAATGGAAACTGCTCCGCTTAATACTTTAAAACCAATATAAATATAACATGCCGACATGGTGAATGCAGATGCTACATTTATTTTTCCAAAAGCAAAGATAAGTTTTTTCGTTTGTCTCAGCCAATATGGAACAACTTTTGCTTTTTCTTTTTCTTGTAGTTTTTTTATGAAATCTGCCATATGATAAATCCGTACGCCTTTTCCATTCTGGTAATCAATAATATAACGCCACAAATAAGAAAAAACTCGGTTTGAGTGTACAGCAAATTCGAAATTTTGACTTTGTGTCTTATTTATTTTGTTAAAACAGATTATATGAAATAATGCAAATGCAGCTAATAAGGTAAGAAATAAGAATCCTCCATACCATGAATTTACAGTACCATAAAAGCCCTGCTCATTTTTTCCGGGTTTACTTAAAAGCAGTGGCACGAACGCACATATTACATAAATAATTCCGAAACATGATGAGATAAAAATGGATATATTTACACAAAACTGCTGGAATCCTCCGCTGTAGTTTATTCCTTCTCTGACTTTTGTAAGATATTCTTGAGTTTCTGTCTTTTCTAAAATCTGGTAATCCATTTCCAGGGACTTTTTTGCTATAGAAACATCCATCTTATTTTCTAAAATGCGTCTTTTTACAATTAAAACTTTGTCAATTGCCCACTCAATAAAAGCGAGCAGCATATTGGAAAGTACCAGGAACATAGCTGTTGTAAGTACATCCTTCTCCGGTTTCCTCGCTGCAATCCCATCAATAATCTTGGCTCCAAGAAATAGTGACAAGAATGGTCTTCCCTTGCTTATCACTTCCTCAAGCATTGTCAGTGGAAAATAGGATGGGCTCATTTCCCATAGTACATGCAAAATTCGTTTCATTTTAAGTAAAAATTCCTTCGTTTTCATGGTTGCCTCCATCCCTTTTTGCTAGCGCACCAGCGAAGTCGGTGCGCTTTTTAGCTAATAGAAATATTGCGTTAGTATAATAGCAATTGCCAACAAAAACGCTTTAGCGTTTTTGCTAGCGCACCAGCGAAGTCGGTGCGCTTTTTAACTAATAGAAATATTGCGTTAGTACAATAGTAATTGCCAACAAAAACGCTTTAGTGTTTTTGCTAGCGCACCAGCGAAGTCGGTGCGCTTTTTTGCTTATAATAATGGCTCTGGATTTCATAAATTTTTGCATATTTTCCACCTGCTGCCATTAGTTCCTCATGAGTCCCTTCTTCGGTAATCATCCCATGTTCCAAAAATAAAATACGGTCACAGAAGCGGGTACTTGCAAGCCTGTGAGAAATAAATATACTTGTTTTATCTGCGGTTAAACGGTTGTATTCCTCATACATTTTGCTCTCGGCAATTGGGTCCAATGCGGCTGTCGGCTCATCTAAGATCATAAATGGTGCATTTTTATAAATGCATCTTGCCAACATTAATTTCTGCATTTCCCCTCCAGACAATTGTATTCCGTTGTCATCAAATACCGTCATCAGGCAAGTATATTCTTTTTTCTCCAGTGACATTACCTTATCATAAAGTCCAGCCGCTTTTATTGCCTGCCAGAAAAGGTTTTTATCTGCATTTTCTTCCATACCGCCTGATACAATCTGAAGAAGGTTATATGCGAGTTGCTCTGTATCCTGAAAAACAATTCCCATCATTTCAAAGTAGGACTCTATATCGTAATCTTCAATTGAAATGCCATTTACCAAAATCTTGCCTGCCGTTGGATGATAAAAGCCGCACAGCAGTTTTACCAAAGTGGTTTTCCCGGCTCCGTTGCTGCCAACAAGCGCAATCTTTTCGCCCTTCTTTATGTGCAGGTTGATGTTTGATATCACGGGAGCTTCTTGATCCTGATATTGAAAGGACACGTTATTAAATATAATTTCCGGCGGAAATTTTGAGGAATCTATTTTGGCTCCTACGCCATGTTTAAAACTGTCTGCCATATCCATCACTCTGCGATAATCACTGACTGGCCTATTGGCATCCAACAGGCTGTTCCATGCCCCCACAAGCCCAAACATCCATGTGGAGAATTCCGTAACCACTCCAAGCATTAAGGTGAAAGTAGCAAGAGAAATCTGTCCTCTTAATGCCATCCGAATTAGTATGAAGTATGCCAGTCCATCTCTCAATGCAATAAAAATCGTATCCGAGGCTACTGGAAGATAGTAATGGCGCTCTACCTTTTTCTGCCATGCCGCTCCTTTTTGCACATAGGATTCTAACAATTCTGTAAACCATTTTTCGAGGCGATAAATCCTTGCATCTTTTCCACCTGGAATATTTACCGATCTATCAGCAAGATATTGTATTTTTCGATTAATCTCTGTATCCTCTTCACGGGTTCTGTTCACATAATCTCTTGCAAATTTATTTGTATAGATATTACATACTAACATCAAAATTAACACAACCAAGATTCGGAAGTCTACCACAAAGATAGCACTACCGTAAATCAGAAGGCCAAGCGCATTGGTAACTATGTTCGGAATTTCTTTGTACATCCTTTCAATCCCAAAGGAATTGCCCCAAGTTGCCGCTTGTGTTGCACTGCCAAATAATTTTTGGTTCTGATGTGATTCTATGTTGCAATAATCCATAGTCAGGCTTTTTTGTACTATCTTTGGAGCAAATCCAAAACACCTTGTAGCTGTTCCACACACATCATAGTTTTGCTCTACATAACTTTGTAATATCTGCAAGAAAACATAAACGAATATTATACCAGACAGTGTGAGAAAATATTCTGCTGGTTTCCTTCCTTTTTCGATAACAGACACTGCTACAGCGGGAATTGCAAGTAGAACAGAGCTTGTCAATAATCTTACAAATAACCGCAGTGTAAAAACCAGATACATCCACTTCCCATGCTCACGGAAAAATGCTTTGTAAATATAAATGATATTGCTGCTCAATGAGTATTTTGCTTTTTTTTGATTCATTTTGGTGCGCTCCTATACTAGGCTTTGTTTACAATTTCATATTATACCCTCATGTAGAACAGAATGTCAGAAAAGTTCACAAATAGAAAAAAATCGTTCACGAACTGCATTTCCACAGTACACAAACGATTTTTATAAACTTTATATGCAATCCAAAGGCAGCATAATTTCTGTTGCAAATACTCCAGGCTCGTTCTGTCGGTTAAGATAGCCTTGATGCTTTTCAACAATTAGATTAATCCTCTTTAGGCCATGTCCATGATTTCCGCGTTTCTTTGAAATATAATCTCGGTCTAGTTTACGAACTGGTTCATTTGTTGCATTGCTCACAGAGATGTAGAGCTGCTGTTTCTGTACGCACATATAAATTCTTAAAAAGCGGTTTTCTGCCTTGAGCATTTTTCCACACGCTTCTATCGCATTATCAATTAGATTTCCAAGAAGGACACATAGATCAATCTGGTTAAATGGAAGCTTTTCTGGAAGAATAGCATCACATTTTATTTGAAGGCCATTCTTGTCCGCTAAGGTCAGTTTACTGTTCAACATAGCATCTACCCCGGCATTGCCTGTATGGTATTTTAGATCAATGCCAGCCAATTCTGTTTCCATTAGATCAATATACTTATCCGCCTCTTGGTATTCCCCAAGAGCCAGATGTGCCCGTATTTTCTGCATATGGTTATGGTAATCATGGCGCCAGCCGCGCATTGTCATATAAATATGGTGCATCTCCTCTAACTGCACCCCTGTTACTTTATCCTGGTAATCGTAAAATTGGCGTTCCCTCTCCCTATAATGATAGACACAGATTACAACTAGTACAATAGTAATGCCAATTGCATATGCTGCCAGCCACATAAAAATCCCCATTTCCTTTTGATTCTCGCGTACGCAACGAGCCAAACGCAAGCTTGCTTGCACTTGGCGACTGCGCGCGGGTCACATACCCCGCTGCTCTGCAGCGTTGCAAGTTTGATACCCCGTTGCTTGCAGCGGGGTTGTTGATTTAAACCATTTTTGCTACATATACCATTCAACAAAGCTCTTATTTAGGTTTTGGTAACATCCCCGGCTTACCGGAATAATGCTGCCATCACTCATAAAACATTCTGTCCGCGTGATCTTCTCCACATTCTCTAAATTAACTAACACTGACCTGTTTGCCAGGACAAAACAAGATTCCTTCCATTCCTCCCGGAGCATTTTCATGCTGCCTTTCAAATTATAGTTTTGTTTTGTTGATTTAATGGTAAGATAATGGCCGCATACCTCTGCCAAAACAATCTCATTCCTTTTTAACTTCATATATTCACCTTGAAGATAAAAGCTAATATATTCTTCCACGGACTTTTCTTCTTGCACCTGCAATGCAGAGGATAATGCTTCCGCTAAGTCTTCCGGTTTGTATGGTTTGAAGAGAAAACGGATGGCACCTACTTTATACCCTTCCAATACGTATTCTTTTTCTCCGGTTATAAAAATAATAGACAATTCTTTGTCAATTGTCCGTATTCTTTTTGCCAAATCCATACCATCCATCTTTTTTAAACCAATATCAAGCAGCAGGCATTGAAATGGCATACTGGAAGGATAGTGGAATAGTAACTGTTCTGCGCTTTCAAACATCTCTACAGCAACGGCAAATCCCTTTTCTGCAAAAAAATGTTCTGTCTGCTGCTGTAAAAATCTTAACTGTGTTACATCATCCTCACAAATCCCGATTTTTATTTTTCTCATAAAGCGTCCCTCGTCTCGCATCATTTCAGGCACGCTTTAGTATACCATATCCAACATTTTTTGAAAAGCTACCACGGCTCATAGCTATATGCCCACAAATTTCTAATTTGTGACATTAAAGTTTCGATTGGCCAAGTTTTTTCTGTATTTTTCCTGCGGTTTGGGTCTTTTATTTTGACTTCCCCATTGTCATCTATTCCAATCAGCACAAGATAATGCCCTGTTGTGGTAAAGTCCCCCGGCCCTACCACACAGATAACCGGATGTCCCTCCTCTAAGGCATCCTGAATCCCCTCTTTACTAAAAGTCACTTGATGAACCGTAAGCCCGATTCGCTCGGCCCCACTGCTCATCAGCGTCCATGAAGTCCCCTCTCCATTGACATAATATCCCTCTTCCTCCGACATCTTTGCTACTTTATATGGATTCCATTTTTTATCACCACTAAGTCCGCAGCGCACCATAGATAAACAGGTAGGTCCGCAGCCGTTGACAGCCATGAAATTATTGCCATACTTCCGGTAGCCCCATCGCTCATCCCACTGCATGAAATATGGGATTTCCCCTTTTGTGATTTCCCCTGACACATCAATCTTACCATAAATATCTTTTTTCTCTGGGTAGTCTAATACAAACTGTTTTGTTTCTGGATTTTTTTCTAATAATTCAATTAGGCTTTCAGGATATTTGCTTCCAGAAAGTGTTTTTGCAAGTTCACTGGTGTTTTCCTTTTTCGCATCGCTGTCAGAAGACAGTTCCCCCGTGCCTGTCCCCAGGCTCGCTATTCCATCCAGGTTAAGAGATAACATACTCCAAAATTTTATACATGCTACTAATGTAATAACGAGGAAGAAAAATATTTTCAGCCTATAGCGTCTTTTCTTCTTATGTTTTCTGCTTGGAATCTGCCTATATTGCACTGGATTTACCTTTACACCCTCATACATTTTAGCTCCTCCTTTTCTATTGGAAATTAATTTTGCCGCGGCATTCTTGCTTGATGGCAGACTTCCTTTAAACTACACTTTCCACAAATGCAAAAGAACATCTGCCTTGGTTATAATATACCAAAAAAGCAAATGTTCTTTTCGCGTTTCTTATGATGAAATTCTTACATTTTTTTAACATGTGGTTGTTAATTCTGGGTGCAGGAGTCAAGCGTTCCTTTTTCTTCTGGTACAAAAAAGGCAACCCCTTATAACACCAATGTTTATAAGGGGTTGCCTTAACTGGGCTAGCGGGATTCGAACCCACGAGTGCAGGAGTCAAAGTCCTGTGCCTTACCGCTTGGCGATAGCCCAATATTTATTCCCGCGAAGCAACGAGCCAAGCGCGAGCTTGCTCGCATTTGGCGACTGCCGCGAGGGTCAAATACCCCGCCCCTCTGGGGCGAACTTGCTAAAAAGAAGCTAAGTCATGCCCCGTTGCTTGTAGCGGGGTATTTGACTCTTATAGATGTGGTTATTTTAAGTATCAGTATTATCTGCTGTAGATTAGCTGAAACCACTCTGATAAAAAAATCCCTGCTATAATCTGATAACAAGGATTGAAAGGGTGGATACTGGGATTCGAACCCAGGGCCTCCAGAGCCACAATCTGGCGCGCTAA
>CAJUID010000003.1 GCA_910585905.1 uncultured Lachnospiraceae bacterium
AGAGCAAAATTGGTGAATGATATGTGTTATGGATAACTGCAGAGTATCTCTTCATGAAAAATGGGGAAAGTCAAAGAAATTTAAGATTGACATTTAGAATAAGATGGTGGAAAATAAGTAGAAGTGCTGCATGGGGGATTTTTATGATTAATAAATATTTTCGGTTTACTAAAAAAAGGATTGCCGTTTTCACGGTGCTGGCGGCATTGATTATTGTTCTACAGATTATATTTACAGGTTCAATGATTGCCAGGCAAAAGGCGACAGTTGAGGCTGGTAATTCAGAAAGTGCCGTAATTGGAATTTTAGATAAAACAGAACTTGTCAGGCAGAAATTCAAATTCCGGCGCAAAGTTATTTTAAGCGAATTTGCCTTGAATTTTGGTGCATTTGAGAGGGACAAGGTTGGGGATGAACTTCATATCCAGATGTTAGATGGAGACAATAATATTGTCTATGAGACGACAGTTCCAGTGGATAATATATCACCAAATGCATCTTACCGCGTGGCAATGGATTATACCGTAACTATCCCGAAAGGCGTCACCTGCTGTATTAAGTTGAGCTGCAGTTCGAAAGGCAGGCAATATGACACCATCCCTACATTAAATACCACAAATCGTACTGATCCCAATACGTATCTGTCGACTTTAAAGATGCAGACACGCAAAAAGTGCCTGAATATATCTTATACGTATTATTATCGACAGATTTTTCCGATTATTGCATTTGTGCTGGAGTTTGCCGTGCTGTTTGTCCTTTGTTTTGAGCGTGTGACGGAATATGGCAAGCAGATCCGCAGGCGGATGAGGAAAGAGAAACGCCTTCACAAGAAGAAAAAGAGCCGTTCTTTGAAAGATTTTGTTAAGTGGTGCCTGGTAGAGCCAAAGGTTCTTCACGGCGTGCGCATCGGAATGTCTGTGGTGAATCCGCTTTTTATCTTCTTTTTAATAGAACTGATGCATGACAATCTGCTAAATATGGGGCCTAATGTCTGGATTTTTACATGGATTCTGCTTCTGGCAATCCAATTTGTGCTTTTTACAGTAATCGGCAATATGGGAATTGCGATTCTGGTTCTTGACCTGATCTTATTCCCTTGCGGGCTTGCAAATCTTGTTCTGCTAAATGTGCGCGGAACGCCGTTTTTGCCTTCTGACCTTTTAGCGCTTCGGACGGCAACGGAGGTGGCAAGCACGTATACGATTTCTTTTACGCCGGCGCAGTTTGTAATCCTTCCAGCTTTTATCCTGTGGTGCTATATTATTTATAGATTCCGGATACCGGGCTTTCGGAAACGGGCTGCTAAACGTCTTATATCGGCGGCGCTTTCCTGCCTTGTTGTTGGGATTTTATATAATACGCCGATTCTTGAGGCCTGCAAAATTACAGACAATGTCTGGAATAAAGTTGCATCGTGCAGGACAAATGGCTTTTATATGAACTTTTTTATTAATATTCATTATCTGACGGTATCTAAGCCGTCTGGTTACTCCCAAGAAACGGTTGCAGAGATATTGGATAACTTTGAGGAAGAAAAATCTTCTTCTGCCACAAATACTGTGGTGGAGCCTGGGAAGAACCCGGATGAAGTTCTTGGCAATAGCGATTTTAAGACGAACCAAAGCTTGCAGGGCAAAAAACCAAATATTATTCTTATTATGAATGAGAGTCTAGCTGATTATGATTTGATTGGAAAGACCAATTATAATAAGGACCCGCTTCCGTTTTTACACAGCATGAAGGAAAATACAATCTATGGTGAGGATTATGTGTCAATTTATGGAGCTGGAACCAGCAATTCTGAGTTTGAGGCAATGACTGGTAATTCTATGAAATTTTTCCCAAGCGGCTGTAATGTTTACCAGCAGTTTATGCATGATTCTACGTTCTCTATGGCATATTATTTAAAGTCACTTGGATACCAGACGATGGCTGTCCATCCAAGCAGCGGCGCAAATTGGAACCGCATTAAGACATATGAGAGTATGCGGTTTGACCATTTTGTAACGATTGATGAGTTTAAGAATCCAGAATATGTCCGCTATATTAGTGACAAGGAAAGTTATAAAAAGGTAATTGAGTTATATGAAAAGAAGGAAAAGGGAACCCCTCTTTTTGCATTTGACATGACCATCCAGAATCATGGAGGATACCTTACCAATACCAACTGGAAAAATCCAGTTTATGTGAAGGGTTCTTTTTATGAGGAGGCAAGGGAATTCCTCTCAGCCACAAAGGTATCGGATGAGGCGTTTGAATATTTGGTTGATTATTTTAAGGAGCAGGATGAGCCAACGATTATCTGTATGTTTGGCGACCACCAGCCATCTATTGAGACAGAGTTTTACGAAGAACTTATGGGGAAAAAGCAGGAGGATTGGGCGTTAGAAGATATCCAGAAACGTTATGTTACGCCATTTGTAATCTGGGCAAATTATGATATAGAGGAGAGCAGAAATGTTGTCCTTAGTAATAATTACCTTGAAAACCTGGTCTTAAAGCAGGCAGGGCTTGATTTACCGCTCTATAACCAGTATATTGAGAAGGTATCAGAAAAAATTCCTGTGATGAATGTGAATGGCTATATGGATACGAACGGCAAATGGCATCGGTATGATACTGATGAGACAGACGAGATAAAGAAGCTATTAAATGAGTATGAGCTTTTACAATATGGCTATTACAGTGATATGGACAAAGATACTATGAAAAAATTATTTAAAATAACAGATTAGTACGGCATCCTGTACCGGCTGTTGGAAATGGAGAGAATATGGAAAATAGGGAACTGGAAAAGATGATGAATGATTTTAAGGCTGCCGGAAGCGGACAGCCTTCTGAGGAGTTTGTGGAGAAATTAAAGTCTTCTTATGTGGCGGTGCCAGCCCTGATGCCGCCGAATACTGACCCGGAGATTATGAGGAGGTTAATCAATAATCCCGGAAAGGAGCAGGCAATCCCAAATGGTATCAGCCCGCAGCCTTGCCTTCTGGAAAACGGAAAGGGAGACAAGCTTCTGGCTGTCTTTACTTCTGAAAAGGAGATGCAGAAAAATAAGGAGGCTCCTAAATTTCCGATTACGATGCGTGTCTCCTTTGAGGACTGTGTTAAGTTAATCAGGCAGAGCGATGAGATTACCGGTGCGGTTATTAACCCATTTACCCATAATATGGTTTTTCGTGTGGAGGAGAATAAGCCGGCACAGCAAAACCAGACAGTCCAGGTTACCATTGAGCAGTTCCACAACCTGACAAGGCAGCGGATGGAGACAAATTATCTTCCAAGGATTCTTTTCGATCAAAAAGAGGAAGCGGTTATAAAACTTCGGGATGGGCGAGGGGAGTATTTAAGGGAACTCTATGAGGATTTGTATAATACGGAAGTTGCATGCCCATATGCTGCAGATGATTTTGAAGTGATGAGCCTCAATATTAGTGACGAGTTGCTTTTGATGCGCGTTTCTATGCCAGAGATGAATCTGTCGGAGAGAATCTGCCCATGTGTTTTTGTTGGCTGGAACAAAAAAGCGCAGAAGATATGGTATTATTCTGTTGTCATTGAGAAAGGTAAGAAACATATGCTTTATGAACTGAAAGAGAATGGTGTTTCTGAGAATCTAGGCGAGGCACCGCAAGAGGGAAGCGAATTAACTACGATTATTGATTTAATTCAGGGCAAGGAGTGATTGAATCATCATTTTAATATAGAAGGAGTTGGCAATGAGAACTAAAATTGTAAGGGGAGCATTGACCCTGTTGTGTGCCTGCAGCTTGGCAGTTGGTATCACAGGCTGCTCGAATTCGTCAGAGGGAAAGGAAGAGAAACCATCAGAACAGCCGAAAAAACAAGTAGACTACAATGAGGATGAAAATTCAAACCTTGGACCGTGGGGGAGGGCAATGGGATCTGTCTTAATCTTTTTAAATGATGGAAACCCTTATTATTTTGGCGGCTATGAGCTGACAGAGGATAATAAAAATGGCGCTGCAAAGATTTTGTCTGCAAGCTGGGAGATTGAAGGCCGTGAAGATTTACTGGCGCAGATTCAGGATTTGCTGACGGCGGGAGGACGTGTCTCGTTCCGCAAGGAAGCAAAGGAGATGAATGCTATGTCGCCTAAGGAGCTAAAAACGGCGATGAAACAGCTTAGTGGCGATCTTCTGCTCCATTATAGGATGGTACAGTATAATTGGGGGAAATGGCAGGACAGGGGACTTCTGGCATGGGATATGTGCCGTGTTTCCCATCTTGTCCAATGGGGATATGTGGCAGGGTATCTAAACCGTGGAGAGGCACAGGCACTGATTGAGCCTGCGGCAAGAAGGCTTCAGAAAAAATTTTCAAGCTGGGAGGAAGTACAGAATAACTGGCTGGATGGATTTTGCCTTTTTGCAAATATTGATCCGGAAACGGCTAATACAGACTACACGAACCGAAAAAGCCTTTATGGGCGCCTTGTTCAAAATGAGGAGGAGCATAAGGAAAAGCCGCTCTATGATGATAGCTTGTTTACGGAAGATATAACGGCGGTTCCCGGTGTGTCTTACAAAACAATTCTTAAGGAAGCGAAGAAAAAATCATGATATTATATTTAATACGCCATGGAAGGCAAAACTGTTCTGACTGTAACCTGAATGTCCCATTAGCCGAGGAGGGCAGGAGGCAGGCTGTGCTTCTTGGAAAGCGGATGGAACGTTATCCGGTAGATGCCCTCTACAGCAGCGACTTGCTCCGTGCTGTAGAGACTGCCCAGATTGCTTTTGCAGGCTGGCAGGATTTAATTGAGAACCATCAGATACGGCCTGGGTTAAAGGAAGTGAGTTTTGGTTCTCTGACAGGCATGGAAGATTTGCATGTTAAAGCATTTTACAAAGATTATTATAAAGAGCAGCTTTCGTTATTTTCAGGGCAGGAAAAGCAGGCAGTTGCCAACGTTGCGGGGAAAGCGGAGCATTATGTCGGGCAATTTTTTATTCCTCTGGAGGAAATGGTGTATCCAGAAGGCGAGAGTGGAGCCATGGTGTTAGAACGTGTTATGCCAGTAATTCAGGAATGGTTGGACAGCGGATACCAGAGCATTGCGGCTGTGACGCACGGGGGGCTGATCCGGATTCTTTTGTGTGCCCTGTTTGGCGGTGATTTTGCTAGGAGGCTACAATTTGGCACTTCGCTGGAAAATTGCAGCATTACGCAGATTAACTATGATCCTGGGAAAAATGCATTTTCGTTGGAACGGTTTAATGACTATGCACATATTGAGGAGGAGCCTTCGCTGCTTCGGAAAAACTTTTTAATGCCTGCGAACTAATTCTTAAAATCAACATATAGACGGGGGATAATATATGGAACGAGTGATACTGGCGTCTGCTTCTCCGAGAAGAAAGGAACTTCTCTCACTGGTAGGAGTTGATTTTGAAATCCTCCCAAGTACCGGGGAAGAAATTTGTGAGGAAACGGAGCCGTCAAAGATGGTTGAAATCCTAGCTTTGCAAAAAGCGGAGGATGTCGCAAAGCAGCTTTCCAGCGATTTTATTGTGATTGGTGCGGATACTGTTGTAGCAAAGGATGGAGTCATTTTTGGAAAGCCGATGGATGAAAAACATGCGTCCGAGATGCTTACATGTCTGCAGGGTCAGAAACATCAGGTTTATTCGGGGGTTGCCCTTGTCTGGGCCAAGAATGGGACGACATATCGGAAACGGTTTTATGTTATGACAGAGGTTGAAGTTCTTCCGATGTCAGAACAGCAGATTCTTGGTTATATTGCTTCTGGTGATTGTATGGATAAAGCTGGGGCATATGGAATTCAAGGATGCTTTGCGGAGTATATCTGTGGGATATCAGGAGATTTCTATAATGTTGTGGGGCTGCCGGTATCCCGGCTGATGCAGGAGCTAAGGCCGCTGCTGGCAGGGGGATAAAGATAGAAGATTTTTTGAAATAAATATTGACCTTTTCCAATTTTGTGATATAATTAATCTTGTGCGTATGAGAGAAAGCGAATTCTTTCATGGTAAAATATTACCCTATACAGTTGTGTATTGAAGCATAATCTACAACTGAGGGGAGGTTAGGTGTGAGAATATGTCAAATGTAATTGTAAAAGAAAATGAGACATTGGATAACGCTTTACGTCGTTTCAAAAGAAATTGTGCGAAAGCTGGAATCCAGCAGGAAATTCGTAAAAGAGAGCATTATGAGAAGCCAAGTGTTCGTCGGAAGAAGAAATCCGAAGCAGCTCGTAAGCGCAAATACTAAGATATGAACGATTATCCTTTTAAGAGGCTGTCCAGACAGTCTCTTTTTTCTATGTTATGAGTTATTTATTCCCGCGAAGCAACGAGCCAAGCGCGAGCTTGCTCGCATTTGGCGACTGCCGCGAGGGTCAAATACCCCGCCCCTCTGGGGCGAACTTGCTAAAAAGAAGCTAAGTCATGCCCCGTTGCTTGCAGCGGGGTATTTGACTTCTCAATTATATCTTGCAGTTGTGGCAGAGATGTGTTATATTTAATATAAATTAGCTTGCTAATTAATGATAAACAGCCTTCACAGCCAATTTCATGAAAAGTATCAGAATCTTTTGTGTAAGCACAATGCTTCTGTGCTTTTCTGCAGTTGACCGTGAATCGTAACAAAGAAAGGGGTTATTACTTTATGAGAAGTATAAAAAAGATATTTGCTGTTTTGGTTTCGGTTTCACTGTTGTTTTCAGCTGTAATGGTTCATAGTGCTTCTGTAGAGGCGGCAAAAAAGATTTCGCTAAGTCAAAAGAAATTAACTCTAAATGTAGGTGGTAGCAAGAAGCTAACGCTTAAAAATCTTCCTAAAAATCATAAAATTAAATGGTCATCAAGTAATAAGAAGGTTGCTGCAGTGTCTGCCACAGGGAAAGTGACAGCAAAAAAAGCGGGGAAGGCAGATATTATTGCTACAGTGCAGAAGAAAAGATATGTCTGCAAGTTAACTGTAAAAAAGAAGGCGCTTGATGTACCTGACGAGCCAAATGTGCCGGAGGCAGACCCGACAGATGGTGATGTATATTACACTACCCCGGATGATTACCGTGCATTGAGAAATGATATGGAATATGGTGAAGTTCGAACTTTAAAATATTATTCTACAACGACGGAGAAGGATCGGACACTTAGTGTGGTGCTGCCTCCGAACTATTCAGATCAGAAACAGTATCCAGTCTGCTATCTGCTGCACGGCCTGGGGCAGGACAATACTGACTGGCTCAATGCCAATGCGCCGCTTATTATAGGAAATATGATAAAAGCAGGAACAGCAGAGGAAATGATACTGGTGCTGCCAAATTGCCGCGCAAGGGCGAATGATGCGGCTAATCCGCCGGATGCATTCAGCCTGGACAATTATCAGGCATTTGATAATTTTATCAATGACCTGAGAGATAATGTTATGCCGTTTATAAAAGAAAATTTCTCAATTAAAGAGGGACGTGAAAATACAGCAATTGCAGGTTTTTCTATGGGTGGAAGGACGGCGCTGTATATTGGCATGAGTATGCAGGAGACGTTTGGTTATACGGGCGGTTTTTGCCCGGCGCCGGGGCTGTTTGCCTATACAATGAACGGTGTTACAGAGAAAGGTCTTTTTACGAAAGAGTCATTTAAGTTGGCAGATGCCTATGCAGATAATACGCTGGTTATGGTGGTGGCTGGAAAATCTGACACGATTGTTGGGAATTATCCAGAGATATACCATAATGCGTTGCAGGAGAATGGCACGAAACATATCTGGTACCGGAAAGCTGGTGGGCACGATGTCAATGTTATGGATAATGCACTTTATAACTTTGCGTTGAGGATTTTTAAATGAGAAATTAGAGGATATAGTATATAAAGAAAGCCTTGCTGATTTTTGTTTGTATGTTTCTGTACAAAATGTCAGTGAGGTTTTTTTGTATCTGCTGTCATTTTTTTGGGGGTTACTAGTTACGGCCATTCTAAATATCATGCATAACACCAGCCGGCTTATACTATCTGCCGCTGCATAACCAGCAGCTTTTGTTTTACTTATGTTGTTTTGGGCAGCCCACACGCATATTCCAGTAAATAGTCGTTCTCTTACGTGCAGGCACAACAAGTCTGGCTATTTTCACAAATTGCTAAGAATAGTAACTTTTATGGCAAGATTGGGAAAAGTCAAGGAGCGAAATCTTTGACAGATACCCTTTTAGCGTGTATAATGGTGAGAAATGTGTAAATTGGGGTATTTTGGATATTTTAAATAAAATCTTTGTTTGTATGAGGGACAGAAAGGAATGGTGTTGGAATGGCGAAATATTCCAGGCAGGATATTTTAGACTTGATTGAGGAAGAAGATATTGAGTTTATCCGTTTACAGTTTACTGACATTGCGGGCAATCTAAAAAATATGGCGGCAACGATTGACCAGATTGATAAGATTCTGGATGGCAGATGCAAGTTTGACTGTGCTGCGATTGATGGTTTCCGCGGCATGGGATATGAGGAGTTATTTTTAATACCTGATTTGGATACCTTTGTTATTTTCCCATGGCGTCCCCAGAATGGGAAGGTTGCACGTTTTATCTGTGATGTAGTAAAACCGGATGGGACACCTTTTGATGGGGACAGTAGATATATTTTAAAGAGAGCGATTCAACAGGCAGAAGAGATGGGATTTACCTTGGATGCTGCGGTAAAAAATGAGTTTTTTCTATTTGATTTGGGTGAAAATGGAGAGCCGACCAATCATACAAATGAGAAGGGCGGCTATTTTGATATAGGCCCAACGGATGGAGGCGAAAATACGAGGCGGGATATGGTGCTGTATCTGGCAGATATGGGGATTGAGGTGGAATCGTCCTACCATTCCGCGGAGGCTGCGCAGCATGTGTTAGAGTTACGGCATGTGGATGCACTTTCTATGGCAGATGCTACCATGACAACCAGGCTGGTAGTGCGGACTGTAGCAAAACGTCATGGTGTGCATGGGACATTTATGCCGAAACCAAAAGAGAATGTGCAGGGTTCTGGTGCACATTATGTATTCTCGCTCTGTGACAGGGAAGGGCGTAATATTTTTACGGATGCTTCGGACAGGCTGGGGGTCAGCAGGGAGGGGTACCAGTTTATGGCTGGGATTCTCCACTATATTGCTAGTATGTCCCTGGTAAATAATCCAATTGTGAATTCTTATAAGCGTTTGATTCCCGGGTATTTGGCTCCGGTGACGGTAAGCTGGTCATCTGCAAACAGAAGCCCTCTTATCCGTCTAACTGCGATTGGGGGGGATGGAGCCAGGATTGTGCTTCGGAGCCCGGATGGGGCGGCAAATCCGTATCTTGTGATTGCAGCTTGTTTATGCGCAGGGTTAGAGGGAATCCGTAAAGGCATGGAACCACCTGCTTGTATGGAGGAAGTTGGCGTAGATACCAGGATGGGCGACGAGCTGCCGCGTACGCTGCATGAAGCAGTTTCTTTGTTTCGGAAAAGTAATTTTTTGCAGGAGGTGTTAGGAGAGCATGTTTCAAGGCATCTTATTGAAAGTAAGGATAGGGAGTGGGATGAATACTGCAGGCAGGTAACAGAATGGGAGAAAGAACGTTATCTGGGTACAGTATAGAAAAGAGGCATCACTGAAAAAGACAGGGGGTTTTGGCATGGCAGATATCATTGTAGCTTTTCCAAAACTGGATGATGCAAAAAATTTAAGAAAACTTCTGGTCCGAAATGGTTATGATGTAAATATGGCTTGTGATTGTGGCGCTCAGGTGATTGATGCGGTAAATAGGCTAGATGGCGGGATTGTAATTTGCGGGTACCGCTTTTCAGATATGTATTATAGGGAGTTAAACGAATATCTGCCCAAGGGATTTCAGATGCTGTTGCTGGCATCGCCTGGAAGACTGGCGGAATGTGATTTAAACAGTATAGTGTCTCTTGCTATGCCGTTTAAGGTGCAGGATTTTCTGGATACTCTTGGAATGATGATGGTTCAGTACAACCGTTGGCATAAGAAGCAGAAAAGTAAGCCGAAAGGCAGGTCGGACCATGACTTAAGGGCGATTGCTGCGGCCAAGGAGCTTTTGATGGAGCGGAACCAGATGACAGAGGATGAGGCGCATAAATATATTCAAAAGCTAAGCATGGACAGCTCTACGAATCTGGCAGAGACTGCGGAGATGATACTAGAACTCAATGGAAAGGAATGGAATATATAATGATGAAGGCATTTCTTATTTTAGAAGATGGAACTGTGTTTGAAGGAAAGAGCATTGGTAAGGCAAAAGAAGTAATTAGTGAAATTGTATTTAATACTTCGATGACAGGGTATCTGGAGGTGCTTACTGACCCGAGTTATGCAGGGCAGGCTGTTACCATGACTTATCCACTTATTGGAAACTATGGGGTCTGTTATCAGGATATGGAGTCCGAAAAGGGATGGCCGGATGGTTTTATTGTAAGGGAGCTCTCCCGCATGCCAAGTAATTTCCGTTCTGAAAATACGGTGCAGCATTTTCTGGAGGAAAACGATATTCCAGGAATTTGCGGCATTGATACACGTGCGCTCACAAAGATTCTAAGGGAAAAGGGTACGATGAATGGTATGATTACTACAGATGAAAACTATGATTTGGATGTAGTATTGCCAAAGTTAAAGGAATATAAAGTGACAGGTGTAGTACAGAAAGTAAGCTGCAAGGAAAAGAAAACATATGTCCCGGGTGATATTGGTTCAAAACAAGCGGAGCCTGGCAATGCAAAATGGAATATTGCGGTGATAGATGTGGGCACAAAGAAAAATATAATCCGCTGTCTGTTAAACCGGGGCTGCAATGTGACAGTGTATCCGTGTGATTTTGATGCAAATGAGGTGATTGCAGCAAAGCCGGATGGTATTATGATTACAAATGGACCAGGAGATCCGGCAGAATGCACAGAAATTATCCGCCAGATTAAGGTTCTCGCAGAATCTGGAATTCCTGTGTTTGCCATCTGTCTGGGGCATCAGCTAATGGCACTTGCGCACGGCGCAAAGACCTATAAGATGAAATATGGGCATCGCGGGGCAAATCATCCGGTAAAGGACCTGGCAACTGGCAAAGTCTATATTTCTTCCCAGAATCATGGTTATGTGGTAGATGCGGATTCCATTGATGCTTCCGTTGCAAAACCTTGGTTTATCAATGTAAATGATAAGACAGTCGAAGGATTAGAATACATTGGAAAACCTGTAAGGACAGTTCAGTTCCATCCGGAAGCAAATGCAGGTCCAAAGGATTCAGAATTGTTGTTTGACGAGTTTATGAAAATGATAGGAGGAAATAAATAATGCCAAAGTTGGAAGGAATTAAGAGAGTTTTAGTAATTGGTTCCGGGCCTATTGTGATTGGACAGGCTGCGGAGTTTGACTACGCAGGCACACAGGCATGCCGTTCTCTTAAGGAGGAAGGTATGGAGGTTATTTTGGTGAATTCCAATCCTGCTACCATTATGACAGATAGAGATATTGCAGATAAGGTATATATTGAGCCTTTGACAGTGGAAGTGCTGCAAAAGATAATTGAGGTGGAAAAACCGGACAGCTTATTGCCGAATATGGGTGGACAGGCAGGTCTAAACCTTGGTATGGAGCTTGCTGAGTCGGGCTTTCTGGATGAACATGGTGTAAAGCTTCTTGGTACGACGGCGGAGACAATCCGGAATGCGGAGGGGCGTCAGGAGTTTAAGGATATGATGGAGCGCATTGGAGAGCCTTGCGCAGCGTCAGAATTGGTGGAAAATATAGAGGATGGAGCAGCATTTGCCGAAAAAATTGGCTATCCGGTGGTGCTCCGTCCAGCATATACGCTTGGAGGGTCCGGCGGCGGTATTGCCCATAACCGCGAGCAGTTAGAAGAGATTCTTGCAAATGGGCTTAGGCTGTCCCGTGTAGGGCAGGTTCTTGTGGAGCGGTGCATTGCGGGCTGGAAAGAGATTGAGTATGAGGTAATGCGTGACAGCAACGGCACTTGCATTACGGTATGTAATATGGAAAATCTGGACCCGGTTGGAGTGCATACTGGCGACAGTATCGTTGTGGCACCTTCCCAGACTTTGTCAGATAAAGAGTACCAGATGCTCCGTACTTCGGCACTCCGTATTATTGATGAATTAGGGATAACTGGCGGATGTAATGTACAGTTTGCGCTGCATCCGACTTCATTCGAATATATTGTGATTGAGGTAAATCCCCGTGTTAGCCGTTCTTCTGCCCTGGCGTCAAAGGCGACTGGATATCCAATTGCAAAGGTTTCTGCCAAAATTGCACTTGGCTATACATTAGATGAGATTCCAAATGCGGTAACAGGAAAGACCTATGCGAGCTTTGAACCGGCCCTCGATTATGTGGTGGTAAAGATACCACGCCTTCCTTTTGATAAATTTATCAAGGCGAAGAGGACTTTGACTACCCAGATGAAGGCAACCGGGGAAGTGATGAGCATCTGTACGAATTTTGAGGGCGCGCTTATGAAGGCGCTCCGCTCCTTGGAACAGCATGTGGACTGCCTGATTAATGATGAGTATGTCGATATGACAGTAGAGGAAGTGGCGGAACAGTTAAATGTAGTGGATGACCGCCGGATTTATGTGGTGGCTGAGGCAATCCGCAGGGGAATTGACTACGAAACAATTCATGAGATTACCATGATTGATGAGTGGTTTATAGATAAGATTGCAATTCTTGTGGAAATGGAGCAGAAATTAAAGAGTACCAAAGAGCTTTCAAAAGAACTTTTGCTGGAGGCTAAGCGTTTGGAGTTCCCAGATCATATTATCGCTTCATTTACTGGCAAGACAGAGGAGGAAGTGAAGAATCTTCGCTATGAATATGGGATTACCGCTGCATTTAAGATGGTTGATACCTGTGCGGCAGAGTTTGCTTCAGAGACTCCATATTACTATAGTTGTTTTGATGGGATAAATGAGGTGGAAGACCAGACAGACAAAAAGAAGATTATGGTGCTTGGTTCCGGCCCAATCCGAATTGGGCAGGGAATTGAGTTTGACTATTGTTCGGTGCACAGCGTATGGGCGTTGTCGGAAGAGGGCTACGAGACGATTATTGTAAATAATAATCCAGAGACGGTCAGCACAGATTTTGATATTGCAGATAAGCTTTATTTTGAGCCGCTTACACCGGAGGATGTAGAAAATATTGTTCGGCTGGAAAAACCGGATGGCGCTGTGGTTCAGTTTGGAGGACAGACGGCAATCAAGCTGACGGAGGCCCTGATTAAAATGGGCGTTAAGATTTTAGGGACAAGTGCTGAAAATGTAGATGCGGCCGAGGATAGAGAACTTTTTGATGAGATTTTAGAGCAGTGCTGCATTCCGAGACCTTCCGGCAAAACTGTGTTTACAACGGAGGAGGCGTTGGAGGCTGCGACTGAATTAGGGTATCCAGTTTTGGTGCGCCCATCTTATGTGCTTGGTGGGCAGGGAATGCAGATTGCAGTTTCCGATTCGGATATTAAGGAATTTATGGCGGTAATTAACCGGTATCATCAGGAGCATCCGATTCTTGTCGATAAGTACCTGATGGGGAAAGAAGTGGAAGTGGATGCGGTATGCGATGGCGAGGATATTTTGATACCAGGTATTATGGAGCATGTGGAGCGGGCAGGAATCCATTCTGGTGACAGTATTTCTGTCTATCCGGCACAGAGCATTTCAGAGAAGATACAGCGTGTAATTGTGGATTATACCAGAAAGCTTGCGCGTTCCCTGCATGTTATTGGGTTAATTAATATTCAGTTTATTGTATACAATGAGGAAGTGTTTGTAATTGAGGTAAATCCGCGCTCAAGCCGTACGGTGCCTTATATTAGTAAGGTGACAGGGATTCCGATTGTAGATTTGGCTTCCAGGGTAATTCTTGGCGCTAAGATTAAGGATTTTGGATATGGTTCCGGTCTTGCGAAGAAATCGGACTATCTTGCGATTAAAATGCCTGTCTTTTCATTTGAGAAACTCCGCGGGGCAGAAATCAGCTTAGGGCCAGAGATGAAATCTACCGGAGAATGCCTTGGGATTTCAAAATCTTTTGATGAAGCGCTTTATAAGGCATTTCTTGGTTCAGGGGTTGATCTGCCAAAGCATAAGAAAATGATTCTTACGGTAAAGGATGCGGATAAGCTTGAAGCGGTTGATATTGCGAAGCGATTTAAAAAGCTAGGGTACGACATTTTTGCAACCCGCAACACTGCAAGAGTATTGAATGACCATGGTGTGCTCACGATCCCAATTAACCGTATTAATGAAGAGGCTCCTACATTGATGGATCTTTTGCTTGAGCACCAGATTGATTTGGTTATTGATACACCGACTTATGGTGATAGGTTAAAAGATGGATTTTTAATCCGCCGGACTGCAATTGAGACTGGCGTAAATTGCCTGACTTCTCTAGATACCGCGGATGCGCTTTTGACGAGTTTGGAGAATTCAGATATGGAAAGCTTGTCTGTAGTGGACATTGCAACGATTTCTAGCGCAACACATTTGTAGGCTATATATTAAAAAGTAAAAAGGGCACAGACTTTACTTGCTTGTGCCCTTTTTATTTTTTATATTTCCTGGCAGTTATTCCCGCGTAAGCAACGGCCGAAGAGCAGGGAATTTGCCTTTAATATGTCTCATTAACACCGGATAACTGTCCCAGTTTTTCCAGTTAATCCAGCCAGGGCAGTATCAATACTTGTGATAATTGCCTTTCTGTCTTTTGAGGATGAGGCAAAGGATACGGCTGCTTCAACTTTTGGAAGCATTGCCCCTGTTGAGAATTGATTTTCTCCAATATATTGCGTAGCTTCTTCTACAGTCATAGAATCTAATGGCGTTTCGTTCGCTTTCCCAAAGTTTAAGGAGACTTTTTCCACTCCTGTCAGGAGCAGCAAAATATCAGCGTCTAATTCTTCGGCAAGGCGGGCGCTTGTGATATCCTTTTCAATTACAGCGCTGGCTCCTTTTAGGCGTGTACCTTGTTGTAAAACGGGAATTCCACCGCCCCCTGCTGCGATTACAATTTGATCAGCATCCAATAGTGCTTTGATAGCGTCTAGTTCATAGATTTCCATTGGGCGCGGAGCGGCGATAACCCGCTGAAAGCCTTTTCCCTCTACATAGACAACGTGGTTTCCCTTTTTTTCTTCTGCTTTTGCTTCTTCTTCTGTCATATAGCGCCCAATCATCTTATGAGGGTGCGTAAATGCGGCGTCGAATGGGTCAACGCGCACCTGCGTAATTAGTGTTGAGACTGGTTTGTAAATTCCTCTGTTTAAAAGTTCTGTTCGGATTTCATTTTGCAGATCATATCCGATATATCCCTGGCTCATTGCGCTGCAGATAGACATTGGCGCAACGGTATTGCTTGGCTCAAGGCGGCTGTATTCTGTCATGGCAGCGTGGATCATACCGATCTGGGGACCATTGCTGTGGGTAATTACAACCTGATATTTTGCCTCTATTAAGTCGGCAATAGCAGATGCAGCATTTTTGACGGATTCCTTCTGTTCTGGAAATGTTTTGCCTAATGCACTGTGCCCCAGTGCAGCGACTACCTTTTTATTATTCATAATTTACCTCATTTCTGCGCTGCCTTTGCGCATAATGCAATGTTTGTGTCGCAGCGCGGACACAAACTTGCCGAGTGAAAAATTTATTTTTCACTCTTTTATCCTCCATTTAGCATGATTTCTTAGAAATTTTATCTATTTTATATATACACCCACAGTTGGTTCGGATTGCGAATAAGCATTCTGTGCTGACGCAGCTAGTACAATTAGAAGTGTGACAAAAGTCGTGAAGCTGGCACGTCTGAAAGAGTGGGGATATCTGGCTTTAAAAAGATATCATTTATTTTAACACGCCATGGGTGGAAAAGCAAATGTTCGTTTTTTGTTTAGAGATGTAAAACTAAGGAACTTGCATTATTAAGAAAATTTGCATTTCTTTCCAAATAAAGATATAATAGAAAGGTATGGCTAAAGCAATAAGCGTAATCTGGCTATTTTCTGAAATTAGTGTGAATAGTAACAATCGGACAGATTGTATGTCTTTGAAGAGAACTGCCAGAAGTATGATAAAGAAAGGAATGTTTTTTATGCCGATTTGGAAAGCAATTGTGCTTGGAGTGATTCAGGGGGCGGCTGAGTTTTTGCCAGTCAGCAGTTCAGGCCATCTGGTTATTGTGAAGGAAATCTTGGGAGTTGATTTGGAAAACGGCGGCATCTTTTTTGATGTAATGCTTCATCTGGGGACGCTTCTTGCAATTTTTGTCGCATTTTGGAAAGATATCAAACATTTAATCATAGAAGGGATACATATATTTCTTGATATCTTTTATAATATTGGGATGCTATTTGGCAGGATTGTAAAAAAGGATTGTGAATTCCGCCGTGTAATTAGAAGTTCCTACCGCAAACTGGTTGTATTGATCATTTTGTCAACAATCCCGACAGGGATTATTGGGATTTTACTGTCGGATGTTATTGAGCTTGCAAATGGGATGATTTTGGTTCCTGGGGCCTGCTTGCTAATTACGTCGATGTTTCTTTTTATTGCCGATGCTGCAGATGAGGGGGAGAAACGCCCCAAAGAGGTATCGTACCTAAGTGCTGGGGCAGTTGGCATCGCACAGGGGTTTGCGACGATGCCCGGGATTTCGCGGTCCGGCACTACGATTACAGCATGCCTGCTCTGTGGGTTTGAAAAGAAATTTGCTGTAAAGTATTCTTTTATTATGTCAATTCCGGCGGTTCTTGGGGCAGTTGTATTAGAGTTAAAGGATTTTGGTTCACTGCGCCTGTCAAACCAGGATGTTATATCATGCATTGTGGCGACTGCAGTTGCTGCTGTGGTAGGGTATTTATCCATCTGTTTTATGATGAGCCTGGTGCGCGGCAAAAAGTATAAATATTTTGCAATTTATTGTGCCATAATTGGCCTGGTGGCAATTGGATATTATTTTGTGTAAAGGAGATTAGGTGAATATGGCTGTGTCAGAAAAAGCGGTGGGAACAAAGCGGAATGCGCAATCTGCTGGGAACGGAGCCAGAAAGAGCGCAGCTTCACAAAAGACGGCAGCAAAGCATCCTGCTTCTGCTGGTAAAAAGGCATCTGGCCAGAGAGGGAATGCAGGAAACCGAAATATAAAGACATCTTCTGCACGGGGAGGTAGTTCTCTGGATGAGATGAATGCTTACCGGGATCATCAGGCATTTGAAGTAGGGATTACGATATTTGTTCTGTTGCTGGTATCAGTTTTTCTCTATCTTTCCTGCCTTGGGCTTGCCGGGAATGTGGGAATTGTAATTGGGGGATTATTTTTTGGGGTCTTTGGCTGGTTTGGCTGGCTATTGCCTCTGTTTACCTTGTTTGGCTATATTTTTTATGCAGTCAACCGTGGGGACAAGCGTGTGCCGAGGAGGATTTTTAGCTTTGCGGCCATTGCCCTGACACTTCTTGGGCTGTCTGACCAGATTTTTGAAAAACAGATTATTACAGAATATTATACAAGCAATCATGTCCTGCACCGTGGCTATTTTGATTGTATGTTTTTAACATGCAAAAATGTGATGTCAGGGGGAAAATTTAATGGTGGTTTGTTGGGACGAGCTATAGGTTCTGTTTTTTCACAATTTCTTGGAAAAGTAGGGGCAGTTGTCATTTTGTTTGTGCTGCTTCTTCTGTGTCTTTACATATTTTATGGTGTCGAAATGATGGGAATCATCCGAAAACGCAATGCTTATCATCAGGAAATGCAGGAGATGTATGAGGAGGTAAGGAAGGAAGAGGATTATAGAGAGCCATCTTATCGGGTGTTTTCTGGTTCTGCCAGGGAAAAGGTACCAGACGGGGGTAGAAGGCATTTTACTCCTCGTCCAATGGAGAAAGTTCCGCGGGTTCAGACGTTTGATTTGACCAAAATGGGAGGAGAGCCAGAAAAAAAGCCTCAAAAGGCGGAAGTGCCATCCCATACAGTCCCGCTTCAAAAAGAGATGCCTGCGCCGGACGCGGTGCCGACGGATATTCCACAGTTCCGGAATACAGTCTTTGAAGAACCGCAGTCGGAGGAAATGTCTACGGATTCTGGAGTTGATGTGTCTTTACAGGAACAGATTGCTACGATGGAAGATGCTTCTGGTGAAAATACAGATATGGATTTAGATCAAGAAGCAATATCACCAAAGCACGAGATTGAAGCAATTCCAATTTACCGAAATGAGCTGGATGAAAAATTTGGGAAGCGGAGAAAAACGGCTGGGGCGAAGGTGGTTTCCTTTGCATCCGCAGCAGAAAAGAAGGTTGTAGATACCGTTCATAGTAATCAGCTTGAAGCAGATTTTCCAGAAAGTATTTATGATAATGGGGAAGTCAATTTGGCAAGTGAGACTGCTATAGAGCCGGACTTAGATAAAACAGTGGAGCCGGTTTTGGAAGAGGAGAGCGGGCAAATTGTAAATGTCAGCCCAGGGCTGGAGGAAGAACCAGAGGTGTCCGAAAACAGGGTGGTGGAACAGGATACTGTGGAAGAGCCAGTTGAGATACCAGAAGACGTTCCTAATATAGAATTGCCCCAAACGATTGAACCAGAACAAAATCTTTTGGATTCAGAACGGTATGCGGAATCAATGCAGCGGGCAGAACAAAAGCCAATGGCTTCTTTTGCTCCAAAAGAAGAGGTTACAGATGTAACGCCATCTAGTCAGAAAGTTGTGGTAAAGCAGTCAGCATCCCATGGAAAGATTGGCGGTGACAATTATGTTTCTGCATCAAATACATTTAATGCATTAAATGAAAGCAAAGTGGCAGTAGAAAAAGAGGTTCCTTATGAATTTCCATCCGTTGGCCTCCTGAGGTTTCCAGAAGGAGGGACGGGAAGCGTTAGCGACGAAGAACTGCGGCAGACAGCATTAAAATTACAGGATACGCTAAAGAGTTTTAATGTTAATGTTAAAATGGGGGCGGTTACTTGTGGACCGACTGTTACCAGGTATGAAATTTTACCGGAGCAGGGCGTTCGCGTGAATAAGATAACAAATCTGGCGGACGATCTGAAACTTAGCCTGGCCGCAGCGAGCATTCGAATTGAGGCACCAATTCCAGGAAAGGCTGCCGTTGGAATCGAAGTGCCAAATCCGGTGCCAAGTTCTGTATCTTTCCGGGAACTTTTAGAGGGGGATTCCTTTACGAAGTCGAAGTCTTCACTGACATTTGCAGTCGGTAAAGATATCGGCGGCAAGCTGATTATGGCGGATATTGGAAAGATGCCGCATCTTCTGATTGCGGGAGCGACAGGATCTGGTAAGTCAGTTTGTATTAATACATTGATTATGAGTATTCTTTATAAGGCAGACCCGAAGGATGTTAAGCTGATTATGATTGACCCGAAAGTTGTAGAACTTAGTGTATATAATGGCATCCCGCATCTGTTCTGTCCGGTCGTTACTGACCCGAAGGAGGCGGCTGCCGCGTTAAACTGGGCTGTCAGAGAAATGATGGACCGATATAATAAGTTTAAAGAACTGGGAGTACGAAATATTGCTGGCTATAATGAAAAGATTCAGACTGTTGAGAACGCCGAGGCGGCAGGATATGCGAGAATGCCGTATCTTGTGGTGATTGTGGACGAGTTTGCTGACCTGATGATGGTAGCTTCAAAAGAGGTTGAGGATGCTGTCTGCCGTCTGGCTCAGCTTGCGAGGGCTGCAGGGATTCATCTAGTGTTAGCGACACAGCGCCCTTCTGTAAATGTGATCACTGGTGTAATCAAAGCAAATATTCCATCTAGAATTGCATTTTCTGTTTCTTCTGCAATTGATTCTAGAACAATTTTGGATAAGGGTGGTGCGGAGAAGCTGCTTGGAAAGGGCGACATGCTGTTTTTCCCATCGGGCTATTCGGAGCCGGTGCGCGTACAGGGGGCTTTTGTCTCTGATAAAGAGGTTAGTGATGTGGTTGAATTTCTCTGTAGCAATAACGAAACACCGGAGTATGACCATTCTGTAACACAGATTCTAGACGAACCGAAAGAGGAGGAACAGCCTGAGAAGAAACCGCAGGATGACAGGGATGATTATTTTGCAGATGCAGGGCGCTTTGTTATAGAATCAGACCGTGCGGCTGCGGGGCAGCTCCAGAGGAAGTTCTCGATTGGATTTAACCGTGCAGGGCGGATTATTGACCAGCTAAACAAGGCGGGGGTAGTTGGCCCTGCGGAGGGAACCAAACCGCGTAAGGTGCTTATGACTATGGAGCAGTTTGAGCAGATGCTCTCAGGCGGCAGTCCTGCGGAGGATGAGGTGGAAGCCATGGTTCAGGCAATGGAGATGGAAGCGGTATCAACAGAGGAAATGTTTTAGAAACTGACAGGGGGCGTTTGTTTGGAGGAACGGGGAAAAAATGTGGCAGCATGCTGGAAACGCGGGATTCTGGTGGCAAATGCATTTTTAAAGACCGATAAATTTGTAGAACATTATAAGTGGCTAGAGGAGGCGGCAAAGCAGTATCACATTGCTCTGTCGCTTCTTGACAATACGGAGTTGCTCTATCCGGTTGGCGGCTGTGGGAGGATGGCAGAAAAAGTTGATGCACTGGCCAGCCAGAATGACTTTGTTCTTTATTGGGATAAGGATATCCCGTCTGGTATGCTGCTGCAGAGGAAGTGCAGGAAATATGGCGTTCCGGTTTTTAATTCGGTAGATGCTATTGGAATCTGTGATAATAAATTTGAGACGTATCGTAAATTATGGGAGTGGAACCAGAACTGCAAAGAGGCAGAGCGGATTCCTTTGATTCCGACAATTGCAGCGCCGATGACTTATGAAAATATTGGATATGGTGAGATGTCTTTTGTGCAGGATATCATCTGTGAATTTGGAGTCCCATTGATATTAAAAGAATGTTATGGGTCTTTTGGGATGCAGGTTTATCTTGCAAAGACAGAGAGAGAGGTATACACCTATACAAAACGTTTGGCGGGAAAGCCGTTTCTCTACCAGAAGTATCTGGAAAAAAGCAGTGGGAGGGATGTCAGGATTCAGGTAGTGGGGGAACGGGCAGTAGCGGCGATGTATCGGTTTTCTGAAAATGGGGATTTTCGGGCAAATATCACAAACGGCGGCAGTATGAGGGCATATCAGCCTTCTTCGGAGGAATGTGCGCTGGCAGTGCGCACAGTAAAGGCATTGGGGCTTGACTTTGCTGGAGTAGACCTGCTTTTTGGAGATAATGGGCAGAATGGGGCAAATTTTGTCTGTGAGGTGAATTCAAATGCGCATTTTAAAAATATGTACGACTGCACAGGGATAGATGTGGCAGACTGTATCATGGGGTATATTAGGAGGAAAATCTTTTGAAGGCTTATCTTGTATATCAGAGAGAGGAAGCGGAAAAAAATAAAAGATTTCTTGAGCTTTTTCGGGAAGCTGGGAAAGAGTTTGGCATTGATTTTTCTTATGTATCGCGGGAAGATTACAGGCAGAAGGATTTGCCGGATTTTGTATTGAACCGTACTAGAGATGCCGAAGTCAGCCGGTGGTATGAACAAGAACAAGTGCCAGTATTTCATAGTTCAGGGATTACTGAGATTGGCAACCATAAAGGAAAAACACTTGAGTTTCTGCGGAAACGCCTGCCAAGGGAAGTCCTTCAAAGAAAATGGGCGCCGGAGACAATTTTTTTACCAAAGGAACGGCTGGTGGAATGGCAGTCTGCCATTGCATTAGGCAATTTGGATGCTTTATACGAATTGGACCAGTTTTGGAAACAGCAAATGCCTTTTGTGATAAAGAGTGTGGATGGACATGGCGGAAGTGAGGTAATGGCAATTTGGCCTCCTAAAAAGGCGGAGCGGTTCGATGGTTTCGCGGAATACTGCAATCAAATTTATGGCAAATTAGATATCATAGATGGAAAGGACTGCATTTTGCAGGAAATGATACCAAGCGATAGCAGGGATGTGAGAGTGTACATTTTGGGCAATCAAATTTATTTGGGCATGATGCGGCAAGGGCAGGGGGATTTTCGTTCCAATGCTTCTCTTGGAGGGCATACGGAGGTGTATCCATTGTCTGATAGAGAACGGATGTTTGTGGAGCTTTTTTTACAAGCTTTCCAGGGGGAAGCGCTTGGGCTTGCCGGGCTTGATTTTATCCTTACAAGAGATGGAAGGCTTGTGTTTAATGAGCTTGAGGAGATGGTGGGATGCAGGATGCTTTATCAAAAGACGGACCGAAATATTGTCAGGGACTATGTATTCTGGTTATATGAACTACTAACTTAAAAATGGAGAAAGTCAGACAAATTATATATTGTTTTTTTTTGTTGGGAAGATTATACTTGTAGTGGGTTTAATGCCCTGCTGGTAAGGAACTTTGGGGTGTGGTTTTGAGAATGAAGAAGGGTTTCCATATAAACCAGAAAGGAGACGGTATGAAACCAGAGGAAATCTTGTTTTGCAGGCTAATCCGCCTGGCTCTTCATCCAGGGGAAAGCTTGTTTTTTACCGAAGAAGACCTTGCGGTGATTGCCAGGGAAGCCGATTCGATATTTTCTATTGCAAAGAGGCATAGCATGCAGATTGCCCTCTATGACAGTTTCTGTGCGTTGCAGGTTCCGCTGTCCCCTTCGCTAAATGCCGCTATGGAAAAAATGGTGCTGTCTGGCAGCCTGCAAAGCTATCAGATGCTGTTGTTTACCAGGAGAATATTGTCTATATTATCTGGGGAGGGAGTTCGCTATATTCTGTTAAAAGGAGCATCTCTGCTGCCTTTTTATCCAAAACTGGAATTTAGGGGATACGGTGATGTGGATATTTTGATACCGGATGCAAAGGAGTTTAAAAGGGTTAGGAAGCGTTTTCTGGACGAGGGATTTTCGGAAAAAAAGGATTACGCGGACCATCAGTTGGAACTATTTTATACAGAAGGGGGAAGGCGTTATCTTTTGGAGCTGCACAGCAAAGTGATAGGCAGCCAGGACGACAGGAACCTCAACAAAAAAACAGTAGAGTTATTTTCTGGCCTTACTGGGAACTCAGGAAGCTTTCCAGAGGCGGATCTAAAGTATTCCACCTTTCCAGAGACAGAAAACACTCTTTATCTGCTGTTACATATGTTGCAGCATTTTTTATATTCTGGGTTTGGGATTAAGTTATTGTGTGACTGGACGACTTTTATTGAAGCTAATTCTGGGAAAATTGACTGGGAGAGATATCAGAACCTGGTATCGGACTTTGGCCTTGCAGGGTTTAGCAATGCTATGGCAGGACTTTGTATCAAGTATCTGGGCCTGCCGGAAGATAAGATACTTTTACCTGAAAAAGATAGGCCAAGCAGCGATGCGCTCGGGGAGTTGATGGAGGATATTATGAATGCCGGGGAGTTTGGTAAGACAGACACTTCCCGAATGCTTATTATGGCGAAAGGAAAGGCGCCATACCACTATCTGCTCCAGTTTCATCGTCAGATGAAAAACAGGTTTCCAAATGCACACAAAATTGTCTTGATTTGGCCAGTTTTGTGGGTGGCTACGGGGGTTTGTTTTCTTTGGAACAACCATGTGCTGCGCGGGACGAGTACCAGGGAGGTGCTTAAAACAACCAGAAGGCGTCAGCATCTTTTACAGGAATTGAAGCTTTTTCAGACTGAAAAGAAAAAATAGGAAAAAAGCATCCAAAAGTAAGGAGGGTTTGATATAAAATGAAAGCAAATCCAGATTTTACGCTTCGCATGATTGGAGACCTCTCACTGATTGTCCCGTTAAAGGCGCCGGATTTTAAGAAAGAGCAGATGATAACGACAAATGAGAGCGGTGTTCTTTTGTGGAGAAGGATTGAGGAGGGCTACACAGAGGAAGAGTTAGTTAGGGAATTGCAGTCTGTCTATGAGATTGACTGGGACACTGCCCGCTCAGACCTACAGATTTTTTTGGAATCTTTGCGCAGGGCGGGGGCTTTGTTGGAGGGTGATGGGTAGGACGGGTTCTAGATAGTGTTTGGGTGGGTGACATGTTATAGGAGGAACGATGCGGTTGAAAATGCATATAATGAAATAAATGTGTAAAAGGAATGTAACATTTTGGTGTGTTGGTGCTGCATCGTTAAGTGTTACAAACAATCAATATGTTAATTACGACGGCTTATAACAGGCAGCTTGCCTATGCCTATGCAAGACGCTGGGCATTTGAGAGAAATCCTTTGTTTTATAATTTTGCAGGAATCGGCGGGGATTGTACAAGTTTTGTGTCACAATGTGTCTATGCTGGGAGCTGTGAAATGAACTACAACATGGTCAATGGATGGTATTACAGCAATTCAGAAAACCGTTCGCCATCCTGGACGGGGGTATCTTATTTCTTTGAATTTATGGTGACAAATAAGGGGAATGGCCCGTTTGGAATAGAGACGGATGAAAAGGGGCTTGAAATTGGCGATGTCATTCAGTTAAGCAATGTGGAGGGAAAATATTATCATACGCTGCTTGTTACCGGGTTTGAAGGTGGTACGTACTTAGTCAGTGCGCATACAGATGATGCGTTTAATAGAAGGCTTGACTCTTATCATTATTCGGAGGCACGTTTTATCCATATTGAGGGGGTAAGGCAATATGTAAAGAATTCGGATTCATGTTTTGATAATTTTTATAATGGTATTTCAATTGACGGGTAGCAGATGGTGGGGCGCGTTTGGAGATTTTGTACTTTGAGATGTACTTCGTTTTTGGGTGCGGATTATAGGGTTAATTTTTAAACACGCCCTGGATAGAGTGCCAGTATATTGGGCAATAGATTAATAATCTATTATTTTTATCTGTTGTACTGGTAAAACAAATGGGGAACTGGAGGTTTGGAATGGAATTTAAAAAAATAGAGAAAATATTGGAGAGTAGTTTTATTCACCGTTATGATATCACATATGAAGCTTCGGATGGCAGTGAAAAGGTTTATGAGATGATTAGCCGTGACAGGGATATTCAGTGTCTGGAGGAATTGCAGTCGGACAAGCCGGATGCAGTTGTCTTAATTATCCACGATGCGTCGGGAGAAAAGGTATTATTAAATAAAGAGTTCCGTCTTGCAACCGGCGAGTGGGTATATAATTTTCCGGCTGGCTTAATTGATCCAGGTGAAAAACCAGAGGAAAGTGCGAAAAGGGAACTTTGGGAGGAGACAGGGCTTACGCTTCAATCAATAGAAGACTTGATTCCGCTCAGTTATAGCGCAGTTGGATTTTCTAATGAAACAAATGTCTGTGTTGTAGGAACTGCTTCTGGTGAATTTCGGGAGAGTACATCTGTTGTGGAAGAAATTGAGCCGGGCTGGTTTACAAAAGCCCAAGTTCAAGAGCTTCTAAAGAACTATCCCTTTGCGGCAAGGACACAGGCTTACTGTTATGTTTGGAGCAAAAAATAGGAGTTAAGATAGATTTTAAGGAATCTAGTGTACTGTATCATTCATTTTCAGCTAAGTGGCGCTGAATGAATTCTCACACTGCAAGGCGGCTGAATGAGGCGTAGCGGTGGCTACGTCGAGCGAAGCCAATGAAACAGATGGAAATTCAGACAAGCCATTTGGCGAAATGTGAGTGATACAGTACACTAGGACTAGGGGAGGTTAAGAAAGTGGAAGATAAGGAATACACGACAAAGGTACTGCTTAAGCGTTTTTTGCCTTATTATAAAAAGCATTGGAGAGTGATTGTTACAGACTTGTTTTGTGCAGGACTGACTACAATCTGTGACCTGGTACTTCCTATGATTATCCGTTATATAACGAATACAGGGATGCGTGACTTGGCAAGCCTGACAGCTGGGATTATCGGAAAACTTGCACTTTTGTATCTGCTGCTTCGCGTAATTGACTGCCTTGCAAATTATTATATGGCGGATATGGGCCATGTGATGGGGGCGCGCATTGAGACAGATATGCGCGGGGATGCCTATGAGCATTTGCAGATGCTCTCCAATACTTTTTATAACAATACGAAGATTGGTCAGATTATGGGGCGGATTACAAATGATTTGTTTGATGTAACAGAGTTTTCTCACCACTGCCCGGAAGAATTTTTTATTGCGGGGGTCAAGACGGCTGTTTCCTTTGTGATCCTGGCTGGCGTAAACCTGCCGCTGACATTGATTGTCTTTGTGATTGTCCCGATTATGGTGTTTGTCTGCACAAAGTTAAATAGGCAGACTAGAAAAGCCTTTGCAAAGCAGAGGGTTCAGATTGGTGAATTAAATGCCAATATTGAGGATAGTCTATTAGGACAGAAGGTAGTTAAAACATTTACAAATGAGGAGAAGGAAATTGAGAAATTTCAGGAGGGCAATGCCCGATTTTATCAGATTAAGAAAGATACGTACTGTTATATGGCGAGGTTCCAGACTGCTACAAGGGCATTTGATGGGCTGATGTACTTAGCGGTAGTGCTTGCCGGCGGACTCTTTCTTGTTGAGGGGTTGATTACGCCGGGAGATCTTGTGGCATATACGATGTATGTTTCTACCCTAATTGGAACGATTCGCAGGATTATTGAGTTTGCAGAACAGTTTCAGAGGGGGATTACGGGAATTGAGCGCTTTTTGCAGATTATGGATGCGGATATTGAGATTTTTGACCAGCCGGGTGCGGTGGAGATGCCAAAGCCAGATGGTGAGATTGCATTTGACCATGTTACCTTTTCCTATCCAGATGATAAAAATATTGTATTCCGCGATTTGAACCTTTCTGTCCATGCAGGGGAGAAGCTGGCAATAGTAGGGCCTTCAGGGGGAGGCAAGACAACACTTTGTAACCTGATCCCGAGGTTTTATGATATAGACCAGGGGGCGGTTACTATTGATGGTGTTGATATTAGAAAATATACGTTAAAGAGCCTAAGGCAGAACATCGGTATGGTACAGCAAGATGTCTATCTTTTTTCTGGTACGGTTCTGGAAAATATTTTATATGGCAGGGCGGATGCGGATAGGGAGGAAGCAGTGGAGGCCGCGAAAAAAGCAGGCGCACACGAATTTATCCTCTCGCTGAAGGATGGATATGATACCTATGTTGGGGAGCGCGGGGTTAAGCTTTCTGGTGGGCAGAAGCAGCGAATCAGCATTGCCAGAGTCTTTTTAAAAAATCCGGCAATTATGATTTTAGATGAGGCTACTTCTGCGCTTGACAATGAAAGTGAATATGTAGTGGCAAATTCTCTAAATGAGCTGTCGAAGGGAAGGACAACGATTACGATTGCCCATCGCCTTTCTACTATAAAAAATTCTGACCGCATCCTTGTGCTGACAGAAGAAGGGGTTTCGGAGGAAGGAAACCATGAATCACTTATGGCACAAAAGGGAGTATATTATGATTTTTATACTATGGCGGACCGCTTCGAGAGATGTGAATGAATAGTTTTCGATCAAGCTTCATAAAATAAAATAACCTGTCTCTTAATATTGGGGATATTTTTATGAGCCGAAGAAAACTGGTGGTGTTGCTTGGAATTATTATTTTGCTGTTTATTTTTTTCCCGGATATGGTTGCAGGGGGAGCAAAGCTGGGGCTGACCTTGTGGTTTCACACTGTCCTCCCGGCCTTGCTTCCTTTTATGATTTTATCAAGCTTTATGATTAAGCAAAATGTCACTGGGTCAGTAAGCCGTGTAGTGTACCCGGTTTTTGCCAGGATATTTGGGCTGTCAAGGGCTGGCTGCTATCCAGCAGTAATCGGGCTGCTGTCGGGGTATCCTGTGGGGGCAAAGACAACAGCGCAGCTATATAGGGAAAAGATGCTCTCAAAGGATGAGGCGCAGTATCTTTTGACATTTTGTAATAATGCAAGCCCAATGTTTTTGTTAGAATATATTGGGGTAAATTGTATGGGATTAAAGTACCCGGCTGTACTTCCAATTATCGTCTATCTTTCCGCATGGCTTGGCACGTTTATTGCAGGCAGGAGGCGTTTTTATCGTCAAAACACAGAGGGCCTCCGCAGTTTTTGCTGCGAAGAGCAGTCGATTATCGTGTCGCTTGATGAAAGTATTCTGGATGCTTTTGTGACAATTACAAAAATAGGTGGATATATTATTTTATTTTCAATATTAGCACAGATTTTGTCGGAATTACTTCCGGTTTCTGATATAATAAAATACATAGGAATTGGTATTTTGGAAATAACAACTGGTGGGGCTGTCATATCAAAGTTAGCTGTAGCGGATTGGCTAAGGAATGCCCTTTTAGCAGGGTTATGTGCTTTTGGAGGTTTGTCAAGTGCAGCACAGACGGCCAGTGTCCTAACTGGGACAGATCTTAAGACATCTGCTTATCTGGGGGCAAAGCTCCGTCAGGCTGTGATCGCTGTGCTGCTTGCAGCAGTATGGTTCAGGTTATAATGAAATCCTATGGGATTAGAAAGAGGCTGCAAGGGAAAGAGACACACTCTAGAAGAATAGAATGGAGGAACAGAGAGATTATGGGAGGATTTGCAACACATGCTATTTTTGGAAGAGAGGTATTGGAGGAAATGTCAGATGAAACGCTGGTGTCAATGATTCGGAGGCACTTAGGCGTTTTTGGGATTGGATGCCAGGGGCCAGATTTATTTTTGTATAATATTGCGATGCTTCTTAGCAGGGAGGAAAAGAATTTAGGCTACCGGATGCATAAGGAAAAGAGCAGCCGTTATTTTGCGTGGCTGATGCAGACAATATGGGAGCTTGAAGATATAGAGGCTGCGGAGGTGGGGATTAGTTATTTATATGGTGCGTTGGCGCACTATACGCTTGACAGTATGCTGCATCCCTATGTGTATGCGAGGATTGGTTTTAATGCATGGGAACCCCGCTCTGGCCAGGCAACTGGAGGGCTTCACCATTGGCTGGAATCGGCAATTGATGCAAAGATGATTGCAAATAAGTTAGGGGCTTTGCCGTCTGGTTACCATGCTGAGCGGGTTCAGAAGATTGATAAGGCGGAGAAGGAGATTCTTGTGAGAATTTTGTCGGAGGCGGTTAGTAAAAGCTATCATATTAATCTAAAAAAAGAGAATGTGAGAGCTGCTATCTGCATGATGAAAGTTATTACAAAAGGCTTTTTTGCTGCTTCAAGCCGACAGAGGGGCCTGCTGCGGAAAATTGAGCATCCTTTTCTTGAGGATTATGGGCTTAGTAATTTTATGGTGACAGATGATATGGTGTCATTGGCCAGGGTGATGAACCGTGAGAATGAGGTCTGGCGTAATCCGTGGGATAAGGAGATTGCCTCAGATGATTCTGTCTGGGATATCTACGACAAAGCCGTAGCGCAGTACCATATTTATTGTAGTACACTGGAGGAGGTATTAATCCATTATAAGAGAAAGTGGCTAAAGGAAAAGGGGACATCATCTGGTATGTTGTACCGAAAGATTAGAAGGTCGGACTGGCAGGGAGATGGAATACAGGTGTACAAAGAGAAATCTTCTGATATAATGAAACAGACACCAGATATGAAAAATGTGATTGGGCTCTTTCCACTTAGCAGGGATGATGAAAATGAAAAGATGCAGAATCGGATTTTTCATGTGGCAAAAGAGCTTGGAAATCTTTCCTATGAGAGTGGTTTGCCGCTTTCGTTGGAAAGTGTGCTTCGGTGGCGCAGCATGTAGATATTATCCATAACTTCAGCGGTTATATTTAAGAATATAGGCAGGCAATCAGGTTAATCGCTGGGGTATCCTTGTCCTGCGGACAAGTAACAGCGTCAATAGTTAGAAAGAGAAGAAAAGGAGGATAGGCGTGCTTTTGCATGCCATGGCAGAGAGATGAAGGAAACAGTAGAAAAGGAAAAAAAGAGTGTTTGGGAGAAATATGACAAAAAAGATTTGGAGAAGTTAGAAAAGGTCTGCGGTAAGTATATCCAGTTTTTATCTGACTGCAAGACAGAGCGGGAATGTGCGGCGGAGGTGGTGCGCCAGGCAAAAGAGGCAGGATACCGTGACTTAGAGGAAATTATTAAAAAGAGTGAAACGCTAAAGGCGGGGGACAAGGTTTATGCAGTGTGCATGAATAAATCTGTGGTATTATTCTGCATTGGCAAGAAGCCGATTGAGGAGGGCTTGAATATTCTTGGCGCACATATTGATTCCCCGCGGCTTGATATTAAGCAGAATCCTTTGTATGAGGACAGTGAGATGGCATTTCTGGATACACATTATTATGGCGGGATTAAGAAATATCAATGGGTAACAATGCCGCTTGCGATTCACGGTGTTGTAGTAAAGAAGGATGGGACATCTATTGCTATCTGTGTCGGGGAGAAAAAGGATGACCCGGTCTTTTGTATATCAGACCTGCTAATCCATCTGGCGGGCGAGCAGATGGAGAAAAAGGCTGGAAAGGTAGTTGATGGGGAGGATCTAGACATACTGATTGGAAGTATGCCGTTAAAAGGCAAGGAAAAGGATGCCGTGAAAAAAGGCATACTGGAAATATTGAAAAAAGAATATGATATAGAAGAGGAAGACTTTATCTCTGCTGAGTTGGAGGTTGTTCCGGCAGGAAAAGCGAGGGAGCTTGGGTTTGACCGCAGCATGATTCTGTCATATGGGCAGGACGATAGGGTCTGTGCATACACCTCTCTTGACGCAATGCTAGAGGTGGAGGAGCCGGAGAAAACTTCCTGCTGCCTTTTGGTGGACAAAGAGGAGATTGGAAGCGTTGGTGCTACCGGAATGCAGTCGCATTTCTTTGAGAATACAGTCGCCGAGATTATGGACAGGATAGGTGAATACAATGAGTTAAAGCTTCGCCGCTGCCTAAAAAACAGCCGGATGCTATCTTCTGATGTAAATGCCGGCTTTGACCCGCTTTATGCATCTTCTTTTGAGAAAAAGAATACATCATATTGCGGCAGGGGCGTTGTATTTAGCAAATTTACCGGAAGCCGCGGAAAATCTGGCTCAAATGATGCTAACGCAGAATATCTTGCAGCCCTCCGTAAGATTATGGATGACCATAAGGTGAATTATCAGACTGCAGAACTTGGCAAGGTAGATGTCGGAGGCGGCGGAACGATTGCTTATATTTTATCTCTCTATGGGATGGAAGTGATTGACTGCGGTGTTGCCGTACTTAGTATGCATGCTCCGTGGGAAGTGACCAGCAAGGCAGATGTGTATGAGGCACAGAAATGTTATGTGGCATTTCTAAAGGATGCATAGAAAGAAGGTTTCTGTCAATATGTATTTTGAATATGGCGATAAGGAACTGGAATACCTTAAAAAGAAGGACAAGAAATTAGCGGAAGTAATTGATAAGGTTGGGCATATTGAGCGGGAAGTTGATGATGACCTGTTTTCCTCCGTAATTCATTGTATTATTGGACAGCAGATTTCTACAAAGGCGCAGGAAACAATCTGGCAGAGGATGAAAGATGCATATGGGGAAATTACGCCGCAGGCGGTTGGGGCTGCCAGTGTGGACAGTCTGCAGTCGATTGGAATAACGTTTCGCAAAGCGGGGTATATCCATGAATTTGCAGAAAAAGTAATCTGCGGCGAATTTGACCTTGCAGCAGTAGAGAAGATGCCAGACCGTGAAGCAATCGCCGCGCTGTCTGGCCTTAGCGGGATTGGAGTGTGGACGGCGGAGATGATCTTATTGTTCTGCCTGCAGCGGCCGGATATTTTGAGTTTTGGCGATTTGGCAATCCTGCGTGGTATGAGGATGGTGTACCATCACAGAAAGATTGATAAAAAGCTGTTTGAAAAGTACCGCAGGAGGCTTTCACCGTACTGTAGTGTCGCGAGTCTGTATTTCTGGGCTGTCGCCGGCGGAACAGTGGAAGGAATGAGGGATTATGCGTAAAACAAGTCAACTATGCCGTTTTCGCTGCAAAAGCGGCAGATTATGTTTTACTTATGCTGTTTGGAACATTTTTCAAAATTGTCTTTACAAGGGATGAGATAAATGTTATACTTACGAAGTTGTTTGTACCGTTGCCCAGAATATGGACGCTCCGCCCAATTCTTAGTAATCGGTGAATAAAATATATTATCAGGAGGATTTACAACATGATTAGTAAAGAGAAAAAAGCAGAAATTATCAAAACATATGGACGTAAGCCGGAAGATACTGGCTCTCCAGAGGTGCAGATAGCACTTTTGACAGCACGTATCACAGAGCTGACAGAGCATTTAAAGGTAAATAAAAAGGATCATCATTCCAGACGTGGTCTTTTAAAGATGGTTGGACAGAGACGTAACCTTCTTGAGTATTTAAAGAAGAAGGATTTGGAAGCATACCGTAGTCTGATTGAGAAATTAGGTTTAAGGAAATAGCAAAATAATAACAAATTTATTCTCGCGTAAGTAACGCCCAGTCGGAGCGGAGATTTAATACCCTGCCACTTGGGGCGGAACTTGCCAAGGAACCGAATGGTTCCTCTAGAGAAGCTAAATCATGCCCCGTTGCTCTGCAGCGGGGTATTTGACTTTGTGTAGAATATGCTTATGTATTTTTTTGAATTTTTGGAAAATGGAGCCATCCGGTAAGTTAACCTGGATGGTTCTTTTTGTATAAAATAAACGTCTACATTATCGTTTCCCAGCATATTTGCTTTAGGTATAAAACCTTATAATGAATATATGAGAATGCAAGGATGTTGTTTTATATGGGTGCCTATTATATGGGTGATGAGTTTTAGAGAGAAGAGAGAAATCAGCGTGGATGAACATAAGATTTTGGAGAAATCAGCAAAGGTTTTCCGGTTCTGGCTATTCTTGAAACGAAATCGGGAATGCCGATGTTAGAAATATATGATGATTGTAGAGGTATATCGAATGGTACGGTATTAAGAAAATTTTGCTATGGCATAAGTGAAGTCTGTGCCTTTATTCTCGCGTACGCAACGAGCCAAACGCAAGCTTGCTTGCATTTGGCGACTGCGCGCGGGTCTAATACCCCGCCCCTTGGGGCGGACTTGCTAAAGAGAAGCTAAATCATGCCCCGTTGCTCTGCAGCGGGGTATTTGACTGTATAAAAAATAAAATACTGCAAAAAATAGAATTTATGCAGCATTTTATAATATGACCCGTTTACTGGCCTGCGCTTCGATTCTTTGTAAGGATTACTAAGGCGGTTAAATATTTATCTTGCGTATATTCATCGACATTTAATCGCCTTAGTAATCTTGCGTTTGGCTCGTTGCACAGCGAGAATAAAATGCTTATGGAGAAAGGAGAGTTGGAGTATGGCGGATGACGATATTAAGGAATATGGGATTACGGTATTAAAAAGTGAAAAAGAGGATCATAGTATCTGGATGTTTTCAATTATTGGTGAAATAGAAGGCCATGAAAATGCTAGGGAGCAGACAAAGACTACGAAATATGAGCATATGCTTCCAATGCTAACAAAAGTGGAAGAGTCCGACGAGATTGACGGAGTGCTTTTCTTGATTAATACGGTAGGGGGAGATGTGTCTTGCGGTCTGGCATTGGCGGAGTTTATTGCATCATTAAGCAAGCCAACGGTAGCACTGGTTATAGGAGACAGTCATTCCATCGGTGTTCCATTGTCTGTGGCAGCGGATTATACTGTAATTGCGCCAAGTGCGACTGTTATTATTCATCCGGTCCGCATGAATGGGCCTGTGTTAGGTGCACCTCAGACATATGAATATTTCCGGCTGATTCAGGAGCGCATTACAAATTTTATTGAAAAACATTCAGATGTTTCAAAAGAACAGATTCAGGAATGGATGGTGGCACCAGGAATATTAACAAGAGATTTAGGGACTATTTTTGTAGGAGAAGAGGCGGTAAATGCAGGACTGTACCAGAAAACTGGCGGGATTCGGGAGGCACTCCAGGTTCTATATGAAAAAATTAGGTGTGAGTCAAATACCCAGCTGTAATATATAGTGTGTTTTTTATATCAAGGCCGTTCCTAAGAGCGGCCGGGAGAAGTTTCATAGGGCACCAAATGGTGACCATAGATATATTGTTCTGGAAAATTGATTCGTTATTTTTCATAATAAAATTGAGAAAAAAAGGCTTTATTTGTGTGTAATATTATGGTAATATTAGCATTAAAAGATACCTTAATACTTCTATAAATGGAAAAAAGATAGGAGACTAAATTTTGCATCTTAGAGGGGATGAAACAATCGTTTCGGTGATAGGGAGGATAAAAATTATGCAGGTACAATCAATAAACAGCCAAGAAAAGCTTGTCAACAATATTTTATTTCTTTATATCTTAGGCGTGGCAATATCCGGCTTTAGCTTTGTTATGATTTTTCTAAACGGTGGTGTCCGCGAAAGTATTTTCCTATTAACTGGCTTATTTGCTATTATTACAAAGTTATTGGAAAGGCCGTTAGGTCAGAAAGCAAAGTATGTATATGCGTGTATTCCGCCAGTGGTTGGTGCGATTACTGCTGCAGTTTGTAATACAAATACGAGTGACAGTTATGTTTGCTTGACCCATTATTACTTTGTGGCAACTTTGCTGTTGGTTCCATATTATTCTCAAAAGGTGATACGGGTAAGCGTTGCTGTTACCATTATAGTGAATGCGGGAATGATGATTCTGTTTCCAGTAGGGTTTTTGAAGTTACATAGTTTAATTGGCTGGATCTTTACCGGAATTGTATATATTGTGCTTTTTGCCGCTTGTAGTTTTATTGTATATCGAACGACGGTTCTTTTTAAAGTTGTAGAGGATCAGGGGCAGGAAGCGGAGGATGTGTTACATAAAGTACAGGCTGCGTTTGACAGTTTGGAGGAGTCTTCTGAGACAATTTATAACTCCCTGCAGGAATTTGAGGGGAATACAGAGGAGATTGCCGCCTCTACACAGCAGATCAGTGAAAGTGCAGAATCACAGATTAGTGAAGTGGAAAACAGCCTGACGATATTTAATGAGTTAAATGATAAGATTGTTAAGTCAGAAGAGCGGGTAGGTCAGACAGTAGAGACGATAAAGAATCTGAAGATTAAGAATGATGAAGGATTTTCAGTGATCCATGCATTATCTGAGAAATTTGAGGAAAATATTAAGACAACGCAGACTGCTGCAGATGGCGTTGAGGAATTGTCTCGCAAATCAAGCTCAATCAGTGGTATTATTGAAAGCATCCGTCAGATTGCACAGCAGACGAACCTTCTTGCTCTAAATGCAGCGATAGAGGCGGCAAGGGCTGGGGAAGCCGGAAAAGGATTTGCAGTGGTAGCAGATGAAATCAACGCCCTTTCGATGGAATCGTCAAATGCGACTGGAAAGATAGATGCTATCTTAAAAGATATTATTGATACGGTTGAATCTACACACAAGGTTATGGAACATAATAATGAAGTGGTAAATGTTTCTAGCGGAAGGCTGGAAGATACTGTTAAGATTTTCAAGGCTATGCTGGAATCCTCTGAAGAAGTGATTGGCATTACAGAGCTGTTAGAAACGGAACTGGAGGATATTGTTACAATAAAGGAACAATTGTTAGGTGTTATGAAGCGTGTGGAAGATGGATCGAAAAATTTTGTGGCTACCACAGAGGGGATTGGCGCGTCGACAGAGGAACAGGTTGCTGGTCTTGACAGTATTGTAAAATCTATGAAGAATATGCAGGCAGGAATGGAAAAGCTTTCGGATGTACTGCACAGCGAAAAATAATATAGACTTTGTGATAAAACGAATCGAAAAAACGTTTTAGAACAATATTAGTATAGAAAAGATATCATAGCTTTGAAGATGGGTTGTGATATCTTTTTTATATTCATATATGAAACAATCTGACAATCAAAGCAGAGAGCGAATCAATACCCTGCTTTTTGGAGACGGATTTGCACGGAGTACTAGATTATGGCAAAATAATGATAGAAAGCCAATTATTTTGATATAAAAATATGATAAAAGGTATATGATAGACACAGATGTGTTTTAGGCAGAAGCGCAAAAACAGCAGACTATAGATACAATAGAAAAGATTTTGGATTTTCGGAATGGAGGAGATTATGCAGTTTGGTTTTTTTGATGAAGAGGCAAAGGAATATGTAATTACGCGCCCGGATACACCAGCACCGTGGGCGAATTATTTGGGGTCGCCGGAATATGGGGCAGTGATTTCAAACAATGCAGGTGGGTATAGCTTTGAAAAGAGTGGTGCAAATGGGAGAATTCTTCGGTATGTTTTTAATCAGTTTGATCAGCCGGGACGGTATATTTATCTGACAGATATGGAGACAAACGATTACTGGTCCGCATCATGGCAGCCAGTTGGGAAGGACTTGGATATCTACAAAAATGAGTGCCGCCATGGGACAGGCTATACGAAGATGACTGCGTGCTATGGAGGAATCCAGTCAGAAGCAGTGTACTATGTGCCCCTTGGGAAAACATATGAAGTTTGGAGGGTAAAGGTAACAAATCTTTCAGACAAGAAACGGGAACTATCTTTAACTGGTTACTGTGAATTTACAAACCATAATAACTATGAGCAGGATCAGGTGAATCTTCAATATACTCAATTTATATCCAGGACGTATTTTAGGGAAAATAAGATATTAGAAACTATTAATGAAAATATTAAGGTAGATGTCGACCAGAATGAAAATACAACCCGTTTTTTTGGAATGGCCGGAGCATCCGTAGAGAGCTATAATGGTGACAGGGAGTGTTTTTTAGGGGCGTACCGTGGCTATAATAATCCTTTGGCGGTAGAGAAGGGCAAATGCGATAATTCTCTGAATTATAATACGAATGCATGTGGTGCTCTTCAGACAACGATTACATTAAATCCATCAGAGAGCAGGACAATTGTTTTCCTGCTAGGAATGAAACAGGAGGAAGAGGCGGATGCCATAATAAAAGGGTATAAAAATGCGGAGCCTGCTGTAGAAAAAGAGATTTTAGAATTGAAAGAATATTGGCATGGGCAGCTTTCCCATTTGCAAGTTAAAACTCCGTCGGAAAGCTTTAACAGTATGGTGAACACTTGGAATGCTTACCAGTGCTTTATGACCTTTATCTGGTCAAGGGCAGCATCTTTTATTTACTGTGGGCTGCGCAATGGATATGGCTACCGTGATACTGTTCAGGATATTCAGGGAATCATTCATCTGAACCCGGAGATGGCATTAGAGAAAATCCGTTTTATGCTGTCAGCGCAGGTTGATAACGGCGGGGGCCTTCCTCTTGTAAAATTTACTCATAATGCCGGGCACGAAGATACACCGGATGATGCTTCCTATGTGAAAGCTACCGGACATCCTGCGTACCGTGCAGACGATGCACTATGGCTCTTTCCGACTATTTACAAATATATAGCAGAATCCGGCAATCTAGATTTTGTGGATGAAGTAATACCATATGCGAATCGGGGAGAGGATACAGTTTATAATCATTTGAAGAGAGCGATTGATTTTTCTATGAACCGTCTTGGCAGCCATGAAATGCCGGCTGGCCTTCATGCAGACTGGAATGATTGCTTACGGCTTGGGAAAAAAGGGGAGTCAAGTTTTGTTGCAATGCAATTATATTATGCATTTACTGTGCTGCACCGTTTTGCGGAACACAAAGGGGATGACGGTTATATTCGTTATTTAGAGGAAAACCAGAAGAAATTAGGACATATAATCCAAAAGACTTGCTGGGAGGGTGATCGTTTTGTGCGTGGCTACAAAGAGGATGGGCAGGTAATTGGATCGAAAAAGGATTTGGAGGCAAGTATGTGGCTAAATCCGCAGTCTTGGGCCGTTATTTCTGGGCTTGCCTCAAATGAGCAGGCGGAGCTTGCGTTAGAATCTGTGCATAGGGAGTTAAATACGCCTTATGGCGTGCGGGTTATGGCGCCTTCTTATTCAGAGCATGCCTTTGACGGCGCATTGATGCTACTGTTTAATAAGTCAACAAAAGAAAATGGCGGCATTTTCTCACAGCCTCAAGGTTGGATTATTTTAGCAGAGGCACTTATGGGGCATGGAAACCGCGCATTTGAATACTTTACGGAATCTTCGCCTGCATCTATGAATGACAGGGCGGAAATTAGGAAACTTGAGCCATATTGTCATGGGCAGTTTACAGAAAGTGTGGAATCTCCGTTTGAGGGGCGTTCTCATGTCCATTGGCTGACTGGAACAGCGTCTACTGTTATGGTGGGGTGTGTGGAAGGGATACTGGGTCTACGCCCTGATTTTGACGGTATCCGAATTGACCCAGCGATTTGTTCCGACTGGAAATTCTTTACTATGGATAAAGACTTCCGTGGAAGCAGGCTGCATATTACAGTAAAGAATCCAGATGGAAAAGAGTCTGGGGTAACGAAAATTACACTGAATGGTGTGGCTTTGGAAGATAACTACTTAAAGGCAGATGCGCTAGGGGATGAAAACGATGTGGTAGTAAAGCTTTAGGAATGTTTTAAGTTGGTTGATTATTATGATTTATCGTGCTATGCGTACCTTTTCTGAAAATTAGAGTTTTTAAAGATTCCTTATTCATTGCAGAGCATATTAGTTCTATCAGTAAAAAGGGCACAAGCGAAATCTGTGCCCTTTTTACTGATATTATTTTAAGTGTAGTATGCTGATTTATGATTATACCAATGTCCAGCGGGGCTCTTCCCATCTTCGATAAGTATATGACCAGAGTCTTTTATAGAGCTTTCCATCTATTATCCTATATTTATATCCGGTTTCATTGCTGTATGGTTGTATCCCGGAATCTGCTGCTTCAGCTGTTTTGGCAACAGGGCAGCTATTTCCTGATAAATCAACTGGCACAATGGATAATAACAGAGTCAGCCCTAGTACAAATACAGTTTTTTTCATTTTTTATTTGCCTCCTCAATATTGCTATATATCTGTAACCCTTTTAGTGTTAACTCAATCTCGTCCATGTGGGCAATAAACCGTTCTGGGTACTCGTAAAGATCAAAACCAGTTTCTGTTTTAATAAAAAAGTAGTTACAATCTGCACTAGGAATGTCGAACTCTCCATAATCAGAAGGTTTCGGCTCACCATATGGTTGAATAACAAATCCATATGATAACAGGAAGATGGATAGAATCAAGGGCAATATAATAAAAGATATTTTCTTTCTGCCTTGATAATGATTTCCCAGTATCATCCGAAAGCGCTGCTGCAACTTCTCATTATTGATATCTTCTACAAGGCTGTTCGAAAAAGAAGAAGGGATGCTGGAATATTTTCTATTCCCAATCACCTTCAGAATTCCATTAATATATTCTTTCTGTTGTCTGGCATTTAGTTTTAAACATACGGTTTGGTCAGATTGCATTTCCAACGCATGTGCTGTTTCTGATAAGAGCGTGCGAAACAGTGGATTCCACCAAAAACAGATGCTAATCAGCTCTGCAAGTAATTTAATAAAGTGATGTCTATATCTGTAATGTGCAATTTCATGGATAAAGATACCAAGCAGCTCATCGTCCTCAAAGTGTACATCTGGAAGGATGATGACAGGCTGAATAAACCCTATAATTGCGGGAGACTCCACATCGCTGTGTACGATTATCTTAATTTTCTGAAATCTGCCATGTGTATCCACTTTTTTAAACAATTCATATAGACGTCTATCAGTAACGGCAGGCAGAAAATCCAGCAATTGCCTAAAATGGAGATATGTCCAAATGCGTTGGAATAGAATATGTATAATTCCCATTACCCAGACCATAGCAATAAGAAATGCTGGGCTGATACTTATATATCCCAATTTAAAAAGCGGCATTGCTAAAAAATCTATAGTCGCTGGTACGATTGCTTTTGAGTCTATCACAATTGTGTATGGCAATTCTAATGGAAACAGAATCCTTAATACACAAAACAGCAATACAATCAAAAGTGGGGAAACCGAAAAAAATTGTAAAACTGACATTTTTCTTCTGATAACAGAAATCAGTTTTACAAAAATTCCGGTCCACAACAGCGCCATAGCAAGTGAAAAAACCGTAAGGTACATGTCCTAATCCTCTTCGTTTTCGTATTCCTTTATCAAGTTTTGTAATGCCTCTAAAATCTCCTTGTTATCAGCAGATGTATTCCCTAAAAGAGAGGACATCATAGAGTAACAGTCTGCTTTTCCGTTTTGGTAATACCGATTAAACTGCATGGCTGCATATTCATTTGCGGTAAGTAGAGGACGGAAAAGCCTTCCGAACGATTTGCCTAATTTTGTGATAGTATCCACATGGATGGCTTCTTTTTTTTGTAAATTACGCAGGATAGCATGAATCGAAGATGCCGGCCAGTTTCGGTCGGGAATCCGTTCTGCTATTTCTGAAGCGCTTAGCGCATCATCAGTATCCCAGAGGACTTTCATTGCAGCCTCTTCCTTTGGTTGTAAGTAGAAATATTCGTGTTTTTTCTTCATAATATAGTTTTCCTTTTCTTTAATATTGCATATATTATATATGTTACCTTTTCATATGTCAATTCTAAAATCAATTTAAAACTTTAGAAGCGTATTAATTTTTATGCTTAAATTGTTGTTGACGTTTTAAAATATATTTGGTAGCATATTTCTATTTAATAATTCGATTTGTTTTTGAACGGGAATAAAGTATTAGGGGATATAGTATGAAAAAGAAAATTGTAATTGGAGTAAGTGTACTGGTATTTGCTTTTTGCATTTTTTGTGGAAGATTGATAAATGGCAACATCAATAATGATAAGATTCAGTCGAAAGACTTTTCAGATATTGATATTTCAGATTTACCTGTTAGCCAAATAAAAGGGGACTTTCTCTATGATATTAATAGCTTAGAGGAAGCAGTTGGGATTGTTGATTATGTTTTTCTTGGTAAAGTGGAGAGTAATAGCGGGACAGATTATGAGGATGTCGTGACGGCGGAGGATGCAGATGGAAATTTAAAGAATATGGGTACACCATATACAAATTATTCGGTTAGTGTGTTGGAGAATATAAAGGGAAACTTACGGTCAGATATTGCAATTCAGTTGAAAAAGCATGGTGGTATTACATCAGACCAAAAGGAAATCTTTGTGTTTGAGAAGGATTTCCTTCCAGAGGTAGGAAAAAAATATATTTTTCTGGTATATGCCCAGCCAGATGGTTCTTTATTAGTATCAGGCCCAAATTCTAATGTTTCAATTGAGAACAAAATGCAAATGAGGTCCAGAACGAATCAGAATATTTTAGATGAATACAAGGAAGCAGCTAAAAATGAGGTGATACCAGCAGAACGTGAACGATTTATTTCAAAATATGAGGAATAGTAAGTTTTCTAATCTGTAAGTCGCTAGATATCAATATAGAATAGATTTGGCTGATACTGAAAATAATTTAGAAATGTATGTACTTTTCAAAAATGAGAACTTCGGTTTCCTATTTATGTTGGGGAATTGGAGTTTTTTGATTACACCAAATTTGATTGTAGTACAATCGTAGAATAATTGCTGCTTAGCTACTATTTCCCCAATATTTAACGTTTGCTCAGTTGTGTATAGACACTTTTATATGATATGATAGCAAATAGGAACTGGATAAAACTGAAAGATGGATAGGGAGATGATAAGCCTATCTGCAGCTTGGGGACGCAATTCGGAATAATCGGGTCAAGAAAATATGGCACAGGAAGAGTTGTCAGGTGTTAGTTGAGGAACCCGTAAAGGAAAGTAGAGATTATGGAGGAAGATATTAAAAATGAAATTTGATAATTTATGTAAAATGTTAGAGCTTCCATCAGATGTGGTAACTGAAATGGGGCAATATAGAACAGCAAGTAGGACTGTTGTGGATGATGGTATATGGCAGCAATTAAGAAGGCGTGAGTGTTGGGGGCAGGCAATTGCAGAGATGGAGAAGAGAATTGGGGAGGATATGAACGGATTTTGTATCCTTGCGGAATTACTGGAGTGTGCCTGTCGGGTGTATGCTGATTATCAGCGTATAGGGATTGAGGACACTGTTTTTATTCAGACAATGAAATTTTGCACACGTTTTATAAATGAACACAAAAAAGTATATGGGGATTTTGCTTTCCGTTGGGCATGGTGGTTTCCAAGACAGCTTGCATTGCAGGAATTCCGTATCGGGGAGCTAGAATTTGAATTTGTGGATGCAGAGGATAGGCAAATAAGTATCCATATACCCTCTGATGCAAACCTGGATCCGCAAAGTGTAAAACAGTCTTTTGCAGAGTACCGTGCATTTTTACATAGGTTTTATCCAGATTGGGAAAGTGTCGCGTGGAACTGTGAATCATGGCTTCTTTCGCCAGCCTTAAAGCAGCTTTTACCTAAAACGTCCAATATTATCTTATTTCAGGAATTATTTGAAGTTGAATCGGTAGATTATGATAGCATGGCCGTGTTAGATTGGGTTTATCCGGGGGAAAAGTGCGAGTTTGCTGACTTGTCGGAACAAACATCGCTGCAGAAGAAAATGAAGAAGTTTCTTTTAGATGGAAAGAAAGTAGGATGGGCAAAGGGCAAGGTTATAAATACATTTTAATATATTTGGTGATTAATTCATTACTACTACAGCGGTTAAATGTAGACGAATCTTATGCAGGATAAATTTTAAATCTGCAAAGGGGAAGAATGATCTATAGTGAGTGATGTTATTATATTAGGGAAAAATAATATTTGCTGTACCAGTTTATATGGAATATTTTAGCCGGAATTTGAGATACTATAACCAACAACTTCGCAGAAATATTACGGAGTGTGTGATCTGTACGGGGAATATCCGCTATCAAGCTTATTTTGAATTTGAAAGCGGATTTTGATTTTACCGTAGATGTGAAAAGATTGGAGGAAATTAGTATGTATCAGATTCAGGAGGTTAAGGGAAGGCAGATTATTGATTCAAGGGGCAATCCTACCGTTGAGGCAGAAGTTATTTTAAAGAATGGGGTTAAGGGAAGAGGTGCCTGCCCAAGCGGGGCTTCTACAGGAATTTATGAGGCACATGAGCTGCGGGATGGTGGCAAAGAGTACATGGGAAAAGGCGTTACCAAGGCGGTGGAAAATATACACACGACAATCCGCAGTGCGTTAATCGGTATGGATGTTAGGGACTGTTATGGAATTGACAATAGGATGATAGAGGCGGATGGGACGCCAGATAAGAGTAAGCTGGGGGCAAATGCTATCTTGGCAGTTTCAATTGCTGCGGCGAGGGCTGCGGCGAAATGCCAGAATATGCCTTTATATCGTTATCTTGGAGGGGTTAGCGGAAATGTGCTTCCAGTTCCGATGATGAATATTTTAAATGGAGGGGCACATGCTACAAATACGGTTGATACACAGGAGTTTATGATTATGCCGGTTGGAGCGTGCTGTTTTAAAGAGGGGTTAAGGCAGTGCTGTGAGGTGTATCACACATTAAAGGATATTTTAAAAGGGAGAAAGTTGACTACTTCTGTCGGGGATGAGGGAGGTTTTGCCCCGGATCTTGCTAGTGACAGCGATACGATTGAACTGATCCTGGAGGCGGTGAGGAAAGCAGGGTATGAACCAGGAAAGGATTTTGTGCTAGCTCTTGATGCAGCTTCTAGTGAGTGGAAGGGAACGAAAACAGGTGAATATCATCTTCCTAAGAGCAACAGGACGTTAAGTACAGAGGAGCTAGTTTCCCATTGGAAGGATTTGTGCAGCAAGTATCCAATCCGTTCAATCGAGGATCCTCTCGATGAGGAGGATTGGGAAGGGTGGAAAATGATAACTAAAGAATTGGGAAATAAAATCCAATTGGTGGGTGATGATTTGTTTGTTACCAATACAAAGCGGCTGCAGAAAGGAATTGATTCAGGATGTGGAAATTCTATCTTGATTAAGCTGAATCAGATTGGCACGATTTCTGAAACAATGGAAGCAATCAAGCTTGCCAAGAAGAATGGTTACACTTCGATTATTTCTCACCGTTCCGGAGAGACAGAGGATACAACAATCGCAGATTTGGCGGTGGCATTAAATGCAGGCCAGATAAAGACTGGCGCGCCGAGCCGCAGTGAGAGGGTGGCGAAATATAACCGCCTGCTGAATATTCAGGAGGAGCTTGGTGCTGTTGGCAATTATGCGGGGGAGCACATTTTTCCATGCTAAAGGAACCTTTTGGATATCATAATATAGAATAGAGATAAGAAACCATCGACCTTGATATGTTTTGAGTTTGGGTTGATGGTTTTTTATTATCGTCCTTTTTTAGAAGATTTTTACTAAAAATAGAATGGTATTGTTATTCACAGCCGGTTCAAACAATATGCGTAAAACCAGCCCGTCTGTCTGTATTCTGGAATTAGGCGTGAAATAGTAACATTATATTATATTTTAGCGGGGACATGCAGAGAAATTTCGTGACAAAATTTGTTAACATGTGGTATTATAGTGATAAATTGTTTAAATCGTATTTGTTGGAAAGAGGATGGGAAGAATTTAATTACAAGGAGCTTTGTGGATGAAATCTGTTCAAACAAAAATATTAGTGCTTATACTTGGCTGTATCCTGCTTTCGGCAGGTCTTTTTGGCGGTGCGGGATTTTATAATGCAAGTACTGTGGTGGAAAATGATTCTGCACAGATTCTGCATCTTATTTGTGCGCAGAAGGCGCAGGAGCTTAATGCCCCATTACGAAATATTGAACAATCAGTTAATATTTTGTATCACTATATAGACAGTCAGATTGACCTGGAACGCCTTGAGACGAGTGAGACTTATGCTTATAGATTTCTGGAAAAGATGGAGGAGGTTTCTTTAAATACCGTAAAAAATACAGAGGGGTCTATTGCTATTTATTTTCGGCTGAACCCTGAAATTAGTTCACCGTTATCTGGCGTTTTTTTGGTAAAGGATGAAAAGAGCGGGGAGTATTATGAGCATGAGATCACGCCTCTGGAAGACTATGACCAGGAAGATATGGAACATGTAGGTTGGTATTATCAGCCGATAGAGAACAAGAAGGCTACCTGGATTGACCCCTATCACAATAAAAACATAAATAAAAAAATGATCTCCTATGTTATACCAATTATCAAAGACCGGGAGACAATTGGTGTTGTGGGGATGGATATTGATTTATCTGTATTAAAGAAGATAACCAATTCTGTTGCGGTATATGACAGTGGTTATGCTTTTCTAGTTAGTCCCAAAGGGGATATTGTATATCATAAGGATTATCCTAATGGGATGCTGCAGGAGAAATTTGAAGGTTCCTTGGCTGATATTAAATATATTTTGTCAAAGCCACAGCCAGGGGAAAAAATTTATGATTATAATTGGCTTGGGCAGCCGCGGAAAATGGTCCTAAAAAAGTTAATGAATGGTATGAGAATAGGTGTGACTGTGCCCTCAGAGGAGATTGACGAGCCTAAAAATCAATTGATTAACCAGGTTGCGCTTTCGCTAATTGTAATTATGGCAATTGCTATCCTGCTGACGATCCATCTTAGCAAAATGGTTGTCCGTCCGTTAAAGCAGCTAACGGAGGTTGCTGGGAAAATTTCGGAGGGGGATTTGAGTGTTACGATTGAGTGCAAGACGAAAGATGAGGTCGGGGTACTGGCAGAAAGCTTTAAAAGAACAGTAAAGCATCTAAAACAGTATATTGACTATATTAATCACCTTGCATATACGGATGCCTTGACAAATACCCAGAATAAAACTGCCTACACTGACCGGACAAACCGTTTGGACCTGGAGATTAAAGAAGGCAGTGCAGCCTTTGCTGTGATAGTTTTGGATTTAAATAACTTAAAAAAGATGAATGATACATATGGCCATGAATATGGGGATATGCTAATTGTAGATGCGGCGGCAATTATCCAAAAGAGTTTTGGTCGGTTTTCTGTATACCGAATTGGCGGCGATGAGTTTTCTGTTATTTTGACAGATGAAGATTATGAGAATTATCAGGAGCTTTTAAAGAATTTTAGGGAAGAGATTGTACGGTTTAATGCGGGAAACAAGCGGTACCAGACAGAATTGCAGATTGCATGTGGTGCGGCAGTGTATATCAAAGAGGTGGACATGAATTTTGGTGATGTGTTCCGAAGAGGAGATAAGGAGATGTATGAGAATAAGACAATGTTGAAGCAGCAGGCGAAGGAGGCGGAGCAGATTGTCACAAAAGGAAATTGAGGACTTATTTTCGTTTATTGCAGAATGTCCGACTGCGTTTCATGTTGTGGATGCAGTTAGAAAACAGCTAACAGCAAATGGTTTTTTGGAACTTGAGGAACAAGAGTGCTGGAAGGTACATCCGGGAGGAAAATATTTTGTAGTGAGAAATGAGTCTTCCCTTATTAGTTTTGCTCTGCCAAAGCAGGAGATTTTTGGTTTTCACATGGCGGCAAGCCATACGGATTCCCCGGCTTTTAAGGTGAAGGTGAATCCTGAAATCTCAGAAAATTCGTATGTTAAATTAAATACAGAAAAATATGGTGGGATGATTTTGTCTACTTGGCTGGATCGTCCGCTTTCTGTTGCTGGAAGAGTGTTTTTTGAGGATGCAGATGGCGAAATAGAACAGAGGTTGGTTCACATTGACAGGGATCTTCTTGTGATTCCCAATCTTGCCATTCATATGAACCGTGAAATCAATCAGGGATTTTCTTATAACCCGCAGGTGGATATGCTTCCAATTTTTTCGGATAAAAAAGGGAAGACGCTTCTTAGTCTAGTTGCAGAGGAAGCGGGGATTGACCAGAAGGAGATTTTGTCAGATGATCTATTTGTCTATGTTAGACAGAAAGGTTGCTTTATTGGGGAGAATGGGCAGTGGATACTCTCTCCGAGGTTAGATGACTTGGAGTGTGTTTATGCCTCAATGCAGGGGTTGCTTGTCTCAAAACCGCAGCACTTTATTGCCTTAAGTGCTTTTTTTGATAATGAGGAAGTAGGCAGCAGTACAAAACAGGGGGCAGATTCTACCTTTTTGGAGCAGGTGATTGCCAGGATTGCAGAGTCCCTTTCTCTGCCAGACGATGAAGCAAGGCGTCTTCTGGCTAAAAGTTTTTTGATTTCCGCAGATAATGCCCATGCAATCCATCCAAACCATCCAGAAAAGGCAGATCCAACGAACCGCCCTAAAATGAATGGCGGTATTGTGTTGAAATATCATGGTGGGCAAAAGTATACGACGGATGGCTATTCAGGTGCATATTTTTCCAAGCTTTGCCGTGATGCAGGCGTTGCTTACCAGACATATTGCGGTCGTTCGGATATTGCTGGAGGCTCAACGCTTGGAAATATTTCGACGGCACATGTTTCTGTGCCGTCGGTTGATATTGGGTTTGCACAGCTTGCGATGCACTCCGCAGTAGAAACAGCTGGTGCAAAAGACTTGGCACAGGGGATTAAGTTGTTTAGACACTATTGGTCAAAATAATCACCAGTGCAGGTGATGCGTTTTGCATCAGTATAGTGGTTGGCACAAGCGAAGTCTGTGCCTATTTTCAACTTAATATAGTTAGGATACTACGCAATAGTATGGTGGTTGCCAACAAAAAAGCTTATAGCTTTTTTGCTAGGGCACAAGCGAAGTCTGTGCCCTTTTTTTCAGGCCATTTCTGCGATTCGGCTTACGCCCACGTAGATTTCTGATATTTTGTACCATGTCGGATAGTCAACTGCTCCGGTCTGTGGCAGGTTGAAGACTTTCTGGAACACGCGGACGGCATTTGCCGTATTTTCCCCATAGATACCATCAGCTGCTATTTTGGGGATCAGCGGGTATGCGCCGGCTATTACATTAATCTGCTGCTGCATCTGGCGTACTTTGCTGCCGGTGCTGCCAATGGTCAGGTTTGTGCCAGGCCATGAGGAAGGAATGCCGGATATCTCTTCGGAGGTATTGATAAAGATGGAATCCCCATAAAAATAGCGCAGGATTTCAATGGCGCTGTAGCCATTATCACCGAGTGTCTTGGATTCCCACTGGCGCATCCAGGTCGGGCAGGAGACGCGTTTTCCATCGCAATACTGCGTGAAAAGCGGCTGTACTACATTGGGACGGGACAGATAGTTGGAAAAAATAGTATCGACGGCTGTTGAAATGCTGTCAAAAATATTTCTGCCAGGAATCCATTTTTGATCATAGGCGGTGGAGCTGGTAATAGTGAAATCTTTCCCACGATTTCTGTACCACTCAGTATAAACGCGATTTAGCGTGATAGACTGGATTGCCAGGATGTTGGCGAATCTTGTCTGTTCCGGCCAGGTGGCATAGATTTCACTTGAAGCTACATTTTTGATGTAATCTTTGTATTTCACATAATAATCTTTTGCAGATGAGTCATTTGGCGGTCCGTCATGGACGATTACATATTCGGGGGATGGAGTGCGAAAATTAAAGCGAAGAAATGAGGGTATGTTTGAAAGAGAAAAAAATTCATTGGGAAAAATTAGATAATACAGCAAATCTTTTTCCGGCAATTGCCGGACAAAACACAACAAATGTATATAGGATTTCTGTTACATTGACGGAATATATTGAGGAGGAGCTCTTACAGGAGGCGTTAGATAAAGTTCTGCCGCGGTTTGATACATTCCGTGTGCGGCTCCGAAAGGGAATTTTCTGGTATTATTTTGAAACAAATGCAAGGCCGGCTCCGGTGGTGCGCATGGAGAGTGAGTACCCCTGCCGTTACATTGAGCCATATGCAAATAATAATTATCTGTTTCGGATTACTTACTATAAAAACAGGATTAATTTAGAGGTTTTTCATGTTCTTGCAGATGGCATGGGGGGCGTGAATTTTTTGCGCGAAATCACATATCAGTATCTTCGTTTAAAATATGCGGAGTTAGAAAAGAATGAATCGGATGAGTTTTCGGACGAGACTTCTATGAATACAGAAGACAGTTATGTGAAAAATTATAAAAAAGGCCACAAAAAAGGATACCAGACAAAGAGGGCAGTCTCCGTTAAGGGAGAAATGCTTTTGGCTGGTGAGATGAGTGTAATCCACGGCTATATGCCGGTTACAGAGCTGAAGGAGACATGCAGGAAGTATGATGTTAGTATAAATGAATATTTTACTGCGGTTTTTCTGTATAGTATTTATATGGAATATTTGCATGGGCAGCCGTCAAAGAGGCCGGTTGCGGCGAGTATCCCTGTCAATTTGCGCCCGTTTTTTGATTCGCTGACGACGAGGAATTTTTTTGTAATGGTGAGTGCTGTATTTAAGCCCGACCGCGAAAATATTTCATTTGAGGAGGTTGTGTCTATTGTGAGGAAAAGCCTTAGGGATCAGATTAATAAGGAGCATTTAGAGGAGCTTTTTTCTTACAATGTGTCAAATCAGAAAAATATTTTCCTGCGTTTTGTACCGATTTTTATTAAGATATTGGCAATGCGTTTTGTGTACCGCTCATCGGCAAAGGCAAATACGACAACCGTTACCAATATTGGAAATATCAAGGTGGAAGAGCCGTATCAGCCATACATCCGTCATTTTCATGCGATGATTTCCCGCTCTACGGGACAGAATATAAAGGGTGCGGTCTGTTCCTATCAAAATACAATGGTGTTTACGATTACATCGGTATTAGCGGATGCATCAATCCAGAAAAGGTTTTTCCGCATGCTGGCGGAAGATGGGATATCAGTAACGGTTGAGACGAATGGTGTGATTGGAGAGGGAAATAATGAATAAGTGCAAGAGATGTAATATTCAGATTGTAGATAATACAGAAATCTGTCCCTTATGCGGAAATGTGGTTACCAAGGAGGGGGAGGAACAGTTTGATGCGTACCCGGATATCAGAGATAAGATTAAGTTATTAAAAAAGCTAGTGGTTATAGCGATTTATCTGCTGGTGGTACTTGAGATTGGACTGTGCCTAATTGATTATTATACAGACTACTGGATTGGCTGGTCAATTGTGACAGGTATCTGCATTTTATATACTATATTTACATTGGTTTATTCTGTCAATCAAAAAAACGGGCACATCCGAAAAATTTTTATGCAGTTTGCTGCGGCACTTGTTTTTATGTTGGCGGCAGATGCGGCAACCGGAGTGACCGGGTGGTCAGTTATATATGGGCTGCCTTGTGCGGTGCTTCTTTTGGATGCTATTCTTGTGGCATGTATGTTAATTAATTTTGCAAATTGGCAGAGTTATCTATTGGTTCAGCTTTTTGCGGTGCTGGTAAGTTTGGTGCTTTTAATCTTGTTTTTGACAGGGGTTACCGTAAAGCCGGTTCTTCCATGGACTTCATTTGGTGTATCTGCACTGATTTTTTCTTTTTGTTTAAGTATTGGTTTTCGGAAGGCAAAGAATGAGCTAAAAAGAAGGTTTTATATTTAACTTTGCAGTATTTTGGCAGGGAGATACCCAGATTGCGATTTAGCATTCTGTGCTGATATTGATAACGGTATGTCAGTCTAGGAAAGGAATAGGAATACAGCGTGAAAGAGGACATTAGTATACAAGCGAAAATGGTGCGGGAGTTTATTCGGATTGTTACATCGGAGCGTCTGATTGGGCCAAAGATTCAGGACGGGACATTTCGGAAAAAAGTAATTGAACCGGCGTGGCACTGTCCTGACGGGTATGCGAGCCTACGGCTTAATATAAAGAATTGTGATATTGAAATTTTAACACCTCCAGACCGAAATACGGAGATGGCAGTGCTGCAGCTTCACGGCGGCGGGTATATTGGCAGGCTGAAAAATGCTTACAGGGATTTTGCAAAGTTTTACAGTGATATGCGGGGGGGAATGCGTGTGTTTACGTTGGATTACCGGGTTGCGCCAAAGCATCCCTATCCGGCGGCGCTAAAAGATGCATATCAGGCATATTGTTTTATGCAGGGGCTTGGATATCGGGGTAGTCAGGTGATATTGGCAGGGGATTCTGCCGGGGGAGGCCTGGCATTAGCCCTTTGTGGTTATTTGCGGGATCATGGTCTGGAGCTTCCAAGCGCTGCTGTTTTGATGTCGCCGTGGACGGATTTGACGGCTTCAGGGGCATCGTATGAAGAGAACTATACAAAAGACCCGTTGTTTGGGAATACAAGGGAGAGCATGATTTATAATGGTGAATATTATGGCAGTCACGACCCGGCAGACCCATATATTTCGCCTTTGTTTGGAGAATTTAATGGATTCCCATCAATGCTCTTTCAGGTCGGAAGCATCGAAATGCTATTGAGCGATACAACGGAGGCCGTAAAAAAAGCAAGGAGTGCCGGGTGTGAAGTGAAAGAAACCATCTATGAAGGGATGTTCCATGTGTTCCAGATGGCAATGAACCGGATGCCAGAGTCAGAAAAAGCATGGGAGGAGGTTGCGCAATTTGTCAATGGGGTGCCAGAGGTTTCAGTGTAAGCATAAAATAGTTTTCTTTCTCACGCAACCTGATGTTTCTTAAATCCTAATCTTGCAAATGGCAGCATAATTACTGTGGCAGGAATCATGAAAATAGGTGAATCTGCGGAAGAAACCGTGATTCGGGAAGTAAAAGAAGAAATTGGCCAAGATGTTGAACAACTGGAGTTTGTAAGCAGCTATTCTTATGAAAAAAAGGAGATGCTTATGCTTGGGTACAAGGCGGTTGTAAAAAAGAAGAGTTTTAAATTATCTGCTGAGGTGGATTCTGTAGAATGGGTAAAATACGAAGAAGCATTATCTTTGCTGCGAGAGGGAAGTGTAGCTTGGCAACTTGTCAAAACAATAATAGAGCAGTAATGTTTCATTTGAATACTAAATCAAATCATGTACACAGTGAAAAATTGGCGAAATATCTGATTGATGGATAATTGCAGAGTATCCCTTCTTTAAAATGGGGAGAGCCAAATATCCCCTAAGAATTGATATTTCAACAGGCATAGTCCATGCATTCTGCGAAATAGTATATAAAAAAATGGGAGTTTTGATTGGATGGAACATTTGACGGTGCTGCCAGAGCAGAAAATCCGGTGTGGTTCGTATCTTAGGATTTCACGGGAGGATGGTACAGAGGGCGAGAGTAATAGCCTGCAGAATCAGAGAAAGCTGATCGAGCATTATGTGGCAGAACATCCAGAGTTTATTTTGTGCAGAGAGTGGAGCGATGATGGGATCAGCGGGAGTCATTTTAAAAGGCAGGGCGTGCAGGAACTTTTTCAGGCTGTAGAGCAGGGAGAGATCGACTGTATTTTGGTAAAGGACTTATCAAGGTTTGGCAGGGAATATATTGAGACTGGGTATTATCTGCAGGAATATTTTCCAAGCCATTATGTGCGTTTTATAGCTATCTGTGATGGCTATGACAGCAGCACTAGTGAATTTATGGAGCAAAGTCTTCTGATGCCGATTCTTAATATCCTCAATGATAGTTATTGCCAGGATATTTCTAAGAAAGTCAGGATGCAGCAGATGATAAAGCGTAGGGAGGGCGCCTATATCGGCGCTTTTTGTGTGTATGGGTATAAAAAGGATGACAAAAATCCAAACCATCTAATGGTAGACAGGGAACCTGCGGGTGTTGTGCAGTACATTTTTGCGCTGCGGCTTCTGGGGAATTCTGCAGAAAAAATATGTGCCCGCCTAAATGATGAGAAGATTCCGTCACCTTACCAGTATAAAAAACTATTGGGGAGTGCATATGCATCCGGTCTGGCAGGGGAGGAGGATAGCCGTTGGCATCCTGGAGCAGTGCGGAGAATCCTGCACAATGAGATGTATACAGGTGTGATGGTACAGGGAAAGAGGAGAAAAATAAGCTATAAATTGTCCATTAGGGAAAATGTGCCGACGGAGGAATGGATTCGTGTTGAGGGGACACATGAGCCAATTGTTCCAAGACAGGCATTTGAGTTTGCAAAAAAGCCATTGCGGGCAGCAGGGAGGCATAATAGGGCATGAATAAGGAAAAGAGAGCAGCGGTTTATGCACGGGTATCTGTAAAACATCAGAACCGCAAGGACTTATCTATTGAAGCACAGGTGAATGTGTGCAGGGCATATCTGTCAAAAAAAGGTATCTATAATGATATAGTTATTTTCCGGGATTTGGGATTTTCTGGAAGGAATTTTGTGCGTCCGGCATTTGTTAGTTTGAAAGAACAGATTGAACAAGGGCAAATATACTGTGTGGCAGTAAAGGATTTGTCCCGGCTTGGCAGGGATTACCGGAAGGTAGGGGATATTGTGGAACGTTTTTTTCCGGTGCATGGTGTCAGGCTGTTATCTGCAGTGGAAGGGTTTGACAGCGCGGATTATGCCGCGAACCCAGCAGCAGTGGGATTGTATCACCTTTTAAATGAATGGTATGCAAAGGATATCGGGCGCAAGGTATCGCTTGTAAAGATGGAAAAGAAGTTGGCGGGTAATTACCTGGGAAGTGCAGCGCCATATGGATACAGAATTGTAAAAAGAGATGATATCCGAATACTGGAGCCAGATGATAGTTTTCTGGTGCGTTCTGCCATATTTGCTATGCATGAATCCGGGTATTCTTCCGGCGAGATTGTGGAGCAGCTTTGGCAGTGTGCTATCAATCCACCCGCTGTATACCGGAAAAGTGGGAAAGTAATGGCAGCAGAAGGGCAGGCGAAGCGCTGGGAGGGTGGAACGGTCCGAAATCTTCTGAAACAGGGCAGAGTGATTTTTGCAGAGTAATGCTGGCAGCCTTACGCACTCCAGGGGGGATTACCACGCGGCTTAGTACAATTTCGCCTGTCTGTGTGACATCTTTTATCTCATCCTCTGGGATTTTCGGCGGATATTCTGCGTAGAGCGTATGGGGTGGTATCACATAAAGCTCTGTGCTGTCAGGTTCTGTCTCATCAAGAGGGAGAAGGGCAGTGTTCTGGAGGGCTGTTTGCCCAGAGAGGATTTCTGCCCCTGCAATCTCCCTCGGCTCATATCCTGGTGCTTCAATCTGGATATTATATACGGAATATGGCTGGCTGGATTCCGGCTCCAAACTGTATTCTACAGGCGGCGCGCCTAATGCTACGGTTTCGCTCTGGCCGCTTGAATCTGTAGTAATTTCTTCCAGAACATCTTCTGGGTTATTGATATCGCTAATCCGGATGGTTGCCCCGGAAATTGGTTTAGAATCGCTCTGGGAAGTAATGTTTGCACGGAAATAGCCGATATCAGGCATATCCTGCGCTGCTTTCAGTGAATTCATATAGCTCCTTTCCAGTACAGCAAATTAGAAAGGTGAAACTAGAAATTAACTGCACCGGTATCTGCATGAAAAAATGCGAAAGATACAAATAGAGGTTTTTATTATTTTATGTAACAGTCCTGCCATTTGCTACTGTGTATTGCTATTTTCCAGTAAATACAGTAAAATAGGGAGAAAAATGCGCTGAGCGTGAAAGTATGACAGGCCATATATGAAAAACGCAAAGGTGCAGAAATGGGGATTGCGATGGAACAGATTAAGATAAAATATTTTTCGGATGAGATTGAGAGGCTGGATTATGTTGGCGGCAAGTCGGACTGGATTGACCTGCGCGCATCAGAAGAAGTCGAACTGAAAAAGGGGGAATTTAAACTGATCCCACTGGGGGTTGCTATGGAGCTTCCAGCGGGTTATGAGGCGCATATCGTGCCAAGGAGCAGCACATTTAAAAACTTTGGCATTATCCAGACAAACCACTGTGGGATTGTGGACGGCTCATACTGCGGTGATAATGATATGTGGAGGATGCCTGCACTTGCGGTCCGTGATACGGTGATCCATGTAAATGACAGAATCTGCCAGTTTCGCATTATGGAAAACCAGCCGGAAATCCGATTTGAGGAGGTCGGGCATCTGCAAGGAGAGGACCGGGGGGGCTTTGGCACCACGGGAAGGCAGTAAACGCGGACTTGACATGGATTTAATTTGTGTATACACTATACGTTAGTGTTTGATGCGTGGATATCCACGCAGGATTGGAGGAACAGGATGAATTATAAGATAGCAGCAATTGCGGGAGATGGAATTGGTCCAGAAATTGTGGGGGAAGCAAGAAAGGTTCTGGATAAGATTGGCCAGAAATATGGCCATGTCTTTACATACGAAGAACTTTTGATGGGTGGATGTTCCATTGATGTATACGAGGAATCCTTGACAGATGAGACGTTAGAAAAGGCAAAAGCCTGTGATTCGGTACTTCTAGGGGCTGTCGGCGGAAATGTGGGGCATTCTGCATGGTACGAGATAGAGCCAAGCAAGCGTCCAGAGGCAGGGCTTCTAAAAATCCGCAAGGGGCTTGGGCTATATGCCAATATTCGTCCGGCAGTTCTCTTTGACGAGTTATCCGGTGCGTGTCCGCTAAAACCAGAGATTACTGATGGCGGTTTTGATTTTGTCGTGATGCGCGAGCTAACCGGGGGTCTCTACTTTGGAGAGAGAAAAACAGTAGAGGAAAACGGTGTATTAAAGGCAATTGATACACTGACTTATGATGAAAATGAGATTCGCCGCATTGCAAAGTGGGGCTTTGATGTGGCAATGAAGAGAAATAAAAAAGTATGTAGTGTAGATAAGGCAAATGTGCTGGATTCATCTAGGCTCTGGAGAAAGGTAGTAAAGGAAGTAGCAGCAGAATATCCAGAGGTAGAGCTTACCGATATGCTGGTTGATAACTGCGCAATGCAGTTAGTCCGTGATCCAAAGCAGTTTGATGTAATTTTAACAGAAAATATGTTTGGTGATATTTTGTCGGATGAGGCGAGTATGGTAACAGGCTCGATTGGAATGCTGTCTTCGGCAAGCCTTGGCGCGACGAAGCTTGGGCTGTATGAGCCAAGCCATGGTTCTGCTCCTGACATTGCAGGGCAGGATAAGGCAAATCCAATTGCAACGATTCTTTCAGCGGCAATGATGCTTCGTTATTCCTTTGATCTGGAAGCGGAAGCAGACGCAATAGAGAATGCGGTAAAACAGGTGTTAAAGGATGGATACCGTACAGTAGATATTATGTCGGATGGAAAGACACAGGTTGGAACGGTTCAGATGGGCGATTTAATCTGTGAACGGATATAAGACAGAATAGAAAGGGAGGAATATCCATGAAAAGTGATGCAGTGAAAATGGGAATGCAGACGGCGCCCCAGAGGTCGCTGTTTAATGCATTAGGGCTTACAGAGGAGGAGCTTTCAAAGCCTCTGGTTGGTATTGTTAGTTCTTATAATGAGATTGTACCAGGCCATATGAATATAGATAAAATTGTGGAGGCAGTAAAAGTCGGAGTGGCAATGGCAGGCGGCACGCCAATCGTATTTCCGGCAATTGCGGTATGTGACGGCATTGCGATGGGACATGTCGGTATGAAGTATTCTCTGGTGACAAGGGATCTGATCGCCGATTCAACAGAATGTATGGCGGCGGCACACCAGTTTGATGCACTTGTGATGGTGCCAAACTGTGATAAGAACGTGCCAGGGCTTTTAATGGCTGCAGCCAGATTAAATGTGCCGACTGTTTTTGTCAGTGGTGGGCCGATGCTCGCAGGGCATGTACAAGGGAAAAAGACAAGTCTTTCTTCCATGTTCGAGGCAGTGGGTGCGCATGCTGCAGGAAAGATGTCGGAGGAAGAGGTAAATGATTATGTATGTAATGCCTGCCCGACTTGTGGTTCCTGTTCCGGTATGTATACAGCAAACAGCATGAACTGCCTGACAGAAGCGATTGGTATGGGATTGCAGGGAAACGGCACAATTCCTGCCGTTTACTCACAGAGAATTAAACTGGCAAAACATGCTGGTATGAAAGTAATGGAGCTTTTGGAGAAAAATATCCGTCCAAAGGATATTATGACACAGAAAGCATTTGAGAATGCTTTGACCATTGATATGGCGCTTGGCTGTTCTACCAATACAATGCTTCATCTGCCTGCTATTGCACACGAGGCAGGTGTGGAGATCAATCTGGATATTGCAAACCAGATTAGTGCAAAGACGCCTAACCTGTGTCATCTGGCACCGGCAGGCCATCACTATATGGAAGAATTAAATGAAGCAGGCGGTATTTATGCCGTTATGAACGAATTAAATAAAAAAGGACTGCTACATACAGACCTAATCACAGCAACAGGAAAGACCGTAGGGGAAAATATTGCAGGCTGTGAAAATAAAAATCAGGAGATTATCCGTCCAATCGAGAATCCATATAGCCAGACGGGAGGCATTGCGGTGCTCCGCGGAAATATTGCCCCTGACAGTTGTGTGGTAAAACGCTCTGCTGTTGTTCCAGAGATGATGGAACATGAAGGCCCTGCAAGGGTATTTGACTGTGAGGAGGATGCGATTGACGCAATCAAGGGTGGAAAGATTTCTGCCGGGGACGTTGTAGTAATCCGTTATGAAGGACCAAAGGGCGGACCTGGTATGCGCGAGATGCTAAATCCGACTTCAGCAATTGCAGGTATGGGGCTAGGCTCTAGTGTAGCACTGATTACGGATGGCCGTTTTTCTGGTGCATCCAGGGGAGCTTCGATTGGCCATGTATCGCCTGAGGCAGCGGTAGGCGGCCCAATTGCTTTAATTGAGGAAGGCGATATTATTTCGATTAATATTCCTGCAAATACGATTAATGTAAAAGTTTCTGAGGATGAGCTTGCAAAGAGGAAAGAAAACTGGACGCCGAAGGAGCCAAAGGTGAAGACAGGATATCTTGCGCGGTATGCATCTATGGTAACTTCTGCTGATAGAGGGGCAATTCTAGAGATTAAGTAAAAGGAGTACTGGATTATGCAATTGACTGGTTCTGAGATTGTTATTGAGTGTTTAAAAGAACAAGGAGTTGACACTGTCTTTGGTTATCCGGGCGGTGCAATCCTAAATATATACGATGAGTTATACCGCCACCAGGATGAAATTAAGCATATCCTGACATCCCATGAGCAGGGGGCAGCCCATGCTGCGGATGGTTATGCACGGGCTACTGGAAAAGTTGGTGTCTGTTTGGCGACAAGCGGTCCTGGTGCGACAAATCTGGTAACAGGTATTGCAACTGCCTATCTGGACTCGGTTCCGATGGTTGCGATTACTTGTAATGTAGGGCTGCCTCTTCTTGGAAAGGACTCTTTTCAGGAAATCGACATCGCTGGCGTTGTGATGCCAATAACAAAACATAGCTTTATTGTAAAGGAAGTGGAAGAGCTTGCACCGACACTCCGCCGTGCGTTTGCCATTGCGATGACTGGGCGGCGCGGACCGGTTCTGGTAGATATTGTCAAGAGCGCTACGAGTGACTCAGCAGAATATCAGAGGGAGGTGCCAAAAGAGATTTCGCGTTCCATGGATAAAATAGAGGAAAGCAGTATTGATGAGGCAGTAAAACTGATTTGCAAAGCAAGAAAACCAATTATCTTTGTCGGTGGAGGCGCAGTCAGCGCGGAGGCCGGAAAGGAGCTGTATGAGTTTGCCAGAAAGGTAGATGCACCTGTTACTGACAGCCTAATGGGAAAAGGTGCCTATCCGGGGACAGATGAAAAGTATATCGGGATGCTTGGCATGCATGGGACAAAGACAGCAAACTTAAGCCTTGCGGAGAGTGACCTGCTGATTGTGGTGGGGGCTCGTTTTTCAGACCGTGTTACAGGAAATACAGCGACATTTGCCAGAAATGCAAAAATTATCCAGATTGACGTGGATGAGGCAGAGATTAATAAAAATATTATGGTTGATCTTAGTGTGATTGGCGATGTCAAATCGGTGTTAGAGATTTTTAATAAGAAATTAGAGCAGCAGTACCATAAAGAGTGGATGGATAAAGTGATGGCGCGCAAGGATGCGTTACCTTTAAACTACAATTCTGAGGGACTGACGGGACCATATATTATCGAAAAATTAGATGAGATTACAAATGGCGAAGCGGTTGTTGTGACAGAAGTAGGCCAGCATCAGATGTGGGCTGCGCAGTATTATAAATATAAAGAACCGCGCACGCTGATTACTTCAGGCGGACTTGGGACGATGGGGTATGGCCTTGGGGCTGCAATCGGTGCAAAAACGGCGTTGCCAGAAAAAACGGTAGTAAATATTGCTGGGGACGGTTGTTTCCGAATGAATATGAATGAGATTGCCACAGCGACCAGAAGCAATATCCCAGTGATTGAGATTGTTTTTAATAACCATGTGCTTGGCATGGTAAGGCAGTGGCAGACATTGTTCTATGGAAAACGTTATTCGCATACAGTGTTAAATGACTGTGTAGATTTTGTAAAAGTCGCTGAAGCGATGGGAGCAAAGGGATACCGTATTACCAAAAAGGAAGAGGTAGAGCCGGTATTAAAAGAGGCGATTGCTGCAGGCGTACCTGTATTGATTGAGTGTGTGATTGACAGTGATGACAAGGTATTTCCAATGGTGGCACCAGGCAAAAATCTGGATGATGCTTTTGATGAAAAGGATTTAAAAGAGCAGAACAGATAAGAGCTAGAAGGATATAGCATGATGCCAGGGTCAAGAGTGGGTAGCAATCCAAAGCATCAGTTGGGGCAAAATACTTTTTGATTCCAACAGCATAGTATTTATTTTACAGAAGGAGGCACATAGAGTGAGCAGAGTGTATAATTTTTCAGCCGGTCCGGCGGTATTACCGGAAGAGGTATTAAAGGAAGCAGCAGATGAGATGATGGATTATAAGGGTTCTGGTATGTCTGTAATGGAGATGAGCCATCGTTCAAAGGTTTATGATGACATTATTAAGACTGCTGAGAAGGATTTAAGGGATCTTATGAATATTCCAGATAATTACAAGGTATTATTCCTTCAAGGCGGAGCTTCGCAGCAGTTTGCCATGATTCCAATGAATCTTATGAAAAATAAGGTTGCAGATTATATTGTAACTGGCCAGTGGGCAAAAAAGGCATGGCAGGAGGCTTCTAAGTTCGGAAAGGCAAATAAGATTGCATCTTCTGAGGATAAGACTTTTTCTTATATCCCAGATTGCTCTGACCTTCCAATTTCGGATGATGCTGATTATGTATATATTTGTGAAAATAACACAATCTATGGAACAAAATATAAAGAACTACCAAATACAAAGGGAAAGACGCTGGTAGCAGATGTTTCTTCCTGCTTTTTGTCTGAACCAGTCGACGTGTCAAAATATGGTATAATCTATGGCGGCGTACAGAAAAATATTGGGCCTGCTGGCGTAGTTATTGTGATAATCCGTGAGGATTTAATCACAGAGGATGTTCTTCCGGGAACCCCTACAATGCTTCAGTACAAGACACATGCAGATGCAGAATCCCTCTACAATACACCGCCTGCCTATGGCATTTATATCTGTGGCAAGGTCTTTCAGTGGCTTAAGAAAATGGGCGGCTTAGAGGCAATGAAGCAGAAGAATGAGGAGAAAGCGAAAATTCTCTATGATTTCCTGGATTCTAGTAAGCTTTTCAAGGGAACTGTTGTGCCAAAAGACCGTTCTCTGATGAATGTGCCTTTTGTTACTGGTGATGCGGATATGGATGCAAAGTTTGTAAAGGAAGCTTCCGCAGCTGGATTTGTAAACTTAAAGGGACACCGTACAGTTGGCGGCATGAGAGCTAGTATCTACAATGCTATGCCAAAGGAAGGCGTAGAAAAGCTAGTAGAATTTATGAAGAAGTTTGAGGAGGAGAATGCATAATGTTTCAGTATACGTGCTTAAATCCAATTGCACAGGTTGGGTTGGATGTTTTTACAGATGATTACAAAAAGACAGAGGAGTTTGCAGATGCAGATGCAGTATTAGTCCGCAGCGCGGCAATGCATGATATGGAATTGTCTGATAAACTGGCGGCTATTGCGAGAGCTGGTGCCGGATATAATAATATTCCGATTGATAAATGTGCTGAGAAGGGGATCGTAGTATTTAATACTCCGGGTGCAAACGCAAATGGAGTAAAGGAAATGGTAATCTCTGGTATGCTTTTAGCGGCAAGGGATATTGTCGGCGGCATTAGCTGGGTAACGGAAAATGCCGGGGATGAAAATATCAGCAAATCAATGGAAAAAGCAAAAAAGAATTTTGCAGGGACAGAGATTAAGGGAAAGAAGCTTGGAGTAATCGGTCTTGGTGCGATCGGCGTGCTGGTAGCAAATGCCGCAAATCGTATGGGAATGCAAGTATACGGCGTAGATCCGTTTCTTTCCGTCCAGAATGCGTTGAATATTAACCGTGATGTTACTGTATTAAAATCTTATGATGAGTTATATGAACAGTGTGATTATATTACAGTACATGTTCCATTCCTTGAGGATACAAAGGGAATGATTAACAAAGAGGCTTTTGATAAAATGAAGGATGGCGTTGTAATCTTGAATTTTGCAAGGGACCTTCTTGTGAATGATGAGGACATGAAGGTTGCATTGGAGTCTGGCAAAGTTGCAAAATATGTGACAGATTTTCCAAATCCTGCAGTAATGCAGATGCCGAATGTAATTGCGACACCACATCTTGGCGCTTCTACAGAGGAGTCAGAGGACAACTGTGCAGTAATGGCAGCCAATGAGCTTCGCGAATTTTTGGAACATGGAAATATTGTGAATTCCGTAAATTATCCGAAGTGTGATGCAGGTATCTGTTCAACCGCAGGCAGGATTACAGTTGCACATAAAAATATGCCAAAGATGTTAAACCAGTTTACAAATGTTATTTCTGCTGAGGGAATCAATATTGACCATATGACGAATAAGAGCCGAGGAGAGTATTCTTACTGTGTATTTGATATTGATTCTGCTTCCTCTCAGGAATTGGCGGATAAATTGGCATCCATAAGTGGTGTGTTAAAAGTTCGTATTGTGAAATAGAGATTGGGGAAAAGGCACCGGCACATGCAGGTGCCTTTTTTCTGGATACAAGAAAATACACCAGGATAGGGGATAAGTTAGATGGTGTATATAAATCGAAAAAATCTTTGGAAGGGTGAGCTTAATGAATGAGAAAGAAGCGATGGATTATATAGAGCACATTCAAGAAAAGCTTGGAAGTGACTATTCTCTTCGGGATGTGAAAGAACTTGCAAGGCGTGTGGGCCATCCAGAGCGTGAGATTAAGGCAGTCCATATAGCTGGAACAAACGGAAAAGGTTCAGTAGGAAATTATATAAGCACTATTCTGGCCATCTCAGGGTATACTGTAGGGCGCTATGTTTCTCCAGCCGTGTTTGACTATTATGAGCGGATTCAGCGGATAGATGGACCAACCTGTACTTATATTTCTAAAGAAGAATTAGCCGAAACAATAACTCTTTTAAAAGGTCACTGTGAGGATATGGTAGCAGAGGGTTTTTCCCATCCGACAGCCTTCGAGATAGAAACTGTTATGGCATTTCTTTTATTTAAAGCATGGGATGTAGACATCGCTGTTGTGGAGTGCGGGCTTGGCGGTCGTTTGGATGCTACCAATATTTTGGCTGGCCCACTGCTCACAGTTTTCACCTCAATTAGCTTAGACCATACGAAATTACTTGGATCTACAGTTGCTGATATAGCCAGAGAAAAATATGGAATTATAAAGGAACATGCGTTGGTAATCTCTAAAAAGCAGGCGGAATGTGAAACACTTATAAAAGAGATTTGTAGTGCAAAAAGGGCGGAGCTTATTTTGATAGAGAACAAATGTATTGTCCCAAAGAATTTTTTGCCTGCCCAGACAACATTTTTCTATAAAAATGAGGAATATACACTGCAGCAGGGTGGTGTGTTTCAATCCGAAAATGCTGCAATCGCAATAGAGTCAGCTAGAGCATTAGTTCAAAAAGGGTTTGAAGAAATAACGGAAAAAGCCATAAAAGAGGGCTTGTTGCAAAGCCGCTGGAAAGGCAGATTCGACGTGGTGTCACGAGAGCCGTTCCTGCTTGTAGATGGAGCACATAACGAGAATGCTGCAAAGAGTCTCTGCCATTCCCTGGAGGCATACTTTCCAGGTGAGAAGTTTTCATTTATCATAGGGGTATTTCGGGATAAAGCTTATAGGAAGATGTTATCTCTGTTGTTCCCTATTGCAGAAAATATCTATACGGTGACTGCTCCTGGAGCGAGAGGGCTGCCAAGCGGAGAATTGTATCAGTGTATCATAAAAGAAGAGGGAGTTACAGCTTATGACTGCGGCAGGATGGAGGACGCTTTAAAACTGGCGTTAGCGGAAAACAGGGGAGGAAAAATAGTTGTCTGTGGTTCGCTTTCCATTTTAAAAGAGGTATATTTGTTTTTTGGTAATTTATCCAGAAAGTCCCATTGACTTTTTGCAAACATATGTTAGAATTATTGAAAAGCAAGATTCTAATAATTCTAGCTAGCGCTATCTTTATTTCTTTACACGTAATGTGTATTCTCAGAAATCTATGCTTTTATTTCATAATTAAAGCAGGAGATATCTGAGTACCTCCTGCAACCAAAAAGTGCAAGGAGGAGATTTTATGGAAAATTGTAACAAAAAAATACATCACACCATTTTTGATGATGTATTCCGTACCATGGTGGAAAAGTTGCCGCATTTACTGATACAGGTAATTAATGAGGTATTTTGTAAAGATTATGAGGAAGATACCCCGATTATTTCCTTAATGAACGAGCATATGGAGCTCAATGGTGAAAAAGTGATTACAGATGCATGTGTCAGGATTGGGCGTGCAACATATCACATTGAATGTCAGAGTACACTAGATGGAACAATTGTACTACGGATGTTTGAATATGATTTTGTTATTGCACTGGATGATATTCAAGAGGTAAACGGGCGGTATAAAGTGACATTTCCGAAGTCAGCAGTTTTATATTTGCGGCATTCTGGAAATACACCTGATACCCTGACAATGGAAGTAGAATTAGCAGAAGGTAATGTTGTGATGTATTCTGTGCCTTTAATCAAAGTGCAGGATTACACAAAGGATGAGATATTTCAAAAAAAGCTGTTGTTTTATCTGCCATATTACATATTGCGCTATGAAAATACTTTGCCAGCAATTGAAAAGGAAAAAACAGAACGTTTGAAATTGCAGCAGGAGTATGAGAGTATTATCAAAAATATATATGATACTTTTACAGAACAGGAAGCAGTAATTTTATGTGAATTGATTATTCGAATTGTAGATTATGTGGCAGAAAAGGAGAAGAAAGTGCGAAAGGAGGTTGACCGGATTATGCATGGACAAGTGTTAGAATTAGCTGGAGAAAGAGGAGAGCGTAAAGGTAGGGAAATGCTTATGATTTCTCTGATCCGGAAAAAGAAAGACAAAGGTTATTCTATTGAGGAAATCGCAGATGCATTGGAAGTGGAAGAGACAAAAATTGAGGAAATGTACACTTTTTTAGAAAAGTATCCTAAGGACACGGTTCAAGAGATTTGGGATAAAATGCAGGAGTAAGGTTAAATTTTTCCTGCAAAACAACAAGCCAGGTGGACATGCCTGCATGTCCATTTGACTTAATAAAAGTATTATATATCAAAGGAGTTTTTGCCTTAGGAGCTGTTTAGAAATAACTTTTAAATAGTGCGCAGGATTTTTCTTCGAGAGTGCCGCTCAAAAATTAGGCGCATAGCGGGCTATGTAACTAATTTTTGAGTGGTGCTATCGGAGGAAAAGACAAGTAATATTAAAAGTTATTTTTGAACAGTTCCTTAGTGGAGTTGTTAAGGAACACAGTGTTTTCTTACAACAAAAGTGCTTTCAAGTTTTTAGGGTACCAGCGTAGGTGGTACCCTTATCAAACTAGAAGCAACTTTGCCACAGTGTGGTAACGAAGGAATACGGAGTGTGAAATTGTAAATTGTGAGAATGAATTTTCAAACATATTTTTGGAGAGAAGTATGAAAATTGGAAAAAAAGAATTTGATTTTGACAAGCCGCATACATATGTTATGGGGATATTGAATGTAACGCCAGATTCCTTTTCAGACGGCGGTAAATTTAATAAGCTAGACACAGCACTGTACCATGTAGAAGAGATGGTGCAGCAGGGAGCAGATATTATTGATGTAGGCGGTGAATCTACGAGACCAGGATATCAAAAGATAACTGTGGAGGAAGAGATTGCCAGAGTGGTTTCAATCTTGGAGGCGATAAAAACGCGTTTTGACATTCCAGTATCGGTAGATACGTACAAAGCCCCGGTCATGGATGCTGCTTTGTCATTCGGCGCTGATATGGCAAATGATATTTGGGGGCTGCAGTACGACAGTATATTTGCGGAGAAAGAGAAAAATTCTGTGTGGGATTGTGGAACAATGGCGGATATTGTTGCAAAGTACCAGGTTCCTGTCTGTATTATGCATAACCGCACAGAGGCAGTATATAATGATTTTTTGAAGGATGTTCTGTCGGATTTGCAGAAGAGTGTAGCAATTGGGCAGGATGCAGGCATTTGCAAGGAGAAGATTATTTTAGATCCAGGTGTAGGATTTGGAAAAACATACGAGCATAATCTTATGGTACTATCTGGCCTGGAAAGTTTCCGTGAACTGGGCATGCCGCTTCTTCTTGCTTCTTCGCGAAAATCTGTAATTGGCCTTACACTTGACCTTCCAGTAGAAGAAAGGGAAGAAGGGACGATAGTGACTACAGTGTTAGCTGTGCAGAATCGTTGGAATATGGTGCGTGTCCATGATGTGAAAAAAAATGTCAGGGCAATCCGTATGATGGAAAAAATAATTGGGATAGGATGAGGGAAGAATGAAAAAATTTTATAAAGCATTTGCATCATTGTTGGCAATTGCCTGCTTTGCGGGAAATTTGACAACTGTACAAGGAGAAGCGATTTCAAAGCAAAATAGGAATTCTGGTTTGATTCAGAGGCTCTATCATGTTGGGGCATCAAAGGCAGAGCCAAAGGAAATATTTGGACAAAACAATATGTTAGAACCTGAGGAGATGCCAAAACAAGCAGGCACATCAGAATTGACAGATACCTTAGAGCCAACAGCAACACCAGAGCCAACAATCATGCCAGAAACAACTACTACACCAGCATCAACAGATACGCCAGAGCCAACGGATACACCAGAACCAACAGATACACCAAAACCGACAGATACACCAAAACCGACAAACACACCAAAACCAACGAATAAGCCAAAGCCGACAAAGAAACCAAAACAGAAACTGAAGATGAGTATTAGCCAGAAGAAAACAAAAATTACGATTTCTTGGAACAAATTGCAGGATGTTTCATCCTATTTATTATATACAAAAGAGGAGGGCAAAAAATTCAAGAAGGATGTCATTAAAAGAAAACATAAACATTCTTTTTCTATCCAATATGGAAAAACCTATTATGTTAAAATGTCTGCCAGAAATAAGAAGCATAAGGTATTTTCCAAGACAGGAAAGTATCAGATCTATGTACCTGAAAAAATAGGAACAGTACATACGGTATCCATGGGTAAAACAAAGATGAAATTGACATGGGAATCCGTGAGAAAGGCACAATTTTATTATATATACAGAAAAGCAGCAGGACAGAAATCTTTTACGCTGTTAGGCAAGAGAAAAAAGTGTTCTTTTATGGATGAAGAATTAAAATATAATAAGAATTATACATATAGAATCATCCCTGTTACAGAGAGAAAAGGGTTTTCATATAAAGGCAGAGGAAGGGGAAAGCTCTTTTCCAATAAAAAGTTGGTCTCTGACAGCCATCAGAAATATTCATATGATGAGATGGAAGAGGATATTAAAAGTCTTGTAAAGAAATATTACGGGCTGATTCATTATAAAGTGATTGGGAAAAGTGAAGATGGTAGGAATATTTACGATGTGATAATCGGAAACCAGAATGCGCCAAAAAGCATGTTGGTTGTCTCGACGCTTCACGCTAGAGAGTATATGGCATCTTTGGTATGTATGAGCCAAATTGAATATTATCTGCAAAACAGTCAGGAGAAAGTTTCGGGGCAGAATGTGGGAACTGTGTTTAGCCAAATTGCAATCCACTATATTCCAATGGCGAATCCTGACGGTGTAACTATATCTCAGTCTGGTTTTGGCGGAATAAAAAATGCAAATCTGCGTAAAAAACTATCTAAAATAAGCAATGGAGATTCAATCAGGTGGAAAGCTAATGCCAGAGGAGTGGATTTGAACCGTAATTATCCATATAAGTTTAAGAAATCTGGAAAAGCAGGCAGTGAAGGGTATAGCGGAAAGAGCGCAGCAAGTGAAGCAGAAACCAAGGCGATTGTATCATTGATTCAGTCCCTTAAGCAGAAGGAATTAAGCGGAGTCATAAATTATCATGCCACAGGGTCTATTGTTTTTGGGGGGTGTACAAAGAAAGGAAAGTTGAAAGAAGATACACAGAAAATGTATGACCTTGCAAGGCAAATCACAGGATATGCCGATTCAGCCGCTTATGAGAAAGAAAATTCTGGAGGAATAGGAAGCCTGCGGGAATACATTATGTATAAGCAAAAAGTGCCAAGCATAACGTTGGAAGTTGGCTGGGCGGCATGCCCAGGGCCAATCTCTGAATTTCCAGCTATCTGGAGTCGAAACAAAACATTGGTATTGGAGGAGGCTATGCTATTTATGTAATAAAAGTGGGGATTGACTTTTTATGGAAAACATGATATAAGTTTGTATGGATAAAGTATTATAAAGAGCGTGGATTAGAAGTAGTAGGTATCTGGAAACCTATAGAGAGGGGTCAGTTGGTGGAAGGCTCTGGTGAAAGGATACTGAACCAGTCTATGAGTACAGGATGAAAGCTAAGTATTTTGTTTAGGATGTTTAGAAGAAATCTTGTCGGAAGGCCCCCGTTATCTTAGGCAGTGTAAGTGATAGCTTACAGTAGAGTGCAGGCTTTGCCTGAATTTAGGTGGTAACACGGATGGAAATTCGCCCTAAACTGTAGATGCAGTTTGGGGCTTTTTTGATATCTGGGCAATCCAGCCACAGGCGTTGCCATTTTTAACTTATTTAGGAAAGGATAGGAATTGTATATATTAGTACATTGATGACTTTATGGTTGTACTTTCTTATTGTGGGTACTTTACTACTGATATTTTGCAATTCCAAAAAGGTGAAAACATGAAGCTTTCAAGATTAATTGGATCTAGATTTAAGGAAAGACCAGCAGATTGTGTGATTGACAGCCATGCTTTGATGGTGCGGGGTGGTTACATGAAAAATGTAGGAAATGGTATTTTTACAGAGTTTCCAACATTAAAGAAAATCACGGCAAAAATTGAGAAGATTATCCGTCAGGAGATGGATGAGATAGATGGGCAGGAAGTGCTATTCCCAGTTGTTCTTCCGGCAGATTTATGGGATGAATCTGGAAGATATGAATCGGTGGGCAATGAACTTTTACGATTTACAGATCGCAGTGATTCACGTATGGTGCTTGCCATGACTCATGAGGAGGCAGCCGTTCATCTAGTTCGGGAGTATGCACAGTCATATACAAAGTACCCATTTATGATTTATCAGATTCAGAGAAAGTTTCGTGATGAGGCGAGACCTAGGGCTGGAATGATACGTGTTCGGGAATTTACAATGAAAGATGCCTATTCATTCCACACATCCCAAGAAGATTTGGAAAAATATTATGCAAAGTGTTATCAGGCGTATAACCGTATTTTTCAAAAAGCGGGCATTCCAGATGTCGTTACAGTGGCGTCTGATTCTGGAATGATGGGGGGCAGTATTTCCCATGAGTATATGTTATTGACACCTGTCGGAGAAGATTCCATTGTAATCTGTGAGGAATGTGGCTACCGCGCAAATATGGAAGCAGCAGAAAATAAAATGACAAATGATGATAATATGGAACCACAGGAGCTTATCTGCGTAGAGACACCGGACTGCAAAACAATTGAGGATGTGTGCAGCTTTTTAAAGAGTGATGTAAAAAAATCTTGTAAGGCAGTTGTGTATCAGAAAAATTCGGATGACACTTATGTGGTTGCTTTTGTCCGCGGTGACTATGAAATTAATGAAACAAAACTGCGCAATTTAGTAGGGGAAGAAATTCATACAGCAGAGATTACAGAAGACTCTTGTTTGGTTGCGGGTTATATCGGGCCATATCAAATAGCAGAAGAAGCAGAAGTGTATATTGATATTACGCTAAAGGGAATTTCCGGAATGGTTGCGGGTGCGAACAAAGAGGGATATCATTATACGGGACTGAATCTAGAAAGAGATTTGTCATCTGTTAAATATGTAGATATCTCAAAGATTCAAGAAGGCAGTATATGTCCATGTTGTGGAAAAAAAGCAATTGCGATTAAACGTGGGATTGAGGTTGGAAATATCTTCCAGCTTGGGACAAAATATACGAAAACGATGGGAATGCAGTATACTGATGAAAATGGGCAGATGCAATATCCGATTATGGGTTGCTATGGAATCGGTGTTGGCCGAATGGCAGCGTCTATTTGTGAGGCATATCATGATGATTTTGGTCCAATCTGGCCAATTACGATTGCTCCGTGGGAAGTTCATATCTGCTGTCTGCGCTCAGACGACGAGGAAACTAAGAAGATAGCTGATGAATTATATAACAGTCTCCTGGATGCAGGTGTGGAGACTATTTATGATGACCGCGAAGGTATTCGTCCTGGGGCAATGTTTTCGGATGCGGATTTGCTTGGCGTTCCAATTCGTGTTGTGGTAAGTCCAAGAAATTTAAAGGAATCTTGTGTAGAGATTGTTACTAGGGACAAATCTATAAAAGAGATGATTCCAGTAGAAAATGCATTATCCTATGTAAAGGAGTTAAAGGATAATCTTTATGCCAACATCTATGAAAAGGTAGAACCTTATAAAGAACAATAGAGATGTTTTAAGAGGGATAAATCATATTTTATGGCAGGAAATAATGCAATGACAGCAATTTCCTGTCATAAAAAGAAGTATATCTGTTAAAATATTATAAAAAGTATAAAAAAAGTGATTGCCACAGAAAAGCCATAATTGTGACAATATTATTTGTAGAATAGTAGATGGGGGTTAAGATGAAAATGGAAGTCTTACCCTCGTTTTTTATTGCTAGGCAACCTGATTTGCGATGGTAAGGCGGAGATATCTGTGGGCAAGCCTGCAGATATCCACGCATACCGCGCAAGCCACAAAACTGACATAAAGTGGCGTGGCGGTTCAGGAAGCTTTTGCAAAATTGAGTATTTATGGAGGCATTTGATCAATATTTTGTCTCCTGAATTCGTTTTTTAGTATTGACAGAAAACGGGGATATAGGTAATTTAATATCTGGAAAAGAGAAATGGGTTCTTTGAGTGGTATTTTTTGGGGTTATGAAGGAGAGGATAATGAAAGAAAGCGGAGGATTTGACTTAAATGGGAAGACTATATTTGCATGTTGGCACGCCAAAGACAGGAACCTCAATGATTCAGTTTTTTATGGTTAAAAATCAGGGCTTACTGCTTAGGAAAGGATATACTTATCCAAATTTTGGATTTACTTTTGAGGGAATTGGGCAAAATCGAAATGCTCATTTTTTGACACATGAATACTATGATGATGATAAAAATAGGTTGTATGATGAAGAGAGGAAGTTGCAGGAGCAGGGCTTTGCAAAATTATTGGAGGAATTACAACAGAATAAAAATGTTGTTTTGTCAGACGAACATATTTGGACTGGTTACAGAGTAATGGAAAATTTCTGGGAGAATTTATATCAGAAAATTACTGGGGCAGGCCATGAACTAAAAGTAGTTGTTTATTTGCGGAGGCAGGATGCCTACATTCAATCATACTGGGCACAGTTGGTAAAAGAGACTTCAAAAGAATCTTTTTCAGCTTATATTAAAAAGAAACGTTACGAAAAGAGTAGGTTATATTATGATACAGAGTTAGATACGATTGCGTCTGTGATAGGTATGGATAATCTAATTGTACGTGTCTACGAAAAAGGGCAGTATTATGGTGGCAATGGCAATCTGATTGAGGATTTCCTTCATGTAATCGGTTTAGAGTTGACAGAGGAATATAAAGGGTCTGAAAAAATTGTAAATGGCAGTATTAGTGGGGACTGTCTTGAAGTGAAGCGGATTTTAAATAGGATGCCGGAATTCCGTGCCCGTAAAAATTTCCTGATTCCAGTGATGCAGAAGGTCTCTGTAAGGGAAGGAAAATCTTCTGATTATTCCAGAGCGGCATGTTTTACAGAAGGCCAGAGGATAGAGTTTTTAGAACAGTTTAAAGAAGGTAATAGCATCGTTGCAAAAAAATACTTGAATAAAGACTCAGGGATTCTTTTTGAAGAAAAGGCGCCAGAAAATGAGACGGTAAAGGCATATACAAAAGAAGAACTGGTTTTGGCATGCGGGGAGTTGCTTTTAGAAATGGAAGAGCAGATACAAAAAATAGCAGAGCGGGAGATGCGTATTAAACAGAGCAGGAGTTACCGCCTGATTAAGAAAGGGAAAAGTGTTGCAAAGAAAATACTGCGTAGATAGTATGGGGAAAGTCAAAAAAAATAATGATTGCTTTTTTTGTGTTTTTATATTATAATCAATCTCAGTTGATGAACAAAGGGGTTCAGCATATTATTTGCTGAACCCTTTTTTCGTGTTTTAAGAGTATTTGTTATTGCTTTTGAAGTTAAATCCTGGAGATTATTATGAAGGATTAAGCTTCAAGGACATCTGCTGAAAATGTAGTTGAAGTAACATTAAGACGTTCGGTAGATTGTATTTGGACATTTAACCTAGTAAAGACAGTGAGATTGAATAGCCAGAGTAATGTGTGGCAGTATGCCAGATTAAAGGAGGTAACAGTAACATGCGAAAAGAAGAAACCCAGAATAATGTGCTTACAGAAGCTAGCAAAGCTGTGGACCATTATAGGAGAGGGCTTTATAACCCGCGTTTTGAACATGATAACTGTGGTATCGGTGCCATTGTAAATATCAAGGGAGATAAGACACATGATACGGTGTCTGGAGCACTTGATATTGTGGAAAAACTTGAACATCGTGCTGGTAAGGATGCGGAGGGAAAAACCGGTGACGGCGTCGGTATCCTGCTGCAGATTTCACATAACTTTTTTAAAAAGGCTGTAGTGCCGCTTGGTATTGAATTGGGTGAAGAGAGGGATTATGGAATTGGAATGTTCTTCTTTCCACAAGACGAATTAAAGAAAAACCAGGCAAAAAAGATGTTTGAGGTTATCATTCAGAAGGAGGGGCTCGAATTCCTTGGTTGGAGAGAAGTTCCGATTGTCCCGGAAATCCTTGGGCAGAAGGCGGTGGAATGTATGCCATGCATAATGCAGGCATTTGTGAAGCGTCCAGAAGAGGTAGACAGGGGACTTGATTTTGACCGGAAACTGTATGTGGCAAGGCGTGTTTTTGAGCAGAGTAATGACAATACCTATGTGGTTTCTTTTTCAAGCAGAACTATTGTGTACAAAGGTATGTTTCTGGTAGGGCAGCTCAGACAGTTTTTTACGGATTTAATGGATTCAGATTATATTTCAGCGATTGCGATTGTGCATTCCCGTTTCAGCACAAACACAAATCCAAGTTGGATGCGGGCGCATCCCAACCGTTTTATCGTCCATAATGGTGAGATTAATACAATCGTTGGAAATGCAGATAAAATGCTTGGGCGTGAGGAGACTATGGAATCGCCTCTTCTGTCTGGTGAGCTGCACAAAATCCTTCCAGTAGTTAATCCGGGCGGATCAGATTCCGCGCGCCTTGATAATACGTTGGAATTTTTAGTTATGAGCGGCATGGATTTACCGCTTGCAGTAATGATTACGATTCCAGAGCCGTGGGAAAATGATATGAGTATTAGTCAGAAAAAACGTGACTTTTATCAATATTATGCAACAATGATGGAGCCTTGGGATGGCCCGGCTTCCATTCTCTTTTCGGATGGGGATATTATGGGGGCGGTTCTTGACCGGAATGGGCTGCGTCCATCACGATATTATATTACAACAGATGATCAGTTAATTCTTTCGTCCGAAGTCGGGGTTTTTGAGATTCCTCCAGAAAAAATTGTAAAAAAGGATCGCTTAATGCCAGGGCGTATGCTTTTGGTTGATACGGTGAAGGGAGAGCTGGTTGATGATGAGGTATTAAAGGAGCAGTATGCATCCCGACAGCCATATGGTGAATGGTTAAATAAGAACCTTATTATATTAAAAGAACTTAGGATTCCGAACCAAAAAGTGGAAGAATTTTCAGATGAGGAGAGGGCAAGGCTTCAGAAGGCATTTGGCTATACTTTTGAGGAATACAAAACTTCCATCTTGCCGATGGCACAAAACGGAAGTGAACCGATTGCGTCGATGGGAACCGATTCACCACTCCCAATGCTGTCAGATAAGCCGCAGCCATTATTTAATTATTTTAAACAGTTATTTGCGCAGGTTACGAATCCGCCGATTGATGCGATACGTGAGGAAATCGTAACCTCAACCAGTGTTTACATCGGGCAGGATGGCAATCTGTTAATGGAAAATGCGGAGAACTGTAAAGTATTAAAAATTAATAACCCAATTTTAACAGATACCGATTTATTAAAAATTAAATATATGAACAAAGAGGGTTTCCGAAGTGAAGTCATCCCAATAACATTTTACAAAAATACTTCGCTGAAAAAGGCACTGGATCATCTCTGCTTAGAGGCAGACAGAGCTTATAAAGAAGGTGCCAATATCTTGATCCTAAGCGACAGGGGGGTTGATGAGAACCATGTGGCAATTCCTTCGCTTCTTGCGGTTGCCACAATGCAGCAGCATCTGGTAACAACAAAGAAGAGAGAAAGCGTTGCAATGGTGATTGAGACGGCAGAGCCGAGGGAAGTACACCATTTTGCAACTCTGCTTGGATATGGCGCGGGAGCGATTAACCCATATCTTGCACATAGTACAATTAAAGAGTTGATTGATGGGAGGCTGTTAGATAAGGACTACTATGCTGCAGTTGATGACTATGATGCGGCAGTTCTACATGGAATTGTGAAGATTGCTTCAAAAATGGGAATTTCAACTATACAGTCGTATCAGGGGTCGAAGATTTTTGAGGCGATTGGAATTTCAGAAGATGTAGTTGAAAAATATTTTACGGATACAGTTAGCTGTGTGGGCAGCATAACCCTTGAAGATATTCAGAAACAGGTTGACAGACAGCATTCTGCAGCATTTGACCCATTGGGATTAAGCGTAGACTTAACGCTGGAAAGCCGTGGGCAGCATAAGTCGCGTGGAGATAAGGAGGAACATTTATATAATCCTGAGACGATTCATCTGCTTCAGCAGGCGGCGTGGACGGGAAATTATGAGCTGTTTAAGATGTATTCTAAAACAGTGGATGAGAAGGAAAGTAAAGTTACGCTCCGAAGCCTTTTGGATTTTAACTATCCAAAGAAGGGAATTTCAATTGATGATGTTGAGAGCGTTGATGAGATTGTAAAGCGTTTTAAGACTGGTGCGATGTCATATGGCTCTATTTCGCAGGAGGCACATGAGACGCTTGCCATCGCCATGAACCATCTGCATGGAAAATCAAACAGCGGCGAGGGCGGAGAGAGTCTGGAACGTCTGGCAACAGCAGGGCAAGCGGAGGATAGATGTTCTGCGATTAAGCAGGTGGCATCGGGCCGTTTTGGTGTTACATCTCGTTATCTGGTGAGCGCAAAGGAAATCCAAATAAAGATGGCACAGGGGGCGAAGCCTGGTGAGGGCGGCCATCTTCCGGGTGGGAAAGTGTATCCGTGGGTTGCAAAGACAAGGCATTCCACGCCGGGGGTCAGCCTGATTTCTCCGCCGCCTCATCATGATATTTATTCGATTGAGGATTTAGCACAGTTAATCTATGATTTGAAGAATAGCAATAAGGATGCGAGGATTTCTGTCAAACTAGTTTCTGAGGCAGGCGTGGGCACAGTTGCCGCAGGTGTTGCAAAGGCCGGGGCAGCCGTTATACTAATATCCGGCCATGACGGTGGTACTGGGGCAGCTCCTAGAAGTTCAATTTACAATGCAGGGCTTCCTTGGGAGCTAGGTCTGGCAGAGACGCACCAGACGCTGATTATGAACGGGCTGCGCTCCCATGTGCGCATTGAGACGGACGGAAAGCTGATGACAGGACGCGATGTGCTGGTCGCTGCTCTTCTTGGTGCAGAAGAATATGGATTTGCAACGGCGCCGCTTATCACGATGGGCTGCGTCATGATGCGTGTGTGCAACTTAGATACTTGCCCGGTAGGAGTGGCAACGCAGAATCCAGAACTTCGCAAGCGGTTTAAGGGAAAACCGGAATATGTTGAAAATTTTATGCGGTTTATTGCACAGGAACTTAGGGAATATATGGCAGAGCTTGGCATTCGCAAGGTGGATGATCTGATTGGCCGTACTGATTTGATAAAGGTAAAAGAGGAAAACAGGCAGGTTGATTTAAATGCTGTCTTGGATGCTTCTTTTGCAGGCGAGAAAAAAGAAAATAAATTCAATCCAAAAAACAAATATAATTTTGAATTGGAAAAGACAATAGATGAGAAGGTCTTCTTGCCAAAACTGAAAAAGGCATTGGAAACAGGGGAGAAAACCAAGCTTAAAGCAGATGTTACCAATATTGACAGGACGCTTGGAACGATACTTGGTTCAGAGATTACAAAAAGGTTTGGCGATTCGCTGGAGGAGGACACGATTACAGCGGAATGTCATGGAAGCGGTGGACAGAGCTTCGGCGCTTTTATACCAAAAGGACTTACGCTGGAATTGATTGGTGACTCCAATGATTATCTAGGAAAGGGGTTGTCTGGCGGTAAGATTGTAGTATATCCGCCAAAGGGTTCTAATTTTAGGGCAGAGGAAAATATTATAGTTGGAAATGTTGCGCTTTATGGTGCGACAAGTGGCAAGGCATTTATTAACGGGATTGCCGGGGAGCGTTTCTGTGTCCGCAATTCTGGTGCCACTGCTGTTGTGGAGGGCGTGGGAGATCATGGCTGCGAATATATGACAGGAGGCCGTGTAGTTGTCCTTGGACAGACAGGGAAGAATTTTGCAGCAGGTATGAGCGGCGGAGTTGCCTATGTGCTGGATGAGAATAGTGATCTGTACCTAAGGCTTAATAAAGAATTAGTTTCGTCTGACCCTGTTGCTGACAAATACGATGTACTTGAATTAAAAGCAATGATTGAGGAGCATGTTGCGGCAACTAATTCTGAGCGTGGAAAAGAGATTTTAGAGCATTTTAGCGAATATCTTCCAAAGTTTAAGAAAATTATTTCGCATGATTATAGCAAAATGCTGCAGTTGATCGCAAAAATGGAAGAGCATGGATTAAGTTATGAGCAGGCTCAGATTGAGGCATTTTATGCATATAAGAATAAGGCATAAGGAGGGCTATTATGGGAAAACCAACTGGTTTTATGGAATATAACAGAAAGAACGAGACAGCGGTAGAACCGTTAGAACGCATTAAACATTTTAATGAGTTTCATACTCCGATGACTGACAAGGACAGGAGGGAGCAGGCTGCCCGCTGTATGGACTGCGGCGTGCCGTTTTGCCAGTCTGGAATGATGATTCATGGGATGACATCAGGCTGTCCACTAAATAATCTGATTCCAGAGTGGAATGACCTTCTGTTTCGGGGCAATATGGATAAGGCGCTGCAGATGCTGCTCCAGACCAATAATTTTCCAGAATTTACAGCTAGGGTCTGCCCGGCGCTCTGCGAGGCATCCTGCACTTGCGGGATGAATGATTCGCCAGTTACTTGTAAGGCAAATGAAAATGCAATTATTGAATATGGTTATGCAAATGGCTTGATGGAAGTAAAACCGCCAAAGGTACGCACTGGAAAGAAGGTGGCTGTTGTTGGATCAGGTCCTGCAGGGCTTGCAGCCGCTGACCAGTTAAACAAGAGAGGGCACGATGTGACTGTATATGAGAAAAGTGACCGGATTGGGGGGCTTTTGATGTACGGCATTCCTAATATGAAATTGGAAAAATGGGTGATTGAGCGCAAGCAAAAGGTAATGGAAGAAGAGGGCGTAAAGTTTGTAGTAAACGCTGATGTTGGAAAAAATGTTAGGGCGGATGATCTGCTAAAGCAGTATGACAGCGTGATTCTTTGCTGTGGTGCATCCAATCCAAGGGATATCAAGGCGCCAGGCAGGGAAGCGCAGGGAATCTATTTTGCTGTAGATTTTCTGTCCCGCTCTACGAAGCATGTGCTTTCAGGCAATAAGGAAGGGTGGATTGACACCAAAGGTAAAAATGTGGTTGTAATCGGTGGCGGTGATACAGGAAATGACTGTGTGGGGACGGCTGTGCGCCAGGGGGCAAAGTCAGTCGTGCAGGTGGAGATGATGCCAAAGCTGCCGGATGAACGCGCGGCGGATAATCCATGGCCGGAGTGGCCGCGTGTCTGTAAGACGGATTATGGACAGGAAGAGGCAATTGCAGTATACGGCAAAGACCCTAGAATCTACCAGGCAACGGTGAAGGAATTTATTTCAGACAAAAATGGTGCATTAAAAAAAGTAAAACTAATCAAGCTGGAGCCAAAAAAGGATGCAAAGACAGGGCGTACCAATATGGCCGAGATTGCAGGCAGTGAATTTGAAATTCCAGCAGATTATGTATTGATTGCGGCAGGATTTTTAGGAGCGCAGGAATATGTTGCTAAGGCATTTAATGTAAAGCTGGATGCCAGGACAAATGTGGAAACGCCTGCTGGAAGCTATAAAACGTCTACAGACCGTGTGTTTGCTGCAGGTGATATGCAGCGTGGGCAGTCACTTGTCGTTTGGGGAATCAGGGAAGGACGTAATGTAGCAAGGGAAGTAGATGAAATGCTGATGGGTTACACAAACTTGGCTTGAAGAAGGGGTGTCACGCATTAAAGAAGAAAAATAGAAACAAAAAACACTTACAATCAAGTTATGTAGGTGTTTTTTGTTTTATTACTTTGGTTATTTAATCTGGCAGCTTTTATTTGCTTGTAATTATCTTTGAAGCGATATTTATTCCCGCGAAGCAACGAGCCAAGCGCGAGCTTGCTCGCATTTGGCGACTGCCGCGAGGGTCAAATACCCCGCCCCTCTGGGGCGAACTTGCTAAAAAGAAGCTAAGTCATGCCCCGTTGCTTGCAGCGGGGTATTTGACTGGAAAAACTTGAAATTGACAAACTACAGCAAAAGTCATACAATATTGCTTGTGTTAAAATAAGAATTAATAAGTGTATTGTTTGAGTAAAAAGCAAAAAGGATGGATAAAAATATGAAAGTAGTGATTTTAGCAGGTGGATTCGGAACACGTATCAGTGAGGAGAGCCATTTAAAACCAAAGCCGATGATTGAAATTGGTGAGCAGCCAATTTTGTGGCATATAATGAAAATATATTCTCATTATGGTTTTAATGACTTTGTAATTTGCCTCGGTTATAAGCAGTATGTAATAAAGGAATATTTTGCAGATTATTTTCTGCATACATCTGATATTACGTTTGACCTCGCAACAAATGAAATGCAGGTACATAATAATTATGCCGAGCCTTGGAAAGTAACATTGGTAGATACCGGTCTAAATACAATGACTGGTGGACGTATTAAGAGAATTCAGAAATATATTGGGAATGAGCCATTTCTTTTAACGTATGGTGATGGCGTTTCTAATGTTGATATTAAAAAGTTAGTAGAATTTCATCAGTCCCATGGTAAGATTGCGACCATGACGGCAATCAGCACCAGACAGCGTTTTGGTGTGTTGGACCTGGATGAAAACCATCAGGTACATTCTTTCCGTGAGAAAACGAGGGATGATGGTGCGATTATCAATGGCGGCTATATGGTGATGCAGCCTGAGATTTTTAATTATATTGATGGTGATAGCACAGTATTCGAGAAAAAGCCGCTAGTAACTTTGGCAGATGAAGGGCAGTTAATGGCATACCAGCATAAGGGGTTCTGGCAGTGTATGGATACCCAGAGGGATAAACAGCATCTTGAGAGTATGTGGGCTGAGAATGAGGCGCCATGGAAGGTATGGGAATAAAGAAGATGAAACGTATAGATAAAAGCAAGCTGATTAGGGGAATTCCGGTTCTCATAATTATGCTTGCATTTATGTTACTAAGTGTCAATACACTGACAGCATGGTTTAGAAGCGATTCGGAAATCTATTACCAAGGAATCTGTAGAAGTGTAGAAAATTTGAAAAATGGAACATTTTCATTTTCAGATTTTGGGATTGCAGGACATATGTCTTATGGATATAGTTTGTTTGTTTTTCTGGGGCAATTGCTTTTTCCGTGGCATGGCATAGGGATTAGGCTTGTGAATTTTATGCTTGCTGTTATCACAATTGGTGTTTTTTATAAAATTCTTGCCAAGTTATTTCAGAAGATTGATCCATTGGTACAGCTTGGTTGTACTGCGGCATTTGCTTTTTCGCCACTATTACTTGGGATTATTGGTGAAGTGCATTCGGATTTTCCAGTACTCTGCTTTTTTACTTGGCTTGTCTGGTTCTATATTTCAAAGAGACCAGTTGCCTGCCTATTCACAAGCTTTTTGGTTTGCTTTTCAAAAGAGACAGGCGTAATCTATTACTGTTCCTTTTTTGCCGGTTGTTTCTTGTACCGACTCGTCAAGAACAAGAATAAAAACTGGTTTAAAAAGATATTTGATGAATTTTCTGCTATGGAATGGCTACTGTTAATTCCAGCAGATTTATTTCTGGTACGGGCTATTTATGCCGCTGGATGGGGTACCAGTGCGCTTACTACAAAGGTTTCCAAGGTTGCAAGTGTATCTGGCGGAAAGATTAATTCATTTTATCTGTCGTGGCATTATATTGAATTAAAATTAAGGGAAATTTTTCTGATGAACTTTTCTTGGTTGCTGCTTGTGCCTTTGGTTCTTTTTTTGGTGGCATTGTGCAGGAAAAAGCTAGTTCGCTTGGGGATAGAAAAGGAATGGCTGATAGGAATTGGGGTAAGTTTGTGTGCTTTTTTGCTCTTTAATATCAGTTATTTTACGTATGCTCATTATCGGTATGTCCAGTTATTTCTCTTTTTTTATATGCTTCTGGTTGTTTTTCTCTTAGAGAAATCATGTAGGAATGTTTGGTTTAAAAGAGGATTTAGCGTTGTTCTTGCGGCTGCCTTTTTAATACAGTCCTTTGTATCAATAGACCCGATAACATTTCTGGCGTTTCGGAATATTGATGTAGGAAATGGTAAAGTAGTCACAACAAACGAATTTGCGACAAACTTTGAAGAGGTCTGGATTCTTGAAGACAAAGGTGTAGACCTTGAAACTGGGCAATTTATGGATGCTGGTGTTTATAACCGGGAATATCTTGGATTTGAAAGGGCACTTGAAGAAGCACTAAGCGATATTGACTATGATTTAACAAAGGCAATTGTATTCCCGGCAATTTATCGAGAGAAAATCGAATACACCCTATTGGGGTATTTAGGGGCGCATGATCCGTGGAATCTTTACTGGGATAGTGAAACGGAAAATATAACATATGACGCGGGACAGACCTGGATTCAGTGGTTGGATATTTCAAAGGGTATTCCTGAAAATATTTCCTCTTACCGAGAAATATGGTATATGAAGCTTTTTTATCAGGGACAATGGTATGAGGAAAAGAATTTGGATCAGTTTAAGGTTCTGGAGGAGCGCACATATCAGTCTGGAAAATGGAAATTTAAGCTGGAGCGGGTAGAATATGGAGATGGTATGCGTTAAAGTTACTTGCTGGGAAACGAATGAAAGTTGACAGTATTATAAGGTAGCCCAAATAGACGATGACCATAGGTTTATGTGCAAAATTGCTATATATTTTGTTATATTATTAGGAAAAGAAGGGAAAAGTAATTATTTTTTTTTCTCTTCTTTTTTTGTTCTTTATAATTCTATGGAAAAGTTACAAAAGAAAGCGCTAAATTCCTGTTCAATTGTTAAAATATATGATATGTTAAATGCTATCATTTGTTATTTGTATGATGGAAAAAGTTGAAATTGACAAATGAAAAAAAAAAACTTAAAATATATCGTAAGATTATAGATGATGCCAATCGAATAGTATTGCTAATCTATCGTACAGTAGAGAGAAGGAGAAGGTCTTTGAATATGATGGATTTTTATAAAGGAAAAAAGGTACTGGTTACTGGACATACAGGGTTTAAAGGGACTTGGATGTGTCATGTGCTACTACAGGCGGGAGCTGAAGTGATTGGCTACGCTTTGGAGCCACCGACAGATCCAAGTCTATTTGCGTTAAGCAATATACGGGAAAAGATTACCTCTATTATAGGAGACATCCGCGATTTAGGACATCTGAAAGAAGTATTTGCTACGTATCAGCCAGAGATAGTAATTCATATGGCGGCACAGCCAATTGTAAGAGATTCTTACAAAGAACCAGTTTATACGTATGAGGTAAATGTGATGGGGACAGTAAATATTTGTGAATGTGTCCGCTTAAACTCATGTGTGAAATCATTTTTAAATGTAACGACGGATAAGGTATATGAAAATAGAGAGTGGGAATGGGGCTATAGGGAAAACGAGCCATTGGATGGATTTGACCCTTATTCTAATAGCAAGTCCTGTTCAGAATTAGTTACCCACAGTTATAAAAATTCTTTTTATTGCGATATGCAGGTTGCCGTTTCTACAGCGAGGGCAGGTAATGTAATTGGCGGTGGTGACTTTGCGAATGACAGGATTGTGCCAGACTGTGTGTGTGCTGCCATGAAACATGAAGATATTATTGTGCGAAATCCTCATTCGACAAGGCCATTCCAACATGTTCTTGAGCCAGTTTTGGCATATCTGATGATTTGCCAGAAGCAATATGAGGACAGGCAATATGAGGGATACTATAATGTTGGGCCGGATGAGGCGGATTGTGTGACGACGGAGCGTTTGGTGAATATATTTTGCGAACTCTGGGGGGAAAACCAGTCATGGGTGAATCAGTATGACGGGGGTCCGCATGAAGCGAATTTCTTAAAATTAGACTGCTCAAAATTAAAGGCAACATTTGGTTGGAAACCAAGATGGAATTTTGAAACTGCGATGAAAAAAACAGTAGAGTGGTCAAAGATATATGAGGCAGGTGGGGATTTAGTAGGGTGCTTGAATAGACAGATACAAGAGTTTGTAAGTTGATAAAATAATTATTAATAGTATTCTATATGACTTAAAATTAAGTAGAATGCAAAAGCAGTATTATTTCTTAGATTAATTATGATACAGAGTAGTATGATTAGAATTGTGAATTTAGGATGATTGTTACTGATTTTATTTTTAGAATAGATAAGAAAGGAAAAAAATATGTTTGAAAATAAGACAGAAGTAGAGGCAAGGGAAAAGATTCTTGCACAGGTAAAGGAATATTGTGAAAGATTTCACAATCAAAAGGAATATCAAGAGGGAGACAGGATACCTTATGCTTCTCGTTATTATGGAAGCGAGGAGATGGTAAACTTGGTAGATAGTTCTTTGGAATTTTGGCTGACAGCAGGAAGATATACTGAACAGTTTGAGAGAGAATTTGCTAATTATTTAGGTATTCGTTTTTGTTCTTTGGTAAATTCTGGTTCCTCTGCCAATTTGAACGCATTTATGGCGTTAACTTCACCACTTTTAGGGGAGAGGCAGATAAAACGCGGTGATGAAGTAATTACAGTAGCTGCAGGTTTTCCAACCACTGTTTCTGCCATCATCCAGTATGGTGCGATTCCAGTATTCATTGATGTAACAATTCCACAATACAATATTGATGTGTCAAAATTGGAGGAAGCGTATTCCAAAAAGACGAAAGCAGTCATGATTGCACATACACTGGGAAATCCATTTGATCTAGGAGCTGTAAAAGCATTTTGTGATAAGCATAATTTATGGTTGGTGGAAGATAACTGTGATGCGCTTGGATCTGAGTACACCATGAATGGTGAAACAAAATATACTGGTACGATAGGCGATATTGGAACATCTAGTTTTTATCCGCCACATCATATGACAATGGGTGAGGGCGGAGCTGTTTATACAGATAATCCACTGCTTCATAAAATCATTCGTTCCTTTAGAGATTGGGGGAGGGATTGTGTTTGCCCTCCAGGGCGGGATAATATGTGTGGCCATCGCTTTGACAGGCAGTATGGGGAACTTCCGTTAGGATATGATCACAAATATGTGTATTCTCATTTTGGATACAATTTGAAAGCTACCGATATGCAAGCTGCAATCGGGTGTGCGCAGTTAGCAAAATTTCCGTCTTTTGTAGAAAGAAGAAGACATAATTTTGAGCGTTTAAGAGAGGCTTTGAAGGCGGTTGAGGGAAAATTGATTTTGCCAGAAGCATGTGCGGGCTCCAATCCAAGTTGGTTTGGATTTCTAATTTCATGTAGAGAGGGCGTAGATCGTAGCAAGGTTGTTTCATATATTGAGGAGCATGGGGTCCAGACTAGAATGCTTTTTGCAGGAAACCTTACAAAACATCCATGTTTTGATGGTATGCGCAAAAGTGGAGATGGTTTCCGTGTTGTAGGAGAGTTGGTCAACACAGACCGTATTATGAGAGATACGTTCTGGATTGGTGTATATCCAGGAATGAATGACAGGATGATAGATTATATGGCTAAGACAATTATTGATGCAGTGAGATAAGCATTTTTGTAAGATGTAGTTTAATACATTTGGATAGGTCAGGATTGGAGTGTATAAATAATGAAAAAGGCAGTGATAACTGGGCCGACAGGTGCCATAGGTATTGCTTTGATAAAGGAATTGTTAGAGCAGGGAGTTAAGGTAACTGTTATATGTCATCGTGGTTCTAGGAGAATTGACCGTATCCCTAAAAGTGACCTGGTTCAAATAGTAGAATGTAATTTGGATGAATTGTATCATTTAGCAGAGATATTGGAACATGATTATGATATTTTTTATCATTTTGCATGGGCATGTACAGTCGGAGATTCTAGAAATAATATTGAAGCACAGGTAGCAAATATTCAATATACGATAGATGCCGTTGAGACGGCTGCCCTACTTGGCTGTAAAAAATTTATTGGCGCTGGTTCTCAGGCAGAATATGGAAGGTATGAGGGGCATCTTAATGCAGATGTTCCTGCTTTTCCAGAAAACGGATATGGTATGGCGAAATTATGTGCAGGGCAGATGAGTCGGATTAGATGCCAACAACTGGGAATACAGCATATTTGGGCAAGGGTGCTAAGTGTATATGGTCCATATGATGGTGAAAATACAATGATTATATCTATGATTCGTCAACTGCTGAAAGGTGAAAGGCCAAAATGCACGGAAGGGAATCAAATCTGGGATTATATTTATTCAAAAGATGCTGCAAAGGCTTTTTATATGCTTGGCGAATCTGGAAAGGATGGAAAGGTATATTGCATAGGAAGCGGGCAGGGAATGCCTTTAAAGGAATATATAAGTACAATTAAGAACCAGATTGAAGAAAATTTGGAAATAGGTTTTGGGGATATTCCATATAGTGATAAACAAGTAATGTATTTATGTGCAGATATCAACGAGTTGCAGGAAGATACGGGGTTTAAGCCAGAGTACCCTTTTGAAAAAGGAATTCAAGAAACAATAGAATGGTGTAGAAAGGATTCTTAAATATGGAAAAGAAAAAAATCAGTATTATGATTCCTTGTTACAATGAGGAAGAAAATGTTGTTCCGATTAGTGAGGCGGTTGTGAAGATAATGGAGGAAGAGTTACCTCAGTATAATTATGAAATTTTGTTTATTGATAATGATTCTAGTGACAATACTAGGACTTTGCTCCGGGGAATCTGCGAGAAAAATAAGAACGTAAAAGCAATATTTAATGCAAAAAATTTTGGACAGTTTAATTCCCCATATCATGCAATGTGCCAAACAACAGGGGATTGTACGATTACTATGTGTTGTGATTTTCAAGATCCAATTGAAATGATACCAAAGTTTATTAAAGAATGGGAGGCAGGATACAAAATTGTATGTGGTATAAAAGCAAGCAGCAAAGAAAATCCAGTTATGCGTTTTCTTCGAACATGTTATTATAAATTGATAAAAAAGATGTCAGATGTGGAGCAAATCGAACATTTTACTGGCTTTGGATTATATGATAAGAGTTTTATCAAGGTACTACAGGATTTAGATGATCCTGTTCCTTTTATTAGAGGAATTGTAGCGGAACTTGGATACCGCAGAAAGGATTTGGAGTATGAGCAGCCAAAGAGAAGGGCAGGGAAGACACATAATAACTGGTACAGTTTATATGATGCAGCAATGCTCAGTTTTACTTCTTATACCAAGGTAGGGCTTCGTATTGCGACTATTTTTGGTTTTTTGATGTCGGTTGTCAGCATTATTGTGGCTCTGGTTTATTTAATACTTAAATTAGTATATTGGAATAGGTTTCCAGCAGGTACGACACCAATCCTTCTTGGTATATTTGTCTTTGGGTCTGTACAGATATTTTTTATTGGCTTGCTTGGGGAGTATATTATGAATATTAATACAAGAGTTATACATAGACCGTTGGTGATAGAAGAGGAGCGAATCAATTTTAATAGTGATTTGGGTATCATTTCTGAGAGTGAAGAGGAATCGGAGATTTAAAACGGCAATATAATAGTGAAGATTATAAGAGATGTTTAAGAGGATAAGAGGGCAAAGTTTATTTAAACAGCGCTTTTATCCTCATTATTTATATTTTTATATATCATCAAAATAAATTTCCTTATGTAGAGGTCCAAATTAAAATAAGATAAAATGAAGTGGGGGATGCTGCCATAATCCGAACACAGTATAGGGAATTGTTACTATATATTAGGGATAATATGTTCAAGAAAAGTCCTGATTATAATTTGAATTTAGTCAATATGTAGAAAAAAATACATTGTCTTGACAATTTGCATGTGAATGGTTTACTATATCAACTAAATAATAGATAAATGGCTAGTTAAAAATGCTTTAGTAAACCTATTAAGGATTTAATATAAAATAAACAAGAATATGAATAATAAAGGAGATACATTATGCCTAAGGAATTAAATATCCTATATCAATTTGACGATAAATATGCACCCTATGCAGGTATATCATTGTTGTCCCTTTATGAAAATAACAAAGAAATAGAAAATTTAAATGTATACTGTGCCGCGATTGATGTATCAGAAGAAAACATAAGACGTATTAATGAATCTGCCGCACAATTTAATAGAACCGTCACTTATTTAAACTGTACTAAATGTATGGATCAAATCCATAAGTTAAAGTTGGGGACGTGGAATGGTTCCTTAGCAACATGGATTAAGATGTTTATTATTGAAGAATTTATTGGGAAAATAGACAGCCTTTTATACCTTGATAGCGATACATTAATAGAAGGCAGTTTAAAAGATTTGTGTAATTTTGATTTCGAAGAAAAAGCAATGGCATGTGTGATTGATTCCCTTAGCTTTGAAGAACTCCATCGATTAAAAATAGAAAAAAATAAATATTACTTTAATGCAGGCGTTATGTTCTTCAATCTAAACTATTTTGTTGAACATAAGTCTTTTTATCATGATATGATTCTTCACCTAGAAAAAAATGTGAAAAACTATGTAATAAATGATCAAGATTTACTTAACGATTATTTTAGTGGTAATATAGTCAAATTGTCTCCAGAGTATAACTTGCAGGGGATACATTTTATGTACGCTGATAAAACTTATTTCAAAATATACGGAAAATATGATTATTACAGCAGAGATGAAATTAGTATGGCGAAAGAGAATAAAAAAATCATTCATTTTTTTAGGGCTGTTGGGGACTATCCTTGGGAGGAAGGTAATTACCATCCACTAAAAAGGGAGTTTGAAAATTGGAAGTATAAATCTTTATGGAGTGATATTCCTAATACTACCAAGAAAAGGACATTGATTTTCCGGATAGAACGAATCTTATACCGTTGTTTGCCTAAAGTTGTTTTTTTAGCATTTTTTAAGTTTGTTTCGGAACGTAGTTTAACAGCCCATAGTTGACAACAATAAGTTTTTACAAATGTGGTCTTGATTAGAACTGCAAAATTATTAAGAGTTAAATATTTTATTGGCCAAATGGGAAGGAAAACAGATGCACTTAAGTTATGAAGAGAGAGTGAAAAATGATGACAAAGTACTTGTAATAGTGACGAATCAATATATGTTTGAGCAGTTAATGTGGTATCGCACGAAGTATCCGGAGGGGGTTTGGGAAGCTCTTATAATAAAATTTGGAGTTGGGAATAATAATCTGATGGATATTATGTACGAAAAATGTGTTAAAAGTGGTTTTTTTTCTAAAATAATACTATATGGTAATCAAGTAGCGGAAAAATCGCTTTATAAAAAAATATTGATTATGGCGAAGTATTTTTGCCAGTATATTATGGGAACAAGAGAAAAAAATGATAAAAAAATGATTGAGAAAATTATGGGGCATTGTGATTATCGAAAGATTATTGTACATTCTACTGTTAGCAGCAGTACCTCAGTGATAGCGTTAAATGCTTTTTTGGATGAAATTTTAGTTTGTTTTGAAGATGGTTTAGGGGATTATTTGCCTGTTAGAAAAGCAAAGTTCTGTAGGGAAATAGTGGGTTCTTTGCTGGCAAAAATGAATATTGTGAATACAACGACTGGTGGACATGCGTTTCAATTGAAATGCGATAAATATCTTATTAAATATTGTAGTTTGCCAGATAAAATGCGATATAGGAACTATAGGTCTATTCAGAAGTTGTTTGATGGAGGTAGTTATAAAATTACTTTTTCTGATAATGAGATGTTATTAAAAAGTAAAAAATATGATGTAATCGTATTTTCCACTCCTTTTGCTGATTTTGGAGACTATGAAAGATTATATTATAATACATTACAAACATGGTTAACTGAAAATTATCATGGAAAGAAAATTTTATTTAAACCACACCCAAGAGAAAATTGTAATCTCTGCTTTGATGGTTTGGATATGGATATTGATGGGGTAGAGATTGCTGGGGAGAGATTGCTGGAATTGTTTCCTGAGGCTGAAGTAGTGTTTACCTATACAACTACAATATTATTGAAGGTATGTAGGGAAAGGCGCGATTTTAAAATACTTTATTTTAATAATTTAAAATCTAAGCAATACCATTTAGCATTAAAGAATGATTCTAAGGTGCTTGGCATAAAAGATGATGATTGGATAATTTTAGGAGATAAATAGTATGAGTGAAAATAGGTCTCGAATTATAAAGGAATTGATGTATATAGGAATATTGCCATTATTGTTTTATATTTCTGCATATTACTATTTACAGCCTAAACAATTACCAAGGATAATGATAATTGTTTATCTTCTTGCTATGCTTTGGGTTGTGTTTTTCTGTCTTTATATAGTAAAAAAGATAAAGAGTAAGAGAGTTTTTCAGCCAAAAGTGTGGGTAGCATTTTTAGATAAGCATTATTTAAAGGTATTGTTATTTTGCATTCTTACTGTTTTTAATGTACAAAGTATTGTTACTTTACCACGGTGGGATGGTCTTCTTTATTACACTTTCTTGATAAAGCAGTGCAATGTTTTTGATTTTACATTGAGTGGATTGATCGATGGTTTTCGAATTGTCCATCCGAGTCATGGGTATTACTGTTTTTTGGCGATTGGGGCATATTTGTTTGAAAATCAGTTGATGGGTGTTTTAGTCATGCAGTTGATACTGTATTTGATAACTATGTTTTGTTATTTTGGATTATTGCGTATGCTGTTCCCAAGAGCAAAGGAAAATTTTTGCTTTTGGGGAACGCTTTTTTTTGCTTTTAGTCCTTTGATTTTTGGAATTGAACCTATTATTTCGTGTGATTATGGTGTGTTTTGCTATTTGATAATTTTTTTATTTGTTTCCTTAAAACGATACCCTTTGTTAGAAATATGGGTGGCTATTCTGTTAATTTTATCTAAGCAGCAAGGGGTACTATATTATGTTGCATTTTATGGAATTGTCTTTTTGGTCAATATTTTACGTTTTTATAGGACAAATCATAAAATTGATGTAGGAGAAATTCGTAAGCTGTTAAGAAGGATGATACCAGGTTTTGTCGGAATTGGTTACTATATGGTTAGTAGCGCATCACCTTTTGCATGGATGAAAGGGATGCAAAATAGTACAAATAATATTGCGGATTTAAATGAGAGTGTACAAACACTACAAGGCATTGGGGTGAATGGAGAATATATTATTGAAAAATTGAAACAAATATTTATTCTTAATTTTGCATGGGTAAATTGGTTGATTATTCTTGTAGGTGCAGTTAGCATAGTGTACATGAGGATAAAACATGGAAATAGAGTAAAAATCAGTGCATCAATCTATGGATTGATTGGCATTGCTGTTGTTTATATTGCCTTTAATCTTTTTGTTGTTACCTATACTAATCCTAGATATTTGAGCGTAGGAACTGTAGTAACTTCAATTGGTGCTTTTGGAATTCTTAATTTATATTTTAATTTCCAAAAAGAAAAACTAAAGCGAATAATATTATATGGGTTGACAGGAATTTCTCTTATTGCTTCTTTTGTATCGATTGATCCAATTAGTTTTTTGGTGTTTAGGAGCTTTCCAGTAGGGAAGTTGTATATGTATCAACCTTTATATGATAATCCTAATATGTATCCTTCTGATATCTATGCAGATAATACTGTATATAACCGTCAGTTTGCGTTTTATACATTTCTTGAGGAAAAGATGCTGAGGGAAATACAATATGATGGTTCTATACCAATCTTACAGATTGACATGGCGAAAGAACTTCCATATGAGCAGGGAACCTATGATTATATAAATATGATGTTAGAAGGTTTATATGGGAGAATGAGACTTTATTGGGATGAAGAGAATGGTAAATTAACTGGGAATGACAACGATATTCCAATGAAGGTTTATTATTTTTGGTCAGAACAAATTAAAAAAGGGGTAAATAATAAGGGAGATACCTTACCAGATAGTGCTTATGCGGTTTTATTGCCAAGACAGGATAAAGGAATACTGAATACATTACAAAAAAAATACAAGATTTTAAGAAAGTATGACATATCTGCATATGGAATGTCGTTGTCTGTTTATAAAATACAACTAAAATAAAGTTTTTATTTTAGAGAGGGAGACTATTTATGAAGAAGTTAATGATTGTTATGTACCATTATACTAGGGATTTAAAGCACAGTAGATATCCTGAGATAAAGGGACTAGATGTTAATTTGTTTCAGCAGCAAATATCCTTTTTAAAAAAGAATTTTACTATAGTAACAATGGAGGAAGTGATAGGAAGTATAAAGGGGCAAAATGAGTTGCCAGATGATGCAGTGTTACTGACTTTTGACGACGGATACATTGATAACTATACATTTGCATTTCCGATTCTGGCTGAAGAGAAGGTACAAGGTTCCTTTTTTATTCCAGGAAAAACGTTTTCTACGCATCAGTTGTTGGATGTAAATAAGATTCATTATATTTTGGCAAATGGTAATATGAAAAACCTGCTTGCAGATCTTATGGAAAGAATGAATTATTATAGAGGGATGGAATATGACTTTCCTTCAAATGAAGAATTATATTTTGAGTATGCAAAGGAAAGTCGTTATGATTCCAAAGAAACTATTTTCATTAAACGTATGCTTCAGACAGTATTGCCAGAAAATTTGAGGAATCGCATATCAAGTGATTTATTTGAGAGACATGTTGGGATTACGGAGGAGCAATTGTCATATGAGCTATATATGACAGAAAATCAGATACGTACCTTGAAACGATATGGAATGTTTATTGGGATTCATGGGTACGATCATTATTGGTTAGGGAATCTATCAAAACAACAAATGCAGGAAGATATATTAAAAGCTCTTGATGTGATGGATGAGTTCATTGATAATAAATGTTGGGTTATGAATTATCCTTATGGAAGTTATAATACTGATGTTTTAGATTTCCTTGGCAATGCTGGAGCATGTATTGGGTTGACTACGGAGGTAGCTGTTGCAGATTTAGATAAGCATAAGAGTTTAGAACTACCTCGACTTGATTGTAATGATTTTCCACCAAAAAGTAATATTTATAAGAGGATGTAATTGAAAATACATTTTGTTTGGAAGAAAATAAAAGAAAAATTATAACATATTAATTTAGTGAGTATACGAAATTCTAATATGTTACTGAGTGAATATAGGAGCGGAGGTTATAATGGAATCTGTTAGAACAAATTATGATATACGTCTGGCGTCTCAAGAAGATATTCCGATGATTATGGAGTATATTGATGAGGATTGGCGAAGAGGGCACATTATGTCAGTGGATAGGGAATTGTTTGAATATGAGATGTTAAATGCAGATGGGTCAGTTAATATGGTCATTGCATATAATCGGGATAAAAAACAGATTGATGGTTGTCTTGGCTTTTTAAAAAGTGCATATGGAGTAGATTCCTTTGATACATGGGGATCTATTTGGAAGGTACGGAAAGATTGTGATAATTTATTGGGATTAAAGCTTGTTGACAGAGTTAAGAAAATTGTTGGAAATAGATTTTATTTAGGGATAGGCATTAATCCCAATACGGCAATGAGAATACATAAGATGCTTTTAAGGGATCATGTAGCAAAAATGAATCATTATTATCGTCTGGCAAACCGTGAAGATTATCGCCTGGCAGTTGTAAAACATGTGGATGTTTATGAAGATGTGGGCAGTAATTTTCAACAATATGAGGTTAAATTATTAGATATAGATTCTTTTGCTGAACAATTTGATGATTTAGTTGTTAATCGGGATGATAGTCCGTATAAAAATAAAGATTATTTTATTCACCGTTACTTTAAACATCCGATTTATCTATATAATGTATATGGAGTGTATGAAAAAGGGATATTAGCTTCATTTTTTATATTAAGGGAGGATGAACATTTAGAGCGTATTGCAATACGAATGGTAGAGTATTATGGAAGAGAAGAGTGTATGGGAGCGATTCAAAATATTTTTCCACAGTTGTTTGCCCAAGAATCAGTAGAGTACATTGATTTTTATGAGCATGGTTTTTTAAGACAAAATGTAGAACAGGCAGGTTTTCACTTGTTAGAAGAGAATGATTCTAATATTATTCCTAATTATTTTAGTCCTTTTGTACAAGAAAACATTGATATATGGGTGTCTTCACCAACCGATGGTACAAAATTTGTAAAAGGCGATGGCGATCAAGATCGTCCTAATGAGGTAAGAAGAACATGAAAGAGCTAGAATATCCATTTAACGCGAAGCAGATTATTTCTAAAAAAAGGAAATTGCGCCGTCTGCTTATGGAGAAAGCAGACGGATTTGTAGAAAAGAAAATTGCAATTCTTGGTGGTTCCACTACAAGTGAAATTAAAAATATGATGGAACTTTTTTTGCTAAATCAAGGGATACGTCCGTATTTTTATGAGGCGGAATATAATCAATATTACCAAGAGTCATTGTTTCCAAGTGAAGAGTTTGTAAAGTTTTCACCAGATATTATTTATGTCTGTACGTCAAATCATAATATTGAACAATATCCGTCCATATCAGATGCTGAGGAGACAGTGGACAGGTTATTTGCTGATGAGGTGCAGAAATATTGTACTATTTGGGACAAACTTGAAGCTAAATTTCATTGTCCCATAATACAAAATAATTTTGAGAAGCCGGCTTTTCGTTTGCTTGGTAACCGTGATTCATATGATTACCGGGGGAGAACTAATTTTTTAATGCGGCTTAATATGGAATTTAGCAGACAGGCATGGCATCGCGATAATTTGTTTTTATGTGATTTAGATTATGTTTCATCCGATTATGGCTTGGGAAAATGGTCGGATGCTTATTATTATTGTATGTATAAATATGCAATGCATATTGAAGCGGTTCCGTATCTTGCGTTTCAGGTGGCCAACATTATTAAATCACTATTTGGTAGAAATAAAAAAGGATTTGTTTTGGATTTAGATAATACTTTATGGGGAGGAGTGGTAGGCGATGATGGTGTGGATAACCTTGCGATTGGTTCCGAACTTCCCAAAGGGCAAATATATACCAAATTTCAACAATATATAAAAGAACATAAGGAGATAGGAGTTTTCTTAACCATTGATTCGAAAAATGAATTTGAGAATGCAATAGCAGGATTAAAACATCCAGATAGTATATTGACCGAGGAGGATTTTGTGGCAATTTATGCAAATTGGGAACCAAAAGACCAGAATTTGCTTGCAATAGCTACTGATCTTCAAGTTTTGCCAGAGAGCTTAGTTTTTATTGATGACAATCCAGCAGAACGCTATATTGTAGAGGAGCAGTTAGAAGGAGTAAGTGTTCCTGATATAGGAAAGGAACAGGATTATATCAGAATAATTGACCGAAGTGGTTTTTTTGAAGTAACATCATTATCAGCAGATGACCAAAAACGGGTTGCCATGTATCAAGAAAATGCCAAGAGGAAGCAAGCGGAGGTATCGTTTGCTGACTATGGAGAATATTTGCAATCGTTAGAAATGTGTGCTGTAATTAAAGAATTTGACATTATGCATTATGCGCGGATTGCACAGCTTAGCAATAAGAGTAATCAGTTTAATTTAACAACGCAACGTTTTACAAAAGAGGAGATTGAAATAATTGCAAATGAATCCTCGTATATTACTTTATATGGAAGGCTTGAGGACCGATTTGGTGATAACGGTGTGGTTTCGGTCGTAATTGGAAAAATTGAGAATGATAGTTGTCATATCAAATTATGGCTTATGAGCTGCAGAGTGTTGAAGCGCGATATGGAGTATGCCATGATGGATTGTTTAGTGGAACGGTGTCTGGAATATGGTGTAAGTCAGATTTATGGTTATTATTATCCAACGGAAAAGAATAGTATGGTCAAAAATTTTTATAGGGATATGGGGTTTGAGAAAATATCAGAAAATGAAAATTTTAACACAGAATGGAAGTTAGATATTAAGCATGGTTACCAAAGAAAAAATAAATATATTGAATTGAAAGACGGGGAAAGTTAGGTATGAGTAGACATCATATGGGGTATTTTGTAAGAAAACTGAGTTGTTGATATTGCAATGAGATATTTTGATTGGAGGAAAATAATATGTCTAGAGAACAGTTATATGTAAAATTAAACGAAATTTTTCGTGAGGTATTTGACAGTGAATCAATTGAAGTTTCAGATACAACAACTACAAATGATATCGAGGGATGGGATAGCCTTATGCATATTGATTTACTGTTTGCAATAGAAAATGCATTTGAAATCCGTTTTGACATGGAAGAGGGGCTGACACTCCAAAATGTGGGAGAAATGGCAGATATAATTTTGAAAAAATATAATAATGATTGAATGGAATATTACAGACATAAAGCAGAGAGGGAAAATGAATTGCGATGAAGGCGGGTTTGTTAGATATTGTCAGAAATGTATTTTTAAAATCAGATATACTAAAAAAAGGTGTGTTGAGTCTAGTAGGAACTTTTTTGATAAAGGCTGTTAATTTAATTAGCATTCCTGTATTTTCAAGATTAATGAGTACGGATGAATATGGGGATATTAGTATATTTATGACATATGTCAGTATATTTACTGTTTTGTTAGGGTTAGATTTTCAAAGTGCTGTGTCAAGAGGGTGTTTGGACTTTAAGAATAAGAAAGACCAATTTCTATCTGTTGGTATTGCTTTTACTAGTTATTATTCGTTTCTTGTTTTTTGTATAGTCAATCTTTTTCATTCCTTTTTTTGTCAGTTATTATCAATAGATTGGCTTCAATTAAATATACTGCTTCTTTATAGTTATGCCTCCTTTTTAATCTCATATGTTTCTGCGGAATATATTTTTTATTTTAATTATAAGATGAATACTTTATTAGGCATGATGGTAGCTCTTTGTAATTTTGGGATATCGGTCTTGTTGATAGAAACTATTTATAGTGACAATCGATTTTTAGGAAGAGTTTTAGGAGCATCGGTACCAACAATATTGATTGCTGTTAGTTTGTTTTTGTATCTGATTTATAGAGGTAGAACTTTATTTAATAAACAATATACTCTTTATTTTATGAAAATGGGAATTCCGGTTATCCCCCATAGCCTATCTCATCTGGTGTTAAGTAATTCCGATAAAGTGATGATTGATAATATGATAGGTTCTAAAGAAAATGGAATTTACAGTCTTGTCTACAATGTTGGTTGGATGTTGTCTGTATTAACAGAAGCATTGAATAATGTATGGATACCCTGGATGTTTCGAAAGATGGAAAATGGAAATGTCAAGTTATTAAAAAATGCGTTTAATTTATATATGGCAGGTTTTGCAATTGTAACCATTGTTCTAGAGTCTATTTCGCCTGAGATTGTAATGTTGATATCACCATCTGATTATTGGGATGGGATAGGTATTGTTATTTGGATTGTATTTTCTTCTTACTTAATATTTATGTACATTTTATACGTAAATTTGGAATTTTATGAGAAAAGAACTATTTTGATACCTATAGGGACTATTATGGCAGCTGCTATAAATATAATATTAAATGTATGTTTTTTAAAAAGATTTGGTTATCAGTTTGCAGCGATTTCAACAGTGTTATCGTATGTTGCTTTAGTAGTATTCCATATGTGTATGGTTATATTTGTATTAAAGAAAAACGTTATCAGTAGCGGTTTCTTTGTATTGTTTATAGGCATAGTTTTTACAATCTCATCTATACAGCAAATGTTTCTTGATAAGTTATTAATACGATTACTTGTGATGGTAGTTAGTACAGTTTTGATTGGTTTGGGAAGCTTGTATGTTATGAAGAAACTTAGGGAAGATAAGAAGTAAATTACAATATTTTAAATTATATAACTAGAATTATATAGAGAGGCAGGGTTTATATTATGAAAAAAGTCTTAGTAACAGGGGCAGATGGTTTTATTGGTAGCCACTTAACAGAAGAATTAGTGAAGAAAGGGTACAATGTTAAGGCGTTTGCTCTATACAATTCATTTAACACATGGGGGTGGCTGGACACGCTTTCGAAAGATATCATGGATAATATTGAGGTTTTTACAGGCGATGTCAGAGATCCGAACGGAGTTCGCACTGCTATGAAGGGGATGGATGAGGTATTTCATTTAGCAGCTTTAATTGCGATTCCTTTTAGTTATCATTCACCAGATTCTTATGTGGACACAAATATCAAGGGTACATTGAATGTATTGCAGGCAGCGAGAGATTTCGATACACAGAGAGTTCTGGTTACCTCTACTTCTGAGGTGTATGGGACGGCTCAGTATGTGCCAATTGATGAAAAGCATCCATATCAGGGGCAGTCTCCTTATTCAGCGACTAAGATTGGGGCGGATCGCTTAGCAGAAAGTTTTTATCGGAGTTTTAATTTGCCAGTGTCTATTGTAAGGCCATTTAATACGTATGGGCCAAGGCAGTCTGCAAGGGCAGTAATCCCAACGATTATATCCCAGTTATTAGCTGGAAAGGAAGAGATTAAACTTGGTTCTCTTACACCAACTAGAGACTTTAATTATGTAAAGGATACTGCAGCAGGGTTTATTGCAATATCAGAGTCTGATCAAACAATTGGGCAGGAGATTAATATAGCTACGCAGCAAGAAATCTCAATTGGTGATTTAGCAAAGGAAATTATTTCACAGATCAAACCAGAGGCAAGGATTGTTTGTGATGAGCAGAGACTGCGTCCAGAGAAAAGTGAAGTGAACCGATTACTTGGCTCAAATAAGAAAATTAAGGAATTAACGGATTGGGAACAGCGCTATACATTTGAGGAAGGAATTGCAGAAACAATTGCATGGATTCGTGGACACATGGAAGCGTATAAAACTGATATTTATAATGTTTAGAGAACAAGTTTAACAGGGATTGGATAATCAAAGTGTTATTATTGCCAGAGAGGAGGGATTCCTAATGGGACGGTTTATACCATTGTCGATACCTAATTTTGAAGGTAACGAGAGGAAATATGTAAATGATGCTATTGAGCAGGGCTGGGTTTCTACTGGTGGAGCATATATTACAGAATTAGAGAAAGGTTTAGCTGAGTTTTTAAAAACGGACAGTGTAGCAGCGTGCCAAAGTGGGACATCTGGATTGCATTTATCATTGATTGAATGTGGGGTTAGGCCAGGTGATATGGTATTAGTGCCAACCCTTACTTTTATCGCGGCAGTGAATCCAGTCCGGTATCAGTTTGCAGATCCAGTATTTATTGATTGCGATGACAGCCTTTGCATGGATCCAGATAAGTTACGGGCATTTTGTGAAAGGGAATGTAGGCTGATAGATGGCAGTCTGATTCATAATATTTCTGGAAAATGTGTAAAAGCGGTTGTTGTAGTGCATGTATTCGGAAATCTTGCTGATATGGAAAAGATTATGGAAGTGGCATTGGAATATCATTTGAAAGTGATAGAAGATGCCACGGAAGCATTGGGTACCTATTATACAAAAGGACGTTATGCGGGAAAGTATGCAGGGACCATCGGTGATTTTGGTGCATATTCTTTTAATGGAAATAAGATAATTACGACTGGTGGTGGTGGTGCAGTAACTGCAAGAAATGCAGAAACGGTGGCGCATATCAGATATTTGTCTACACAGGCAAAAAATGATGAACAGTATTATGTACATCATGAAGTAGGATACAATTACCGAATGACAAATCTGCAGGCTGCCCTTGGGGTAGCACAGTTAGAGGAGTTACCGGAGTTTATATTGAGAAAGCGTAAAAACTATGAATTGTATCAAGAGTGTTTTAAGGGATTTTCTTTTGGAAAGTTATTAGGCTTCCGAAGCGGGACATATTCAAATCAGTGGTTCTACTCCTTGGAAATTCCTATGGATAGTATTCAGGGAACATTACGTGATATTATTAAGCGGCTGCAGGATCAGGGAGTTCAGACAAGGGCGGTGTGGCAATTAATTCATGAACAGAAGCCGTATCAAGAGGCAATTGCTTACCAAATTGAAAGAGCATCTTATTATAGTTCTTGTATTTTGAATATTCCAAGCAGTACACAGATTACAGAAGATGATATCAGATATGTAGCAGAGCAGGTTAAAATAGTTCTTGGAGAAATGGCAAATGAATAAAGAAAATCTTAGTGCCTTCATAGGAGAGAGCAGTCTTTCTATTGTTGAGGCGATGGAGAAAATAGATTCGAATGTCCGTGGAATCTTGTTTGTTACGGATCAGGATAAAAAGCTTATTGGCAGCATTACTGATGGGGATATCCGAAGGTGGCTTATTAGTACAGGGGATTTGTCAGTAAAGATTTCTGAAATGATGAATAGTTCTCCTAAATATCTCTGTCAGGCGGACCGAAAACGGGCAATTGCTTATATGAGGAAGGAATCTATTACCGCACTTCCAATTTTGGATGTAAAACAGCGTGTTGTGGATATTATTTTTTTATCGGATAAGATACAAGATGAGGAGCAGAGTAATGGTTTGGATAATGTTCCAGTAATTATAATGGCGGGAGGAAAGGGGACACGGTTATATCCATATACGAAAATTCTTCCAAAGCCATTAATCCCAGTGGGGGATATTCCGATTATTGAGCGGATTATAGACCGTTTTTGTGGTTATGGTGTCTCGGAATACTATATGACGGTAAACTATAAAAAGAATATGATTAAATCTTATTTTTCGGATTTAAACCCAGAATATTCTATCCAATATGTAGAAGAGGATAAACCATTAGGGACTGCTGGAAGTTTAAGGCTTATTAGGGAAAAGTTTAATCGTCCTGTGATTGTGACAAATTGTGATATATTGATAAATGCGGATTATGCCAATATCTATCGTTACCATATTGAGTCAGGGAATGCAATGACCATTGTATCTGCCCTAAAAAATATAGTCATTCCGTATGGAGTATTATATTCCGGTGAGCATGGTGCGGTAACATCAATGGAAGAAAAGCCACGGATGTCTTATTTTGTTAATACGGGGATGTATTTATTGAATCCAGAATTATTTGATCGAATACCAGATGGTTTAATGTATCATATGACAGATTTTGCCGCTGATCTGATGAAGGATAAGATGTCGGTTGGGATGTACCCGATTAGCGAAGATTCCTTTTTAGACATGGGTGAGTTTGAAGAGATGCGTAGGATGGAGAAGCGGTTGAAATTGGAATCTGAATCAATGGTATAAATCAAATGGGAGGAGTTTTATGCTGGATGAGTTAGTAATAGTAGGTTCTGGTGGAATGGGGAGAGAGACATTGGTATTGGCCAACCGGATTAATCAGAGCAAAGAAAGTTGGAGTTTTATTGGATTTGTTGATAACCAGGACGGGGATGGTGTTGTTGGCAATGATGAATGGCTGATGGCAAGAGAAAAAAAAACCGCTGTGGCAATTGCAGTTGGTTCTTCAGAACTCCGAAATAAATTGTACCATAAATATAAAGAGAATAAGAATATTGTATTTCCAAATTTAATTGATCCAGATGTTATTGTGGGGGATGAGTCGGTAGTATTTGGGGAAGGAAATATTGTTTGTGCAGGAAGTATTATCACTACAAATGTCCAGATTGGTAATTTTAATATCATAAATTTGAATTGTACAATTTCTCATGATTCGGTCATAGGTGACTTTGTCACAATAAGTATGGGATGTAACCTTTCTGGAAATACCGTGGTGAATGACCTCACAGAAATTGGTACAGGTACTCAGGTGATACAAGGAAAGAAAATAGGAAGGAATTCTATTATTGGCGCAGGGTCAGTTGTAATCCGTGATATTGGCGACTTTGTCACGGTAGTTGGAGTACCAGGACAAGTAATTAAAGTAGGGAGATAGAATAAATGGGGCATACACTTATTATAGCAGAAGCAGGAGTAAACCATAATGGAGATTTAGAATCAGCAAAACAGTTGGTGCTTGCCGCTAAGGAGGCAGGTGCAGATATTGTCAAGTTTCAAACTGCAAATGTAGATTCGCTTGTTTCGGGACATGCTGAGATGGCAGAATATCAAAAGAAAAATACTGGGAAAATTGAGAGCCAGCGGGATATGCTACAAAAGATATTACTGTCTTATAATGATTTTATAGAATTGGCAGACTTTTGTGAGAAAACTAGAATTCAGTTTTTGTCAACCCCTTTTGATATAGAAAGCATTGGATTTTTGTCAGGCTTAGGGGTGAATATATGGAAAATTCCGTCAGGAGAAATCACTAATTATCCTTATCTCGTTGAAATAGCAAGAACAGGGCGGCCGATTATTTTATCCACTGGGATGAGCACTTTAGATGAAATTGGTGAGGCAATCAATCTTTTACAGAAAAATGGGGCTGGAAAGATTACTTTGTTACATTGTACGACAGAATATCCTACACCTTACGAACATGTAAATTTAAATGCTATGGCAACTCTGCGGGATAAGTTTGGGCTGGATATAGGGTATTCGGATCACACCCTTGGCATTGAAGTGCCTATTGCGGCTGTCGCGATGGGAGCTGTAATCATAGAAAAGCATTTTACTCTTAGCCGGGAAATGGAAGGGCCAGATCACAAAGCCAGTTTGGAGCCAGGAGAATTAAAGGAGATGGTTCAAGCTATTCAGAGATTAGAGATGGCTTTTGGTGATGGGATAAAGCGACCTACAGATATAGAAGAAAAGAATGCTATGGTAGCAAGAAAAAGTATTATTGCAAGAAAAGATATTCAAAGAGGTGAGTGTTTAACAGAAGAGAATTTGACAACAAAGCGTCCTGGTACTGGGATTTCACCAATGAAATGGAATGAAATATTGGGAACTATAGCAATCCGTGATTTTAAGAAAGATGAGTTAATTGAGATATGAAAAAAAAAATAGCAGTCTTAACTGCAACCCGTGCAGAATATGGTTTGTTAAGAAGGATTATTCTAGCATTAAATAATACGGAGGAATTTGAGGCGGAGGTAGTTGTAACAGGTGCCCATTTGTCGCCAGAATTTGGATTGACATATCATGATATTCTAGATGACAATATTCCAATTGCGAGGAAAATCGAAATTTTATTGAGTTCTGATACGCCGACTGGGATTTCTAAAAGTATGGGGCTGGCTTTAATTAGTTTTGCTGAATATTTTGAGGAAAGCAGGCCAGATGCGTTGATTGTGTTGGGAGATCGATATGAAACATTGGCAGTATGTTGTGCAGCAATGAATGCAAGAATTCCCATTGTACATCTGTATGGCGGAGAGACTACCGAAGGAGCTGTAGATGAGGCAATTAGGCATTCAATTACTAAAATGAGTTATCTTCATTTCACTGCTACAGAACAGTATAGGCAAAGGGTTATCCAGTTAGGGGAACATCCAGATAGGGTTTTCAAAGTTGGTGCAATAGGAATTGAAAATATATTGAAAACAAAATTATTATCTAAAAGTGATTTGGAGGAAAGTATCTCCTTTTCATTGAATCAACCTTATGCAGTTGTAACGTTTCATCCGGTTACATTAGAATCAAAAGGTGCAGGGACACAATTTAAAGAAATATTGCGTGCTTTTGCAAGGCATAGCGAGATGAAATATATTTTTACGAAAGCAAACGCAGATACAGATGGACGTATTATTAACCAAATGATTGATGAATATGTTTTGGAAAATACGAATGCAGTATGTTTTGAATCACTTGGCAGCTTGCGTTATTTGAGTGCGGTAAAGTATTCATCAGTAGTGATTGGGAATTCTTCGAGTGGTCTGTTAGAAGTTCCTTCTTTGAAGGTTCCGACAATTAATATTGGTGACCGGCAAAAAGGAAGACTTCAAGCGGACAGTGTCCTAAATTGCTCAGCTGATGCAGTGGAAATTGACAGGGCAATGAGGCTAGCATGTTCTGGAGAGTTTAGAGATAAGATTGCTAGTGTGAAAAATCCTTATGGCGATGGGGAAACGAGTGAAAAAATAGTTGGGGTATTGAAAAATGTATTTGCAAAAAAGGAATTAAATTTGAAGAAACAATTTTATGATTTGCCAATGGATAATGGTATGTGAGTTATGATAGGAGGTTCTGGGATAATGAGAATTGTTGTTGTTGGGCTTGGTTCTATGGGAAAAAGGCGTATTCGGTTATTGAAAGAATATTTACAATGTGAAGTGGTGGGGGTTGATACTTGCCCTGAGAGGGTACAGCAGGCCGTTGAACTATATTCTATTCCATGCTTTTCGTCTCTTGAAGACGCTTTTCAAACTTACCCGATTGAAGCCGGGGTAGTTTGTACTTCTCCATTGTCACATTTTCAAATTGCGAAGATACTTTTAGAACATAATATACATGTATTTACCGAACTTAACCTTGTTTCAGATGGGTATAAAGAATTGATAGAATTGGCAAAGCAAAAGGAGAAGGTCTTATTCCTTTCATCTACGAAGTTATATCGGTATGAAGTAAAGCGGATAGAGGACGTGATTAGAGGTGAGAAGGGATTAAATTACGTTTATCATATTGGTCAATATTTACCGGATTGGCATCCGTGGGAGGATTATCGGAATTTCTTTGTCAGTAACGTTAGGACAAATGCATGTAGAGAAATATTTGCGATTGAACTGCCATGGTTAATTTCTTTATTTGGGGATATAGAAAATATAAAAGTTGTTAAGCAGAAGAGTTCCAGTTTAGATATTGAATATCCAGATACGTATATGGTTCTGGCGGAGCACGGGAATAAGGCAATGGGAACTATTATAGTGGATGTTGTATCTAGAAAAGCGGTTAGGGATTTTAGATTATTTAATGAAAAGGTAATGGTTCAATGGGATGGAACCCCTAATGGTTATTATGAACTAAATCTTGAGAAAAAACAGATGGAGGCATACGAATTTAGCAAAAAAATTATTAAGGATAAAAATTATGCTGATAATATCATTGAAAATGATTATTTAGAAGAGTTAAGAGCCTATATGGATAAAATAGAAAATCCATCACATAAATATTATGATTTTAAAGACGATTTCCGGGTGTTGCAACATATAGAGTACATTGAAGGGAATAGATAATATGATAAAGGTTTGTTTTGTGGGCGCAGGATCTATTGGAAAGCGGCATATTAGGAATTTAAAAGAATTATTAAAAGATCAAATAAAAATTCATATATTTAGGCATGAGAGAGGGGATATTTTAGCAGAAGATATTTTGTCCTTGATAGATGCGGAGATTTTTGATAAAGAAGATGCGGATCAAAAATATGATGCAATTTTTGTTACAAATCCTACTATTATGCATTATGATACAATAAGAGAATGGTGGGACAGGACAGAACATTTTTTTGTAGAAAAACCGATTTATGATTGCCTGAGATATGATGATAGTATGTTAGAAGGGGATAAAATATATGTGGCTTGTCCATTGCGATATTCTTTAGTGTATCAATATATAAAGGAATACTTAAGAAATAAAAGTGTTATTAGCGCAAGGGCAATTAGTTCTTCCTATCTTCCAGAATGGCGTCCAGATCAGGATTATCGGGAAGTTTATAGTGCAAAAACAGAACTTGGAGGCGGCGTAAATATTGACCTTATCCATGAATGGGATTATATTGTCGATTTATTTGGCTTTCCACAATTTACGGCTGTCTACAGTGGCAAATATTCTTCATTAGAAATTACAAGTAATGATTTATCGGTGGGGATTGCTGGTTATGCAGATAAACTGGTGGAAATTCATTTGGATTATTTTGGAAAAAGACCAGTTAGGACATTAGAATTATTTCTTAATGATGATAAAATTATGGTGGATTATATTAAAAATAATATTACTTTTGAGGGAAATTACCAAGTGGTGCAGTTTGACGAAGATGCAAACGATAAATATGTTAGGGAAATGGAGTATTATCTGCAATTATTAGCAGGCAATAAAGAAAACGTAAATGATTTAAGAAAAGCAAAAGAGGTACTGGGTATAGCAATAGGAGGGAAACGATGAATATTTTATTTACAGTAAGTGGGCGTGCTGGGTCCAAAGGCGTGAAGAATAAGAATATCCGAGATTTTCTTGGTAAGCCTTTGGTATATTATACTTTGTCTGCTATTGATCTATTTATAAAAGAATATAAGGAAAAGGAAAATTTGCAGATTCATTCTTGCTTAAATACAGATAGCCCAAGTTTGATTAATTTGATTCAAAAACAATCTATGGTAGATATGATGGTTCAGGAGCGAAGTGAGGAATTAGCAGGAGATAGAGTGCCTAAAGTTTGGGTTACAAGGGATAGTTTATATGCAGCGGAAAAAGAATACAATAAGACATTTGATTATGTGATAGATGTAGACATTACGTCACCATTGAGGACTTATGAAGACATTTATAACGCGTTTTGTAAATCCAGGAGTAATAGCAAGATTGATCTAACATATTCTGTTACAGAATCTAGGAGAAATCCTTATTTTAATATGGTTTGCCAAAAAGAAAATGGATATCATACGGTTCTTGATGGGAGTGGGATTACTACCAGACAGCAGGCACCGGTTACTTATGATATGAATGCATCTATCTATGTATATAAGAGAGAGTATTTAGTGTCGGATGAAAAAGAAAACAAAGGATATTTTGAAATATCCATTATGCAGGATACTGGTATATTGGATATCGACAGTGAAGAAGATTTTGAACTGATGCAGATTATAGCAGAGCATTTATTTAAGAAAAATAAGATGCTGCAAAGAATTAGAGATAATATTTGTTGAGGTTAAATAGATTAAAATAAACGCGAAGGAAAGATAAAGATGGAAAAAAAACGCATGGTCATTTTAGACTGGATAAAAGGGGTTTCAATATTTTGTATTATTATTAATCATACTGATTTACTGGGAAGAGGTATTCCGGTTAGCCACATATTGAATTGTCTAATAGTAGCAATGGCAGTACCAATGTTTATGATGGTTAGTGGGTATAATATGATGAATGCGCAGATAAACAATGGTGAAAATGCGGGGGGGGGGGTATTGTATTGGCGTTTTAAAGCATCAGATTTTAAAAATCATTCCATCATATACATTGATTTTCTTAATGGAGATGATTTGCTTATTTGAAAGCGGGCAGTTTAAAAATCTAGATTGGAAGTATTTTGTTTTTTCTTATGTTATTGGAGGGGGAGGACCAGGAGGGTACTATGTGCCTATTATGATTCAGTTATTTTTGGTTATGCCAATTATGATTTCTGTAATTCGTAAGCGGCCAGTATGGGGAGTGTTGTCTATATTTATAATAAATGCCTTGTTCGAATTTATTATAAATATAGTGCCATTTCGTGCTGGGATTTATAGGCTTATTATAGTTAGGTATTTGTTCTTATTAGCTATGGGGGCTTTTCTCAGAGTAATGAAAGGGAAAAAACTTCAGGCAAGATATTTGTTCTTGTCGTTGGTTATTGGATTGACATATATATGTGTAACAAACTATTTCCGGTTGTCAGATGGGACTTATACGTGGAGTCTGTTTAAATATTGGCAGAGTACAGCATTTCCAGTAGCATTTTATATATTTCCAATTTTTTATTTATTATTACAAAAATTTTCTGATGTTCAGATAAAAACTTGCTTTGGAACATTTATGCAGAAAATTGGAAGTATGACATGGTACATATATTGTGTTCAAATGCTTTATTTTTTGATTTTCTATGAGATATGTGGACTTAAGTATTTGTTATTTGAAATTCCATTAATATGCGAGTTTGCTGTTAGTTTTTTGCTTTGTATTGTGGGTGGGTGGGGCTTATATAGCTTAGAGAAATTGGTGAGGAATGTAAGCCTTTTCTTTGTTAATCAACTGCATAGTAAATTATAATTGTTCTTTGATATCACAATTTGCTATGGAAATGCTCTAATGCTTGTGATACAATAGCACCGTATATTAAGATGATATGTAAATACGGCAGAAAGGCGTGAGTGTATGAAGCAGAGACTAGCAGATTATGTGGCTGATTTCTTAGTCAATCATGGAATCAAAGATTGTTTTATGATAACAGGTGGCGGAGCGATGCATCTAAATGATGCTTTGGGTCACAAGGAGGGATTGCATTGTACGTATAACCATCATGAACAGGCTTGTGCAATTGCAGCAGAGAGTTATGCAAGAGTCAATAACCAGATGGCTGTTGTATGTGTGACAACGGGGCCTGGGGGGACGAATGCGATTACAGGGGTTCTTGGTGGATGGCTGGATTCTGTACCAATGTTTGTGATATCTGGTCAGGTTCGGTATGATACGACTGCAAGATATATGAATCAGTTTACGGGTGGATTGCCGTTGCGTGCGGTAGGAGATCAGGAATATGATATTATTCAATCTGTGTCGCCTATGTGTAAATATGCAGTTATGATAGAGGAGCCAGGGCAGATTCGGTATGCATTGGAAAAGGCGTACCATATGGCTATGTCAGGAAGAAGAGGACCAGTCTGGATTGATATTCCCTTAAATTATCAGGGCTGTGAAATTGAAACAGAAGAATTGGAAGGGTATTTTCCATCAGAGGATAGTGGGGCGGTTCCGGAACCAGTTGAGAAAACCCTTGTGAAGCAAATAATACAAAAGATTTGTCAAGCTAAAAGGCCGGTTTTGTATGCAGGAAATGGAATCCGTCTGTCAGATGGGTATGCAGCATATCGAAATGTGCTGAGTAAATTGAATATTCCAGTGGTAACTTGCTGGGATTCCATTGATGTGATTGAAAATGAAAATCCTTTATATGTCGGAAGAGGTGGCATTATGGGGGATCGGGCTGGTAATTTTGCAGTTCAGAATGCTGATTTACTTCTTGTTGTTGGGAATCGGCTTTCTATCCGTCAGGTTGGCTATAACTGGAAAACATGGGCAAGGGAGGCCTATGTTATTATGGTAGATGCTGATCCAGCAGAATTAAAAAAGACAACATTACATGTAGAGATGCCAGTTTGTGCAGATGCAAAAGACTTTTTTGAGGTAATGAATGATGTGCTAAGTGATGAGGAGGTACCAGTATTTTCAGATTCGTTTTGGCTAGATAAATGTGTTAATTGGAAGGAGAAGTATTCTGTTACACAGCCAAAACATTGGGAAGAGGATGGTAGACATGCCAATGTATATGCATTTATTCGTTATTTGAGTGACTGTCTTCCAGATGGAAATTTGACTGTAGTGTCAAATGGAAGCGCCTGTGTGGTTGGCAGCCATAATTATGTGATAAAGAAAGATGCCCGTTTTATTATTAACAGTGGTGTTGCAAGTATGGGGTACGGTTTGCCAGCAGCGATTGGTGCATGTGTTGCAGCGGGGAATAAGACAACAGTTTGCCTGGAGGGGGATGGAAGTATTATGATGAATTTACAGGAAATGCAGACTGTTCTTACGAACCGTTTGCCAATTAAGCTGTTTTTGATTAATAACGAAGGATATCATTCTATTCGTCAGACACAGAATAACTTATTTGGGCATCATTGTAAAGTGGGGATTGGGCCAGAAAGTAATGATTTATCCTTTCCTAATTTTGAAAAATTGGCAACTGCATTTGGTTATTCTTATTTTGAGGCTCACAGCAATGAACAGATGAAAGTGGCTGTTACTAATACGCTGCAGGCGGAAGGACCAGTATTTTGCCAGATATTTGTGTCTACGCACCAAAATTTTGAGCCAAAGAGTGCTACTAAGCGTTTAGAGGATGGGACACTAGTAAGTCCTCCTTTAGAAGATATGGCACCTTTTTTAGACAGAAATGAGTTTTTGGATAATATGATTATTGCACCAATCAATGAAGGATAATGTATATGTATGAACAAATAAAAGCAGTGTTATTTGATCTTGATGGAACAATTTATTATGGAAGTCAAATGATTGAGAAAGCGGATCAGGTAGTACAGAAATTTCGGGACATTGGAAAGCATGTTTACTGTATGACAAATAATTCAACAAAATCTAGACAGCAAGTTTGTGAAAAATTATTGGGGATGGGGCTTGTGTTTCGGAAGGATCAGATATATACATCAGGTTATGCTGCTGCATTATATGCAAAGGAGAAAGGTTACAAAAGTGTATATGTGTCTGGAACAGAGGCTTTGAAAAGAGAATTTGCAGAAATGGGCATTCAGACAAGCGGTATAGCGGATGTAGTAGTGATAGGATATGATATGGAATTTAATTATCAGAAGCTTACAAAAGCACTTCAAGCTGCTCTACAGGCAAAAGTTATCATTGCCTGTAATAAGGAGACACATTATCCGGGAGAAGGGGCAAAAAGAATGCCTGGTTGTGGGGCTATGGTAGGAGCTTTGGAAGGTAGCCTGGGCAAACAGGTCGATTATGTAGTAGGTAAACCAAATCCACTACTACTTGATATAATTTGTAAACAACAGAAATTGCAAAAAAAGGAGATATTGGTAGTGGGGGATACGTATGAGAGTGATATTAAAATGGCAGAGGAGTATGGATGTCAGGCCATTTTTATTGGAGAAACAAAGGAAGTTTTAAGTAGCACCAGGAAAGTGGCCCATATTAAAGAGATATTAGAGTGGATATAGCAATTATCTAATTTATTTTACAAGAATGGGGATGAAATATGAAGCAGATTAATTTGTTAGATTGTACTTTAAGGGATGGAGGCTATGTTAATAATTGGCATTTTGGTGAGAAAGCAATATATCATATCACTAAAAAGATGGTATTGGCAGGGATTGAGTATTTTGAAATAGGTTTTGTGAGAGAATGCAATTATCAGCCTGATTATTCACTTTTTGATGGAAACGAAAGTGTTAAGGCGATGATTGCACCTAAAAATCCAGATACAAAGTATGTTGGAATGATAGATATGGGACGGCCAATTTCTTTGGAAAAGCTAGGTAACAATGTAGAAGATGGATTTGATGTATTCCGCGTTATTTTTAAGAAAGATAAGACAGAGGTTGCATATAATTACATGAAAGAGCTGGCAGAACTTGGTTATGAAGTTTTTGCTCAGGCTGTGGGGACAGATAATTATACAGACCGAGAATTTATTGATTTGATTATAAAGTTTAATGAATTACCTATCCGGGCATTTTATATAGTGGATAGTTTTGGATTGATTAAGAAAAGAGATTTTTTAAGGCTGGTACAAATTGCTGACAATAATCTTAGAGAAGATATTATGTTAGGATACCATTCCCATAACAATATGCAACAGGCAATGGGAAATGCGTCTTCTATGGCAGAATTAAATCTTAAAAGGGATATCGTAATAGATGCCTGTGTATTTGGTATGGGACGTGGGGCAGGCAACTTGAATATGGAGTTGTTTGCAGAATATATGAATGAAAATTTTGGGAAAAAGTACCGAATTGAGCCTATGTTAGAGATTATTGATGAATATTTAAATGATATTTACAGTGAAAACTTCTGGGGTTATTCCCTGCCGTTTTATTTGTCTGCTTCCAATGGTTGTCATCCAAATTATGCGATTTATTTTGCTTCAAAAGGGACTTTGACAGTGAAGTCCTATAATGAGATATTGAAATCTATTCCTAAAGAGGATAAAGTGCTTTATAGCAAAGAAAAGGCAGAGGAGATTTACAAGGGGTATATAGAAAATTTCATTGATGACAAAGATGCAGTAATAGAACTTGAGAAGGAGTTGGCAGGACATGAAATTTTATTATTGGGTCCTGGAGTTTCTCTTATGGAAGAGGAGGAATACATTCAAACTTATATAAACAAAAAAAATCCGGTAGTTATTTCTCTAAATTTTGTCCCAGGAAACTTTAAATATGACTATGTGTTTAGTTGCCATATGAGACGGTATAAAGATATTCAGGATGAGGTGCGTGGGAAAAAAATAGTTACCTCAAATGTGCGTGATGCCCAAAATTACCACTATATGGTTAATTTTGCCAGTTATGCAGCAAAGGCACCAGAAATAATGGAAAATTCTGGTATTGTTTGCCTTAATCTATTAATGCACTTAGGAGTAAAACGTGTCTGTTTGGCAGGATTAGACGGGTATGATGTGAGTAGCCGAAAAAATTATATTAACAGCGGGTTAGAGTATGATTTTCCAGAAGAGATGTTGAGGTTACGAAATCAGTTGATTAGAGAAGAATTGAAAGAGAAGCAAGAGAAAATGGACATTGTATTTTTAACAAAAAGTGTGTATGCAGATACAAGTCACTTATGATATGATGGTTGAAAATAATGTACAGTAACTAAAGGGGTGGAAGAGCGATTCTTTAGTTACTGCACATCTATTTTTTAGTATTATGCTTGCCATATGGACTAACTTATTGATGCGATATGTACACATTCAACTTCATCTAGGATTAAATTGTTGATATGGTGTAATTATTTGATATCTGCCTTCATTTCTTTTAATCTAATTTCATACATTTTCCATATGAGAGCAACTTATAAAGACTATTTTCTATTTACCAGGTTAAGTGTGGTATTAGAAGAGAGACACAGATTCCGTTTATGTCCCAACATAAAACCTACAGCTTTTGAGTTAGTATCTCAATAGATTAGGGTGAAGTTTCTATATTATAAAATCCCTCCTCAGATTTTGTCTGTGGAGGGATAATTTTTTAGACGCAGCATTTGTGTTGTATACAATTGGCATAAATACGTTCTAACCAAAGAAAGAATTTGTACATTCATAAAGAAATAAATCTAGCCCTTTGCGTTTTTCTTTGCGCGGAACCTTAGAGTTGGGTCAAGAATTTTTTTTCGGATGCGTAAGTTTTCCGGTGTGATTTCTAAAAGCTCATCTGTGTCAATAAACTCTAAAGCTTCTTCTAGGCTGAGGATTTTTGGCGGTACTAATTTTAAGGCATCGTCTGCGCTAGAAGAGCGGGTATTGGTTAAATGTTTTGTCTTGCAGACGTTTAACTCAATATCCTCCGCCTTGCCGTTTTGCCCGATTACCATTCCGGCATAAACTTTTTCACCAGGACCGACAAAAAGTGTGCCGCGGTCCTGAGCGTTAAATAACCCATATGTTACAGTTTCGCCGGATTCAAATGCGATTAGGGAGCCTTGCTTGCGGTAAGCAATCTCACCCTTATATGGGCCATATTCTTCAAATACAGTGTTAATGATGCCGTTGCCCTTTGTATCTGTCAGGAATTCGCCGCGGTATCCGATTAGGCCGCGCGATGGAATAAGGAATTCCAAGCGGGTGAATCCGCCGCCAATGGAACCCATTCCCTGCAGCTCGCCTTTTCGGTTGCTTAATTTTTCAATAACGCTGCCAGCGAATTCTTCTGGTACATCAATATATGCGCGCTCCATCGGCTCTAATTTTTTATTGCGCTCATCTGTTCGATAGAGGACTTCTGCTTTACTGACGGCGAATTCATAACCTTCACGACGCATATTTTCAATTAGTACAGACAGATGGAGTTCACCGCGCCCGGAGACTTTAAAACTGTCCATATCATCTGTTTCTTCTACGCGGAGACTGACATCGGAGTTTAGCTCGCTAAAAAGACGTTCCCTGATATGGCGGGAGGTAACGAATTTACCCTCCTGTCCGGCGAGGGGGCTGTCGTTTACCATAAAATGCATTGCGATAGTTGGCTCTGAAATCTTTTGGAATGGGATGGCAACTGGATTTTCCGGGGAGCAGAGAGTATCGCCGATGTGAATGTCTGTAATGCCGGAAATTGCCACAATGGAGCCTATGGTAGCTTCCTTTATTTCTACCTTTTTCAAGCCGTCAAATTCATAGAGTTTGCTGATTTTTACTTTGCTGCATTTATCTTTGTCATGTGCATTGACAATAACGACATCCTGGTTTACTTTGATGGTGCCATTATCAACTTTACCAACACCGATGCGCCCTACATATTCGTTATAATCAATGGTGCTGATTAGAACCTGCGTGGAGGCTTCTGGATCCCCTTCTGGGGCGGGGATATAATTTAATATTGTATCAAAGAGCGGCACCATATCAGTGCCGGTTTCCTCGGCATGGTATGAGGCGACACCTTCCCTTGCCGATGCAAAAATAAATGGGCAGTCAAGTTGTTCCTCATTGGCATCTAGATCAATAAAAAGCTCTAGAACCTCGTCAACAACTTCGTCTGGGCGTGCTTCTGGGCGGTCAATCTTATTGATGCAGACAATTACAGGGAGTTCTAATTCCAGTGCCTTTTTTAATACAAACTTTGTCTGCGGCATAGCACCCTCAAATGCGTCCACAACCAAGACAACACCATTGACCATTTTAAGGACGCGCTCTACTTCACCACCAAAATCAGCATGTCCTGGTGTATCAATAATATTGATTTTTGTATCTTTATAAGTAATAGCAGTATTTTTGGAAAGAATGGTAATTCCGCGTTCGCGTTCAATATCGCCGGAATCCATAACGCGTTCTGCTACTTCCTGATTGGAACGGAATACACCGCTCTGTTTTAGGAGTTCATCTACTAATGTGGTTTTACCATGGTCAACATGCGCAATAATAGCTATGTTTCTTATATCTTCTCGTTTCATGATTTGTACCAAACCTCTAACGAAATTGCTTTCGCTTTCATTTGAGGTGCAGACACAAAGGGTGAAAGATGTGTGTCTGCATTTATCCTTCCTTCTTTTTTCTTAATCCTATTATTTCAATATCTATAGGGCGGGAATCTTTCTTATTATATTACCATGTGCAATGGCTGTATACGCAGTATATATTTTACATAAATAAATTATAGATTGCCAGGGTCGCTTGCAGAAAGCAATCCATAGCATCCGTTAAATGCAAAATATTGTAATCCCAACAACATAGTATACTATATCTTTCCAAATATACAAGGCAGAAAATCTCACAAAATTTGTAAATGTTTCGCCGTTTAAAGCAATCGTTTTTACTAAACCTTTCCGTATATTTTGTGAGAGTTGTGAGGGGAGCGTGCTAAGTTAAAGCAGATAAACCGGATATTTTTGGAAAATTTGGGAATTATATTATTGTAGATTCATGCCATGTATATAAGAATGTGCTATGCTTTCATAAGAACATTCCCGTAAATTGGTATGTTACTTAGGTAGAAAAAGGGACTTTGCAGACATAATTGCCTACTAGATATCGGTAGGTAAAATGTTACAAATATTTTTGCGTTTTTTCGTTTGGGAAAAAGTCTCCATTTTTTAGGATTTTAGCGGCCCATAATACGTTTTTCGACACTTTCTGACCATTTTTTCGATTTTTTTTGCCTAGAGAAGTTGCATGAAAGCGAATCTTGATATATAATGAATAACATAGCGGTATTTATGATGAGTAGAATTCAAGAAACAAATGGCAAAGTCTGTGGGTTGTGGAACGTCTGCATACCATTGACACGCAAGAAAAGGCACATTTAAGAAAATAAGAGAAAACTGCGTCGAAGTATGTATGGCCATTAGGGGTGCAAAGTACATGGAATTGTTCTAAAATGGAAATCAACCTAGTATACATATTTTAAAACAAAATACTAGAAGGGCAGATTCGCTCTTATGTGAAAAAGGGAGGAAGAAAATATGTTGGATAAAGTTTTTACAAACAACCAGGTTACAATTGCAGGAGAGGTCGTTAGTGAATTTGTGTTCAGCCATGAGGTATATGGTGAGCATTTCTTCATAGTAGATATTGCTGTATGCCGCTTAAGCAATTCCTATGATGTAATTCCAGTAATGGTTTCGGAAAGGTTAATTGATGTAAAGAATGATTATCGTGGTTGTACATTAGAAGCAAGCGGCCAATTCCGTTCTTATAATCGTCATGAGGAGACGAAGAACCGTTTGGTGCTATCTGTTTTTGCCAGAGAGGTGACTCTCTATGAAGGGGAAAGTGAAGAGCAGAATCCGAATCATATCTTTTTGGATGGTTATGTCTGCAAGAGGCCGGTGTATCGTAAGACACCGCTTGGAAGAGAGATTGCAGATGTGTTATTAGCGGTGAACCGTCCATATGGAAAATCGGATTATATCCCTTGTATTTGTTGGGGAAGAAATGCCCGTTATGCAGACCAGTTTGAAGTTGGGGCACATGTTCAGCTCTGGGGGCGCATTCAGAGCAGGGAGTACCAGAAAAAAATTGGTGAGGATGAGTATGAAAAGCGGGTTGCATATGAAGTGTCTGTTAGCAAAATGGAGTATTTATCGGATGAAGACGACGAGTAAAAAAGCTATGGATTTTTCATATGATATGTGATAAAATGGCTAGAGTTGACAATTTGAGAAAATTTGTTATCCTAGCCATTTTCTTTTTTCTTATAGGGAATCGGCTTTTTAAGCCAGAGAAGTGATTTTTGTCTGGCAAAAGGAGGAGGTATATCATGGAGCGGAGAATTGTGCAGGTGTTCTATGGACCAGGGAAGGGGAAAACATCTGCCGCTGTAGGGCAATGCATTCGCGCGGCGAGCCTTGGACAATCTGTAATCATTATACAATTTCTAAAGGGAAAGGACGCAGAGGAACTCAATTTTTTAGAGAGACTGGAACCAGATGTAAAGCTTTTCCGCTTTGAGAAGGAAAAACAGTCTTACAGGGAACTTCTGGCATCTAGACAGAAGGAGGAACGCCAGAATATATTAAATGGTTTTAATTTTGCAAGAAAAGTAATTGATACCGGGGAATGTGATGTTCTGGTACTGGATGAGGTGCTTGGGCTTCCAGAGCTTGGGATTGTATCAGTGGAGGAGATTGTTAACCTGATTCAGCTGCGCTCTGATTACTGCAGGCTAGTTTTGACAGGTAGGGACCTTCCGCCGGGAATTTCTGAGTATGCGGATATTATTTCAAAGATAGATTTGGAGAAGGATTTACTTGGGTAAGTAAGGAATTGGTTTATGGTGCGTAGAACTGTGGGCAGATTTTTGAATAGAAATCAGGGATTTGCTGCAAAACAAATAAGGGCAGGCAATGTTTGGGCAGTTTTTTGGATTTGTTAAAGATTGTTTTGTAAATAGTATGAATCATGAGAACTGTTCTAACACAGGTGTTTCTATATATACATATAATTTAATTATATGATACTATGGTCAAAAGCAGATAGCAATCCGTAGTATCAGTTGGGGTAAACTATTTTTTGGCCTCAACATTATTATAGGAGGATACAAGGAGGAGATAAGAATGTCTATTTTTACAGGCGCAGGTGTGGCATTGATTACACCAATGTATGATGATGGTTCTATCAATTATGATGAGATGGAACAGATTATCAATGATCAGGTTGCAAACGGGACAGATGCTATTATTATATGTGGTACAACAGGGGAAGCATCTACAATGAGCCATGAAGAGCATATTGAGACGATTAGGGCATGTGTGGAGATGACGAAAAAGCGGGTTCCGGTGGTTGCAGGGACAGGATCTAACTGCACGGCGACAGCTGTATATCTGTCAAAGGAAGCGCAAAAAGTTGGCGCTGATGGGCTTTTAGTGGTATCTCCTTATTATAATAAAGCTACACAGAATGGTTTAAAAAAACATTTTACTGAGATTGCTTCAAGTGTCGATCTACCAATTATTTTATATAATATCCAGGGGCGTACTGGTCTAAATATTCAGCCAAAGACAATTGCGGATTTGGTGAATGATGTTCCTAATATTGTGGGAGTTAAGGAGGCATCTGGCGATATCTCCCAGATTGCACAGATTTTTTCCCTGACACAGGGGGATATTGATGTGTATTCTGGAAACGATGATCAGATTTTTCCGATTGTTGCATATGGAGGAAAGGGAGTTATCTCCGTTCTGTCCCATATTGTCCCAAGGGATACACATGATATTGTGGCGAAATTTATGGAAGGCGATATCGAAGGGAGCAGGGCGCTTCAGTTGAAGTATATTCCTCTGGTTAAGGCTCTTTTTAGCGAGGTAAATCCGATTCCGGTAAAGGCTGCAATGAATATGATGGGATATAAGGTGGGTTCCCTGAGAATGCCTTTGACGGAAATGGAAAAGAAAAATAAGGAGGTACTCCGTCAGGCAATGCTGGATGCAGGAGTTCAGGTTGTAGATTGAGTTAATTAGGGCACCGGCTAGGTGGTGCCCTTTTTTAATATGATTCTATAGAGTATCAAAAGAAACGAAGGAAAGGAAGTTTTAAGTATGTCAAAGATTATTTTAGTGGGCTGCAATGGGCGGATGGGACAGATGATTACCGGGCTGGCAGCGGAGGATGATTCTGTAGAGATTGTAGCAGGTGTGGATATCGCAGATAACAGGATTAATGTCTATCCAGTATTTACGGATATCACAGAGTGCGATGCCAAGGCAGATGTGATTATTAATTTTTCATCACCAAAGGGGATTGAAAAGGTGATTGATTATGCTGTGGACAGGCAAATTCCACTGGTAGAGTGTTCAACCGGCTTGTCAGAGAAGCAGACGGCATATTTAAAAGAGGCGGGGAAAAAGGTTGCAGTGCTGCGTTCTGCCAATATGTCAGTGGGTGTGAACCTTCTGTTGAAATTAGTTAAGGAGGCAGCAAAAAGGCTGGCAGATGAAGGATTTGACATTGAGATTGTAGAAAAACATCATAACCAAAAGTTAGATGCGCCGTCTGGAACTGCCTTGGCGCTTGCAGACTCCATTAATGAGGCGATGGACAACCAGTATGAATATGTTTACGACCGTTCCCAGGTGCGCCAGAAGAGGGAAAAGAAGGAACTAGGTATTTCAGCAGTACGCGGTGGGACTATTGTAGGAGAGCATGATGTTATTTTTGCAGGTTCTGACGAGGTGGTTACATTTTCTCATACTGCATACTCAAGAGGGGTATTTGCCAAGGGCTCCCTTGTGGCAGCAAAATATCTGACAGGAAAGGGCGCTGGTCTTTATGATATGGCAGATGTGTTGCAGTGATGGAGTTATCAACAGAAAATATCATTGATCTTATATTGGCTGCGTTTTTCTTGTGCATGATTGCGAGGGGCTGGTTTATGGGGCTGGCTTTTCAGGCTGCGAGGCTGGCAGCTTTGGCTGGAGCGGGGATTATTTCGTTTATTATGGCGAATGTAGTAGGGATTCCGCTGTTATCAGGGCTTTTCTTTTTTATTACCTTTGTGTTATTCTTACAAGTAGTAAAGGTAGTTAAGATTGTTGACCAGATTCCCTTGATTGGGACGTTGGATAAGGCAGGAGGTGCGTTGGCAGGTTTTTTCTTTGCCTTTCTAGCTTGCTATTTTTTATTTCATTTTCTAAGTATGGCAGTGCCGCAGGAAGTTTGGAATCAATGGGGGTTGACGCGGGCTGCGGTAGGTAAGTCATATTTGTTGCAGGCTTTTCTTCGGTAAGGCGTGTTTTATAGGATTGTTATGAATAAAGTGAATTATCAGTTAGAGTTGGATAAAATAATTGACAGTATTACGGCGGATGGGATCACACCAACCCTTTTGATGCATAGTTGCTGTGCACCTTGTAGCAGCTATTGCCTAAGTTATCTGGCAGAGTATTTTTCCATTACGGTTTTGTATTATAACCCTAATATATCGCCGAAGGAAGAGTATGACAAAAGAGTGCAGGAGCAGATTCGCCTAATTGGAGAATTGTCATTAAAGAATAAGGTGCGTTTTATAGAAGGGAACTATGAACCGGAGCGTTTTTATCAGATGGCGGAGGGAATGGAGCATTTACCGGAGGGTGGTGAACGCTGTTTTGCCTGCTATAGGCTGCGCCAGAGAGAGGCGGCCAGATATGCAAAGGAACATGGGTTTGACTATTTTACAACAACACTATCGGTTAGTCCGCATAAGAATGCTCAAAAATTAAATGAGATTGGACTTTCTCTTGCAGAGGAGTTTCAGATTCCTTATTTGGTATCGGATTTTAAAAAGAGGGGCGGGTATCAAAAGTCGATTGAATATTCGAGAGCGTACCATCTGTACAGGCAGAATTATTGTGGATGTGAGTTTAGTAAAAGGCAGGCGGAAGAGCTAGTATCAAGGCATTGACCGATATTATACTTATAGGAGTTCCGTCTGTGGGATTTGGCGGTGCGCGGGAATGGAGTGAGAATGGCTGAAATTTGGGATGTGTACGATGAGGAAGGGAAAAAGACTGGCAGGACGATGAGCCGTGGTGTTCCGACGCAAGGTGAATATATGCTATGTGTACATGTTTACCTGCATACGCCGGGTGGAAAATTTCTTGTGCAAAAACGCTCGCGGAGTAAGGAAAGCCATCCAGGTGTGTGGGATGTAACCGGCGGTGCGGTGCTTTGCGGCGAGGAGAGTTTTGATGGTGCGAAGCGGGAGACATTGGAAGAGGTCGGAATTGATATTTCAGATGCCAAGGTACGGTTTGTCGGGCGGGTTAAGAAGAAAAAGAGCTTTGCAGATGTTTATTTTGTAGAGAAAGACTTCGATATCAGGGATTGTGTGCTGCAGAAAGAAGAGGTAGAGGAAGTACGTCTGGTAGACAGGAAAGAATTGCTGGAATTACAGATGAATGACAGGTTGCGCGATGCCGCATATATGGAAGTAATAGAAACAGCTGTGAGACAGATGGGTGTATAAGGGGAATTGGAAACACATAAGACATGCAAATTTTAGTTCAGATTGAAGCGAAGTATAGAGTGAATGCCCCACTGCTTGCAGTGGGGTTTATTTTAGGAGGAGATTAAATATGGATGGAGCAAATAATAATGAATTACAGCAATATAATGAAATTACACAGGAAATCATTGAAAAGATAAAGTGTCCTTATCAGGTATTTCTAGAGAAATGTACAGTGGAGGAAGTCAATACTGCCTATAAAAAAGCGCTTGGCCGCGGACAGAAGGAGGGTTTTGTCCCAATTTTGGTACAGGCAGATAATACTCTGGCAGAATGGTTAGGAATTTTGGAGGATGAGTCCTACTCCAAGGAAGAAGTGATTGGAAAGGGAAAGATTTCTGGAAAAGACATTTTGGAGGAGCGCTATGCTCAGTATGTAGAGGACTATGAAGAGGATTTTGGAAGTAGTTCTGGTGACAATTCAGCTTCAGAAGAATTAATCGGTGTGATGGAGGACGGGGAGGAGATTAATTATCTCACGTCTTTTGCTAAATTTTCAGGTGAAGGAATTGTGGAGACTATTCTATTTGAAATTCCGGTTAAGAATCCTTGGGAAGTTATTGCGTGGATGCCGATGGGTGGCTGGAATGAGTGCCCAGAAGCTTCTGATATGATGGCAGTTTGCCGTTATTGGTATGAGGAATATGGCGCTGTACCAGCGGCATTTTCACATGACGAGGTAGAGTTTTTGCTAGAAAAGCCTATAGAGGATGAAGAGATGGCTTGGAAGCTTGCAAAGGAACATTATGCATTTTGCCCAGACAGGGTAGACCAGGGGACCAGAAATGGTACGATTGGGGAAGTCGCTGATTCAATCCGTATGTCTGAGGTATGGTATTTTTGGTGGGATTAAGTGAAACAGGGTAAGAAATGAAAATTTGCCATAGTTTGCAAATTTATCTTTAATGTGATACAATTATAGCATTGTTGCTGGCTGCGGTTCTGATAAATGGACTGTAGTTAAAACTATGTAAGTAGTGCAAGGAGGTTTCTTCAATGGAAAATAATGAAAATGAAATCCAGAATAATTCAAATGCGGGAAATGATAATGGATTTACGCAGGGGTCTGACCCATTTGCAAATGTAAACAATAATGGTTATACGCAGGCTCCAAACAATGGCTATAATATGAATGGCCAGCCGATGGGCAACCCATACGGTCAACCACCGCAGGAGCAGGGAGGCCAGGGCATGGCAATTGCCGGGATGGTGCTTGGCATTATCTCGCTGGTATGTTGTTGTTCAGGTTATTTTGCGCTGGTAATCGGCATTGTTGGTTTTGTGTTATCGTTAATTGTGCTTGTGCAGAAAAAGCCTGGCAAAGGAATGGCGATTGCGGGTATTATCTGCGCTTCGATTGCGGTGATTACTATTTTAGCTCTTATGATGATCGGACGTTCTGTAAGTACAGATGAGTTGCAGAGAATGTTGCAGGAAATTCAGAACGCTCAGTAGTAGGAGAAGTAAATATTTTATGTATGTCTAGAACATATTTTTGAGATTAGAACATATTATTATAGGGCACCATGTAAGTGGTGCCCTTTTTGAATCTTGTGATAAGTTTTCTTGTGCCGTGGCTCAGAAACGTTGAATATCCAGATAAAAAATGTTTTGGAACATTCCTTTAGCGGCTTGTTAAATAAAGTGATAGATTAGGATGCCAAGAATAACGCCAAGAATGCTTCCAATGGTTATCTTTATGGATAGCGCAAATGTTAGCACCAATACGCCTAAATCTAATGTTAGGGGCTTTGTGAGACCGAACTTCTGGCCAAAATTTAGCCAGGAAAATCCAGGCAGTCCTGCTGTCATCTGTGCAATAAAGCTGCCAAGCACGATTCCAGCCAAAAGCAACAAGAAAAGTGCCCAATTATTTTTTCCAACATTTTTTCCCATAATAATCCTCCATGCCGCCTTAGGCGGCTTAAATAGTGATGAAAAATGCTGATTTTGCATTTTTCCTGTGTGAAATTTAATATATCTTAGGTAGCTTTTTGCTGCCTTAGATATATTTTTCACACTATCTCCATTTCTTTTGAAGTTAAGTAACTGTAATATGTATCCAGCTCTTTTCTAAAAATAACTGTGAATAGTAACATTATAGTGAATAATGTTTTTTTCGTCAAATGAAAAGCTCTTTTAAATTCAATTAAATTGTGTTATACTGTTTCTGTTCTTGGCTTATTTCAGAAAAGGGACAAACTCCTCGTACTTGTACAAAGGGGTGTTTATTTTCAGAAATTGGCTGAAATTGGCAGGCAGAGGGATTTTGGGGACTGTTCTATAGGACATTCCTTGGTAAGGGGGAAAAGATATGTGGAAAAAGATATTGCTGGGGTTTCTGTTAATACTTAGCGCTGTATTAGGCTTTGGCGTGGCCAAGGTTGAAAGTACAATGAAAAACACTTTGAATCATGTAAAAAGGGACAAGGATGCTGCACTGAGCAAGGTAGATTTGAGTGGTATTCATGTAGAATCGGATGATGATATTGTAAATATCCTGTTAATCGGCGATGATTACCGAAAGGAAAAGTTGTATTCTGCTGCTGGTCTGCCGGATGTTATGATGATTGCTACAATGGATAAAAAGCATAATACATTGAAGTTGTCTTCTCTGATGCGTGATACTCTGGTAAATGTGGCAGGGGAGGACAAATTAAAGAAGTTAAATGCTTCTTGTGCAAATGGCGGTGGCGTGAAAAATCTGTATAAAACAATTGCACAAAACTTTAATATTAAGCTGGATGGCTATGTTAAGGTAGGGTTTGATGCGTTTGAAAAGGTAGTAAACGCAGTAGGCGGAGTAAAAATTGAAGTTACAGACACAGAAGCAAGATATTTAAATATGACGAATTACATACGTAAAAAGAAAAATCGTAAAATAAAAGTTGGAAAACAACGTCTAAATGGGGACCAGGCGCTGGCATATTGCCGCATCCGAAAAGGATATGATAAGATCGGAGAACCTGTAAGAACGGCAAACGGATTAGTTGATGACTATGGCCGGACATGGCGTCAGCGTACCGTGATCAGTTCAGCCTTTGATGAGATGAAGAAGCTTCCGCTGCCAGAATGGATTGGTGTCGCCAATAAAGTTCTCTCTAGCGTGGAAACAGATTTGGATAATGATGCAATTCTATCTTATATAAAGGATGTGGTCTGGATGGGAACAACAGATATTCATCAGCTGCAGATTCCAAACAATGAATATTTCCGGGATGGAAATACAAAGGAGAATCCAAATGAGTTCCCAGACTGCCAGGGACAGTGCCTTGTACCGACAAACGGCGTATCAGGCATGTTTGATCCATCAGAAAATGCGAAGATATTAAGGCAGTTTGTGTTTAAGTTTGATGGCAATGGTGAATTTAGTTATCAAAAGTAGAAATTAGAAATACTCACTTTATGTAGTTTATATTAATGATAAGTTTGCGCCCGCGCGCTGCCTGCCGCAAACTTTATATATGCAGCGCAGGAATGGAGATGGCTTGTGCTGGCATAGCCGGCATGATTGAAAGGGTGAAAGAAAAAAAGAAGGAAGGACAAAATGCAAACACACATCTTTCACTCCTAGTGTTTGCGCCTTAAATGAAAATGTCCGCATTTTCGCTTGAGGCTTGGTGCAAATTATGAAGACAGACATTGAAATTGCTCAGGATGCAAAGATGCTCCACATTCGTGAGGTGGCGGATAAACTGGATATTGTTGAGGAGGATTTGGAATATTACGGAAAATATAAGGCAAAACTTTCGGATTCGCTCTGGGATAAGGTGAAAGGAAATGCGGATGGAAAGCTGGTTTTAGTCACAGCGATCAACCCAACTCCGGCAGGAGAAGGAAAGACTACCACAACAGTTGGACTTGGTGAAGCTCTGGGGCTTATGGGAAAGAAATCGGCAATTGCATTGAGAGAGCCATCCCTTGGGCCTTGTTTTGGTATTAAAGGCGGCGCAGCAGGCGGCGGTTATGCACAGGTAGTCCCAATGGAAGATTTAAACCTCCATTTTACTGGGGATTTTCATGCAATAACTTCTGCAAATAATTTATTAGCAGCAATGCTTGACAATCATATTACGCAGGGAAATGTGCTTCGGATTGATACGAATCAAGTAGTCTGGAAGCGCTGTGTTGATATGAATGACCGGGTGCTTAGAAATATTGTGGTAGGATTGGGAAGAGCCGCAGATGGCGTAGTGCGCGAAGATCATTTTATTATATCTGTGGCATCGGAAATTATGGCGATTCTTTGCCTGGCAGAGAATATGAAAGATTTAAAAGAACGCTTATCTAAAATTATAGTTGCATATAATTATGACGGGGAGCCAGTTACAGCGGGGCAGTTAAATGCTGTTGGCTCTATGGCTGCACTTTTAAAAGATGCGATTAAACCAAATTTGATTCAGACAGTTGAAAATACGCCTGCATTTGTGCACGGAGGACCTTTTGCCAATATAGCTCATGGATGCAACAGTGTGCGTGCGACAAAGACAGCTCTGAAGCTGGCAGATTATGTTGTGACGGAAGCAGGATTCGGTGCAGACCTTGGCGCAGAAAAGTTTCTGGATATTAAATGCCGTATGGCGGGATTAAAGCCAGATGCAGTAGTGTTGGTCGCAACAGTACGCGCTCTCAAATATAATGGCGGTGTAGCAAAAGAGGATTTGAACATAGAAAATCTGGAGGCGCTGAAAAAGGGCATTGTAAATTTAGAAAAGCATATTGAGAATATTGCAAAATATAAAGTGCCTTGTGTAGTGACACTGAACCGTTTTGTATCGGACAGTGATGCAGAATTAGCTTTTGTCAAAGAATTCTGCGAGAACCGGGGCTGTGAATTTGCACTTTCTGAGGTATGGGAAAAGGGGGGGCAAGGCGGAGTAGCATTGGCAGAAAAAGTATTGGCGACACTTGAGAGGAAGGAAAGCCATTTCGAGCCGATTTATGATGTGAATCTTCCAATTACCGCAAAGATTGAAACAATCGCAAAAGAAATATACGGCGCTCTGGAGGTAACATATTCTCCAGCGGCAAAGCAGGCAATAGAGCACTTAGAAAGGCTAGGTTATGGGAATACACCGGTGTGTATGGCAAAAAATCAATATTCCCTATCAGATGACCCAAAGAAGCTTGGGCGTCCAAAAGATTTTACCGTTACTATCCGTGAAGTCTATGTATCTGCAGGGGCAGGTTTTGTAGTTGCAATTACCGGGACTGTTATGACCATGCCAGGACTACCACTTCATCCAGCTGCGGAGCGGATTGATGTGGATGACAGTGGAAAGATTGTTGGACTTTCATAATGTGCAGGTGTTCATTTATTCCCGCGAAGCAACGAGCCAAGCGCGAGCTTGCTCGCATTTGGCGACTGCCGCGAGGGTCAAATACCCCGCCCCTCTGGGGCGAACTTGCTAAAAAGAAGCTAAGTCATGCCCCGTTGCTTGCAGCGGGGTATTTGACTGAAAAGGCGTACCAATTCTAGTCCGCAAAACCCTCGCCGAAGTATGCTTTCTGCAACAGAAAGGTGGACAACGACAAACGGTGTTCCCTTTGGATGGGGGATGCGGAATATTCCAGGGGATTTTTTACAAAAATCCTCTTTTTTTATTTGGATTGAGTGCAGTGTTCCGTTTGGCGCAAAAGCAATCTGTTCTGGAAGGTAGGGAAGCGGTGGCAGATACCAAAATATTATTTGCTTTTTTTTGGATGGGTCGATAAAAGCGCAGGGCTGCCACTCTAAATCCAGCAGGAATTGTTCTAATAAAAGTTTCATTCGGTCACTGACAAGTGCCTCCACAGCCAGATAATCAAATTTTTCCAATAAGGAGATATCCTGCATTATTCGGATGGAAGGTTCATCTTGATTTGCATTTTCAGGCTTGGGAATTGATATATTTCCAAGCTGTTTTAATAAAAAGTAGTCCATGTAAAATCCTTTCTGTTTTAGAGCATATGTTTCATTATCATTAATACATAGTTTTTATTATAACGGATAATGGGACATTTGTGTTTAAAATTTATTCTTCCATTGGCAATTGTTTGATACAAAGTGAATAAGGACAATGCATATAAGATTCAAGTAAGCTTTCATGAGTATGGAGCTTAAATGTGGACATAATGATGCTAGGGTCAAATGTAGATAGCAGTCCATAGGCAAAATGTCTTTTGACCTGCGCAAAGTTGTCAAGTGCAAAGGAACATTTAGTTCTCTGCAAGCATTGTGTTTGGCTTGTTGCGCATACTAGAATAAATCTAAATGTAGGAAAGTGAGGCGACATATTTTATGAAAGCAACAGGAATCGTCCGCAGGGTAGATGATTTGGGGAGGATTGTTCTTCCTAAAGAAATCAGAAAGATTTTTGAGATTGAGGAAGGAGATCCTATCGAAATATATGTAAATGAATATGGTATTGTAATGAAAAAATATAATACGTCTGTCGGCCTGAAAGAGCTTGTGGGAAAATTGGAACGTGAATTTTTGGATGTAAAGGACGAGATAGAGGTTGAGACAGCAGATAAGATTTTTGGACATATCCATGCTTTGCAGGAAATTTTAGGCCATTTGGTTTATGAGTAGTTTTCAGGCAGCCCCCTTCCCTTTTTATAAGAAAAAGGGAAGGGGGCTGTTTATTTACTTATAGAAAACTTTGTTACAGTGTAATGGTTGTCTAGAAGAAATTCACTAAAATACCTTTGATTTTGCAGAAATAGGGGGAAAAGTATATACTTTTTATTACCATTATCTGTAAATATGATTTTAGTGGTATGTAGAGAGAGGCAATCGTTAAAGAGACTTACAAGTCTTGTTGGTTTTTGATTTTAGTTAATAGGAAGGAGATACAGATGGGACAGTTTTTGATTACAGAGGAATTGCTTTTACAATATCAGCAATATTTATACGAGGAGGAGAAAACAACTGCAACAATCAAAAAGTACATAAGTGATCTTAGAAAACTTTCAGAATATGCATCTGGGCAGGAAATTACAAAGCAACTGATGGTTGGGTATAAGGAAAATCTAAGAAAGAGATATAAGCTGACTAGTATAAATTCTTTTTTGGTTGCGGCAAACCGTTTTTTTGAATATGCTGGCTGGTATGGGCTTCGCGTTAAGACGTTCCGTATCCAGAAAGAAGTATTTGTGCCAGAGAGCAGGGATTTGTCAAAGACAGAGTACAGGAAGATGGTAAAAATGGCACTAAAAAAGGGAAAAAAGAGGCTTGCTATGATGCTCCAGACAATCTGTGCTACGGGAATCCGTATCAGCGAGCTTGCCAGTTTTACGGCGGAAAGTGTGGTAAAAGGTGTTGTGGAAATATATTGTAAAGGAAAGCAAAGGGTAATATTGCTGTCAAAGAAATTGCAGAAAAAGCTTTTATCCTATCTTAAGGAAAATCATATTGTATCGGGAACTGTTTTTTGTACTTCTGGGGGGAAAGCTGTTGACCGCAGCAATATTTGGAAGGAGATGAAACTTTTAAGTGAAGAAGCTGGGATTCCAGGAGGGAAGGCATATCCACATAATTTACGTCATCTGTTTGCAAAAGAATTTTATGGGGCGGAAAAAGATATAGCAAAGCTCGCGGATGTGTTAGGACACAGCAGTATTGAGACAACGCGCATTTATGTGAAAACAACAAGTGAGGAACACAGGAAACAGTTAGATCAGATGAAATTAGTGATTTAATAAAGACTACAACATAATAAAAATTATGTCATGCCAGATTTCTTATTTATTATAGTCTTTTAGACTTCTATTGTCAAACAAAACTTTAATTTTCCATGTTTAAGGAAATGCCTCAGTTATATTATCGGCTTGCCATAACAAATAGTTAATAACCAGCATATCGGGGGTTCTTTTAAACCATATAATTTTTATTATGTGGTAAATTACAAGAAGCTAGGTTGTAGTTACTAATTGATTTTAACAAGATGTGCTTTACGTTTAGTGAAAATCAGTTGATAACTACGATTTAGTGAAGGAGTTAATAATGGGAATCATCAATAGGTTGAAATACTGGGGACAGTTACTGCTCCTGCCGGTTTACTGGTTCTCATTTTTGATGCCGAGGGACAGGAATATATGGCTTTTCGGCAGCACGTTTGGCAGGAGGTTTGCGGATAACCCGAAATATTTTTATCTGTATATCAGCCAGCATAAGGAAGAATATGGCATACGTCCGGTCTGGCTGTCGCATAACAGGGAGGTTGTAGGGCTTCTTCGGAAGGCAGATGGCGGAAAGGGTACTTATGAGGCTTATTATTACCATTCTCTGAGAGGGATTTGGCTTGCACTGCGTGGAAAGATATATCTTTTTGATAATTATTCCAAGGATATTAATTTCTGGCAGAGCGGCGGAGCTATAAAAATCAACCTTTGGCATGGCGTGGGGAATAAGCGGATTAATTATGATAATGCGTTTGACTCTGTGCGGCATCCTAAAAATCTTTGGGAAAGGTTCAAATATTTTCCAAGAAGGCTGTCCGATGAAAAGCCAAGCCATTATGTGTTGGCTACTTCCCCTATAATGTGCCGGATTTTTGCGAGGGCATTTGGTGTGCCTGCGGGACATGTGATTGAGTCGGGATACCCAAGGAATGATTATATACTAGGAGCAACACTGCGGAATGTTTATTTGCCGGAGGAAAAGAGGGTACACAATGACATTGTCCGCCGGAGAAAAAACGGAGAAAAGATTATTTTTTATATGCCAACATTCCGTGATTCGGAATCTGTTTTTTTAGATGTAATGGATTTGCAGGCTTTTCACAGTTTTTTAATGGAGTATGATTTATTCTTTTTGGTAAAGCTTCATCCTAAATCGAAACTGCGGAATGATTTCGAGAAGATTGCCTACAGCAATATTACAGTTCTAGATGCGGATGCAGATCCCTATGTTTTTTTGGGACATGCGGATATTTTAGTTACGGATTATTCATCGGTCTATTCAGACTTTATGTTGCTTGACAGGCCAGTGGTGGCGTTTCAGTACGACTATAGGGAGTATTCAAGGGATACAAGAGGGGAGTATTTTTCCTTTCAAGAATATATGCCGGAACAGCGTGCAGAAAATATGGAAGAGCTGATGGATAAGATTCAGAAGGTTCTTTGTGAGGATACGGCGAAAGAAATGAGGGCGGTATCTAGGAAAAAAATGTTTTCAAGCATGGAGGCCGACGGATGCAAGAGGCTTTATGAAAAGTGCCGTCAACTTGCAGGATTACAGCAATTGTAGGAATGTAAAAAATACTATGGCAGGATTGTTTGATGCATGGTTTGGCATTTGGGCAAGTCAAATGAAAGCATAATTTTTTAACAGGTTCTTAGCACTTAGATGGAGGGAAAGATGACATTACCAGATTACAGACTGTATAAGTTAATCAGTGTTGATATTTTTGATACGCTTTTGCTCCGAACGGTAGCGAAGGCCGTGGATGTGTTTGAGGCTGTCTGGAGTGAGGCAAGACGGCGGGAGATTGCAGGCTCTGCCATTTCGGATAAAGAGTTTATGAAGCTTCGCATGGAGATGGAGCGCCGCGCGAGGGCTATGGCGCAAAACCGAGAAGTATCGTTATATGATATTTATAAACAGTTTCCTGCGTTTATCTCTGAGAATATGCAGGATTTGATGGATCTGGAATTGGAGTGTGAGAAGAGGTGCTGTTATGCAAACCCTGTTGTGGTTCCGTGGCTGAAAGAGGCAAGGCAGTATGGATGTCTTTTGGTGTTGGTTTCAGATATGTATTTTGGGAGTGACAAAATCCAGGAGATTTTGGAATCTAGTGGGATTGATATATCAATGTTTGACGAGATTATTGTCTCAAATGAGCATGGATGCAATAAGCAGGATGGCGCGCTGTTTGATGTTTTGATTAGGAAGTACCCGCAGTATGCGGTGGGGCAGATGTTACATATTGGTGACAACAAGAATGCAGATTATAACCAGCCACTCAGGAAAGGGATGCATGCGTTCCACTATGATGTGGTTCCGGAAAAACTGTATAGTATCTATGATTATGAGAAGATAAGGCATGATGTTCTTCATCCGGAAATTTTGTCGTTGAGGAAGCTTGCGGTATCGCTTGGGGAATATAAAGATCAGGAGAGAACAGCATATGAGCTTGGGAGTGCCGTAATTGGCCCGGTTTTGTCTCTATATGTTTCGTGGGTATGTAAACGCCTGGAAGAGTCTGGTATCCAGAGGATTTATCCATTTATGCGCGAAGGGTATGTGCTTGGGAAATTGCTTCAAGAGGAATCTGATACAAATGGGCTTGGACTGTCTGTTCATCCAATCTATATTTCGCGCAAGGTGACTTATATCCCTTCGATTAAAGAGGTGACGAGAGAAGAGGTTGAGAACATGATCGGGGCCAGGAATCTTACCATTAGAGAATCTATTCTGCTGATGGGCCTGGAATTATCGGGATTTTCTGCGTTTCAGGAATATTTTGATGTCAGATATAAGGAGACACATAAGATCCGCTGCAGAGATTCTTCTTTGAAAGAAAAAATCATTGATACCTTTTTGGAGGAAGAAAATAAGAAAAAGATTGAATGTTATATCAGGCAGGAGCGGAAAAAGCTGGTTGGATATCTGGCCCAGGAAATTGGTGATTTTGAGAATATTGCAACGATAGATATTGGTTTTTTTGGCAGGATCCAGATGTGGATGGAACAGTGCTTGGACATAGAAAAGATATCACATTGTATAAAACATTTTCTTGCAGTTGGCGTGACTGGGGATAAGATTTTTGATGGGATGGATTTTGAAGGGGCATTTGGGACATTTGCGGAAAATACGGATTTGATTCCGACAATCCACCGAACTACGGATGTTATGGAAAAGCTGGTTTCTGTTACGGAAGGAAGCACAGTTGGCTATGAAGAGAAGGACGGCAGATGGGGACCAGTGCAGGATGCGGGAGTTGATAATGCGCGGTTGACAGAAATTGTTTTTCAAGGGATTTTTGACTTTCAGAAGTTATGGCTTGCTTTTTGCAAGAAGAAGCCAGAGGCAGCTCAGAGGTGTGTAGAAAAACGCAGGGAGACACTGATGATATTGCACCGTCTGATCGACATGCCAAGAAAATGTGAGGCGGAGATGCTTGCAGGGCTGGAGGCGGACACAAATTTTGGGACGGATTATAAGAAAGGGATCATCACTAAGGAGCATCTTGAACTTGGGAAAAAGATGGGGGTTGATTTTCTTGATAAGTGCAATGTCAGTTACACCTATAAAAATAGCAATGTTACATGGCCAAAGGGCGCTGTGACACTGTTGGATGAATATTATTATGTCCGACGGGCGTTGAAAAATGGGACGCAGAATGAAATTATCAAATCTATGCAAGAAGTTGTGGAGCAAGTGGAGCGTGACGGGATTCGGGAAGTGGCGCTCTATGGCGCGGGGGAAAATGGAAGGCAGTTTTATTTTCTCTGCAGGATGTACCATATCGAAGTAAAGTGCTTTATTGACAGGAAAGAGTCAATCTGGGGTACAAGGAAAGAAGGAATCGAAGTGATGGGATTAGACGAGGCAATCCAGAGAGGATGCAGTGAATACATCGTGACTTCTCTTTTCTCCATTAGTGAGATAACGGATTTTATTCTGGAACGGTACAAAAAGCTTGGGAGGGAACCAGTAATTTATTCGGTTTAAAAAAGCGCACCGCCAGCAATGGTGCGCTAGCAAAAAAGTCTCCGACTTTTTTGTTGGTATACCGTACGTTCGGCGCAATTTCCTATAACATATTAAGGGCACATACTTTGCTTGCGCTAAAATTCGCAGGTTGAGAAAGAATGAGGGATTCCTATGGAGGTTTTTATTTTCGGGGCGTCAGCCGGGGGTGGGCATGTTTATGACATTTTTAGAAATATTAGGATAAAGGTGGCTGGCTTTGTTGACAACAGTGAGAAAAAGTGGGGGACAAAGTTCCGGGAGGTTATGGTATATGCACCAGAGGTGTTGAAGAGTTGTACAGAAGATCAGGGAATTGTAATTGCAAGTACATACCATGATGAGATTAGGGAGCAGCTTCTTGGAATGGGGGTTGCTGGAGAAAAGATTCTCATGAAAGACAAGCTTATTTTTGATGCACTGTGTCTGAGGGGACCAGAGAACCATACATATACGCATCAAAGCGGCAGGGTTTTGTTTGATTTGTCGGAAGGCTTTATGTTAAGCGGTGTGGTGAACTGGACGGTTAATCTGGTGGAACAAATGCATCTGGACAAGATGGATTATTATGTGCTCGCGATGGAGCGGGAGGACTGCAATTGTGACTATGGGAAAATTGCTGACAGAATATTCTGGACAGATTACCGTCTGGACAGGTATAGGCAGTCAGTGGAGGAGACAGTTTCTTTTATTGAATCAAAACTTCCCTGCAAAATAATTATCAACCAAATTTCGCAGATCTTTTGGGCCGCATGTCTGGTAAAACAGAAATATGGGGACAAGATTGAGATTGTTTCGGTGATACACAGTGATTTTTCAAGAATATATGAACAGAATGTTTTTCTGGATAAGCTGATTGACTGTTATCTTTGTGTTAGCAGGGAAATCCGCGATGCGATGGAAAAACGATATGGTATTGATAAGGAAAAACTGCATTATAGGCCGACCTCAATTGAGTATGACAGGGAATATAAAAAAGAGGTTGCAAGTGATGAACAACCTATAGCTATCGCGTATGCGGCAAGGTTAGAAAAGGCACAGAAAAGGACAGATTTATTGCTTCCGCTAATTCTTCTCTTGGAAAAAAGCAATGTGGAGTATCAGCTGAATATAGCGGGAAGCGGGACTTTTTATGGCAGGCTCGAACGTTTTATAAAGGAGCAGGGATGTCAGGAGAGAGTTAAGCTGTGTGGTGCGGTTTCATATGACGCTATGCGTGATTTTTGGAAGGGAAATGATGTATTTGTAAATTTGTCTGATGTTGAGGGGATGCCGGTATCATTGCTTGAGGCAATGTCATGGGGCGTTGTGCCGATTGTAACAAGGACATCCGGGATTGAGGCAACTGTTGAGGATGGTGTAAATGGGTATGTATGTGGGAGGGGAGATGTAGATTTGATATTTTCAAAAATTCAGTTTTTTGCTCAGGATCGGCAGCGGTTGAACGAGATGGCAAAGGCGTGCCGTGATAGGGTAGCCGCAGAACATGACAGAAGAGAATATGTGAGATTTTTGGTAGAAAGTATTTGACCCGCGCGGTCGTACTTGGATGATACAAGTAAACTTTTGTGTGAATAAGGAGGTGAGCCGTGATGGGCAGGATAACAGTATTTATGCCTGTTTACAATGCAGAGCGTTTTTTAGAAGAGGCAGTTGAAAGCATTTTAAACCAGACATATCAGGAATTTGATTTCCTGGTGATTGATGACGGCTCAACAGATCAAAGTTACAAAATACTAGAATATTTTAAGGATAAAGATTCAAGAATTTCCCTTTATAAAAACGAGGTGAATAAGGGGGTATGTTATACCAGAAATCGTGGCCTTGCGTTATGTAATACAGAGTATATTGCTTTTATGGATGCAGATGATATTGCACCTAGAAAGCGTCTGGAAAAGGAATTGGATTTTTTGGATAAGCATTTAGAGCTGGCAGGTGTTGGGGGAATTGCCCAAAATATCAATGAGGATGGTGAAGTAATACCGGGCATGTTTCCACTATATCAAAATCCAGATTATATTAGAGTAAATATGATGTTTGAGAATACGCTGGCAAATGGAAGTGTGATGTTGCGCACGAATATATATAAAAAATATGGAATTCAGTATTGGGACAAGGAATTTGCAGAGGATTATCGTTTTTTTAGTGAGTATCTGCAGTATGGGAAAATCGCTAATTTGAATGAAATTATGCAGCACTACCGTGTAGTATCTTCTGGTTTAACACAGATATATAAAAAGAGTAAAGAAGATACAAAAAATTTAATATCAGATGAAATACATAAATACTGGTATCAGTTGTACGGTTTTGATTTTTCTGAGGAGGAAGAGCAGATTCTTTTGAAATGTTTTAGGCAAGATGGAAGGACGGAGAATAAAGAGGAACTGCAGTGTTTATATAGAACGTTAAAAAGCATGTGTGATCAGGCAGAGACATTGGGGCTGGAGGATTTGAAATTGATTCAGGTTGTTTGCAGGAAACAGTTTGGAAAACAGGTGGCGAGGGCTTTCTGGCTTTGGAAGTGATGAAAGGAGATAGCAATATGGAAAGGAATACCAGAACGGTTGCGTTTTATTTGCCACAGTTCCATGAGATTGAAGAGAACAATCGGGCATGGGGAAAAGGATTTACAGAGTGGGACAACGTTCGAAAAGCGGAGCCATTGTTTCCAGGACATAACCAGCCGAGAGAGCCGCTTCATAATCATTATTATAACCTTTTGGATATCAATACATTGAAGTGGCAGGTGCAATTGGCAAAGAAGTATGGACTGTACGGATTTTGTTTTTACCATTATTGGTTCCGTGAAGGCAAGCGCGTGTTAGAAAAACCAGCGGAAATGCTGCTGAAAAATACAGAGATTACTATGCCATTTTGCTTTTCCTGGGCAAACGAACCGTGGACGAAAACATGGCATGGGGCGGCTGGGGAGAAAGAAGTTTTGCTGGAACAGAGGTATGGCAGAGAACAGCAGTGGAAAGAACACTTCGATTATCTTTTGCCGTTTTTTGAGGATAAACGGTACATAAAAATAGATGGGAAACCTGTGTTCTTGATATATCAGATAAATAAAATAGGATGTTTTAATAAGATGGCTGATTATTGGAACATGCTGGCAGAACAAAATGGTATACCTGGTATTTATCTTATAGATATGTTGACGAATGATGGAAAAGTAACCAAAAATAAACGGGTTTTTGCTTCTGTTGATTTTGAGCCGGGAAAAGATAAAAGAAGGAATGCAGTGCGGGAGGGTGAGTTAAATATTGAGTCATATGATGAGGTTTGTACTCAAATGATATGCTCAGCACATAAGAAAAATGAATATAGATGTATCTTTGTTGATTATGATGATACCCCTAGAAGAGGGAAGCGGGGATGTATTTTCCCAGGCTCCTCGCCTCAAAAATTTGGCACATATCTACAAAAAATAATTGATCTTTCCCAAAAAGAAGGAAATGAGTATGTTTTTATCAATGCATGGAATGAGTGGGGGGAAGGAAATTATCTGGAGCCAGATAAAAAGAATGGTTATGAATATCTGGAGGCGCTTAAAAGGGCTTTGAACGGAGATTATGAAGAATTTAAGATTGAAAAAGAACAATCAAGTGCAGATGCTTCTGAAATTGTGGAAATTAGGGTAGAAAAATTTAAGAGGTATTATGCTCTATGCAATCAGTGGATTAAAAATATAAACGATGGATACCATGTAGAACAATACTTTATAAATAAAGAGTATCAGAAAATCGCGGTATATGGCATGGGTGAGTTGGGCAACCGATTAGTGGAAGCACTGGAGGATACAGAAGTTAAGGTTTGCTATGGCATTACAGAAAATATGTGGGATGCGTTTGCAGAGATTGAGATAAAAGGGCTGGAGGAAGAAGAAATGTTTGGGGAGATAGATTGCATTGTTGTTACGCCAATCCATCTTTTTGACGAGATAGCAAAGACGCTTCAGATGAAATCACATTGTGCTGTTATATCGTTAGAGGATGTTATCTTCGGAATGTAATGTTTTTGGCCGGCAAGGATGAAGTAAGGAAAGTGCATTTAGAGAGGAAAATAGGAATGAGAACACTAGATTGGGAAGTAATGAAGAGTGGCGCCGAAAAGGTGATTTCAAAAGGGTTTGTGATATATGGAGCATCGTCCACCGGAAAGCGGTTTGCGGATTATTTGTCACAAATGGAAATTCTGGATCGGGTACAGGCTGTATTTGACTCCGATGAGAAGAAATGGGGGGGGGAGGTATGGTATGGTTATGAAATAAATCCACCCGAAAGGCTGGAAGCAATTCCAGATGATGTACCTATTGTTATTACTTCGGTTTTTGTAAAAGAAATTATAGAGTATTTGGATCAGTTAGGATATGAAAATAAATGTGTACTTACTGCTAAATGTCTAAAACTGGCGATTCATTATGACATTATGAACAATGGCGCAGATGACTATTTAAAAGGGGAGATTAGGAGCAGATATCAACTGAAATATGATATTTGGCGTAAATGCATGGATAACCGTTATACGGAAATGGCAGTTCAAAAGAAGCTGCGGGGGGTTATCACAGGTTATCCCACAAGTATTTTAATTCATTCCATTCCTAAAACCGGAAATATGACACTGGCAAAGTCATTAGCAGGCATGTCCAATGCTATTATGACATGCCATCATGTATATTATGATCAGCCAATGCTGCATGAGTTTCACGAACTGCTGTCTGCATTTTCTGAACGTCAAATCCGAATTATTTCAGGTATCAGAGAGCCAATTGAGGGGAAGATTTCAGGAATGTGGCAGAATATACATTTACCTTTTATTCATAATGATAAAGTTTTAGGTACGGTTATTTCGGAAAATTTTGCTTTGGAGTATGAAGAATGGCTGGAAGATGAAATGAATGCGGCATTTGGGTTAGATGTTTTTGCAGAGCCATTTGATAAACAGAAAGGATATACAATTATAAGCAAAAACAATGTTAGTTTGTTTCTATATCGGATAGATTTTTTGTCATCTTTAGAAAAAGAAATTGGTGATTTCGTAGGGATTGGAAACTTTAAATTAATACAATCCAATCTGGCAGAGGGCAAGGCATACAATATGGCATATCATTCCTTTTTGGATGAGGTTAGAATTCAAAGGGAAGTTTATGAAGGGATTATGAACAGTAGATATATGAAGCATTTTTACACAGAGGAAGAGTGTCTAGATTATCAAAAGAAATGGGTTGGACGGATAGAGTAGTAGGTAAGATGAGTAAGTGTATGAACAAACAGATTGCAATAAAATAAGGAGAGCATCATGAAAAGAAAAATCGCGATAGCTATATCATTTGCAGTAGGAGTAATTTCGGGAATTGGATTTATGAGAAATAGAATGAAAAAGGAATTACACATTAAAAGTATGAAAATCAATAAGTTTAAGGGGTATTATAGTTTATTGGTTCAATGGTTTGAACTAAGGCAAAAAGGGAAAAAGTTGGAGCAATTTTTTATAGAGAATGGCTATCAGGTAATTGCAATTTACGGAATGGGTGAATTGGGGAAATGTTTGTATGAGGAGTTAAAGGATATTCAGGGAGTGGAAATAAAGTATGGGATTGACCAGGAGAGTGCATATTGCGGAGAGCTGGAGATACGGAGCCTGGATGATTTGCTGCCTGATGTAGATGCTATTATTGTAACTCCTATATTTGCATATAACGAGATTGAGGAGATATTAAGGCAAAAAACTCATAGTAGTATTGTTTCATTAGACGACGTGCTTTATGGTATTGATTGCTAAAAATAGGAATCGTATTAAGTGTAGGCAAGAGCTGGAAAAGAGATGAGGAAAAATATGGGAAATAGATGCCGCATTTGTGGTAATACAAAAAGAAATAAGTTGTATCAGATAGAGGAACGGATGTTTAATATGGGAGAAGATTTTGAATATTTGGAGTGCTCGCGTTGTGGTACTTTGCAATTAAATATCCGTGGAATTGATTTTGGAAAATATTATCCGGCTAATTATGGGGGGTTTAATACAGGCGTCAAGGAAAAAGGAAAGGCAGAGAGGATTGTTTCTCGCATCATAGCAAAGACTTTAACGAATTTGAATTATTCCTTGAGTAATCGTTTAAATGATTTTCTAGGTGGAAAATTTGATTATTTGCAATGTTTCTTTGGGTTAAAGATAAAGCGGACTAGCAGGATATTAGATGTTGGGTGTGGGTCGGGGGAATGGCTGGCAAAGCTTTCTGCGCTAGGTTATGAAAACTTGACTGGGGTGGATTTGTATAACCATAACAAGAACCGGGAGTTTGAATTTATAGAGGGTGATATCTTTTCGGTGCCAACCAAAAAGAAATTTGATGTTATAACCCTACATCACTCTTTTGAACATATGGATTCTCCTGAAAAAAATTTATTGGGATGTAAAGCATTACTGGCAGACAATGGGATATTAATTATCCGCATTCCGGTTATGGGAAAATATGCTTGGAAGAAATATGGGACTGCATGGGCACAGATTGATGCTCCAAGGCATTTGTTTTTATATACAGAAAAGTCATTAAATTATTTGTTAAAGAAGTGCGGCTTAAAACTTACAGCTATTCGTTATGACTCGAATTATTTATTTCAAATTGGTGCTAGTGAGATTTATAAGAAGACGCGGTTGAGCCTTCAAATGGCTAGGAGAAAGGGAGATTTGGATGAAATTAGCACACAGGATAAAAAGCTGGTGAGAAGACTAAACCAAAGGAAAAATGGAGATCAGGCCATTTTTGTGATTAAAAGTTTGGCTGGCTGTAATAAGGAGGGGATTGATGAATAGCAGACAAGAACAATTAGTATCAAAATTGAATGCTATCAAGTTTAAAGAACTTGAAGAATATCATTTTGGGCCTTCGTTAGTTTTATTACTGGATTATTATAACGTAAAACAGTGCGGATATAGTAAGCTTTGGAATTATCCTACCTATAATGATGCATATCAGGTTCGGAAAAGAACAGGCAATGTTATGTTTTTGTTTTCAACCTCTTATAAAGGTCGTAGGGATTTGGAAAAGTGTTTTCTCAATGCTGCAAACTTGATGCAAAATAAAATCATTGTAATGCCAGTTAGGGCAAAACTTTGTAGAGAGTTTTCGGTTAAAGAGAAAGCATTAATGGGAATATGGGTTCTGCAAATGGGCAAAACAAGTTTGTCTTTTAAGGAAAAGATTTTTTGTGCAAATTTATTGATGTCAGGAAAGAGAAACCTAAAAAGAATAGTTGAATTGATTAAAGAAAATAAGATTCGTAGTGTAGTTACCTTGGCAGATGTTCATATGATTGATTATTTGGCTACTGCTTATTGTAATATGCATGGCATTAAGACAGTAACACTTCAACATGGCTTTTTTCCGTTAGGTGATCCATTTTTTAGATATTCGGAAAGCAAATATTTTCTTACATATGGTGAATATACAAAGAAGATAGCAAACAGAACAAAGCGGGGAAAGGGAAATTTTATTGCGGTAGGTATGCCAGAATATATCGGTGAAAAAGCAATAGAAAAAAGAGAGATAAAAAAACGAAAAAGTTTCTTAGTTCTTTTAAATGGATCATCACCAGAGGAACATAGTAATAATTGCAATATGCTTAAGATATGTACAGAGTTTGCTAATAGTAGTAATTGTGCTTTTGGTGTATTACCTCATCCAGATAGCAGAGAGGCATATTTGAAAGAATATCGGAAAATTGCATCGAACTGGGGGAATTTTGTAAAAATTAAGGCTGATGCATTAGAGTTGTTGGATAATTATAATTTTTGTGTTGCGAATGCAACAACAATGTCCTTAAAAGCGGTTCATGAATTAATTCCGGTACTTTTATATTGTAAAAAGGGTTGTGCTCCCTTTTATCAATATAAGCTAGAGAGATTATATTTTTCTAATTATTTAGAATTTGAAAGGAGCACTACATATCTTTTAGAACATAATATTGAGGACATTTTAATTGAGCTGCGGGATTACTTATGTGGCTCAGGAGATATTGCAAAAAATTATTTACATTTTTATGCAGAATTATAATATCAAGAATTTGACTCTTGAAGTTTGGCTCAGATGACGTAAGGAGGCTTGCACATCCACGTTTGGTCCTCGTGGAAAAAATGTTATTTTGAGCAATTATTTTAGTTTAAATGTGTATTCTGTGGAAAGGGGATATGAAGTATGGTGGAAACTCTTGATTGGAGGATGATGAAGTATGGTGCAAAAGAAATTAAAGATAAAAAATATGTGATATATGGGGCAGCTTCTAGTGCATTGAAATTATTGCGATTTATGGATGTTTTGGGACTAGAAGAGCGAATTCTTGCGGTATGTGACAGTGAAAAATCTAAGGAGGGAAAGAAATGGAACGGCTTTCGTATTATCTCCCCACAGAAAATACAATCATATTTATCTGACAATATTATAGTGATTGTTGCTTCGGTTCATGTAAATGAAATCTGCAACCATTTGAACGAAATAGGTTGTTCCATACAAGTAGTAAGCGGCTTAGCTTATTGGCTGTCGATCCATTATGACATTATGAATGCTTCCTGTGATTATTTGGAAAAGGAACGGATTGATTTATATCAGAAGAAGTATTCAATATATAAAAAGGTATGTGTAGATTGTGATCCTGACGAGAGGATAGCTTCCTATAATAATCTAATGAATATTTGCAAATATGAGCCATGTATTTTGCTGCACAGTTTTCCAAAGACAGGAAATAAATCATTAATCAAGTCCTTTGCAAAGGCAGGCAATGTACATTCAACGAATCATGGAATATGTTATTCTGACACTGCAAAATCATATTTCGATGAGGTGATGGAGGTAATAGGCAATAGAGATATTAGGATTGTTACTGGTGTGAGAGAACCGATTGAGCGAATCATTGCACATCGTTGGCAAGGGATTGCCAGACCATATGAATATGGTGACAAATGTGTATCTGAACTTGTAGATAAGGCATATAGTTCTTTTCATAAAAGTGAAGTGGAATGGCTTGACACAGAGATTAGAGATATCTTTGATATTGATGTCTTTGAGCACCCTTTTGATAAAACAAAAGGATATTCTATTATACGGAAAAACAATGTAAGTATTTTTTTGTATCGTTTAGATTTTCTTAATAGCTTGGAAAGAGAATTAGGGGAATTTTGTGGTGTGGAGGATTTTAAACTTAAAAATGATAATGTAGGGGCAGATAAATATTATGCACTAGCATATTCGGAATATAAGAAAAATATTAAGATAGATAAGGAATTTTTTGCAGAATGTTTAACTAGTAAAGAAATGACACATTTTTATACAGAAGAAGAGTGCAGTGCTTATAGAGAAAAGTGGAACGATAAGTTGTGTTAAATACCTATGGATTATGTAATAGGAGAAAATAGAATGGTTGTTATAAAGGAGATGAAGTAATGTTAAACGGAAAAAATATATTAGTGACTGGTGGGACAGGCTCTTTTGGGAAAAAGTTTTTACAGATGGTATTTCAAAAATATCATCCTAATAAGGTGGTAATTTATTCCCGGGATGAGTACAAACAGAGTGTTATGGAAACGGAATTTGCTGATAAAGTGGATATGTCAAAGGTACGATTTTTTATTGGCGATGTAAGAGATAGGGAGCGCCTATATCGGGCATTTGAAGATATTGACTATGTTGTCCATGCTGCTGCTATGAAACAAGTACCAGTATGTGAGTATAATCCAATGGAAGCAGTAAAAACGAATATATACGGTGCCAGAAATATTATTGACGCTGCGTTAGACCGCAATGTGAAAAAAGTAATTGCGTTATCGACGGATAAAGCAGTTAATCCAATTAATTTGTATGGCGGCACGAAATTGGTATCTGATAAATTGTTTATAGCTGCTAATTCGTATTCTGGAACTAAGGAAACAAGATTTTCAATAGTGCGTTATGGAAATGTTGCTGGGAGCAGAGGGTCTGTGATACCTATTTGGAAAAAGATGATAAATAAGGGTGAGGATACTTTGGGTGTTACGGATATGCGGATGACTAGATTCTGGATTACATTAGAACAGGGTGTGGAATTGGCATTTAAAGCATTAGAAGAGTCGAGAGGTGGAGAAACATACATATCAAAGATACCATCTTTTCACATTGGGGATTTAGCAGAAGCTATGTTGCCGGGATGCAATATTAAAGAAATTGGCATTCGTGAAGGGGAAAAGCTACATGAGGTTATGGTGACTAGAGATGATTCATGGTCAACATATGAATATGATAAACATTTTATTATCTATCCTCGTTATGATTGGGCAAACGATAATAATATGTTACCTGGAGGAACTAAGGTTGCAGATGGTTTTGAATATAATTCAGGGACAAATGAACAGTGGCTTTCTGTGGAGGAATTAAGAGATGCATTAAAAAATATTTAATATAAATAGAAAGGAAGATACCTTATGAAGTATTGTAAAAAGTGTTTGCAGCCGGATACAAGGCCAGAAATCATATTTAATCATGATCAAGTTTGTTATGCATGTTGTTATGAAGAAAGTAAAAAGGAAATTGACTGGGATTTAAGGGAAAAAGAATTAAAAGATATCGCAAAAAAAGCTAAGGAGGAGAGAAAGAAACGTAATGGTAGCTATGATTGCGTAATTGGAGTTTCAGGTGGAAAAGACAGTACATTTCAAGCGGTATATGCAAAGGAAAAGTTGGGGCTTCGCCCGCTTTTAGTAAATTGTGCTCCAGATGAAATTACCGATATAGGAAGGAAAAATCTTGATAATTTAAGTAATTTAGGGTTTGACATGATTTCTATTAAGCCAAATCCCAATATTGCAAAGCAGCTTGCAAGAAAAACTTTTTTTGAAAGAGGAAATATAGTTGCTGCTTCAGAATATTGCCTATGGTCATCGGCATACATAATTGCTGATAAATTTAATATATCCCTTGTGATACAGGGTGAAAATGGGGGACTTACTCTTGGAACATCGGATACTTCAGAAGCTGCTGAAGATGCTTTTAGTGCAGCCAGGCAAAATACTTTGAAGCAATCGGATGCTTTAGGTTTAATTGACGGAGAAGATAATTTATCAGCAGAGGATGTGTATTTTTATCAGTTCCCTAATATTGAGGAAATGAGGAAAAAGGGGATTCAGGCAATCTATCTACAGTACTATGTAAAAGAATGGTCACAGGTTGGCAACGCTGATTTTTCCATTGCGAGGGGCTTTTTGGGAAATATGACGGATGATTTACATGATTTGGGTAGGTATAGGAGGTTTACTGCTTTGGATACCGATTTATCTGTTGCGAACCAAATGATTAAATATTTGAAATTTGGTTTTGGTTTTGCAACAGATGAAGCCTGCTATGATATCAGGGAAGGGCGTCTCAGCAGGGAAGATGCAGTATGGTATATAAAGGAGTATGACGGCAAATGCGGTGATAAATTTATCAAAGCTGCCTGTGAGTATTTGTCAATTACAGAAAAAGAATTTTGGGATGTTGTTGATAAATACGTGAACCGAGACTTATTTGAAAAAAATGAAAGTGGGCATTGGACTCCTAAGTTTGAAGTAGGAATTGACTTCGATTGAAAATAGTTGGTAGAGGGCTGTCCACAAAAGTTTTTACGGACAGTTCCTAAATATATTAAAAAAGTAAATTGGTGGAAAATATGTCAAAATTGTGTATAGGAACAGTACAGTTTGGAATGAAATATGGTGTGAATAATGCGATTGGACGGAAACCTTCCAGGCAGGAAAGTTTTGAAATGTTGGATTACGCACTTACACACGGCATTGATACAATAGATACTGCAAGAGCTTACGGGGATGCAGAGTTGCTCTTGGGTGAGTATTTTAGAAATAGGCAAAGCTTGAATCACATTAAGATCATTTCAAAATTGCGTCCAAATGTAATAGAAAAAGGTGAGAAGGATATTGCAGGGGTGATGCGCAGGGAAATAGAAGAATCATTGGACAGGATGTCCATTACATCACTGGATGGATATTTGCTGCATACACCGGAATATATCTATAATGCTAAAATCCAAGATGCATTATGCAGCCTGAAAGAGCAGAACTATGTAAAAAATATTGGTGTTTCTATTTACAATATTGAAGATGGGTATGCAGCAATAAAAACGGGTATTGTTAATTATATGCAACTTCCCTATAGCATTTTAGATCAAAGAGGAATAAAGACAGGGATGATCCAGGAAGCAAAAAAGTTAGGAATTACAATATTTACAAGGAGTGCTTTTTTGCAAGGATTATTTATGATGCCGCAAACGGAGATACCTAATTATTTGCAGCAAGTTTGTCCATATTTAAATATTTTCGATAGGATACTTGGGGAGTATGGGGTAGATAAAGTTTCGGCTCTCTTAAGATTTGTAACATATGAGAAGGATATTGATTATCTGGTTTTTGGTGTAGAAAAAAAAGAGCAGTTAGAAGAGAATATTATGAAAGCAGTTAGGGAAGATGTCCCAGACGAATGTATTTTGGAATTAAAGAAACAGATTGGTGAAGTTGGAGAATCAATTATATTTCCAAGTCTATGGGCAAATGGAAGGAGAGCAGAATAAAACAATGGATAGCGAAGCAGATGCATGGTTTTTTCGGAATAAAAGATATTTAGAAGAAAGGCTGGAGGTGTCAGAAGGGACAAAACGGGTATTAGAGTTTTTAGAAGGGCAGAAAGAGCCTGGTAGTTGGACAGGGAAAAATATTTTAGAAATCGGAGCGTGTTACGGATATAATCTCAAATACCTTTCAGACAGGCTTGGGACTACTTGTTATGGAATTGAGCCTTCTGCTGCGGCAATTAATTATGGGAAAGAAAAATATAATGGAGTAATACATCTAGAACAAGGAACTTCTGATGATTTGCCATATGAGAGTGAGAAGTTTGATGTTGTGATTATGGGCTTTTGTATGTACTGGGTTGAGCGAAAATATTTAATGCGGACAGTAGCAGAGGCAGACCGTGTCTTAAAAGAAAACGGATATCTGATGTTAATAGATTTTGATACCGCTATGCCATATAAAAGAGTTAATGTCCATAATTCGGAAGTTTGGACCTATAAAATGCAGTATGTGAATTTGTTTTTAGCTAATCCGCAGTATTATCTGGTAAACAAGACAAATTATTCTGATAATAGTATGGCATTTAGCGAAGATATTCAAGAGAGAATTTCATTTAATGTACTGTATAAGGAAAAAATAGAGGATGCTTATGTAAGAAATTAAATATAGGGAGATGGTTGAATTGAACAATTTGGCGATTATTCAGGCAAGAATGGGTTCATCCCGTCTGCCGGGCAAGGTTCTAAAAGAATTGGCTGGTAAACCGGTGTTATGGCATGTAATCCATCGTGTTAAGAGAAGCCGAATGATAGATGAGGTAGTAGTGGCAACGTCATTTCGCGAAGAAGATTTGGAGATTGTAAAGTATTGCGCAGATAGAGGCATTCGGGTTTTTGTGGGTTCGGATGAAGATGTGTTGGATCGGTATTATCAGGCGGCGCGATTGTTAGAACCTAAAAATGTTGTCCGCATTACGGCAGACTGCCCTTTGCACGATGCGGATGTGATAGACAGAATCATTGAAAAACATATTAGCGAGGATAATGATTATACATCCAATACAATGGAAGAAACATTTCCAGATGGATTAGATTGTGAAGTTATGAAGTTTCCTGTATTGGAGGAAGCTTGGAAAAAGGCAGAATTATTATCAGAACGGGAGCATGTTACACAATATATCTTAAAAAATGATCAATATAAAAAAGGGTGTGTTGTAAGTTCGGTTTATCTGGGAAATGAACGTTGGACGTTGGACACAGCTCAAGATTACAAATTTATAAGCAAAGTATTCGATGAATTGTACTCAGATAACCAAGAATTTGGAATAAATGATATCTGTTTTTTGCTCAAACAGAATCCAGATATTAGGGAAATCAATAGCACCACAATTCGTAATGAAGGATTGCTGCATTCCCTTGCAAATGACCATACTATTTTATCAGGGGGAGATAAAAATGAATCATACACAAAAATTATACAATAAGGCAAAAAAGATTATTCCGGGAGGGACACAGTTATTGAGCAAACGACCGGAAATGTATCTCCCAGGTAAATGGCCGGCATATTACTCGAAAGCAAAAGGGTGCGAGGTATGGGATTTGGATGGTAACCATTATTATGACGCTTGTATTATGGGGGTAGGGTCATGTGTGCTGGGATATGCTTTTGAGGAAGTAGATACTGTTGCAAAAGAGGCAATAGACCAAGGGGGGATGTGTACCTTAAATGTACCAGAGGAGGTTGAACTAGCAGATAAGTTGCTACAGATTCACCCATGGGCAGATATGGTAAGGTACGCAAAGACCGGAGGAGAGGCGATGGCAATAGCAGCAAGAATAGCACGTGCTGCAACTGGAAAGGATATCGTCCTTGTCTGTGGGTACCATGGCTGGCATGATTGGTATCTTGCGGCAAATTTAGTCAAAGGAGACCCTTTAGCAGATGTTCATTTAAAAGGGTTGGAACCTAAAGGAGTACCTTCTGGACTGGCTGGGACAAACTTAATCTTTCATTACAATAATTTAGAGGAATTTAGACAGATTGTTTCGGATAATAAAGGAAAGATTGCTGCCGTAATTATGGAGCCTATTCGAAATACATATCCCCAAAACGATTTTTTAGTGCAGATTAGACAAATAACTGAGAATGAAAACATTGTTCTGATTTTTGATGAAATAACTGCAGGATTTCGTCTGTGTTTAGGAGGTAGCCATTTATCGTTAGGGGTAGAACCGGATATAGCAGTTTTTGCAAAGGCAATTTCAAATGGCTATCCGCTTGCAGCAATTATGGGAAAAGAAAAGTATATGCAGGCTGCACAAGAAACGTTTATTAGCAGTACATTTTGGACAGAACGAATTAGTTTTGCCGCTACCATTCAGTCCATCAAATGTTATGAGAAGTATCAGGTAAATGAGTATATATGTAAAATTGGAAAACAAATTCAGGAACGCTGGTTGGAAACTGCGGCCAAACATAATTTGAAAATTTGTGTATCCGGCATATATCCTTTGAGCCATTTTGAATTTGAATATGAAGATGCACTGGCATATAAAACATATTTTACACAAGAAATGTTGAAAAGAGGATTCCTTGCGTCTACGGGGTTTTATGTATCTTATGCTCATACACAGGAAATTGTAGATAAATATTTTATTGCGGTAGATGAAGTTATGGAACAGATGGAAAAGGTGATGGAAAAGAAAGAAAGTATCCTGCATTATATTGATGAAATTTGTCATGCTGGATTTGACCGGCTCAATTAGGCTGCAGCAGGAAAACGATTTATGGAAAGGAAAAAGTAAAATGGCGTATATTATTGCCGAGATGTCTGCTAATCATGCTGGCAGCATAGAACGTGCAAAAGAAATTATCCATGCGGCAGAAAAAGCGGGAGCAGACTGTATTAAAATTCAGACATATACCCCAGATACAATTACAATAGATTGCGATAATGAATATTTCCATATTACTAATGGCACATGGAAGGATGAAAAGCTTTATGATTTATATGGAAAAGCATATACGCCCTGGGAATGGCAGGCAGAATTGATGGAAGAAGCACAGAAAGTGGGCATTGATTTTTTGTCAACGCCATTTGACAAAACAGCTGTTGATTTTCTGGAGAGTCTAAATGTAAAGGCGTATAAGATTGCATCTTTCGAATTAGTTGATATTCCATTAATTGAGTATGTGGCATCCAAAGGTAAACCAATTATTATGTCTACTGGAATGGGAACCCTAGAGGAAATTGAAGATGCCGTATCCGTAGTGCGTAAATATCATAATCACATTACATTATTAAAATGTTCAAGTGCTTATCCTGCTATATCGGATGAGATGAATCTTTTAACTATGATAGATTTGAAAAAACGTTTTGGTTGTCCAGTAGGATTGTCAGATCATTCTATGGGCTCGCTTGGTGCAGTTGCTGCAGTTGCTATGGGGGCAGATATTATTGAGAAACATTTTTGTTTGAGCAGAAGTATAGATAATCCAGATTCATCATTTTCAATGGAACCCCAAGAATTTGCAGATATGGTTCAGAACGTCCGTATGGTAGAGAAGGCAAAAGGAGTGGTGCATTATGGACCAACAACACAGGACAAGGATAGTGTTGTATTTCGGAAATCTATATTTGCTGTACAGGATATTAAAAAGGGGGAATTGCTTTCAGAGGAAAATATCAGAGTGATAAGGCCAGGGTACGGGATGAAGCCTAAATACTTAGGAGATATTTTAGGGAAAGAAGCGCTATGTGATGTGAGCAGGGGGACGCCAATCCTCAGAAAAATTGTGGGTGAAATCTAATGAAATATAGATTGCAAAGGGTATGTGAAGAGGACAGGGATTTATTATTTAGATGGGCAAATGATAAAGAGTGCAGAAAGAATTCATTTCATTCGGAAGCTATATCTTATGAAGAGCATTGTAAATGGTTTTCAAAGCAACTTATTAATCAAATGTGCTATATGTATCTATATTATTATGAAAATATGCCAATCGGGCAGGTTCGTATTAATTGCGAGGGAGAGGCGGGCTGTATTAGTTATTTTATTGCTTCTGAATACAGAGGGCAGGGACATGCTTATAATATGCTGCAGTCGATGGAGTGTGAGATGCAGGGAAAAGTAAAGCAGCTTACTGCCTTTGTAAAATACGATAATATAGCGTCTCAGATGGTATTTAAAAAAAGTAATTATGTTGAAATAAAAGAGAAGGATTATATCAAGTATAGTAAAAACTTTAATTAGAATAGCAAATAGGTAAATGGAGGTTAAAATATGTACATCCCATATGGGAAACAATTAATAGATGAAGAAGATATACAAGCGGTTGTAGATGTATTGCGTTCTGATTATCTTACCACTGGTCCCAAGGTAGCTGAATTTGAGCAAAAGGTAGCGGACTATGTAGGTGCAAAGTATGCTGTGGCGGTGAGCAATGGTACAGCAGCACTTCACATTGCCTGTTTAGCGGCGGGAATTGGACAAGGGGATGAAGTGATTACGTCTCCAATTACGTTTGCAGCTTCTGCAAATTGTGTCTTTTATTGTGGTGGGACACCAATATTTGCAGATATTGATGCGGAAAGCTATAATATCGCGCCAGAGGAAATAGAAAAGAAAATAACGAAGATAACAAAAGCGATTATCCCAGTGCACTACACCGGACAGCCATGCGATATGGATCTGATCACAAAAATTGCAAAAAGATATGGGCTATTTGTAATAGAAGATGCCGCCCATGCTCTGGGTGCATCTTATAAAAGGAAGAAAATTGGCTCCATTTCTGATATGACATGTTTTAGTTTTCATCCGGTAAAACCAATTACAACGGGTGAAGGCGGCATGGTTGTAACAAATAATGAAGAATTGTATAAACGTCTTGTCTTATTTCGGAGTCATGGAATTACTAGAGACGGGGAGTTAATGACAGAAAACCAGGGAGGATGGTACTATCAGCAGTTAGAACTGGGTTATAATTACCGTATTACTGATATTTCCTGTGCATTGGGATGCAGCCAGATGAATAAATTAGATATTTTTTTAGAGAAGAGATGTGAAATTGCAGCTCGGTATGATGATGCGTTTCGGGAAATTAATAATATCAAGATACCAAAACAGCTAGAAGGCTCCCAAAGTGGATGGCATCTTTACGTAATACAAGTGATTGGCAAAAAACGGAAGGAAAGGTTTGACAAACTAAGGGCTATGGGTATTGGGGTAAATGTTCATTATATTCCAGTATACAAGCATCCGTATTATCAGAAACATGGATATGACGGTTGTTTTTGCCCAAATGCGGAAGAGTTCTATGATAGGGCAATCAGTTTGCCGATTCACCCGAACCTAACAGTGGAACAGCAGGATTATGTAATTGCTCAGGTTTTAGATAGCATGAAATGAGGTGCAGATGGTATATATTCGTGCTGATGCAAATGAGATTATTGGAACCGGACATGTGATGCGCTGTCTGTCAATTGCGAAAGAACTCCGCGAGAAATCGGAAGATGTTATTTTTTTTGTTGCGGATGAATACGGAGAGAAGATTGTAACAGAATCTGGATTTCAAGTGGTATGTCTTCATAGCCAGTGGGATAATATGGAATCTGAGTTGGAGACTATATTGCAGTTTGTTAATGGGACACATGTAAAAGCATTCCTGATTGATTCCTATTATGTTACCAAGAATTATCTGGACAAACTTCATCAGTATGTCAGGTTAGTTTATATAGATGATGTTGATGCGTTTCTCTATCCCGTTGATATCGTAATTAATTACAATATTTATGCGAAAAAGATAAATTATGATGACCGCTATCGGCTGGAAGGTTTGAATACTGAATTTTTGTTGGGGTGCGATTATGTGCCGCTACGTACAGAATTTCTCAATGTGTGCAGAAAGGGACATAATGATTTAAATGGTCAAATAAAAAAAGAAAGTGATAGCAAGTGGGGGGCCAAACAGAAAAAGATTTTGATAACTTCTGGGGGGACTGATAATTATAATATTGCTGGAAAGTTGTTGGAAAGATTAAAGGAGAAGAACTGGTTTCAGAATGCAGAATTCCATGTAATACTAGGGAGGTTTTACCAGAATGAGGAGGAACTTCGGAAACAGTTTTTTTGTGATAAAAATGTTTTTCTCTATAGAAACGTGCCCAATATATCTGAGTACATGGCAATGTGTGATTTAGCGGTTACTGCGTGTGGGTCAACACTTTATGAACTTTGTGCTTGTGGTTTGCCAGCTGTTACTTATATTTTGGCAGATAATCAGTATGAGCTTGCTAAGGAGTTTGATGTCAGAGGGCTAATGGCATGGTGTGGTGACATTAGGGAAGATATATGGTCGTGTATCGAATGCATTGTAAAACGTGTGGAAATGATGTTTTTTGAAGAGGAAATACTTATGGCGAAAGGAATAGAATTACAGTTATTAGTGGATGGCCAGGGAGCAAGAAGAATCGCAGAAAAATTAACATGATTGGATTGATTATATATCTAAAAATAAGGGAATTATTTTCATTGCCATATTGCTATACAGAAAAAGAAATGGAGGGAAGTTTATGCAATCAATTTATCAATATTATAATCTGGAACAAATCCAAAACAAGAAAGTAGTTTGTTTTGGATGCCTGGAAGCTCAAGAATTTGCTTTGCGTTTGCTTGGACAAGATATCTGTTTTGATTATTTTCTGTATTTGGGCGATGAAGATTACTGCCTGCCGCATTTCATGAATAAGCAAATTATAAATATAGAGCAATTAAAATTGCTTGATCGTTATGTTGTTGTGGCATCTTATAGAGAATTGGAACATGCTTATCAGATCTTTAGCGGGACAGCCATAGAGCAGCATATCGTTGCAATTGAGAGAATACATCCACTGATCTCTAATGCTTCCAATTTAGTGATTTATGGGACAGGGACGCGTGCTGGCAGAGTTTTTGAAAGCCTTTATGGGTATGCAGATGTTAAAATGTTCTGTGATTCGAATCAAGATAAGGCAGGTACTTCGTTTCAAGAGAAAAAGGTTATTCATGTTTCTGAATTATCAGATTACCCTAAGGATACATGTATTATTATCGGCAGTACATATTATGATGAAATTAGGGATACATTGCGCCAGTATGGAGTGGATGAGAAGTATGTTTTTTATGCAGAATACGGTTTGACACTTTTTTCGAATGATGGATATAAGGTTTCTTACCCAATCAAATCTTTATTGGATTTGATTCAGGATTGCAAAAACAAACAGATAGCCATATATGGTGAGAGTGGCATCGTCAACAAAATGTCTAAAATATTTTCAAATCTTAATATAGAAGTACAGGTATCATTAGGACGTGATGGGTTTGAAGAGAATGGGACGATTTATTCTCTGGCATATTATGATTTGCAAAATGTAATCTGTATTATGACAGATTCTTATACTTCTGCTGCACATGACGCATTAGAACAAATGGGACTTCGGGAGACACAGCTTGCCTGGATTGAAAATTATAACAGTTTTAGTGTTTCTTGCACAGATAGGGCATATAATTGTGTGCTTGATCCACATTTAGGGCATGCGCATATAAAAGATGGTGAGGAATATTCGGGATTTGTCAAATATGAAAATATTACTTTTGGAGATTCCGCTCCATTTATTATATTGGCATTGGGCGGTTCTACGACATCAGGTTATGGGGTAAGGCAGAAGCCATGGAGTGAATATTTGTCGGACATGCTTGCCCAAAAGTGTATTAACCACGTTATATATTGCGGGGGGACAGATAGCTACACGGCAAGCCAGGAGTTGATAAAGCTTATCAGAGATGGTATTTGGCTGAAACCTGATTGCGTTATTTCTTATAGCGGGATTAATAATATGAGTATTTTTTCCAAAGTACCGTTCGTCCATTATTATCAAAAGGAATTGTATGACAGCCTCAATCATTCCATTGCATCATCCCATTGGGGAAAAATGAGGGGGGTCAATTATGGAGTCCAACCCGATTGCGATAGTTTTGAGTTTTGGTTTTCACAGATTAAGATGATGCGTGCAGTTTGTGACAGCTTAGATATAGATTTTAAAGCATTTTTACAGCCAACTTTATGTAGCAAGAAAAAACTATATAAAGGAGATGAAGATTTAGATGTTATGTTTTTGAATGGTTATGGGATTATAAAGGAAAATGGAAAGGAAACATGGATTCGTTTGAAGGCAGAAGGAGCGGACCCATATGGGAAAATTATTAAAAATGCATATTATTTTAGAGAGTCAGTAAAGAAAGTAAAAGAGGCTTGGTTTTATGATTTATCAGATTTGTTTGATGGTATAGGTGGAATTTATATTGACCCATGTCATGTGCGTGGGGAGGGAAATAATATGATTGCTGGGAAAATATATGAAGCTATACAAAATGACTTAAAACAGAGGTAGAGTGGTTAAAAGTTAGGAGGTTTAAGATGTATATTTTAGGAGTATCCGGTTTATACCATGATTCCGCAGCAGCATTAATCTGTGATGGGGAGATTATTGCGGCGGCACAGGAGGAGCGTTTTACAAGGGTTAAGCATGATGCCCGTATCCCAGTAAATGCAATGCGGTACTGCTTAGAACAGGCCGGCATCACATCTGAGGATTTGGAAACAGTTGTCTATTATGACCAGCCTTTGCTGACTCTGGATCGTTTTTTGAAGAATGCGCTAGCTTTAGGGGAAGGAGCGGGAAACTTAGTGGAGCGTACTTATCCAAATCTTTTTTCCTGGAAACTCTGGATTCACAAGCAAATTGAGGCGGCAATTGGCAGCCTTGGGAAACAAGGTAAGCTGTTGGTTACAAAGCATCATATATCTCATGCAGCGTCAGCTTTCTATCCGTCGCCATATGAAAAGGCGGTTGTGCTGACGATTGACGGTGTTGGCGAGTGGACAACTACTGCAATTGGTGTCGGGGATAGGAACAACCTTACACTATATGAGGAAATTAAATATCCTCATTCGATTGGGCTGTTGTACAGTGCATTTACTTATTTTTGTGGATTTAAGGTGAATTCAGGCGATTATAAGTTTATGGGGCTGGCTCCGTATGGGAAGCCTGTCTACTATGATGTTATTAAAGAGAAGATGATTGATATCAAGAAAGATGGTTCCTACCGCCTGAATTTGGATTTTTTTGATTACTATAAGGGCGGCACGATGATTAATGAAGGTAGATTTTCTGAGCTTTTTGGCGGAGGGAGGAGGCAGCCGGAATCTAGGATTACACAGCGTGAGATGGATATTGCGGCTTCTGTCCAAAAGATTACGGAGGAAATGATTTTACTGCTGGCGCGCCATGCAAAGGAAAAGTACGGAGAAGGGGTTGATAACCTCTGCATTGCAGGTGGTGTGGCATTAAACTGTGTTGCCAATGGAAAACTGCAGAAGGCAGGTATTTTTAAGAATATTTGGATCCAGCCTGCAGCGGGAGATGCGGGTGGTGCCCTTGGGGCAGCTTTGTATGTATATTATGCATATTATAGGAAAGAACGGATTCCAGAGGCACAGGACAGCCAGAAAGGAAGCCTGTTAGGACCTACTTTTAGTACAGGGGAGATTCGGCGTTATCTAGAAGAGCACCAGTGTCCATATCATCAATACGAAGATAGGAAAGAGAAGGCGGTTCTTTTGGCAAAGTTACTTTCTGAAGAAAAGATTATTGGTGTGGCACAGGGGCGTATGGAATTTGGGCCAAGAGCGCTTGGGAATCGCAGTATCCTTGCAGACTGCCGTTCTCCTTATATGCAGTCTAGAATTAATTTAAAGATTAAATATAGGGAATCATTCCGCCCATTTGCGCCGCTTGTACTTGCAGAAAAGGAAGCAGAGTATTTTGACCTGCCATGTGATAGCCCTTATATGTTGAAAGTTGGGGATGTACAGCCTAATAGAAGAAAGCCTTTTGACTTGGATGGGCTTTTGTCCGACAGGGATGGGGATATGCTTCAGGTTGTGTCAGAGCCGCGTTCAGATATCCCTGCTGTGACACATGTAGATTACAGCGCAAGAATCCAGACAGTGGATCAAGAGAGGAATCCAGAGTTACATGGGATTCTGTCAGAATACGAGAAGCTGACGGGGTGCGCGGTTCTTGTAAATACATCATTTAATGTGCGCGGTGAGCCAATTGTGTGTACACCGAAAGATTCATATGAGTGTTTTATGAGGACGGATATGGATGTGCTGGTACTGGAGGATTTGGTGCTCTATAAGGAGGAGCAGCCAGAATTTGTGGAGACAGAGGACTGGAGGGAAAAATATGCGCTGGACTAATATGGAAGAGAAGGAAATGATAAAAGCATGGGCAGGGGAGGAATGCTCTGAGGATTGGATTAAAGAGTATCTTCCGGTGCCGGAGCATGGAAAAAGCTACTGGTGTATGCATGAGGAAGAAAGAGACATTGTGGAATATGGATTTGAGACAGTTCCAGAATTGAAAGGAATCCTTGAAGGGGAACTTAAAGAAGAATTTTATAGAGATTTGATTTTGCCGCTCGCTATTGCAGCTTTTAAGGAGAAGACAATCATACAGTTGGATACAGAGAATCTAAAATATGGACAAGATGTACAGAAAGATCAGGATGGATTTTCGATTCCAGAGTTTGTATATGTTTTTTAATAAAATAAGGTATTAAATAATGTCCATGTTATTTTGAATAATATGATTTTGCTATTGCAAGAAAAGGGTGTTTATTTGACAGAGATGATAAAGAAATATCAATTTATTAAAGTTAGAAAATGGGAGGTGCTTTATGTCCAAAAACATTACCAAGAAACGTATATCTGACTTTACTATCTCCCTGCAAATTCAGCATAGAAGTGTCAACACAATTACCTCTTACACAACAAACATCCAAAAATTAGAGTTTTTCTTGAATGGAGAAGAGCTTTCAAAGGAACGGATGCTTGCTTATAAGTGCTGGCTTTCCAAACAAGGATTTAAGCAGCGCACAATTAATGCATATCTTGCGGCCGCAAACCAGTTTTGTGATGTGATGGGCTGGAAGGAGATGAAAGTGGTATTGGATCCTGTTGAGCAGGATGTGGAGGAAGAAACAAAAAAGCAGATATCTTCCTCCAATTACAAAAAGTTAGTCTATACGGCACTTCAGAATGATAAAGAGAGGCTTGCTATGATGATACAGGTACTTTGTCATATGGATTTAAGATTTTGTGAGCTGGAAAAGCTGACTGTAGAATCTCTGGAGGAAGGGGCAGTCTGGACAGTTCGGAAGCATAGAGATAAAAGAATAGAAATACCTGCGTCGATTTTAGATGATTTACATACTTATGTGGCGCATGAGCAGATTTTGTCCGGTATTATTTTTCGGACAAGCAAAGGTTCTCCGGTTGACCGTTCAAATTTTCGGAAAGATATCAAAAAGTTATGTGTTTTAGCTGGGGTGGAGGAAGAACTTGGGTCGATTCAGCATGTAAAAAATGTAGTGTTAGACGAATATCCATATTATAAGCTGAAAAAGTGGGAGTAAAAGCGATTAGCGATGGCCATGGTGGTTGAAGACAACACCGCAGATGGATTATTAGACAAGTCAATGTGGTAGTGAATTTATTCTTTGTTGTAATGGTATTGGGAGAAACTATAAAAATAATATAAAGAGGTTGGGCGGAAGAATGAAAATAATTTTGTTTGGCTGTGGGACAGTGGGCCATCTGGCATTTCGTGTATTTGGGGCGGAAAATATAGACTGTTTTTGTGATAACAATATGAATGTAGTTGGAACAACAGTTTGTGGGAAAGCTGTTATTTCCTTTCAGGAGTTGGTATTGGAGAGAGCAGGAGCAGTCGTGGTAATATGTGCACAAAAAAGAAAGGAATATGCAATTGCCGAACAATTGGAAGAGGGCGGGATAAAGGACTATATTCCTTATTCTGCGATAGAGGAGCTTAATAATCTAGATACTTCGGAAATAGTCTATATAAGCGACCCTCTGAAAAGAAGCAATCTGCGTTCGGTGATGTGGAGAAAATGGGCAAAGGTATTTAAGAAGCAAGTTGATTATTTCATGAAGAATTCGGATATCCGGTATATGAGGCAGGCCGTTGGCAGCCTTCGCACAAGGCAGATAGAAATCGTGGGGATAACAGCGGCGTTTTTGAAGAAGATAAAAGACCTGGAAATAAGACCGTTTTTGTATGCGGGAAATCTTTTGGGTTATGTGAGACATGGTGGGTTTATTCCGTGGGATGACGATATGGACCTTGCTTTAATGCGGGAGGACTATGAGAAATTAAAAGACTACTGCCGTGAAAACTTAGAGTTTATTGAGGAAAAAAGAGAGTCAGAAGGTTATGGAATACAGCCAGATGTTTATTATTATAAGGAAATGTTTGATCATATTTCTGTTTTTAAACGGATGCAGGATGGAGAATTAGGTTGGATCGACTTTTTCTCGATGGATTATTATGATGAGCATTATGAATTTAAAGAGCTGGCGTCTTATGCAGATCATATTAAACGGAAATGTATGTCACTGCAAACAAACAGCGAAAAGGTGGAAGCAATCAAGGATGCAATGAGAGGTAATCAATATGTTGTGAAGGATAGCAATCATGTCTATTTTGGGCTCGATAATATGTGTGCTTATTGGTTAAACAGTAAAAAGTCATGGATTTGCAAGGATACAATCTATCCATTAAAGCTTGTAAATTTTGAGGGAGCACAATTTTGGGCGCCAAATAAACCAGAAGGATTTTTGGAATATTTGTATGAAAATATATGGGATTTTCCAGAAGATGTGGGAATACCAAAGCATTTGTAGAAACCAGAAGACAAGCAAGATAAGGAGTGTAGCAGTGAAGAGAAATGCAGTTATTTTAGCAGCTGGTAAATCAAATCGGTTTGCCCCTTTTACATATGAAAAGCCGAAAGGACTTTTTAGCGTCCGTGGAGAGATTTTATTAGAGCGGCAGATTGAGCAGCTAAAGGAAGTAGGGGTAGAAGATATCTATGTGGTTGTTGGATATATGAAAGAAAAGTTTTTCTATTTGGAACAGAAGTATGGCGTGAAACTAATCGTAAATAATCAGTTTGGTAAAAAGGGGAATTTATATTCCTTATATGAAGTGAAAGATTACCTTTCTAATACTTACATATGTTGTGCAGACCATTATTTTACGGAAAATCCCTTTCAAGAGGAGAATCCAGATAATATATCTTACAGGGCATGTACATATTGTGAGGGAAAATTCCGGGAGTTTTCTGTTCGGTGCTCTGATTCAAATGTTATTACGGAAGTTAAGGCTGGTGGCAGTGACTCTTTGGCAATGGTAGGGCATGCTTATTTCAATGAGCGGTTCTCAAAATTTTTTAGGATGTTAATGGAGAATGAGATAAATGATTTTGGCGTTGACTCTATGTTTTGGGAAGAGTTTTATGCGAAGCATTTAAAAGAGCTGACACTTTATATGAAAAAGTTTAAAAAGGACCAAATTTTAGAGTTTGAAAGTATCAATGACCTACGGTCTTTTGATTCTGAATTTCTTATGAATATAGACTCGGAAATTATTGCAAATATATGTTCTATCCTAAAGTGCAGCCCGAATGATGTGGTAAATATCAATATTATTAATGCTGGCCTTACGAATGTCTCTTTTTCTTTTGATGTTGGCAAGAAATCGTATGTGTACCGCCATCCAGGGGGAAGTTCTGGTAATTTGATAGACCGCCAGTCGGAGGTCTTTGCCCAGACGGCAGCAAAAGAGTATGGCATTGACCAGTCTTTTATCCATATGGAGCTTTCTGGTTGGAAAATATCTTATTTTGTGGAAAATGCAAAAAATTGCAATTTTGAGGAAAATGAAGAACAACTTATGGTTGCAATGGAGTACCTGCATAAGCTGCATGCTGCTTCTGTTAATGATACAGTAAAGATTTTTGATAATCTTGCAGAAGGAAAAAAATTAATGCGCATAGCCTCCGCCACGAAAGGGCACTTGGAGAAAGAGTTTACAAATATTATCGAAAAAACAGAACGGTTGTATGAGTATATCCAGAAGGATGCGGAGCGCCTTGGGTATTGCAGGGTGCTTTGCCATAACGATACATACGAACCGAACTATCTTTATGATAATAATGGTTTGATTTATCTGATTGACTGGGAGTATGCAGGGCTTAATTATGAAGCAAATGACATTGGCTGTATTCTATGCCGATATGACTGGTCAGACGAACAAATTGAACGTTATTTGGAATATTATGTGGGGCATAAATTAAATGAGGATGAAGATAGGTTCTATCATGCGTTTATTCCTATATCTGCTTTTTATTGGTTCTGTTGGGGATTGTATAAAGGAAGTGTGGGGGATGATGACAGTTTCTTTTTCTTACCATCCTATAGAAACTTGGTAAGATTTCTGGATACAGCTTTGGCGAGTTACGAGAAATAGGAGAAAAGAAAATGGTAGTAGCTTTGATTTTAGCAGGAGGTGTCGGTTCCCGTTTAGGGGCTGACAGGCCAAAACAATTTTTAGAGATTCTTGGAAAACCAATTCTTGCTTATACTGCGGAGATTTATCAGAATTATTCTGGAGTAGATGCGATAGAGATTGTATGTCATAAAAGCTGGAAAGATTATTTGGATGAGATGGTTCAGAGATATCAGCTGACAAAAGTGAAATGGATAGCAGATGGCGGAGAGACTTTTCAGGAATCTGTGGTGAATGGGATTCAGAATTTGAACGGAAAAATAGACCAGAAGGATATAGTAATGATTCATTATGGCGTTTCACCATTTACGAGTGATGCGATTCTTGATGACGCGATAAAAGTTTGCAGAAAAAATAATATGTCTGTTTCATGTACTCCTTGCTATCAGTTAATGGGATCAAATGAAGAGGGCCAAGTAAGTAAGAACTGGGTAGACCGGGATGCGATGATGCAGATTGCCTGCCCACAAAGTTTTAGATATGGGTATTTGTTGGATATTTATGAGCGGGCGGAGAAGGAAGGGATTTTGGAAAAAACGGAACCGCATACTACAAGTTTAATGTATGCATTAGGAGATACCATCTATCAGTCATATGGCAACCAGGTTAATCTTAAAATCACGACAAAAGAGGATTTAGATATCTTTGAAGGATATGTTCTGATGAAGCAGAAGAAACTGCTGCCGCAGGGGAAATAGGAAACTTGTATCAATACAGCATATTAAGATATGGTGATGATCCATATATTTCTTGTGGGCTGAAAAATTGGGAAGAGCAGATTTGGATTGGAGGAGAGAATGGAGAATAAAGAAATTGTTTTGTTTGGCTGTGGTGAAATAGGGTATCAGGTTTTGCAAACTCTCGGTGCTGAAAACGTCTTATGCTTTTGCGATAATAACCAGGCTTTTTATGAAGTAGGGAGATGGGGGAAACAGGTTATTTCCTTGGGGCAGTTAATGGAAGAGTATAGCAATTATACTGTTGTCGTCTGTGTAAGGCTGCCGAAGGCATACCTGATTGCAGCACAGTTAGACCAGAAAGGTATTTCCGATTATTGGCTTTATCCGATGGTTGAGCAGGATGTATGCGGGCTCTCTGCAGATGACGCACGGAGGTTTTTGTGCGACAGAGATGCAATGTATCAAATGCGTATGAAAAGCTATCAGAATAAAATATCAGATCTGGAAAGTCAGTTAGATTATATGAAAGGGCATGCTGATATCCGTTCTATGAAGCCAGCGGTAGGTGCACTTAGGGAAAGACAGCTTGCATTGGCTGATTTGGGGGAATTTTTCTGCCGGGCTGTTGAGGATTTAGGGGTACGGCCGATCTTGTGTGCGGGTAATTTGTTAGGGTATGTTAGAAATGGCGGTTTTGTTCCATGGGATGATGACATGGATTTTGATTTAATCCGGGAGGAATATGAGCGCCTGAGAGAGTATTGTGTGGCTAGACGGGATGAAGATGGCGGCGTACTTTTTCAATGGAATGGAAAAACAGAGCGGTTATTTTTTTACGAGCATTATAAGATGTTTGGGTTAAAGAAAAAGGTGACGGAAGAAATATATTTGACGGTGGATTTCTTTGCGTTGGATTATTATGCAGATAATTATCCTTTCCAGACCTTGCGTGAGGATGTGAAACGGATTCAGGCAGATGTATACGGTTTGGATAGTATGGAAAAGCGAATAAACTATGTAAGGGAAGCAAGACAAAAAAATCCAAATATAGTCAAGAAGAGTAATTCTATTTTCTTTGGGTTTGACAATATGCAGGCGATCCGGCCGCATGATATTGGTAAAACAATGCCTGAAAATATCGTGTTTCCTCTAGAGAGGGCAGAATTTGAAGGAAAACAGTTCTGGGTTCCGAATTGCCCGGAGGAATATCTCGCATATTATTATAAGGATATATGGAGTTTTCCAGATGACGTTGGAGTGCAGCGGCATATATAATACTAAATGGCAATTGGGTTAAATTATATCTCCATCCCTTTGTGATAGTTCTTTTCCCTGTATTCTTTTGGTGTACATCCCATTTCCTTCTTAAAGCACTGGATAAAGTAGCTCTGGGATGTAAAGCAGAAATATTCTGCAATATCTGAGTAGGAATACTCTGAAAATTTTAGCATATTTGAGGCTGCCTGTACTTTTTTCTGCCGGATAAATTGGCTGATGCACTGATTGGTTTCTTTTTTAAAAAGTTTAGAGAGATAGCTGGCATTAAGGTGAAGTGTCTCCGCAATCTCTGCAGCAGATAATTTCTTCTGCAAATTCCGGTAGATATAATCAATGGCGCGCGAAACCTGGATAGAATAGACCTGTTCTTTCTCCAGACGGGACATCTGTGTGGTAAAGTCAAGAAGCAGATCACCCTGTATGTTTAAGACCGAGCTGGAAGAAGTACAAGTATCAATCTGATTGATATACAGGTCACTTAAAGTATAGGCTTTTTCGCGCTCCATCCCATTCTCTACACAGAGACGTGTAATCAAGGCAGCAAAGATGACGAAATGATATTTTGTATTTTGAAGCGGATTTTTTGATAGGACGCCATTATTGGCATTGCTGGTGGCGTCCGCTTTTTTATATTCTTTGGCGTATTCTTTTACTGTCTCAATGTCGCCAGATGCCACGGCATGGTAGAGCGCATATTCTTCTTCAAATTCGACATGGTTTCTGTTTTCTTCACGCTGTAGAAACATGCGGTAGTTTAATTGTTTTTCTAAGCTCATTTTTTTCTTCCCAATCTATTTGTTAGATTTTAAAAATATATCTAGATAATAAAAAGTTTAATGTCATTACATATGCATGTCAATAGGGAACGAAAAGCTTCTTCACATTATTTTGTTTATGTGCTAGAATACATATTATGGTGTTAGTTTTTATTATGCCCTTGGACAGATAGAAGACAACAGCTTGCAGCATTGTTGGGTGTAAAAGTCTTTTGGCTTCAACATCATAATGATAAAAAGTAAATATAGTATAAATAACAGATTGGCAAGTCCGTCAGGAAATATTTGCAAATTGCCAGATAGTGGGAATGGCGGATATGTAGCGGCGAATGCGGAAATGGGGTTGTTATATGACACATAAAGAAAAGGCAGAACAGATACTAAATCAGCAGTATCATTGCTCGCAGGCATTATTTGGAGCCTTTGCAGATGACTTTGGCCTGGATTTAAAGACTGCATTTAAAATCAGCACTTGTTTTGGCGGCGGGATGCGTCAGGGCGGAACCTGTGGCTGTATCACTGCGTCACTTCTAGTATTGGGAATGGCTTTGGGATTTTACGATTCCCAGGATAGGGAGTTAGAAGTTTACGGCAATAAAAAGACAGATGAGTTTATCCACCGCTTTACAGAACAGATGGATGGGGCAGTGAACTGCAGAGATATTTTGGGGGAAGATATTTCAGTTCCGGCAGAGATAGCTGTAATCCGCAAAGAGGGACTCATTCTAAAAAAATGTCCAAAGGCGTTAAATATAAGTATTGAAATTTTAGAGGATATGTTGGCAGATTATTTCAAAGATATTACAGAGAGCAGTATTAACTTAGAAGATATTCCTCAAAATGATGAGATGCAGACTGTGCTTAAGAGTATCAGTAAGCTTCGTCGTTTTCGGAGAAATGTCAATAATCTGCTGTTTTCTTCAACGAAAGAGATTGGCTTTATTCAGTTTGATATCCGAAAATTTAAAATAGTGAACGACTTATATGGTGAGAATTTCGGTGACCAGATATTAGATTTTATCAGAAGGCAGTTAACGGAAAGCTGCGGCGAGGAACAGTATTTTGTTAATCTTCGAAGTGATGTGTTTATGGTGGTGACAGAATATGAGAAAGAAGAGGAGCTGGTGGAGTTTATCAAACTATTAGATTCTAAAATCAGCAGTTATAAGGACGTTAAGCTTCAGATGTCATATGGCATTTATACAGTGGAAGATAAAAGAATGGAGCTCCGGCAGATGGAGGATAGGGCTGCGATGGCAAGAAAGGCTGCAAAAGGCAATATTTTGACGAATATATTGTTTTATAAAGAGCAGTTTAAGGAGTCATTGTACAACCGGAAGTTTATCGAAGAAAATATGCAGGCTGCAATTTCAGAAAGGCAGTTTTTGATGTATCTGCAGCCAAAGTACAGCATTGCCAAAAATGAGATTATTGGGGCGGAGGCTTTGGTAAGATGGCGCCATCCAGAGCGCGGAATGATCTTTCCAAATGAATTTATTCCAGTTATTGAGGAAAACGGATTTATTAAAAAAGTAGATTATTACATATGGGAAGAAGCGTGTCGATTTATTAAAAAATGTGAGGAGGCAGGGATTCAATCCTGCCCGGTCTCTGTAAATGTATCAAGAGTGCATTTGCGCGATAATGAGTGTGTTCAGGTACTTTCTGATATGATTGATGAGTATCATATTACAAAAGGGCTCCTGGAATTGGAAATAACAGAGACAGCGGATGACCAGCAGGTGAGTTTAAAAGCGCTGGAACTAAAGGAAGAGGGCTTTACGCTTTTGATGGATGATTTTGGTAGTGGTTATTCATCTTTAAATATCCTTTTGGAAACCCCGTTTGATGTAATTAAGCTGGACAAGAAATTTATGGAGAATATGATGGTATCCGGTAAGGGAAGGCTAATTCTGGAGCAGGTAGTTTCTATGGCAAACAAACTGGACCTTGGGCTGCTTGCAGAAGGCGTAGAGACAAAAGAACAGATTGAGTTGCTGCAGAGCATAGGCTGTGACCAGGTGCAGGGATATTATTATGCAAAACCAATGCCGGAAGAAGATTTTTATGCGCTGTTGGAAAAACAATTTGCAGGCCATTTGACTTTCCCCATTTTTAGGAGAGAATAATCTGATGTTATTGATAACACAGATATTTTGCCAATTTTGCTCTGTGTACATGATTTTCATTCAGAATCCAAATGGAATAACCAGGAAATGCAGCCTCATCTGGCAACGCTACGCTTTGAGGAAGGTCTAATGCCTTTGCAAACTTCGATGTATGATTTATGCGCCCCTTTCGCAAACTCACGGCAATGCAGCAGTGTGCTATGTTTTTCGTAGAGGCACTCAGAGGCCGTCGGTGCTTATATTCTGCTTTGCAGGATATTATGCACCGTTACGTGCCTCTGCGTAGCGGAAGCGTGCCTTCTAGGAAAACATAGCACACTGCTACATGCCGCTTAGACATGCTTCGGGGCGCATATTCCATCGAAGTTTTACAAAGCAAAGACCTTCTATCAAAGCTAGTTGTCTGGCGATGAGGCTGCATTCCCGGTTGTTCCATCTAAAGTTTTTGAGAACATCATGTAACCACAGAGTAAAATTGGCGAAACTCCATTGCCTATCAATAACATCAGATTATCCTTTTTGAAAAATGGGGAAAGTCAAAGCAGGCCAGTAGCGTTTGATTCTGCTAAAATTTAATATTTAGCAGAGAAGCCCGTTTCCCTCCTTTAAAACAAGTGGGAGCTCTTGATAAAGCAAAAAGAACGCTAAAGGTAAAACGAAGAATAGAAATATCGAAAAAAATATGAACTTTTTAGGAAATGCCTTTTCTTTTGTCATAGTTTGTGGTATAAAAGAGAATGTTGAGTTATAGTTACTATAGCCAAAAATGTGAGTCAAATACCCCGCTGCAAGCAACGGGGCATGACTTAGCTTCTTTTTAGTAAGTTCGCCCCATAGGGGCGGGGTATTTGACCCTCGCGGCGGTCGCCAAATGCGAGCAAGCTCGCGCTTGGCTCGTTGCTTCGCGGGAATAAATGGACATGCTTTGGGCAGATAGTAATAGAAAAGTTAGAAAGTGGAGGTAACAAAATTGAGAAAAACGAATAAATTACTGGCATTTGCACTTTGCGTCAGCTTAAGTGTGGTATCACTTAGCGGGTGCGGTTCTGAAAAGAAAGGCTCTGACAATACTAAGAAGGAAGAGACAGACAAAAAGAAGGGAGATACAAAGAAATCGGAGGTTCCAGTAATTGCGTCTGCAGCATCCTATATTGACCTGGCAGAATATAAGACTGTGGAATTAAAAAAGAGTGACATTGACAAGGCAGTTCAGGATAAAATAAATGAAGAATTAAATAATTATGCGACTTACAAAAAAAGTAAGAAGGGAAAAGTAAAAAGCGGGGATACTGTAAATATTTATTATGTGGGCAGAATTGATGGCGAAGCTTTTGATGGTGGTTCTTGCACAAAGGACAAGTATCCGGATGGCTATGACCTGACAATTGGCTCTAAATCCTTTATTGATGGTTTTGAGGATGCCCTAATCGGAAAAACAATTGGTAAGACATATGATATTAATGTAACATTTCCAGACCCATATCAGAATAATCCAGACTTATCCGGAAAACCTGCAGTATTTACAGTAACATTGAACTATTTGCGCGGAGATAAAATTGAGGCCAAGTTTGATGATGAGTTTGTAAAGAAAAACTTGACACAGTATGAATCTGTAAAAGATTATAAAGAACAGAACAGGAAGACTATTATACGCTCTAAGGCAATCGAGCAAGTATGTTTAGACAGCACAGTGAAGGAATATCCAAAAGGGAAAGTTGAGGAGATGGCTGAGCAGTTAAATACTTCTATCGAAAGTTTTCTTACAAGAAGTAGTATGACCATGTCGGATTATCTTAAAACTTATAATATGACACAGGAACAATATGATAATCAGGTTGAGGAGAATGCGAAACAGGATGTCAGAAATCAGATTGTCTATAATGCAATTGCGCAGGCAGAAAAAATTGAGGTTACAGATGACGAGTATCAGGCGAGTTTAAACACTTATTTGACCAATTACGGCTGCAAGAGTGAATCAGAATTGGACACAGCATTTGAGACAAATTATGGGACAACCGCTAAAAATATTATATATAATGAGCTTTTGTTTGGAAAAATTGCAGATTATCTTGCCGGAAATGTAAAAGAGGTATAATAAGATAGCGCTTATGATTACCTTGAACGTAAAAAGAACCCTCGTGGCAACTGCTAAACGGAATATTTGCAGGTCCGCCTAGCCCGTTGCTCCGATGGAAGAAAGAGGATACGTAACTATGTTACTGTAACGATGGGAGGAAAACGTGAGTAAACCGATTGTAGCCATAGTGGGACGTCCAAATGTGGGAAAGTCTACACTTTTTAATATGTTGGCAGGGGAGCGGATTGCGATTGTAAAAGATACGCCCGGTGTGACCAGGGACCGTATTTATGCAGATGTATCATGGCTAAATTTCAATTTTACCATAATGGATACTGGAGGGATTGAGCCGGAAACCAAAAACCAGATGTTCCGGGATATGAGGGAACAGGCGGAAATGGCGATTGAGATGGCCGATGTGGTGATGTTTATCGTGGATGTAAAACAGGGGCTTGTGGACGCTGATTTTAAGGTAGCGGATATGCTTCGGAAGGCGAAGAAAAAAGTAGTTCTCGTGGTCAATAAAGTGGATAACTTTGATAAATTGATGCCGGATGTCTACGAGTTTTACAATTTGGGGATTGGCGACCCACATCCAGTCTCATCCATTGGGAAGCTTGGAATTGGCGATATGCTGGATGAGGTGACAGACCTTTTTCCAGATAGTCTAGAGGATGAGGATGATGAGAGGCCGCGCGTTGCGATTGTTGGCAAGCCAAATGTAGGAAAATCATCTATTATTAATAAAATTATTGGGGAAAACCGTGTAATTGTATCAGATGTAGCCGGCACAACGCGTGATGCCATTGATACAGCAGTTACTTGGCAGGATAAGGAATATGTATTTATTGATACAGCAGGGCTGCGCCGCAAAAACAAAATAAAAGAAGAAATTGAGAGATATAGTATTCTCCGTACTGTTTCTGCGGTGGAACGTGCTGATGTTGTTGTTCTGGTCATTGATGCAGCGGAGGGCGTGACGGAGCAGGATGCTAAGATTGCCGGGATTGCCCATGACAGAGGACGTGGTATGATTATTGCAGTCAATAAATGGGACGCAATAGAAAAGAATAATCATTCCGTAAAAGAATATACTGATAAAATAAGACAGGTTCTTTCCTTTCTGCCATATGCAGAGATAATTTTTATCTCTGCAAAGACTGGGCAGCGGATGCCGAAACTTTTTGATGTGCTGGAGGTTGTGATACAGAACCACCAGCTCCGCATTGCCACAGGTGTATTGAACGATATTTTGACGGAGGCAGTTGCTATGCAGCAGCCGCCATCCGATAAGGGAAAACGCCTGAAAATTTATTATATGACGCAGGTTAGCATTAAGCCGCCTACGTTTGTAGTGTTTGTGAATGATAAAAAATTGATGCATTTTTCTTATACCAGATATCTGGAAAATAAGATACGCGAAGCGTTCGGGTTTGCCGGAACGCCGCTTAAATTTTTAATTCGGGAGCGCAGGGAAAAATGAGTGTAGTAGAAATTTTATTATGTCTGGCAGTTGGTTATTTTTGCGGATGTATTTCCAGCGGGTATTTTGTGGGCAAGTTTTACCATACGGATATCAGGACGCTTGGGAGTGGAAATGCCGGAACGACAAATGTACTTAGGAATTTCGGAGTTTTGCCTGCTATCATTACATTTGTAGGCGATTTGGCAAAGGCAGTTGTACCAATCCTGCTGATTCGTTTTTGTTTTACTACACAGACAGATGCATATCTGCTCTGCCTCTACTGCGGCCTTGGAGTTGTGCTTGGCCATAATTATCCTTTTTATCTTGGTTTTAAGGGAGGGAAAGGAATTGCTGTGACGTCTGCGGTTGTGATGTCCGCCGCCCATCCGATCATGATTCCGGTCGGGCTTGCCATTTTTATTGCAGCAGTCGTATTGACCAGGTATGTGTCAGTTGGCTCGCTGTTTGTGGCATGGTATATTCCGGCAAACACGCTGATATTCCATTATAACGACAGGCAGTTTATACATATGATGGTAATCAGCCTTTTATTTACAGTATTTGCATATTTTCAGCACCGCCAGAATATTGTGCGGATAATTCATGGAAATGAAAATAAACTGTGGCAGAAGTAAGGCGAAAAGGAGGCAGGATTCAATGAGCAGAGTTAGTTTTTTGGGGGCAGGAAGCTGGGGGACTGCACTGGCAATTATGCTGGCTAAAAATGGCCATGAGGTAATGCTTTGGTCAAAGGTTCCATCGGAAGTTACTATGCTTATGGAAAATAGGGAACACAAAAACCGGCTTCCGGGAGTAAAGCTTCCGGATTCTATCGTGGTGACCAGTGATTTAGAGGAGGCATGTTCAGACAAGGATTTAATTGTATTTTCTGTTGCTTCGCCTTTTGTGAGGAGTACCGCAAAGGAAGCCGCACAATATATTGTCTCTGGGCAGAGGATCGTCAATGTGGCAAAAGGAATTGAGGAAGAATCTTTAGATACGCTGCGCGATATTTTGGTGGAAGAGATACCGCAGGCAGATATTTCAGTTCTTTCTGGACCAAGCCATGCGGAAGAGGTGGCAATTGGAATGCCAACTACTGTTGTAGTAGGAAGTGCCAGCAAAGCGGCCGCAATCTTTATTCAAGAAATTTTTATGAATGAATTATTTAGGGTGTATACCAGCCCGGACATTATTGGCATTGAGCTTGGCGGCTCCGTGAAAAATGTTATTGCCCTTGCTGCCGGGGTTTGTGATGGCCTTGGTTTTGGTGATAATACTAAGGCTGCATTGATTACAAGGGGAATTACAGAAATATCAAGGCTTGGGGTTGCGATGGGCGCAAAGATGGAGACGCTTGGCGGGCTTTCTGGGATTGGTGATTTGATCGTAACTTGTACCAGTAACCACAGCAGGAACCACAATGCCGGCTATCTAATTGGAAAGGGCCGTTCTGTAAAGGAGGCGCTTGCCGAGGTGAACCAGGCTGTGGAGGGTGTTTATTCCGCAAAAGCAGTCTATCAGCTTGCTAAAAAGTATCAGGTATCTATGCCAATCGTAGAGCAGATTTGTGACGTGCTTTTCGAGGGGGCAGATGTTCATGATGCAATTAAAAAACTATTAACGAGGGACCGATGCCTGGAATATCCAGATCTTGGCTGGATGGAAGCATAAATGGAAAACCCTTTGCATACGTTTACATCAAAAGTTAATTTACAGATTTATCTGAAAATAGATGCAATATAATATGCAAAGGGGGAAAATCATATGGGACGTTATTATTATGAGCAGGAAGAGCAGCCAATTAGCCGTTCAGAAAAGATCAGGGAGGCAAAATCTGCTTTTTCACAGAATGCAGGAAGAAATATGGGCTGGGGATACGGAAGGGATTCTTATGCCAGAAATAGTTATGGCAGGGAAGGCGAGCAGGTAAAGCCTGGCACAACAGATGTGTGGGAACAGGCAGATTTTGAAGGAGGAAAGAATCATTATGGCATTATTCGGATGGTGACAGCCGGAGTGCTTTTTTTCGTTTTGATTCTTTCTTTTCATTTAAAATTGTCTTATCAGGGATTTGACAGGGCTTATGTGGAGCAGGTACTCTCAAAAGAAGGACATCTGGAGGGGGTTGTAAAGCAGGCGGCAGAGGCGATGAAGCAGGTGGTGCCAGCAAAATAGCAGATAGGAATAATTTGTTATGCTATCCTTGCCTGTGCTGTCTATGGAAATGCCATAAAGAGCCAACAGATAGAGAGAAATGGAGTGGACATGAGAAAATTAGCGCTGAGTGATGAAATACTTTTATCAGTTGAGAAGCCTGCCCGGTATATTGGCGGTGAAATAAATATGATAGCAAAAGACCCTTCGGAGGTGGCAATCCGGTTCTGTATGTGTTTTCCAGATGTCTATGAGATTGGGATGTCACACCTTGGTATCCAGATTTTATATGATATGTTAAATCTCAGGAAAGATATTTACTGTGAGCGTGTCTATTCCCCATGGGTAGATTTAGACAAGATTATGAGGGAGCAGGGGATTCCGCTTTTTGCGCTGGAGAGCCAGCAGCCGGTAAAAAACTTTGATTTTTTGGGTATTACGCTCCAGTATGAGATGTGTTACACCAATATCCTTCAAGTGCTTGACTTGTCCGGCATACCGCTAAGATCAGAGAATAGAACGCTAGAAGACCCGTTTGTGATTGGCGGGGGTCCTTGTGCCTATAATCCAGAACCAATTGCAGACTTTTTCGACCTATTTTATATTGGCGAGGGAGAGACTGTCTATTTTGAATTGATGGATGCCTATAAGGAGTGGAAGAGCCTTGGGGCGGACAGGATATCGTTTCTTAAAATGGCGGCACAGATTCCAGGAATCTATGTGCCGCAGTTTTATAAGGCGGAATATTATGAGGATGGTACATTAGCAGCATTTAAAAAGACGGTGGCGGAGACGCCAGAGAGAGTACAAAAACAGGTTGAGCGGGATATGTCGGATACATTTTATCCTGCAAAGCCTCTTGTGCCATATATTAAGGTAACACAGGACCGGGTGGTTCTTGAAATCCAGCGCGGCTGTATCAGGGGATGCCGTTTCTGCCAGGCGGGGATGCTTTATCGCCCAATCCGTCCCAGGGATTTAGAATTCTTAAAAAAACGTGCAGAACAAATGCTTCATTCCACGGGGCATGATGAGATTACATTGAGTTCTCTAAGCTCCAGCGATTATAAGGAGCTTCCTGAGCTTGTTTACTGGTTGATTGATGAATTTCAGGGAAAGGGTGTGAATATTGCCCTGCCGTCTCTTAGGATTGATGCCTTCGCACTTGATGTGATGTCAAAGGTTCAAGATGTCAGAAAAAGTAGTCTGACATTTGCGCCGGAGGCAGGTTCTCAAAGAATGAGGGATGTCATTAATAAAGGACTTACGGAAGAATCCATTTTAAAGGGTGCCCATGATGCCTTTACTGGGGGATGGAACCGCGTGAAACTTTATTTTATGATGGGGCTTCCGGGTGAGGAGTGGGAGGATATCGAAGCGATTGCGGTGCTTTCAGACCAGATTGCGAGAGAATACTACACACTTCCAAAAGAGGAACGAAACGGAAAGGTGAATATTGTTACCAGTACGTCTATTTTTGTGCCAAAGCCGTTTACGCCATTCCAGTGGTCACCAATGATTTCAAAAGAGGAGGCGGAGGAAAAACGATATTTTCTTTTGGATAAGGTAAAGTCCCAGAGGAACGCAAAAAGCATTAAATATAATTGTCATGATGCAGATGTGTCGGAGCTGGAAGGAATCTTTGCAAGAGGGGATAGAAAACTGTGTGACGTGATATTGCAGGCATACCGGAGCGGATGTATATATGATGCGTGGTCAGAGCATTTTTCTTATAGCAAATGGGAGCAGGCTTTTAGCGACCATAATGTAGACATGGATTTTTACCTTAAGAGGGAACGCAGGGAGGACGAGCTATTTCCGTGGGATTTTATAGACATTGGCGTGACAAAGCAGTTCTTGTTTGCAGAATATCAGCGGGCTAAGGAAGGGCAGACAACGCCAAACTGCCGCGCGGAGTGTGCGGGTTGTGGTGCTATGAAGTTCCAGTGTGGTGTCTGTGTGGAAGGAAAGGAGGCATAGGCGGATGAAGGCGAGAATTAAATTTTCCAAAACGGGTTCTATGCGTTTTATTGGGCATCTGGATGTGATGCGCTATTTCCAGAAGGCATTCCGCAGAGCAGATATTGCGCTTAGTTACAGCCAGGGTTTTTCCCCGCACCAGCTTATGTCTTTTGCCTCCCCTCTTGGAATTGGCCTTTCGAGTGATGCAGAATACCTTGATATTGTCTTGGAAGATGGGGAGCCAATTGATGACTTTGTGTTAAGGCTAAATGCAGTGATGAATGAAGAAATCAGGGTAAAAGGCATGACCGTGCTAAAAGAGGATTCAAAAACCTCTATGGCAGTGCTTGCCGCATGTGATTACTTAATAACGGTGAAACCTGGGCAGCAAAGTTTTCTAATGGACCGTGCACGGCGGAGGGAAGCAGTGGAACGGCTTCTTTCTAGGAATACGGTTGATATCTGTAAGAAGACAAAGCGATCAGAAAAAATAGTAGATATCAAAGATAATATTTACCGGATTGCGGATGAGCGACAGGAATTTGAGGATTTTACTGGAGTATCTTATGGCAGCTTGGCTCTGGATCTCTCGAAATATATACCAGTGCTTTATCTGCAGCTTACAGCAGGGAGCATGGTTAATATTAAGCCAGAATTAGTAATAGAGGCACTTAGTATTCAGGAGGGTGAGAAATATGACTGGCTTTCGTACCAGATTCATCGCATGGAAATGTATGCTGATTTGGATGCGAAAAAGGGTGAGGTTCATACGCTGTCTTCAGCGGTGCCTTGCAAGTTAATTCCACTGTCGGAATATGGAAAGGATGATTGTATTGGCAGATAAGCTTCTGATTACTAAGCGGGGGGACAGTCTGATTACTGCATGGACGGAGGGTGGAAGAATCTGCCGGCTGCAGGCGGAGCCTCTCGCCGGGGAGGGAATTCTTGGCAATATCTATGTGGGGAAGGTCCGAAATATTGTTAAAAATATTAATGCTGCTTTTGTAGAATTTCAGAAAGGGCAGATGGGTTATCTGTCCCTATATTCCTCATTCTGCCCAATCGCAACGGACAGTGTAGTGCATGGGCAGGACCGCGTTCTGATTGGAGACGAGATTATTGTGCAGGTAGAGCGCGAAGCGGTGAAGACAAAACCGCCGACGTTAACCGGAAAATTGGAGTTTGCAGGGAAGTATGTGGTGCTTACGGCAGGGGAGAATGGAGTCTTTCTTTCCAAAAAGATTAAGGATCGGACTGACAGGGAGAGGCTGTCCGAATTTCTGGCTTCCTGCTGCCGCGGAAAGGATTATGCACTTCTCGCGAGAACGAATAGTGCTGGTGCGTCTGAGGAGGCGTTGGAAAAAGAGGTGGCACAGTTAGAAAGCTGCTATGAAGATGTAATATCGCGTGGAAGGCATATGGCACAATTTACCTGCCTGCACGAGGCATTACCCGCCTATCTTGAAAGCATCCAGGGGATGTATCAAGACAGAGCAAAGGAGGTTTTGACTGACCAGGAAGAAATCTATGGCTCTATTAAGGATTTTCTGGGACGGAATGGCTGGGAAGATGCACCGGAGCCAGTATTGTGGAATCCGGAAAATGGTAAGATGGATGCCGTATTTAATATTTCTAGGACGGTGGAAAAGGCACTGCAGCCGAAGGTATGGCTAAAAAGCGGGGCGTATGTGGTTATCCAGCCAACAGAGGCACTTGTTTCAATTGACGTAAATACTGGAAAGGCGATTTCAAAGAAAAAGGATGTACAGAAAAACTTTTTAAAGGTGAATCTTGAGGCGGCAAAGGAAATTGCGGTGCAGCTTCGCCTGCGGAATCTTTCTGGGATTATTTTAGTGGATTTTATTGATATGGAATCTGACGAGGCTAACCAGGAGCTCCTTGGCGTATTTCGGGCAGAGCTTGGAAAAGACCCGGTACCTGCGAGCCTTGTGGATATGACGAAACTGGGGCTTGTGGAGCTGACGAGGAAGAAAGTACGCAAACCATTTTATGAACAGTTAAGGGACAGTGAGAAAACGGAGGTCAAAATATGAAATTATATATGCCGACAATGGTATTTCAGGAGAAGGATGCCGTTAGGAACCACAGTGAACAGATGGCGCATTATGGAAAAAAGGCGTTGATTATTACAGGAAAATCATCCTCGAAAAAGAATGGCGCACTGCAGGATGTTACGGATGGTTTGGAACAATATCACACATCTTACGTTATCTTTGATAATATAGAGGAAAATCCGAGTATAGGCAGTATTATGAAAGCTGCGGAGCTTGGCCGGGCGGAAGGGACGGATTTTGTAATTGGCGTTGGCGGCGGCTCGCCGTTAGATGCTGCCAAGGCAATTGCACTGATGATCCAGAACAGGGACAGCACGGAGGAGGTGCTATACCAGCAGAAGGATTTACGGCATCTTCCAGTTATCGCAGTCCCTACTACTTGTGGGACCGGTTCAGAGGTGACGCCATACGCAATCTTGACCAGAGATGACCTAAAGACGAAACAGAGCATTAGCCATATGATTTTTCCGGTTCTAGCGTTAGTGGACGGGAAATATATTGAGAAAGCGCCATCTTCTGTATTGGCCAATACTGCAGTTGATGCGCTTGGGCACATGTTAGAGAGCTATTTTCATTCCAATGCGACAGATTATAGCAGGATGTTTTGTCAGTATGCGATGGAAGTCTGGGGCACGGCAGCGGATGTCCTATTTGGTGCGGAAGCATCTGAGGAGGATTCCGCAAGGCTGATGTTTGCATCCAGCCTTGCGGGGATGGCAATTGCCCAGACCGGGACGAGCCTGCCGCACGGATTAAGCTATTATTTGACTTATCATAAGGGAATTCCGCATGGAAAGGCAGTGGGGATTTTTCTTGCCGGATATCTTGATGCCCTTCCAGAAGAATTTGAGCCGCAGGTTATTATGGCGCTGCGCACGCTGGGATTTGGCAGCATTGGTCAGTTTGCGGGAATTATGAAAGAGCTTCTTGGCACGGTAGAGATTACGGGAGAGGAAATGGAGATTATGGCAGATGAAATAGCAGGAAATCAAAGAAAGCTTGCTGCAGCACCATTTGATGTGACAAGAGAGCAGATACTGCAGATTATTCAATCCGCAGGAAAGGAGTAAACATGTTTCGCTTGTGGGCAAAGGAATGGAAAGACAACCGTATGATCCAGGATATCACAATATGTGACAGTGCACCCATGTCCGAAAAAAACCGCACAAAGAAAGTATTTGATGCCCTGGAGGAGGTATGTTATACTTTTGATTTGGGAAAACCAATCTGGCTAGATATGAATATCGCAGAATTTAAGCGGGTGGACAAGACTCGTTTTTCAAAAGATAATTTTATTGAAGAGATTTCGTTTGATTATCTGGAAATTCAGGTAATCGAAGAGGATGATGACGAATGTCTGTTTTAGAATGGAGGCTGTAATGGGGTTTCAAAGCATATTATTTGCAAATTCTGGACAGGAGGCTGGCAAATCTGTGCCAGCCTTTTTTGAGGATTTGAAATTAGATTATCTTTTGAAGATTATTGAAAACCAGACAAAAGGGTATGCCGTTCGGCATTTTTATTATACGCTTCCGTCTTCTGTTTCGCTGATACAGTACCGCCAGCAGATTTGCAGAGATCTTTCGGACAAGGATTTAAATTCTTGCATCCGCAGGTTTTGCTTTCTGTTACAGAAGTCCCGCCTCTCCTATGCATTTTCGCTGAAATGTGAGGAGACGGTTCAGGCTGCGAGCTATCATTTGAAAGCGGCTTCTCTGTACTGGGACAGCCTGCTAGCATTTGGGCGGGATTTAGACTCATGTAGCCCATCCTCTGAGGGAATCCTTGCCCTACGGGAGTATGTCAGAAAGCATATTGCAAATCTTCAAGAACAGAACTTTGGGCAGGAAGCGGCACATGCAAATGAAATTTTTTCCCAGTTGAAGTTTCGGCTTACGGTTGAGGAAGAACGGATTGTAATTACCGAGGAGGCGGAAGAGACGGAGGATTACCTAAAAGAACTTTCGGCACTTTTAAGGGTGGATGATATAGGGCAGGATTGTTCTTTCAGTGGGATTTTTCCGAATGCATTGGAACCGTCCTGCCTGGAAGAAACGCTGGTGAAATTGCTGAAAAAAAGTAATGCAGAGGTTTTTCGTGAAATGCGGAATTTTAAACAACAGTTCCCGAATTTCTATGCAGAAAAAATTCTCCGTTTTGAAGAGGAGGTACAGTTTTATCTTGGTTTTCTGGAGTTTGCAGAAAAGACAAGGGTTTTTGGATACCCAATGGAATTGCCGCATATTTTAGGGCAGAACGATTTTTCCGGTACAGGTGTCTATGATCTTGCTCTGCTGTGGAAAAATGCAAGCAGAGCATATACTGTTGTTTCCAATAACTTTCATTGGAGCCAGAAACCATCTTTCTTTGTAGTAACAGGGCCAAACCAGGGTGGAAAGACGACCTTTGCCCGCTCAGTGGGGCAGGCAGTCTATTTTGCAATGATGGGGCTGCCCGTAAATGTATCATCCCTTGAACTTCCGTTTTTTGAAGGGATTGCAACGCATTTTGAGGCAGAAGAGAAAATACAGTCAAACTCTGGGAAATTAAAGGAGGAAATCAACCGCCTGGCACCGATGATGCATCAGGACAAAAAACACCAGTTTGTTATATTAAATGAACTTTTTACGACAGCAACCACACATGATGCCCTGATTATGGGAAAAAAAGTGATGGAGCATTTTTTAATGCGTGAGTGTTATGGAATCTATGTTACACATATTCAGGAACTTGCCGAGGAGACCGATTCGATTATTAGCTTGGTAGCACAGGTGGAGGAGGGGGAGGAAGTGAAGCGCACTTACCGCATGCTTCCTATGAAAGCACAGGGATATGGCTACTCGGATTCTTTGGTAAAACTAAAATGGAGTATGGTATTTCACTGTGTATATAGTGCATACAGTTAAAAAAGATGAGTATATGGAACAGTATACACAAACGATAGGAAAAAATGTGTATATAGTAAGAGGGAAGATTGGATAGCTGGTAGTGAGGAAAGGAGAACTCATTATCAGTTTTTTTATTTACAGGTTAGATGTCTGGTGTAAATTAGGTTTTTCAAAAGACAACTTAAATCAAACGAAATAGGGGATAAAAATGCTAGTTATAAAGCAAAATCGAAGAAAAATTCGAAAAACAGAAATAAATAGTTGACAAGTTGGATATATAGATGTATAATGCTGTATGAAATTAGAAAGGTTTGGTGCGATTATGTTTGTTTCATTTTCAGTGGGTAACACAGGACCATTTAAAGAAGTTACAGGAATAACAACTGTAGCGGAAAATTTGAAAAAAGAATTTTTGGAGGAAAATACATTTGAAGTTTCTGGGCAGAACTATAATAAAATATCGTATTTATATGGTGCTAATGGTTCAGGCAAGACGAATTTTCTTTCAGCATTAACAAAAATGCAGAAAATTGTCATAATGTCGACAGTTTTGGGAGCAAATAATAACAAATTATTAGAAGTACCTGCAATTAAGAAAGAGTTAGCATCTCCGATTGAAACATTCAAATTTGATGTTGATTGTAAAAGTGAGGCAACGTATTTTGAAATACAGTTATTTTTGGAAGGGATTTTATATTCATACTCTTTTTCTACGCAAGATGGAAAAATCCAAGAAGAAATTTTAACAAAAAAAAATAAAAGAACAGAAATATTGATTAAGAGAACATCACCAAATTACGAGGACATAATATTGCGTTCCAATATGGCATCCTTTAAAAAGATGGTGTCGGTTGTAAGAGATGATGCCTTATGCTTGGCAATGGCGGCAATGTTAAATAATTCATTGGCTAATATGATATTAGATGAAATAATGAGTTATCGTGTTATTAATATGGCTTCTGTTGAGAATGCACCGGATTTTGATGAGAATAATACGAATGATAAGGCAATTGAAAGATATTTAAAATATTTGAAAATAGCTGATCCGACATTGACAAATTTGAAAATCGATTTAGAATCAAAACTTGATAAGCATGTTTTGAATGATGATGATTTGGACAACAAAGAATTGATAATAAAAAATATACAAGTAAGTGTCTTATCTATGCATGCTACTTATAAGAATCATAAACAGATAGGAGAGATAGAATTACCTTTTTTGAAATATGAGTCAAATGGAACAATCCGTATGCTTAGAATCTTGCCTGCTGTCTTTGAAATTTTAGACGTAGGAGGAGTTTTGTTTATAGATGAGATTGAAAATGGTTTACATCCTAATCTGGTTAAATTGTTAGTGGGACTATTTAATTCAAATGAAACAAATCCCCAAAATGCCCAGTTAGTATGCACGACGCATGATACATTACTTCTTAACAATGTTAGACGAGATCAGGTGTGGTTCACAGATAAGAATCAATACGGAGAAACTCAGATAAACCGTTTGAGTGAGTTTCCAAATGTACGTGGAAATGAAAATATCGGTGCAAAATATCTTCAAGGAGTATTTGGGGCAGTACCAGACATTCCAGATTTTGAATAAAAAGAACCAAAGCGGCAACTTTGGTTCCGGGGTGGTTATCCACCAAATGTAGTAACCATGGATGAAATGACCATGGCGCATAATAAAAACACAACTATTATATTACCATGATTACTACATATTTTCAACTGAAAAAACAAAAAAGGGGGCGAAAATTATGAGTTAAGCATGGTAAAGTAGTGATTAATGATACCTGCGCCATTGAAAAAAATAAGTACTTTGGTCATTTCTCCTTTTAAACATAGATATTAAAATGTAAATATAAGGAGGAACTGTATGAATTTAAGAAAAAAAAGAGTAAATACGTTATCTTGCATGAGTTGGGTTAAACAGGGGGAAAAGGTTATAGTTGCATTATGTGATGCCGTTAGTTTTAAAGAGAAATTAATGGAAATAGGGTTTTCCTCAGACCTGCAGGATGGAGAGACTATTCTTCCGGCGGCTATTAACCCAGCAACCATAAGAAATGCAGAAAAGTTCTATATTGCTGACAGATCAAAGCCTAAAGAGAAATACTATCAAACATTATGGTGGACTCGAAAAGAATGGGCCGGACGCGGAGAGACTAGAGAGGTATCAGATTTTGTACTCATTCCCAGAGAAAGGTATCCAAGAATGGAATATGCACCATATAGTGTGGAGTTATCTTTGAAATATGGCAAAGAGGGAATGCTTAATGCTGTGACAGAACCAATAGAGTTCTGTGGACAAAATGAAAAGAAATTGATTAACACTATTAATATTTTTCTGACTATTTTTGGAGAATGTGATATTCTGACAGATAATTATCAAAACCTAATCCCTGCCAAAGTGAAAAGACTTAATTGGGAAGTGCTTCCTAAAGGAAGGCATCCATGGGAGAGAATCAAAAAAGATTTAGAAAGAATATGTGAACACAGAAGTAAGACCGCAAAAAAATTGTTGTTTGATAAAAGTGAGTACATCGAGAAATTTCAACCGGATTTTTTGGCTTATGGGAAATCCGGGTTTCGGGGTTATGTGATTTTCGGATTTGAAGAAAAAAACATATATGTTCTTGAAAGTGTTTATCCGGATAATGCCACATATGTTTTTGGTCAGAATTGGGAATATCTCTCCAAATTAACAAAGGCAGAGATTTTAAATGGGAAATTACATGATGCTCGTTTGATTCATAACAGTAACTGGAAAAAAGATATTGATCAACTACTGGAGGTGTAGTATATGGGAAAAAATCAGCATGTAACACCATCAAAAGATGGTGGATGGCAAGTCAAAGGCGAAAACAACAAAAGAGCAACCGCAAAAACAGAAACACAAGCAGAAGCAATCAAGATAGCAAGAGATATTGCTCGCAATCAAGAGTCAGAATTATTTATTCATGGCAAAGATGGAAAGATTAGAGAAAGAGATTCATATGGAAATGATCCGTTCCCGCCAAGAGGATAGTTTGTGTCTTGCGTAATCTAGAGTATATTATATACGTGTATAACAAAAAGGGGCTGTCGGTTAATACCGATTTTTAAGCTCTGAATCTTAAAATACGAATCTCTCGTAGAAATCAGTGTTTTTAATACCTGACCTTCTGAGACTGTCCCAAAGATTGTGTAAACCTCCAAATTGATGTAAGATAGCTACAACA